>NZ_DASXYM010000183.1:0-4552 GCF_036502485.1 Occallatibacter sp. | reverse complement strand
CCATAGAGGTAGATCACCTCTTCGCGCTTTGCAATGGACGCGATCGGCTGCGTCGTCAGCCCCAGCTCTTCCAGCGCCGCCGCCGCCGCGTGAAGCTGCCCCAGGCCGCCGTCGATGAGGACGAGTGAAGGCATAGGCCGTCGTTCGGAGCCGTTGCGCGCACGTGCCTCGCTGTCGGATGTCTCGGTCAGCTCCGCAGGACCGGTCTCCTGCAATACGCGCTTGTATCTGCGGCCAACGATCTCCCGCATCGAGGCGAAGTCGTCCACGCCGGCGACTGTCTTCACCTGGAACTTGCGGTAGTCGGATTTCTTCATCGCGCCGTTCTCCCACACCACCATCGACGCGACGGTCTCCGCGCCCTGGATGTGCGAGATGTCGAAGCACTCGATGCGGCGCGGCAGCTCGGGCAGCACCAGCAGGTCCTGCAGCGATTCCTGGATCGCCTTCTGCGAGGGCTGCAGCACGCGAAAACGCTGGTCGTAGCTCTGCTTCGCATTCTGGCCGACGAGGTCGACCAGCGACCGCTTCTCGCCGCGCTGCGGCGCGGCGATCTCCACGCGATGCCGGGTGCGCTCGGCAAGCAGGTGGCAGAGCGCATCGCGATCGGCGAAGTCCACCGGCACCAGGATGGAGCGCGGCACGTACTGCTGATCGATGTAGAGCTGCTTGAGCAGGGCAGAGAAAAACGCCGGCGGATGGAAGGCGCCTGCGGGGTGAGCCGTTTCCGACGTGTTCTCGGCGTGATCTTCCTCGGTCTGCACCAGTTTCGACAGCTCCTCCCAGAAGAAGTCGCGGCGATCGACGATCTTGCCGGCGCGCATGTGGAAGAGATTCACGGCCAGCATGTCGTTCTCGTAGTGATAGCCGAAGACGTCCGCATCGTCACTGTCCGGAGAGGCTATGCGCTGCTTCTCCTGCACCTGGTTCACGGTGATGAGCAGGTCGCGATATTTCGCCGCGAGCTCGAACTGCTCCGATGCGGCGGCCGCCTCCATGCGCGTCTCCAGCGAGCGGCCCAGCTCCTGCTGGCGGCCTTCGAGGAAGAGCTGCGCGTCGCGCACCGCCTCGCGATACTCCTCCGGCGTGGTCAGTCCTTCAACACAGGGCCCAAGACAGCGTTTGATGTAGTACTGCAGACACGGTCGCGGGTGGTAGCGCGAGAGATCCACCTTGCAGCTCGGCAACAGGAACGAGCGATGCAGCAGGTCCGCGATGCGGTGCGCCAGGTTGCCCGGGAAGTACGGACCGTAGTAGGCGCTGCCATCCTTGCGCAGGCGGCGCGTGACAAAGACCTTCGGATAGCGATCGGCCAGCGTGAGCTTTACATATGGATAGGTCTTGTCGTCGCGCAGCAGGATGTTGAAGCGCGGCTTTTTCTGCTTGATGAGGTTGTTCTCGAGGGCGAGGGCTTCGTGTTCGTTGGCCACGAGAATGTAGTCGAGGTCGACGGCCTCGCGCATCAGGGAGCCAGTTTTGGCGTTGGCCTGGCTGGCCTCAAGGAGGTACGAGCGGACACGCGAGCGGAGGTTTTTGGCCTTACCGACATAAATGACTTCGCCCTCGGCGTTCTTGTAGAGGTAAACGCCGGGCTGGGTGGGCAGAGTCCGAATTTTCTCGATGAGGTCCATGGAATGTGGAGCCCGGCGCGGTGGCTGGCTTAGCCGGGCGGCAACTTATTTTAGGTGACTGGTGTTGGATGAACCGAAGTGCGAGTCGGACTCGGGGTTGTGATCTTTGCCTTACATTGGGTCATTCGAAGTGACGAAAATGAGAGTCTGCTCGTCATCAAGCAGCGGCAAATCCTTACCGGAAGGGTAAAGTTTACATGGTTCAGGGGTATGATCTCGGATGGAAGGACCGGGGTAAGGGTTGTTTTTTGTGAAACTTGGAACGAGTCATCGGTTTGGCTCCTGAGGTGCATCCAATGGAGTGACGGACAACATGTCGGCCGGGTCCGAGGTCTATCTGCACACCGGCGACAGGAGGAAAAACAAACCATGATTTCTCGATTTGGGCTCAGCTCCGGGCTTTGCGTTGTCGCTTTGGCTTTGGCAGGAGTGACAGGTTGCTCCACGAAGAACTACGTCCGGAACCAGACCGCGCCGCTGGTGGACAAGACCAACGCGCTGGATGACAAGACAGCGGAAAACAACCGCAACATCAAGGACGTGGACCAGCGCGCGCAGAGCGGCATTCAGACGGCGCAGGGCGCGGCCAACACGGCGCAGCAGAGTGCGCAGGGCGCACAAAAGGCGGCCGGGGATGCCGAGACCGCGGCCAACAATGCGGTTCACCGCGCCGACTCGCTGGACCAGGTGGTGAAAGGGCTGGACAACTACCGTTCCATGGCAGACGTCGCCGTGACATTCGGCTTTGACAAGGCAGCGCTGACCAAAGACGACAAGGATCAACTGGATCAGTTTGCCGGACAGTTGAACTCGGCGAAGAGCTACATTCTTGAGGTAACCGGCGGGACGGACTCGACGGGATCTGCCGAGTACAACTATGCGCTTAGCAATCGCCGCGCCGACGCGGTGGTGCAGTATCTGGCCTCGAAGTACGGGGTGCCGGCGCACCGGTTCTACCTGATCGGCATTGGCAAGGATAAGGAAGTGGCGCCGAACAACACGGCGGAGGGTCGCAAGAAGAACCGCCGCGTGGAGATCAGGCTGCTGACGAATATGGGTGGCAGCGATAACGGCACCCAGGCGAAGTCAGGCGGGCCGGCGGGCAATTAAGCGCGGTTTTCAGGATTGGGGACGGCGAACCTGGACGATGGTGCTCTCTACGCAAGAGGCCACTTCAGGGTAGCCTGAACCGGATCGGGATTCTGGGAATTGCTCCGTGGCACGATTGACGCAAGCGTAAATTATAGGCAACAGGGAAGCCCCGCACCCCCCGTCGGGGCTTTCCTGTTTTTGTGCATAGAATCAGACGAGTTGCGCGGCCGTTAAAGCTTTGTCCTCCAGGTCAGTGCTCATCAGGCCTTTGCGGTATCCAACTGCTTGACGTGCTCGGCGCGGACATCGTTGGCCGAGAAGAGACGCAGGAACGGAGCGGATCCGGCGGCGGACTCGACGGCGGGCCGGCCGTTGGCTTCTTCGCGCTCCACAATGCAGACCACGGCAGCGACGGTCATGCCGGCTTCTTTGGCCGCTTCAATGGCATTGATGGTGGACGCGCCAGTGGTGCAGACGTCATCGACGATGACGACGCGCGCGCCGGGGCGGCAGAAGCCTTCAATACGACGCCCGGTGCCATGGGCCTTCTCGGCTTTGCGGACGAGGAAGCCGTGGAGCAGGGGCGCACCGGGGTGCTGCTGGGCGCGCCAGGCGCTGGCGGTGGCGACGTTGGAGACGAGGGGGTCTGCGCCCATGGTGAGGCCGCCCACGGCTTCGGCGTCGATGTGGTTGGCTTCGAGGAGTTCGAGGATGGCGTGGCCGGTGAGGCGGCCGCCTTCGGCGTGCAGCGTGGTTGTGCGGCAGTCGATGTAGTAGTCGCTGGTGGCGCCGGAGGAGAGCTTGAACTGTCCGAGTTTGAAGCTGGTGCGGGCGAGGAGGCAGAGCAGTTGCCGGGCGTGGGTTGGGGTGGTCATCGGTTCAATTCTAGCTGCTAGCTTCTAGTTCTTGCCTTGCTTTGCGAGCATACGGGCGCCAGCGAATTCCTGGTCTGAGATTCTGATGAAGCGACGCATGAACGCGCACCTGGAAGCCAGCGGCGAGGAGCTGCTTTCACATATTGTCCAGGTGCTTGAAGCCGCCGGTGCCCCAGATCATCAGCACAAACAGGAGCAGGTTGTAGCAGGCGTGGACGACGGTGCTTGCGGCCAGCGAGCGGGTGCTGAGGCGAATCCAGCAGAGGGCGGCGCTGACGAAGAACAGCAGGACGAAGGTGCCGATGGAGTAGCTGGTCTGCTGGCCGTGCATCAGGGCAAACGGAATGCTGGCGGCGATGGATCCGAAGACCATCGCGGGCACGGACCATTTCACCTTGCCGTTCGCGTCGGGCCAGGGAGCGGGGCGGTTCTGGAGGTGTTCGGCGGTCCAGTCCCAGAGGGTGCAGAGGGCCGGCAGCAGAAATCCGCGGTAGATCATCTCCTCGATGAGCGGCGCAAGAGTGATGCCGAATGCGAACAGGAACCACGCTCCGCCGGGCATGCGGAAGACCTGGTCGATGGGAGCCTCTTTGGGGCCGGGGATCAGCACGCCATCGATGATGGCGAGGATGAAGCAGGCGAAGGCCGCCGAGAAGAGCTGCCATCGGAGGCGCAGGGCAGCGCGGGCGCGCCACTCGATGCCGGCAAAGAAGCCGGTGTGCCAGATGCGCGGGAAGACCAGCATCCACAAAGCGAGTGAGACGAGATACCACACGCCCTGACTGCCCAGCGCGTAGTGGATGTCGTTCATGGCCTGCTTTTCAGTATGCACGCCGAAGAGATGGGAACTCAGGGCTGTGGCGGCGGCGGCGGCGGAGGCGAGCCAGCCGAAGGCAAACAGGATGCCCATGAGAAGAACGTCAACGAAGTTGGGGAAGCGCGGGGGCGGGGGAG
>NZ_DASXYM010000182.1:0-30777 GCF_036502485.1 Occallatibacter sp. | reverse complement strand
GTGGATGGCACGCTGACAGGTTCGCTGGATGCGGTGCATACGGGGCCTGAGGGCGGCGATCTCCGTTCGTTTCTCAAGTACACGGACGAGAAGGAGCGGCGCGAGTACTGGGAGAAGCGGATTGCGCGGGATTTGCCGGGGGTGTCGCTGACGTCGTTCCAGTTTGTGCAGACGCCGGCGCTGGACAAGCCGCTGGAGTTTCATTACAAGCTGACGGCGAGCCAGTATGCGCATACGGCGGGAACGCTGCTGCTGGTGCGGCCGAGGGTGGTGGGCTCGATGTCGCGTGCGTTTGACGACAAGCCGCGGCTGGTGCCGATCGATCTGGACGCGACGGGCCGCTGGCACGACAGCTACGACATCACGTTGCCGGAGGGGTACGAGGTGGATGAGATGCCTGATCCGGTGGATGTGGATATGGGTTTCGCCAGCTATCACTCGACGGTGACGGCCAAGGGCAACATGCTGCACTACGAGCGCGAGTACGTGGTGAAGCAGGTGCAGATTCCGGCTGATAAGGCGGTCGCGTTCCGGAAATTGCAGTCGGCAATTTTGATGGATGAGAAGGGGACAGCGGTTCTGAAGAAGGCCATGAAGTAGTCACCTGCGGTGAGGCCAATCGCGCCTGCGGGGCCGGCAGATTGGTCGTCACCCATTCTGTCGACGGAAGAAGTCGACAGGGACTTTGTGGTGTGACGCGAGAAGAAAGAATGCCCATCCCAAGCGGGCGCTTGGGATGGGCATCCGTGTTTAGTCCTCCGGGTCGGGTGGCGGCGTGGGTTTGGGCCGGCGCGGGACTTGGAGGGTGCCATTGTCGAGCAGGATCCAGGTGAGCCGGTCCAGAGCATCGGAGAGGCGGCGGTAGATCATGCGATGCGAGTGGTTGAGGAGCAGGGCGGTTTCCCCGATTGTGTATTCCTGGAGAACCACGCGGGTCAGGAGCAGTCGTTCGGCGCGGGAGAGGCGAGCGAGGGCGCTCTCCATATCGAGGACGAAGATGACGCAATCCTCGAACGTATGGACCGGCTGGTGGGAGGCAAACCCGCGCATCAGAGGTTCCGTGAGCATGGAGGGTGTGCGGCCCACCAGCATGGACGCGTAGAGATAGCGCCTGAGGAGGGCCTCAGTCTGCTTGCGGTAGAAAGCCAGATTGGGTGGCGGGGCGGGGTGGGTTTGCGGGGGCGGCGCGGCGGAAGGAAGGCCGGGCGGAGGCTGGACGACCTGATCGGGCTGCCGTTCGGGCTGCGGCCCGAAGCCTCGGGCTGGAGAGTCCGGAGGCGCTGCGGCGTCTGCTGGAGAGGGCTGAACCGCGGCGGCTGCCGCCTGACCCTGAGTTCCATGAATTCGGTCGATGACCACCTGACGCTGTGCGGAGGCGGCTCGTGCCAAGGCTGGAAATTGCAATGCGGCGCTCATTCCGCACCCCCTGCTTCTGCCCAAACGCGGATCAGCGGCAGGTGAGCAGGTTTATATGTGATCCCGCGCCGTCGGCGGGTGTCCACCGGAAAGTCTTTAAGCCGGATGGCGCACTCTTTGCAATAAGAACTGCAATGGTTCTGGGGGCGGTACCAAAGACAGCCGCACCCCTCGCAAATTTTCAGTTGCACGCGCAACTCCATGACGCAATCTCCCATGGTGCTGATCCCGGCCGATTGTTTTTTCCTTGATTTGGCTCGGGGTAATTGGAGCGAGCGCAGGTCCTCCAGGATCGAACCGTCCTGTCGGGGGTGTGCCTGCCGGGTTCCTTCTGAATAAGTCATAGCGGCGAGATGCAGATACGGGACTATAACAACACTGCGAACGGAGAGTTTGTGGCCTCTAACTCGGGCCTCATAACTCCAGGTTTTGCCTCTGCGGCGAAGAGTGGAAACTCCCGAGGGCGGTTTTACCGTCCGGCAAGTAATCTGCCTTGTAGCGGGATGGATCAGGCGCTCAACGCGGTCAGAAGGCGTACCCCGAGGTTTGCAGTGTAAGTGGAGCTAATTTACGAGGCGGTGTCTTTAAGGTCAACGGGAAAACCGGGAATTTGCCCCATCAACTTTCCAAGTAACTCAAGAACCGCGAGAATGAAGCGATTCACGATTAATTGTTTTGCTGCAAGCAATTGGATGGTTGGGCTTCTTATTGCCCTGGGCAAATTTTCCACATGAATTTTTCGCAGATGCACGAGCGTCTCCGGCTGGAAGTGCTTCGCAGGATACAGCGGGGCACCGTCAGCGTATCGCTGCCGGCGCGACAGACGGGGTTCGGCCAGTCGCATCTGTCGAACTTTTTGAATGCCCGGCGGCAACTGTCCCTGGAGGGAATGGACCGGATCCTGGCGGCGCAGCAGTTGACGGCAGCCGATCTACTGCCGTCGCGGGCCTCTCCGGTGTGGGGGGATGAGCAGGATTTGCTGCATGTACCGGTGGTGTCGCACGCCACCGCGATGTTCGAGCCACAGATCAGGCCCGGGGCGGTGCAGAGGCTGGTGCAGGTACAGGCGGGGCTGCTGGCGGGTTGCTGGGCGCGGTGTTCGACGAGCCGGCGCGCCTGGGTCCGGTTTTTGGCGATCGAGACGGGTGCCGGGGACGGGGGCGCGATGGACCCTGTGGTGCTGGCGGGAGCGGTGTTAGTGCTGGACCGGCATTACAACACATTGCAGCAGTATCGTCCGGCGCGGGCGAATCTCTATGCTATCCGCCACGATGCGCGGCTGAAGATCAGGTATGCGGACTTTCAGACGAGCCGACTCCTGTTGAGGCCGTATAACCGGGCGGCGCCGGTGGAGTTGATCGACCCAGAGCCGGGCGAAGCGCCAGGGGACTTGATTGTCGGGCGGGTGGTTCAGGTGATGAACGAGATGTGAGGGGATGCGAAGGCGCCGGGCAGGAGGATGGGGAGCCTTGTTGCTCGAAGACAACTACAAGCGGTGACCGAAGATTTATCGCAACATCAGGGTTTGTACGGGGTCAATTCTGGCAGCGGATTGCGCTATATTGGACCCGCAGCGCTGCTGACTTTCGATCAGGAATTCCCATGTCTATGCGTGTTCTGGTGGTCGACGATGAGAGAGCGATCGCTGACTCTCTGGCCAGAATTCTTTTGAGTTACGGTTACGAGAGCCGGGCTGTGTACAGCGGCCGCGACGCCATGTGCGGTGCGGCGGAGTTCCGTCCGCAGGTCCTCATCACAGACATTGTGATGCCGGGCATGAACGGAGTTGAGCTGGCCGAGTGGTTCACGGCGGAGCAGCCCGACTGCCGGGTGATGATGACGTCAGCCAACCTGCTGCACTTCGAGCCTGCCGACCTTGAGTTTCCGCATTCCGACCGGGTGGTGTTTCTGGCCAAGCCGGTGCGCATTCCCGATTTGATCGAGTTTCTGGCCAAGGGCGAGGTGGCGAGGTAGGGAGGCCGGTTGCGGCCGACGCCTCTCTGGCCGAGCCGCGCCATGACGGCTTGTGCAGCCGCGTCCTGAGACAACATCTCCTCGAAGGCGTTTGCGGTTGCCTGTGATGTTGTGGTGACACAAAGCCCTTTGGCTACATTGCGCCGGGGACGGCTTCGGCGGGGTTGTCGAAGCGGGTGTACTTGTTGATGAAGTTGAGGTGGATGGTGCCGGTGGGCCCGTTGCGCTGTTTGGCGATGATGATCTCGGACTTGGCGCGGTCGGACTCGGACATTTCCTCATCGCGGTTGTAGTAGGCCTCGCGGTGGATGAACATGACGACGTCGGCGTCCTGTTCGATGGAACCCGATTCGCGGAGGTCGGAGAGCAGGGGGCGCTTGTCGTCGCCGCGGCGTTCGCTGGAGCGGGAGAGCTGTGAGAGGGCGACGACGGGGACGTCGAGCTCCTTGGCGAGGGCTTTGAGACCGCGGGAGATGGCGGAGACTTCCTGGGTGCGGTTTTCATAGCGCTTGCCGCCGGCTGAGGGCAGGGTGGCGCTCATGAGCTGCAGGTAGTCGATCATGATGAGGTCTAGCTGGCCGTTGTTCTGCTGTTTGAGGCGGCGGGCCTTGGCGCGCATTTCGGCAAGGGAGATGCCGGCGGTGTCGTCGATGAAGAGGCGGGCTTCGACGAGGTCGTTGAGTGCCTTTTGCAGCTTGTCGTGGTCTTCGCGGCCGAGGAAGCCGGTCTGCAGCTTGCGCTGGTCGACCCAGGCCTGGGCAGAGAGCATACGGCGAAGGAGGGATTCCTTGCCCATTTCGAGCGAGAAGACGGCCACCACTGCGCCGTGGTTGACGGCAGCGTTCTGGCAGATGTTGACGGAGAAGGCGGTTTTGCCCATGGAGGGGCGGGCGGCGATGATGATGAGCTCGCCTTTCTGGAATCCGCTGGTGTTGCGGTCGAGCTCGTAAAAGTCGGTGGCCAGGCCGGTGACTTCGCGGCTTTGCTTGTAGAGATTGTCGATGGAGCCGAAGGAGCCGGCGACGATCTGGTCGAGGCTCTGGAAGCCGTTCTGGACGCTTTTTTCGCTGACTTCGAGGAGGCCGGCTTCGGCGGCGCCGAGGACTTCAAGGGCGGTTTCGCTCTGGTCGGCGGCGCGGGCGATGGCCTGGGAGCAGATCAACATGAGCCGGCGGAGCAGGCACTTGTCCTTGACGATCTTGATGTACTCCTCGATGACGGGGCGGCGGGGAAGGCCTTCCGTGAGCGAGGCGAGGTAGGCGACGCCGCCTACGGCTTCGATTTCCTTGAACTTAGCGAGTTCGTTGGCGAGGGTGACGATGTCGACGGGGCGCTGCTCGGCGAGCAGGTCGCCCATGCGCTGATAGATGCGTTTGTGGGAATCGAGGGAGAAATCGTCGGGTTCGAGCTTTTCGGCGGCCTCGGAGTGGGCGGCGTTGTCGAGGAGGATGGCGCCGAGGATGGTTTTTTCGGCGTCGACCGCCGCGGGCAGACCGGGATCGTAGCCTGCCAGGTTGGGGAGGGTTGCCATAAGTGAAGTTTAGGCGGAATTGGGGCTGAGAATGGGTGTGGAGATCGGGGCAGGTATCTGCAAAAGCAGGAGGCCAGGCCGGGGTCGAGGGGATGAATACGGCGGGGTGGAAGATGAGCCCTCTCAGGGAGGGTACGCCGGCTTAAAAGTGCGACGCAACCGCGTGGCCGAGCATCCGAAGAGACGGAACGTGCGGGAACTTGCGCAGATTCCACCAAGGAGAGTGCATGGCTACACAGGCAGTTCAGAATGCCAATTCCGTTGCGCCGGGCGGGTTTACGCCGGAGCAGGTTCAGAGCATCTCGCGTGCGCTGAATTCGTTACTTGCCGATGTTTTCGCCTTATATATCAAGACCAAAAACTTTCACTGGCACATGAACGGGCCGCATTTCCGCGACTATCATCTGCTGCTGGACGAGCAGGGCGAGCAGATCTTCGCGATGAGCGACGACATTGCGGAGCGGGTGCGGAAGGTAGGCGGGATCACGATTCGCTCGATTGGAGAGATTGCCAAGCTGCAGCGTGTGCGGGACAACGAGAAGGCGTTTGTGGCGGCGGACGAGATGCTGCGGGAACTGCGCGACGACAACCAGGCCCTGGCGCTGAATCTGAAGGAAGCACACGAGATTACCAGCGACGCCAAGGACTACGCGACCACCAGCATCATCGAGAACTGGATTGACGAGACCGAACGGCGGGCGTGGTTTTTGTACGAAGCTACGCGATAGAGTCCCGGAGCTGCTTTTCGCCTGACTGGCTATCGGAGCCGGGAGACGCGAGCAGCGCCTCCCGGCTGATTTCGAGTGCTACCTGATTCCGATCACCATTGCGTCCGGTCCCACGAGTGTTCGAAGTCGGCTATGGGCAGGGGAGACTCGAAAGACTGCCGGGAACGAAGCGAACGCGCGGCGTGAGACCGTGCGAATCCACAAATTCCTCGAAGATGGGCGCGACTTCGGGCAGGTCCATGCCGCTGCCGGTGAGATGCGGGTTTTGGAGAAGCACCTGGGTTGAGCAGGTAGCCTGTGCCGCTCCGGCGTCCGAACCTGTGCGGGTGCAAGTCAGTGTAGCCATGGGCTGCGGGTGCAAGTCAGTGTGGCCATGGGCATGGCCGATAGTCCATGATTTTCCAGCCGGCGACGACGGCTTCGCTGGCTTTCCGCGGACGGGTAAAGCTGATATGCTGCGGACGCTCAGGAAAAGCGATTTACAGCGGGAGTGAACGGCTATGTGGTTCCTTGGAATGGATGTGGGCACGGGCGGCACGCGGGCCGTGATCGTCGATGCGAACGGGAAGCTGGTCAGCGGGGCTTCAAGCGAGCACGCGCCGTTCCGCACCCCTCATCCGGGATGGGCCGAACAGGATCCGGAAGACTGGTGGCGGGCAGCTCAGGAAGCCATTCGCGAGGCGATTGCAGCCGCTCCCGAACCGCGCGAGGCGATTGCCGCACTGGGCCTCACCGGGCAGATGCATGGGGCCGTACTGCTGGACGAAAACGGGGCTGTGCTGCGCCCCTCGCTGATCTGGTGCGATACCCGCACCCAGCCGGAATGCGACTGGCTGCACGAGAAGATCGGCTATGAAAAGCTCATCGAGCTGACCTGCAATCCCGCTCTGCCCAACTTCACGCTGACCAAGCTGCTGTGGGTCAAGACGCACGAGCCGGAGATTTTTGCGAAGACGCGACACGTGATGTGTCCCAAGGATTATGTGCGTTACCGGCTCACCGGCGAATTTGCAATCGACGTCCAGGAGGCGTCGGGCACGCTGCTGCTGGATGTGACCCACCGGCGCTGGTCGCGCGAAGTGGCAGAAGCCGCCGGGATCCCGATGGAGTGGCTGCCGCAGGTGTATGAATCGCCCGAAGTGTGCGCGCGCATCAGCGACACTGCCGCGCGGCTCACGGGGCTGGCGGCCGGAACGCCGGTTGTGGCGGGCGCCGGCGATCAGGGGGCTGGCGCCGTGGGAATGGGCATCCTGCAACCGGGATCCGTGTCGGCCACCATCGGCACTTCGGGGGTGGTGTTCGCGGCCACCGCCGAGCCCACAAAAGACCCCAAGGGACGACTGCACACGTTCTGCCATGCGGTGCCCGGCGTGTGGCACGTCATGGGAGTTACGCAGTCGGCAGGGTTGAGCCTGCAGTGGTTCCGCAACACCTTTTTCGCAGGGCAGGGCTACGACGTCCTCACCGAGGGGGCGGCGAGGATTCTCGCGGGAAGCCAGGGACTGGAGTGGGCACCTTACCTGCTCGGCGAGCGCACCCCGCATCTCGATCCCGAAGTGCGGGGCGCTTTTGCCGGCATTCACAGTTCGCACACGGCGGCGCACTTTACGCGGGCGGTGCTGGAGGGAGTGGCTTATTCGCTGCAGGACACATTCACGCTGTTTGCCGAACTTGGCATTCCGGTGAGTGGAATCCGGCTTGGCGGCGGCGGCGCGCGCGGTCCGCTGTGGCGGCGCATCCAGGCCGGCATTTACGGGCACGCGGTGGAGATTCTCACCGCGGAAGAAGGCGGCGCTTTTGGGTGTGCACTGATGGCCGGCGTGGGCATAAAACACTGGGCGAATCTCGACCAGGCCTGCGGGCAAGCCATTGAAGTTGCGCAGCGTATCGAGGCTGATCCGGCCGATGTGGAGACCTATAAGACGGGTTATGCAAAGTGGCGCAAGCTGTACCCGGCTTTGCGCAGTGTTCGCGAAGCCTGAGCTTGTTCCGGCCGAACAAAACGGATGAAAAGCTGATCGCACGTCTGTCGGCTCAAGGCGCCAGGCGGAAGCGGAAATAACCTCAAATAAAAAACTTTGGCTGAGGATGATACGAAGTCCTCTTCATTGGTGTTATTCACAGTGAGCGGCCAGGAAATATCCCGGTCGCTCCGATGAATTGCGCCGGGAAAGCTATTAAAGGCGAAGAGGCTGGCGTCATTCGGGGGGGCTGCCGCGGTCCTGGCGGGAGGTCTTATATACATATTGAGTGTTTTCACGCCAGGACTGGGCGGCTGAACAGGCGTTGAACGAAGGCGCTGCTCGAGGGTCGATGCAGGTTGTGGTTCTGGTTGATGATTCTGGTTTGAATGCCTTGGTTCTCTCACACACAGGGGTTCCTCCACTGGTGGAGGCAATTCCTGAGCGGTTCTGTCGTCCGGGCGGTTGGTGTCGCATCGCCGCTCTGCGGGGGGCGCGTCGATTGCGTACAGCCGCCCGGACGACAACCTCTCAGGAATTGTCTAACTCGTGGTGCGGCGCCGTTGGCGCATATCTATGATTCGTCCGCGCACAAGCTGCTGAGCCGCCTCTGATCCGCTCGCCTGATGCGAGCAGTTCCATTCAAGAAAATCTGGAAACGGACCTGACCACGCGCGAAATCTCGTGGGTGAGGCAGTCGCACGCCTGGTGGGCGGTGGGGCGCTGGTCGGGGTCGCGATCGAGCATGCGCAGGAGCAAGTTATTGATGGCAGCGGGTAAGCCGGGGCGGAGCGTGGAAGGCGCAGGGACCAGGCGGCACTCGATGGCCTCGAATACGTCGAGCGGGGTTTCGCCGGCGAAGGGATGCTGGCCTGTCCATAGCTCGTAGAGGAGCGTTCCGAGAGAGAAGACGTCGGAGGCGCTGGTGGCGATTTCGCCGCGCAGGATTTCAGGAGACATGTAGAGCAGGGTGCCGGAGAGGGTGCCGGAGATGGTTCCGGAGGCGCCCATCGTGTCCGGATCGAGGCGGACGGGGCCGGCGAGGCGAGCGAGGCCGAAATCGAGGATTTTGAGAACGCCATCGCTTTGCAGCATGAGGTTGTCAGGCTTGATGTCGCGATGAAGGATGCCGGCCGCGTGAGCAGCGGCGAGGGCGCGCGAGGCCTGGGCCGAGAGGTCGATGGCGGTTGCGGTTTGGACCGGGCCGGCGTCAATCAGTTTGCGGAAGGTGGGGCCGGCGACCCATTCCATGGCGATGAACAGGCCGGCGGCTGACTCACCGGAGTCGCAGACCATGACGATGTTGGGGTGGCAGAGGGCGGACGCGGCACGGGCTTCCGTCTGGAATCGGTCTGCGGCTTGGGGGCTGGCGTTGAGATGGCGGCGCAGAATTTTGAGGGCGACGGGAGTGCCGGAGGGGTCGCGTGCGCGATAAACTTCTCCCATTCCGCCCACGGTGACGAGGGACTCGACTTCGTAGTTGCCGACGCGCTGGCCGGGGCTAAGAGTGCTGGGTTGCCGATCGAGCAGTTCAGCGGCGAGATGCACGGGCGGAGTCGAGAGGAATGTCTCGGCATCCGTGTTGAGGAGCGCTTCGACTTCAGACCGCACGGGAGCTTTTGCGGAGGCGAGCAGGGCGCAGCGCAGGTGCGGTGGGAGATCGACAGCCTGGTTGAAGAGCCGCTCAATTTCCGCCCACTCGGCTTTGGCTGTCATGCGGCTCCGCCGTTGATCTCGCGCAGGAGCCAAGCTCGCGCGAGGCGCCAATCGCGATTGACGGTGATGATGGAGACGCCCAGGGTTTCGGCAGTTTCTTCAATACTGAGGCCTCCGAAGTAGCGCATTTCAACGACTCGGCTCTTGCGTGCATCAAGCGCTTCGAGGCGTTCAAGGGCTTCATGCAGGGCGATGACTTCAGCTGCCTCCTGGCGGGCGGCGGGCTGTATATCGTCGATCGATACGGCGATCTGGCCGCTACCGCGCTTTCCGGCGTGCCGGCTGCGAGCGTGGTTGACCAGGATTTGGCGCATGGCGGTGCAGGCCACGGCAAAGAAATGCGCGCGATTCTGAAAGGATGTGTTTCCGGCGCCAGCCAGTTTGATGTAGGCCTCGTTGATGAGGGCGGTGGGCTGCAGGGTAACGCCCTGGTCCCTGCCGCGCCAGGCGCGCTGGGCCATGCGATGGAGTTCGTTATAAACCAGCGGCATGAGTTCGTTCAGGGCGTTGGGGTCGCCCTGTCCCCAGGCAGTGAGCAGGCTTGTGACGTCTCCCTGAGAAGTCATGGGCGGTGGTCTCCGGTGCGGTTAATGATACAACGGGTCGGGCGGGGGCTACTTCCACCCTAGAGATGACCTTCAAGAACGCAACCGCAAGGAAACGGTGGCTTCCAGGGGTGCGGGAGTCGGGCGAGAAGGGGGCGACGGGGTTGCTGCGGTGCGATCTGCGTTGTCACTGCGCAGCCAGACGTGACTTCTGGTTTTCGCCGAGTGGAGGGCACGTTCAGCTTTCCAGAAGCGCGGACTCGACCGACTCGTGCATGGGAAAGACTTGAGTCAGCCGGGTAATTTCAAATACCTGCCGGACCAGGCCGGTGAGGCAACAGACGCGGAGTTCTCCGCCCTTGTCTTTGAGCTTTTTGGCGACCGAGACAAAGGAACGAAGGCCCATGCTGCTGATGTAAGTGAGTTCGCCGAGGTCGATTACGAGACGTGTAAATCCGGCGGCGATGCAGGAGTCGCATTCCGGTTCCAACTTGCCGGCCTTATCGGCATCCATGCGGCCGGACAGACGCAGCAGGATTTTTCCCCCAACCTGAAGGCGCTCGATGGTCATGGTCACTCCTAGGGTGCCTTATGGCGGCGGGAACGTCAATCAGGGCGGTTTTGGGGGAAATGCCATGCGGTTTGTGGTCGCGCTGCCACTCGCCGGATCCGCACCCTCAGGCAGGACTGCAAAGGCATTGACATTCTCGCCGGGCCACTCTAGGATTCCGGCGCTGTATCAGCACCCTTTCTTCCCGCACTGGACCAGCAGGGTTTCCATAGCCCGGAGCCAACGATACGTTCAGGAGATTCCATGATTCCCGCAAGCAGAACGCAGATTCACGTTTTGAGGATCGCCGCGAAGACGCTGGTCCTACTGTTGGTATTGCTCACCGCGAACACGCTCTTTGCCAACAATCCCGCTGTACCGGCGGGCAAGATACGCGTCCACTATCATCGCCCGGACGGGAACTATTCCGGATGGGCGGTGTACGCGTTTGACGACACCACCGAGGACCAGGGCAACTACAACGGTGGCCCGGTGCAGATTGCGGGAAGCGACAGCTATGGCGCTTACTTTGACGTGGGTGTGACTAATGGCGCGCAGCAGGTTGGGCTGATTCTGCACAACCTTACCAGCGGCGCAAAGGATCCCGGTCCGGACGACTTTGTGGATCCGTCAACGATGGGGAACGAGTACTGGGCGTATTCAGGGATTGCGAAGTTCTACGATGTTGCTGTCGACCTAACTCATCCCAATGCCATTCTTCCCGGCTATGTGCGGATTCATTACCACCGCAATGATGGTAACTACGGTCCGTGGCGGGTTTATGCGTTCTATGATACGACGGAGTTCACCGGGAATTACAACGGCGGACTGGTCCCGCCAACCAGTTACGACAGTTATGGCGCTTATTTCGATGTGGGTGTAACCAGTGGCGCTCAGAACGTCGGCTTGATCCTTCACAATCCTTCAGCGGCGGGCGGCGACCAAAAAGATCCCGGGCCCAACGAGTTTGTGAATCCCTCGACGATGGGGGGCGAGTTCTGGGCTTACAACGGGATTGGGAAGCTATACAAGACGCAGGTCGACATTAACAACCCCAATGTGTTGCTGCCGGGTTATGCGCGCATTCATTACTTCCGCCCTGACGGCAATTACTTCAACTGGACAGTTTATGCGTTCAATGATACGGAGGAGTACGGCGGCGACTTTAACGATGGACTTACGGGCGTGACGAGTTATGACTCTCTGGGCGCGTATTTTGATGTTGCGCTGAAACCGAACGCGCAGGATCTCGGGTTTATTGTGCACAACATCGGCACCGGCGCAAAAGACCCAGGACCGGACATGCATCTCGCTGTCAACAGCAGCACCCAGGCGTGGGTGCTGTCGGGTGTGGATACGGTGTACACCACTACGCCCACGCAGGCGCAGATCCTGCAATCCGAGTTGGCAGGCCAGCAGGCCTACTGGATCGATCGCCAACGCGTAGCCATCCGGCCAGAGTTTCTCCAGACCGGCAGCACGTACGCGATTGACTTCAGCATTACGGGTGGCCTGGCAGCGACATCCGCGGGCATCACTGGCGGCAGCGCTATTCCGCTGGTGCCGGGAGGTTCGCTGACGAGTGATGAGTTAATGCGCTATCCGCAATTGGCGAGTTATGCGGTGCTGCAGATTCCGTCCAGTGTGCAGGTTTCCACTATCGAGACCGCGCTTACCGGGCAGCTTGCGTTGGCCGAGGTGAACGGGGGCGGGACGTTGCAGTATGCCACCGGGCTGCAGATTGCCGGCGTGCTGGACGACCTGTATTACTACTCCGGCAAGTTGGGCGTGGTGTTTCACCACGATGAGAACCGGGGCTGGCACGATTGGCCTGACGATGAGAACTACGCGGTAAAGCTCAAACTGTGGGCGCCGACTGCGCAAAAGGTGGCGCTGCAACTATTCGATCATCCGGATGATGCGGCGCCGTCAACCGTCATTCCCATGCACAATCACAACGGAGTATGGGTGGCACGCGGCACGGGTGACTGGAAGAACAAGTACTACCTTTACGCCCTGAATGTATGGGTGCCGGCGGATGGCGCCATTGATAACAACGTAACCAGCGATCCGTATTCGATCGACCTTGCAATCAACGGCACAAAGAGCCGCATCACTGATCTTGAGTCGGACGAGACCAAGCCGCACGACTGGGATGAGGATCGCTCGCCGCGGCTGGCCAGCGTGGGCGACCTCAGTATTTACGAGTTGCACATTCGCGACTTCAGCGTGAACGACAAGACTGTTCCGCAGACGGCGCGCGGCATGTACGACGCGTTCACGTATCCGCAGTCGGACGGCATGCAGCATCTTAGAACCTTGGCACGAAGCGGGCTCAGAGCGGTTCACCTGTTGCCGTCGTTTCACATTGCCAGCGTTAATGAGGACAAGAGCAAGTGGCTGCTGCCGGGCGATCTGTCGGCGTTTCCGCCGGATAGCGATCAGCAGCAGGCCGCAGTGCAGGCGACACTCGCGAGCCCGGCTTACAACTGGGGATATGATCCGGTGCATTACATGGCACCTGCTGGAAACTACGCCATCAACCCGTACACACGTGTGCGTGAGTACCGGTCGATGGTGCATGGGCTGCATCAATCGGGTCTGCGGGTGATTCAGGATGTCGTGTTCAATCACACGAGCGCGGCAGGCGAAGGACCAAACTCGAATTTGGACGAGGTGGTGCCCGGTTACTATCACCGGCTCGACGCGAACGGCAACATTGAGACCGGCTCGTGCTGTGCGGATACGGCTGCCGAACACAAGATGATGGAGAAGCTGATCATCGACACGCTTGTGCTGAATGCGCGCGTGTACAAGATTGATGGGTTCCGCTTTGACATCATGAGCTTCATGTTCACTTACAACATGCAGCACATCCAGCAGGCGCTCAACGCGCTCACGCTGGACAAGGATGGAGTGGACGGGAGCAGGATTTACCTGTATGGCGAAGGGTTCAACTTCGGGGATACGGCAAATAATCAGATAGGGCCGAATGCCTCGCAGGTCAATCTGTACGGCTTCGGCGTCGGCTCGTTCAACGATCGCATTCGCGACGGCGTGCGCGGCGGCAGTCCCTTCACGGATGAGCGTGTGCAGGGCTTTGCGACCGGGCTCTACACGGATTCGAGCACGTACACCAACAACACGATGCCGACGTCGTCACAGCAGTCGCAACTACTGCAGTACGGGGATTGGATTCGCGTGGGGCTTACCGGGGATCTGCGAGACTACACATTCCAGAACAGCGCAGGCTCAACTGTTACCGGCGCGCAGGTGGATTACAATGGCCAACCGACCGGCTACACGAAGAGCCCGATCGAGGCGATCAACTATGCATCGGTGCACGATAATCAGGACTTGTTCGATGCGGTGCAACTCAAGTCGAGCTTCACGGATGATATTGCGACGAGGGCTCGGCGGCAGGTGATGGGCATGAGCCTGGTGACGCTGGGCGAGGGGATTCCGTTCTTCCAGGCCGGCGATGATCTGCTGCGATCCAAAGATATGGATCAGAACAGCTACAACTCCGGTGACTGGTTCAACAAGATCGACTGGACAGGGCAGACTGCTAACTGGGGAATTGGTCTGCCGATTGCGAGCCAGAATCAGGGGCAATGGCCGCTGATGACGCCCCTGCTCTCAAACCCGGCGTACACGCCGCAACCGCAGAACATCGCAGCGACGACCGCGGCGTTCCAGGAACTGTTGCGCATCCGCTACAGCTCAGGATTGTTCCGCATGGCCACGCTGGCCGAGATACAACAGAACCTCACATTCCTCAACACCGGAGTCAGCCAGACGCCGGGACTGATCGTAATGAAACTCGATGGGAACGGCGGTAATTACGGCCCATACAGGCACATTGTTGTGGTTTTCAACGCAACCAATGCTCAAGTCAACTTCACTGACACGGTGCTGCGAGGGATGAAGCTGCGGCTGCATCCGGAGCAGCGTTCGTCCGCGGATCCGATAACGCGGCAGTCGACGTTCAACAGCCAGCAGGGAACGGCGACGGTGCCGGCACTTACCACCGCGGTGTTTGTCAGCGAGACGAACTAGAGAGGTAAGCGAAACGCGAAGCGCCTCCCTTGCGGGAGGCGCTTCGGTGTTTGTGGTTTATATTGTCTTATTAAGTACGCGGTTGAGTCGCTGGACGAAGGTTGCGGGATCCTGCAGGGGCACGCCTTCGAGCAGGAGAGCCTGGTCGAAGAGAAGCCAGGCAGCGTCTTCTACGTTGCCGTCGCCGGCATCGGCGAGCAGCTTGCGTATGATCTCGTGGTCGGGGTTGATTTCGAGTGTAGGTTTCAGCTCGGGAAGATCTGTCTGGCCCATGGCCTGCATCATCTGGCGCATGCGGGCGGAGGGCTCGTCCTCGTCAGAGACGATAACGGATGGGCTATCAGCGAGGCGCGCAGAGGCGCGGACGTCTTTGACGGCATCGCCGAGCGTGGCCTTGATCTTATCGAGCAGGGGCTTGAGTTCTTCGGCCTTGTCTGGCGTGGAGTCGTCTTTGAGGTCTTCTGAAGTGGAGGACTTATTGACGGCTTTGAGATCGATCTCGCCATATTTGGAGATTGAGGCAAATACGATTTCATCGATGTCGTCATCAAGCAGGAGAACCTCGACGTCCTTTTTCTTGTAGACCTCGAGTAAGGGCGAATTGCGCAGCATGTTCTCAGAGCTGCCGGTGATGTAATAGATCGCCTTCTGCTCGGGCTGCATGCGTTCCTTCGCCTCAGCCAGCGAGGTGAGCCCTTCCACTTTTGTCGACTTGAAGCGAACGAGGTCGAGCAGTATCTCGCGGTTGGCGAAATCGCCGTAGAGGCCTTCCTTGAGCTGACGGTTGTACTGCGTTACGAAGTCGACGTATTTCGCCGGATCTTTAGCGGCGATGGACTTCAACTCGGAGAGGATCTTCTTGACGCTGGCGGTGCGGATGCTGGTGAGCACCTTGTTCTGCTGCAGGATTTCGCGCGAGACGTTGAGGGGCAGGTCTTCCGAGTCGATGACGCCGCGCACGAAGCGGAGGTACTGGGGGAGGAGATCGCGTGAGTCTTCCATGATGAACACGCGTTTGACGTAGAGCTTGACGCCGCCCTTGTAGTCGGATTGGTAGAGGTCGAGGGGGGCCTTGGAGGGGATAAAGAAGAGGGTGGTGTAGTCAAGTGTACCCTCCGCGCGGGTGTGAAACCAGAAGAGTGGGTCATCCCAGTCGCCGTTTGTGGACTTGTAGAACTCCTTGTAGTCCTCGTCCCTGAGCTCGGACTTGGGGCGCTGCCACATGGCGCTGGCGGCGTTGACCTGCTCGGTGGTGCGAGTCTTGATGGACTCCTTTTTCTCCGCGTTCCACTCGCTCTTGTCGTAGATGAGGAAGATGGGGAAGGCGATGTGGTTGGAGTATTTCTTGACGATCTCCTGCAGGCGGTAGGAATTCGCATAGGGGGCGCCGTCCTCATTGAAATGAATGAGGACGGTGGTTCCCGCGGTGGTGCGGGCCTGGTCGCCGGAGACCTCTTCGATTTCGAAGCCGGACTTGCCGTCAGAGGTCCACTTGAAGGTCTTGTCTTCGCCGGCTTTGCGGGAGACGACTTCAACCTTGTCAGCGACCATGAATACGGAGTAGAAGCCCACGCCGAACTGCCCGATGAGGTTGGAGTCCTTGCGGGCGTCGCCGGAGAGCTGGGCGAGGAAGTTTTTGGTTCCGGAGCGAGCGATGGTGCCGAGGTGGGAGACGAGGTCCTCCTCGTTCATACCGATGCCGGTGTCGGAGAGGGAGAGGGTCTTGGCGGCCTCGTCGAGTTCAAGGTCGATACGGGGCGGGTCAATGCTCTTGCCGACGAGGGACTTGTACGTTTCGTCGGTCAGGGTGAGATGGCGCAGCTTGTCGAGTGCGTCAGAGGAGTTGGAGATCAGCTCGCGAAGAAAGATCTCGGGGTGCGAGTAGAGGCTGTGAACGATGAGGTGGAGTAGCTGGCTGACTTCGGTCTGAAATTCTTGCCTTGACATAGCACTTTTTATTATCGCGAAAGACACGACCGGAGTGGAAGGCGGGAAGTAAAGGACGAGCGGGCGGGGTTTCGGAAGGTAGGTTGAGGAAAATCGCCCTTGACGGCGAGGGCGGGCGCGCGTAGTTTCCCTCTGTCTTAGAAATCCTCACCCCGGAGGGTAAGAACTGTGAAAGAAGTCAGCAGAAGGAAATTTTTCAGTTATTCACTGGGTGCAGCCGCGGCAGCGGGTCTGGCTCCCGTCGCTTTTACGGGTAGCGCACACGCCGCAACGCTCAAGGCCAGACCGGACGTAAGCCCCCGCGCCTATCTGGATTCGCTTGGGAAGGCAATCGCGTTTCTGAACCAGATGATGGATGCGTATGCCGCGGGCAGCGCGGTGCGGCTGATCCAGAGCTACGCGGATCAATCGGGTTTGCTCTCGACTGCTTTCACCTATGACAACGCGGTGGCGATCCATGCTTACCTGCTGCACGGAACGCCGGACTCGCTGGCGCGAGCCAGCGTGCTGGGCCAGGGGCTGGTTTATGCGCAGGCCAGCAACTTCCCGTTCAATGACGGCAGGTTCGCCCAGGCGTACTTCAGCAATGCGGCGGCTTCCGGCGGGCAATTTATCACGCCGGCGGCTTTTCCGTTTTACTTTTACACCAGCGCGGTTGGCGATCAGGCATGGGCGGGCATGGCGCTGGCGCAGCTCTATCGGCGCACACACAATGCCGCGTTTTTGAATGCGGCGCTGCAGGTGGGCAACTGGATCGTGACCAACGCTTACGACACCAACGGCCCGGGCGGGTTCCGCTTCGGAACGAACATCAATCAGTACAACCAGTCGGTGCCATCGCCGAACGGCAAGTCGACCGAGCACAACATCGACGCGTACGCTTTCTTCACCATGCTGGATAAGCTGACCCACGGCGGCAGCGCGAGTAACGGCATGTCGTGGCATGCCCTGGGGGCGCATGCGCGGGCCTTTGTTGTGGCGATGTTCAACGCAACCGATGGATATTTCTTTACCGGAACCCTGGGCGACCAGGTTTCGACCAACTACTGGCCGATACCGGAGGACTGCCAGACGTGGTCGTATCTTGCGTTGCTCAGCAACCAATACCGGCAGAGCATTGACTGGGCGCTGAAGCACCTGCAGACGACCGACAACGCCTCAGCCACCAACAGCAACCTCACGGGCAGCGAGTCGTTCACCGGGATGGTGTTTGATTCGGCGAGCCTGATTACTACGGTGGAGGGCTGTGATCCGAATGCGGTGTGGCTGGAAGGCACGGCGCATACGGTTTCTGCGCTGGTGGCACGTTCATTTGACAGTACGGAAGGCTTTGCGGTGCGGCTAGCTGATCTGCAGAGTGCGATGCGCTTTGTAGAGACCTGCGAGTCGGCGCAAACCGAGCTTGGAGTGGGGCAGACGGTGGGCGGCAAGCCGATTGCGACAGGGGAGGGCCTGGTGGCGGCCACGAGCGTGATGGATACGGGATTCGGGTACACGTACGGCCCATCGAAACACGTTGGAGCCACGGGCTGGTATCTGATCGCGGCCCATGCCGGTAATCCATTCCAACTCGGGTATGTGCCTTAAGGCTGGGGGCAGATGCCCGTGAAGTTTCAGGCCTTGCCGGTGGCTTTCTGCCGCTTCGCTGCAATCGATGACAAACCCCAGCCCCACAGTGCTCCGAGGGCGGCGCTGACCAGGAGTACACCGGTGTGCCAGACCAGCACGTGTGGGGCCTCAAAGTTGGGGCAGTGCAGCTCAAGCATGCCTACTCCAGCCAGGCCGGCGAGCGTTCCCGCGGCCAGTCCTGCGGAAACGCGATTGACCGCATAGCCGCGTCGCAAGACGAGCCAGCTCAGCAGCCCGGCCGGGATGGCGTGCAGCAGCCCGAGGCTGAGGCAGACTATTCCCGCATGCAAGAAACGGGTGGTCTGATAGTCGCGGAAGCAGAATGCCAGAACGGTTATCAGGCATAGGGCGGAGGCAGCGAGCAGAGCGCCGGGAGAGACTCGCCGCCGGCTACCCGGGATCATGGAGCTTACCATTTGATTGGCCGCCGCGAGCACCAGAAGTGCGAGCGCTGAGAAGACTGCGCAGCGATCCAGCCAGCTCATTTTGGCGATGCCCGCGAACCCCAGTGCGGCTCCTCCTGCGAGCGCAACGAGGGCGCAAATGGATGCGACCGCCGAGGCCATTGCCGCGGGCGCAGGCAGGGGCCGAACGGGGTGCATGGATCCTGCCACGGAGGCGGCAATCCGCTCCAGCGTCTCGGGATTCGGGCCTTGGAGGGGCCGCGCGCTGTTCAGGCGCTCATCGATTTCACGGTCGTTCAACGTGCGCCTCCGTCTTTTTGCTGAATCCCAACACCGCCCTCAATTTCTTGTAGGCCCGATGCGCCTTCTGCTTCACCGATCCCACAGTGGACGACGTGGCGCGGGCGACCTCCTCCAGGGATAGCCCCTCCACCTTCAACAGCTCAACTACCTCCCGCTCGCCCGGCGACAGCGGCGCCAGCAGTGCGTCTAACTCGTCATTCCGTCCGGCGGCGGCCAGATGCGTGGCGCCGGGAATATCTTCCAATTCCCGCTCGCGCAGAGACGTCCGCGCCGCCTTTCTGTAGTGATCCACGCGCACGTGACGGGCGATGGCATAGAACCAGGCTACGACCGGCTCACCGGGCCGATAGGTGTGTCTCACCTTGTGGATCCGAAGCCACGTCTCCTGCAGCAGGTCGTCAGCGGCCGCACGGCTGACGGGCTGCGCGGCGAAGAAGCGGTAGAGCTGCGGGCTGATGGATTGGATCAGAGTCGTGGCCGCAGAGAGATCACCCTCCTGATAGAGGGTCATCAGCGTGGCGAGATTCTCTTGTGCGTCCATCAGCGGTGTCTCTGCAATCAGTATCAGCGCCGGCGACATTGCCGCAAGACACTCCCGCATTCTGGCCTGCCTCTTTCATGATTCGCTCAGGCAGGGCGGAAAGTTACGGGCAGGTTTATTTTGCGCGTCGATTGAATTCTTCAGGGACGCGCGTAACTTTTTCGGCTGCGGAGGCGAATTCATGTTCAGCAAACCTGCTCCGGCTTTCCGGCGGAAACCTGCACTCTGCCACACGGAGCGATTCCTCCAAAGGCATTCACGAAGGAGATCCCTATGTTTTTCGAAGCAACCAGGCAGTCTTCTCCCTGGCGCATCAGCATTTTGGCCGCAGTTCTGAGTCTCGCTGCCGCGTCATGGGCTTCCGGCGAGGAGCGCGGCACGCTGATCCTCACCAGCACCAATGACCCCGCACACAACACGGTGGTGGTCTTCAAACTTGACACCCACGGAACCCCTTCTCTGATTGCTTCGCAGACGCTCCCTACGGGCGCCAAGGGAGGCGCCTCAGGCAACGCAGGAATCCTGCAGATGCAGCATAATCTGGGAGCGGTTGCGAATTTCGGGTCGAACTCCGTCACCCAATTGGTGCGCCATGGTGACTTCATTGGCGCCGGGCGCAGCATAGCGCTCGCGTCTGATTGCACCGGGCCCGATTCCATTGCGCTGAGCGAGGAGGAACTGTACGTCGTCAGCACCGATTGCGCGGAGAGCCACTCGTGGCCTTCCGGACATCTGGACGGCGGGGTCGTTACGCTTACGGATAACTCTGCCGCGCAGATCGTGGCAGGCAAGACCTGGGCCGCAGTCACGATGAAGTCCGGGTCTGTGCTGCAATTGGACATGTCTGGACACGACGGCGCACTCAATGGTTCGAGCACCAGCATTGCGCTCCCGGATGATGCCAACAATACACCGCTTGGCGCGGGGTTCTGGGGGGATGTGCTTGGCTTTACACCTGCGCACAGTGCGGACAGTTTCGCGATCGTTGATGCGTCCCGCAACGTGTATCCCGTCGCGGGGCCCACGCCGTCGTATCCATCCAATGCGCCGTGCTGGGTGGCCAAGGGCCCGAAGAGCATCTGGTACACCGCTAATTCGCCCGGTCAGGCCATCTCCATTTTCTTTAGCGACGACAAGGGCGGGGCGTTCTACAAGTCGGTGCCTGTTCCGGGCACGCCCACGGACATTACGGTCTCGCCCGACCGGAACTGGCTTGGGGTGATTTACACGGCAGCAGGAGCGGCGCATGTCGCCGTTTTCTCCATCGACAATTACGGCGGCCTGACGCTGGCTGCCACCTCGCCCGCGGTGGGCGCAGCGCAGTTCAACGGCGTGGCCATCAGCCAGTAAACATCGGTTGCCGGCGCGGCGAGCCAGTGCTCGCCGCACCGCGTCTTGCTCCGATTTTCCTCTCCCTGCTGCCTTGCTGCGTCACCCTCGCGCCCCGGGAAGTGGGCTACCGTTTATACTTTCGGAGACCGCAAGGAATTCAAGGAAAGGAGCGTCCGCTACCTTCACTGACGGGCTGAGAATCCCCGCATTCCGCGGCTTTAACAGCGGAACCTGCGGGGCATTTGTGACAGCCAGAATTCACAGTGACAGAGCGATTTAGCAGCGGACAAGAGGAGCAGGGACATGGCGAAGAGTGTAAACAAAGTAATTCTGCTGGGGAATGTGGGCAAGGATCCTGAGATTCGTTCCACGGGGGGTGGAACCATGGTCGCGAGCTTCACGCTGGCGACTTCAGATCGATACCAGGATGCGCAGGGAAACTGGCAGGACAAGACCGAATGGCACAATCTGAAGGCGTTCAAGCGCACTGCGGAGATTGTTCGCGACTACGTGAAGAAGGGCACCAAACTCTACGTTGAGGGCAAGATCACGACGAATAGCTGGGACGACAAGGAGTCAGGCCAGAAGCGCTACCGAACGGAGATTATTGTCAACGATCTGTCGTTGCTTTCGGGCCGTGACGACTCTGGCGGCGGCAGCAGCGGCGGATATAGCCGGCAGTCGAATACCACCTCGTTCGATCAGCGTCCCGCCGCGGGCCCCGACGAGTTTGCGCAGACCGAGATCTCGGACGACGATATCCCGTTCTAGTTAGGACCTGAGCATGAGCGCGCTTGCGAGCGCGTTCTGTGCTCAGGCACACGGTTCGATCCGCTGGAACTCTTGCGTTCTTTCCCCGCGCAATCTCATCGAGTACACCCTTCATGATTTCAACTGCGATCACGCGCCGATTCGAGCTTTCCTGCCCGGTGTTTCAGGCGCCGATGGCGGGGGGAGGCGACACGGGGGAGCTGGTGGCTGCGGTGTGCAACGCGGGAGGCATGGGCTTTATCGGAGCAGCGTATCTTTCCGCTGAGCAGATGGTGGAACGCGGCGGGAAGATTCGGAGCCTTACGGATCGCCCGTTCGGCATCAACCTGTTCGCGCCGTTGCCTGCGCCGGCGGAGGACGACACTGCGATCGACCGGGCGGTGGCACGGATTACCCCGTATTACGAGGAATTGGGGCTGCCCGCACCGCAGCGTCCTTCACTTTCTGCGGCCCGCTTTGATGATCAGCTTGCGGCGGCGCTTGAATCGGGAGCAGCTGCATTCAGCTTCGCCTTCGGACTCATTCCTGAGCCTGCAATGACGCGGATCAAGCGGAGCGGGATTTATTGCCTGGGCACCGCCACCACCGTGCGGGAGGCGCAATTGCTGGCTGAAAGCGGCGTGGATGCGGTGATCGCCCAGGGCAGCGAGGCCGGCGGACATCGCAGTTCGTTCGAAGCCAGCTTCGAAGCGGGCATGATCGGCTCGCTAGCCCTGATTCCTCAAGTGGTGGATGCCATTTCCATTCCAGTGGTCGCGTCGGGCGGCGTGATGGACGGACGAGGAATTGCAGCGGCGCTGATGCTGGGGGCTTCAGCGGTGCAGATGGGAACGGCGTTTCTGACCTGCGAAGAAGCGGGGATTTCAGCGGGCTACAAGGACGCGATTCTGGCTGCGAGGGAAGACCAAACTCAGATCACGCGCGCGTTCTCAGGCAGGCCCGCACGAGGCATTGCCAATCGCATGCTGAAGGACTACGAGAGCGCGCAGGACGCAACGCTGCCGTTTCCGCTGCAGAACGCGCTTACGCGGCCTCTGCGCAATGAAGCCGTAAAGCAGAACCGGCCTGAGTTCCTGTCGTTGTGGGCAGGGCAGGGAGTCCGCATGGCGCGCCGCGGGCCCGCAGCGCAACTGGTCAGCGCGTTGCGAGAGGAACTGGAGCAGACCGTCGGCCGCATTGCACCCCGATGATCACGCGCCCAGCACCGTGCTCTTCAGGGCGATCGCCGGCCGATTTTTGACAGCCTGCGCCCACGCGGCCCGCGTTTGTGCGAGTTCCGCGCCTTCGAGTTGCAGGCGAGGCGGCCGCACCCGCGCGGAGCCTACTGCTGCTTCTTCCTGAACCTGCTTGATGAGCTGCACGAACTTTGGCACCGTATCCATGCGCAACAGAGGCAGAAACCAGCGATAGAGCTCGAAGGCATCCTGCTTGCGGCCCTCTGTGGCCAGGTTGAACAGGTCAACCGACTCGCGCGGCAGAGCGTTCACCAGTCCTGCGATCCATCCTACGGCCCCTGCTTCAATGCCCTCGACAATAGCGTCGTCCACGCCGACGAAGATTGCGAGCCGATCGCCGGTGAGCGCTCGAATCGCGGTTACGCGGCGTACGTCCGTCGAGGACTCCTTGACTGCGGCGAGATTCTTGAACTCGCGTGCAAGCTCGTCGATTTGCTCCGGAGAGAAGTCGGTGCCGTAGGCGATGGGGTTGTTGTAGAGCATCGCGGGCAGTTCAGTGGCGGAGAGGATGGCCGCGATATGGGCCTTCATCTCGCGCCAGTCGCCTTGATACACATATGGCGGCAGAATCATGAGCCCTTGTGCGCCGGCATGAGCGACTGATTGCGCGAGTGCGACCGCCTCAGCGGTGGAGAGCGCGGAAATGGCTGCGACCACGGGAGTCTGCGGCGATACGGCTTTGACCACGGTCTGCACAGCGGAGATTTTTTCATCGAATGTGAGCGTTGCAGCTTCGCCAAGCGAGCCAAGGCAGACAATGGCAGTGCATCCATTGGTGCGCAGCCAGCGTGCGTGGCGCGCAACAAATTCGTGGTCAACCTTCAGCTGTGCGTCAAACGCCGTGGTCATGGCAGGCATTACGCCTTTCCATTGCATAGGGACTCCTCGTGGCCTTGAGATTGTAGACCTTTGTATCGAGATGGCAGGTATGGCTCTGGTGCGATCGCCGGCTGCCGGCCCGTGAATGCAGCAGTGATGAGCTCGGCGGTGCCGAGCGAGGTGGTGATGCCGAGCCCCTCGTGGCCGGTGGCGAGCCAGATCGAATCATCTGCGGGGACTGGGCCGATGAGCGGCAGCTTGTCTGGTGTGGCAGCGCGGAAGCCAGTCCACACACGGATGGCGCTCATGGAAGCGATTGCCGGCATGTAGAAGGCGGCACGCTGCAGCATCGCAGTGAGCATGTGCTGGTCGACTGCCGAATCGTCATTGCCGTACTGGCGTGATGAGCCGATGAGCACCTGGCCCGTGTTGCGCGGTTGCACGTTGAATGCGACGGAGTCTGTGCCGATGGAATGCGCGCTCTTCAAATAACCGAGTTCCACAAGCTGATGACGGACGAAGCCTGGATAGCGATCAGTGATGACGAGGTGGCCTTTCCGTTTCTTCACCGGGATGTCTGCTCCGAACTGCGGGGACCAAGCGCCCGTGGCATTTACAAGGCGCGGAGCAAGAAGGAGGGAACTGTCGTCGAGAACCGCTTCGCCGTGCGCCATCCGCACCACGGCGTGCTCCGGGAAGAGGCGTGCGCCGTGCGACTCTGCTTCGCGGGCAAGGTGCAGCGCTACGGTGGGCGGATAGACGACGCCATCTTCAGGCACCAGCAAAGCGCCGGCTAATCCGCTGCGAAGGTGCGGCTCTTTGTCTGCGAGCTGCTCGGCTGTGAGCAAGACAGCGGGAACGCCCCGCTGTGTGTAGAAGGCGTGCTTGCGCTCGGCTTCTTCCATCTCCTCAGTATCGGCGGCGATCCACAAGGTGCCACGCTGTTCGTACTCGCAGGAGGCGGGCAGGTGAGCGCTGAGCTCATGCCACAGGAGCTGGCTATAGCGGGTGAGGGCAAACTGCGCGTCGGAGTCGTCCATCACCACGATGTGTCCCATGCCGGCGCCAGTGGCTCCGCTGCCCAGCACGTCGCGCTCGACGAGCGCCACGCGCATGCCCTGGCGCGCGCATGCCGCTGCACAGGCAGCGCCCACAATGCCTCCGCCGGCAATGATCACGTCGCACGAGGAACTCGACATCGCGTGCCTCAGCCAATTCCTTCACGGAACGGATCGGCACAATCGAAGAGGAGGGTCGATTCCGCGGTGATGAAGGCGGACCCCGTAATGCTGGGGATGACCTGACCGTTCTCGATGCGAACGCGGCCTTCAAAAACGGTGCCCAGGATGCCTTCCTGCCGCCAAGTGTCGTCCTGCGCGAGTTTGCCGTCGGCTACCAGGCAGGCCATTTTGGCGCTGGTGCCGGTGCCGCAGGGCGAGCGGTCGTAAGCCTTGCCTGGGCACAGTACGAAATTGCGGCCATGATTGGCAGGGTCATGCGGATTGCTGAACAGCTCAATGTGATCGATCTCTGCGCCGCCGGAGCCCGTGATGCCCGCGCGGCTCAGGGCGCCGCGCACGGCCCAGGTGAATTCCGTGAGCTGATCGACACTCTCGAGCCGCAGATCGAAAGGGTGATTCTTGATGAGGAAAAACCAGTTTCCGCCCCAGGCGACATCGCCAGCGAACCCGCCATATCCCGGCACCTGCACGCGCTCGCCTGCGATATGTCGGAAGGCAGGCACATTCTCAATGGTCGCGGTGTTCGGCGACTCGAGATTTACGCCGACTGTGCCCACCGGCGTTTGTATGCGGTGCGTGCCCGGGCCAATGCGGCCGAGATAAGCAAGCGTGACAGCGAGGCCGATGGTGCCGTGGCCGCACATGCCAAGATAGCCGGCGTTGTTGAAGAAGATGACTGCGGCGGCGCAATCGGGCGAGTCGGGCGGCAACAGCCATGCGCCTACGATAACGTCGGACCCGCGGGGTTCGCACAGAATAGCGCGGCGCCAGTGATCATGGTCGACGCGCAGCCGCTCCAGTCGCGCCGTAAGTGGTCCGCTGCCGAGGTCAGGGCCGCCCGCCAGAACGCAGCGGGTTGGCTCACCGGCGGTGTGCGAGTCGAGTACCGTAATTTTGGCGAGAGGGTTGTGGGGCGGAGTCATTGCCGGGAATCACTCAAGCGAAGTATACAGTCCGCTACAATCGAAATCGTCGTGAGTTCCCGCGAGACAATCGAGCCCATTTCGATTTTGGTGAACGGACAGACGGTTCGCGTGCGAGCAGGATCCAGCGTGGCCGCTGCGATGATGCTGGCGGGCGCGGCTTGTCATGTGTCGGTGTCGGGCGAGGTGCGCGGGCCGCTTTGCGGCATGGGCATCTGCATGGAATGCCGAGCCACTGTAGACGGGGTTCCGCACGCGCGGACCTGCCAGATGGCGGCGCGCGACGGCATGCGCGTGGTGACTGGATGAGCAGCGAGGTTGTGGTGGTGGGCGCGGGCCCGGCGGGTATGGCTGCCGCTGTTGCAGCGTCTGAGAGCGGATGCCGCGTTCGGCTGCTGGACGACAACTCTTCAGCGGGCGGGCAGGTATGGCGTGGATACGCGTCGAACGCGGGCGACAGGGACACTGCGCGTTTTGCCGCGCTTATGCGGCGATTGCAATCAGTGCAGGTTGAGGTGCATGCAGGTACGCGGGTGGTGGCACAGCCTGCTCCTGGAATGTTACGTGTCGAGAGCGACGCAGGCAGCGCAGATCTGCGCTACGACAAGCTGATACTCGCAACTGGCGCGCGCGAGTGCTTTTTGCCATTTCCCGGATGGACGCTTCCTGGCGTTCTGGGAGCCGGCGGCCTGCAGGCATTGGTAAAAGGCGGGCTGCCGATCGCCGACAAGCGCATCGTCCTTTCCGGGAGTGGTCCCCTTCTGCTTGCGGTTGCAGCCAACCTAGCCAAGAAGGGCGCGGAGATCGCGGGCGTGTTTGAACAGGCGCCGCTGACGCGCTTGCTGAAGTTTGGCGCAGGCCTTTCGGCGCATCCAGGGAAGATCGTCGAGGGCATTCACTATCGTATGGCATCGCGCTCAGCTGCCTATCGCACGAGCGCGTGGGTAATGCGCGCGCATGGGCGCGATCGACTGCACTCTGTGGTCGTCAATGTCGGTGGGAGCACGCGCGAGATTCCCTGTGACTATCTGGGGTGCGGATTTCATCTGATTCCGAATTCAGAACTGGCGCGGCTCTTAGAATGCGCGATTGAGAACGGTTACGTCCGGGTGGATTCCGCCCAACAGTCCTCCGTGCCTGGTATCTACGGTGCGGGCGAAATAACCGGCGTGGGCGGCCTTGAGAAGGCCCTGGTTGAAGGGGAGATCGCGGGCCTCTCCGCGGCCGGACGGGACGCAGGCAGATTCTACTCACGGCGGAAGAAGCAGATTCGCCTTGCGCAGCGGCTGGATGCGACGTTCGCGCCGAGGGCCGAGCTGCGGGCGCTTGCCGCCCCGGATACGATTGTGTGCCGTTGCGAGGACGTGCGCCGGGATGCGCTGGAGAAGATGCGAAACGCACGTGAAGCCAAACTCCACACGCGCTGCGGCATGGGGCCGTGCCAGGGGCGCATCTGCGGTCCGGCGTCGTCGTTCCTCTTCGGGTGGGATTCTCAGAGTGTTCGGCCGCCGCTCATGCCGTCCCGCATTCAGACCATCGCGACGGAAAGCTCGGTCTTGGCTTCGTCTCCAAAGGGGCAAGATTAGGCGCGCGGGAAGGTTCAAGGGATCTGTTCTAAACTGAAGGGTACTTCCGGAGTTTTCCTTTCATGTCCTCTGCTGCAATCTCAGTCGATGCCGGGCGGCTTCCATCGGCCGCTCTGCGCCGTTTTGCGTGGGCCGTTCTGGTGTATTTCATCGCGGTAATTTTGTGGGGTGGCCTGGTGCGCGCGACCGGTTCGGGCGCAGGGTGCGGCGATCATTGGCCGCTCTGCAACGGTACTGTGGTGCAGCACTCACCGCGCCTCGACACCATGATCGAATTCACGCATCGCTTCACCAGCGGCATCTCGTTCTTCTCCGCCGTGGGCCTGCTGGTGTGGACATTCATGGGAACCATAAAAGGTCACCTGGCGCGCGGTGCAGCGGTTGCAGCGGTTGTCTTCACGCTCATTGAGGCGATCCTGGGAGCCCTGCTGGTGAAACTCGGGCTGACGGCGCAGAGCCAATCGCCGTTGCGCGCGCCCTATCTGGCGCTGCACCTGACCAACACGCTGCTCCTGCTCGCGGCCCTCACGTTGTGTGCTCATCTGCTCAGCCGTAGACGCGGTTACACGCGAGACACGGTGCGGATGGTTGCGCCCGCCGGAGCTATCGCTGCTGTGATTGTAGTGATGATGGTGGGCGTGACGGGGTCGCTGGCGGCTCTGGGCGACACGCTGTTTCCGGCAACGTCGCTGGGCGCCGCGCTGGCGCAGGATTTCTCCGCGACCAGCGGATGGCTGGTTCGCTGGCGCTGGACGCACCCCACGGTTGCCGTCCTCGCCAGCGTGTTCCTGATCTGGTTGTTGGTGCGTGCTTCGCGCCGAACGGCGCACTGGGACAATCGGAGACTATCCGTGCTGGTGCTGGCGCTGCTGGGCGCGCAATATGTGCTGGGGGTGCTTGATGTGGTGCTGTTGGCGCCCACGTGGCTGCAGATTGCGCACCTGCTGGGAGCCGATGTGCTGTGGGCGGCACTGGTGGTTCTGACTGCGCGGCTCACGCTGGAACCATTGCAGGCGGACATCAGGCCTTAGTTTAGGGGATCGGTTTTTGAAAGGGCCACCATTTCATTTGCGAATGGTGGCCCTCCTTCTGTGTCGTCGCGCGGATTATTTCACCAGCACTCCAGCAGCAGGATACACTTGGCCGTTTACACTCGCCTCGATTACGGGCAGCTGCGGCGTTGCGGTCAGCCACTCGATTTTGCTGTCGCGCAGGAGCGCCGTATCTTCCGCCTTGCCCCCGCGGATGCTCGGGTTCCACGCGAATGCCTGATTGTTCACTACGGCCTCGGTGCCGTCCGGCGTGGCCACCCACTCGCGTTCGCCGTACCCGGTGGGGCCGCCCTGATGATGGAAGCGCTCTTCGCCGGGGTATCCCTCGGCCGCGTAAGCGTCCTGTGCCACTTTGAACAATTGCGCTGAAGTTGTTCCTTCACGCGACGCATCCAATAAAGCCGCATTTACCTGCGCCGCAGACTTGAAGCGGGCCGCGAGCTCATCCGGCAGCTTGCCGAAATGCACAAAGCGCGTAATCGAAATAGCCAAGCCGAACTTGCGCGAGCAGAGGTTTAGCATGCCGTATTGCTTCAGACGCGCGCCGCGCGGTACCGCGTGTTTGTACTTGAAAATGCGATCGTCCACCGCGAAGAGATACACCGAAGGCAGAATGCCACGTTTCAACAGGTTCGCAGCCGTCATCGCTTCCATGTCGTACTCGCTCATGCCCGGCTCGACGTTGTTGAGCGACTCAGCCGTGGCGGCGGCCGTTTGTGCGCCCAGCCACTTGTAGCGCTCAATCTCTGTGTCGCTCAACGACTGCCGCAGCGGAAACAGATTGGCCGCCGTTGTGCGGGGCAACGGGGTGTCGAATGCAAGTGCACCGCCAGCCAGTTTTTCTGCCGTTTGCAGCGTGTCATCCGCGAACCACGGAAAGGTTACGGGCTCGAAATCCAGCGCGCCGAACTCTTCCTCATGGAGGCGCGGTGCTTCATTCTCGGTTGTGAAGTAGTAGCGCTTACCCTCCGCAGTAACCAGGATTGAGGCGACGCCAGTTTCAGCCGGCGTGAGCACGCGTAACTCCACCGCACCTCCCGTGATCCACGCGACATTCTCATTACGGCGAATCAGCATTCCGGCTACTTTCTGACCCTTAATCCATTCGACGAGCCGCTGGTGCTTCTGCTCCAGTTCGTCATTCCAGGCAGACTGGGCCACCAGCGTAGTTCCGCTGATCACAAGATCCTTGTTGATTCTCGTACTCATAAATGCGGTCTCCTGAATAAACTCCCCGACGTGCGAAGGGCGTTGACTGTTGTCAACGCCCTTCTGTGGCTGTCCGGCTTAGTCTTCAAGCCCGGGGTGGTAGTAGCTTTGCCACCCAAGGTAATTGCTTGCGGCCTCGTGCACGGCCTTGGCAACGTCAGAGAAGTTGGCGGCCACGTGATGTTCGAAGCCTTCGCGGCAGATGTACTTCAGCAGCTTTTGCAGTTGCGGAATCTGCGCCACGCCGGCGCCGCCGAAGGTCTCCAACGGATCGTCGGTGAAAGCCCCCGGCCCGGTGTAGCCGCGGATGATGCCCTGCTGATCGTCGGTGGAGTAGCGCGCAAAGCTCATCACGCCCGGCTTCACGCGGCCCACGCAGGTACCGAAGGTGTTCAGCTTGCCGACAGTGCCGGCGATGATTTCCTGGTAATCCATGCGGACGTCATTGAAGAAGTGCTTGGGCAGGTTCGAGCAGTGGAAGCAGACGCACTTGTTGGGATCGGAGCCGTAGTTGTTGTTCCAGTCGAGCAGCGCGGAGGGGCTCTGGCTGGCCAGCGCCAGCATATACATGCTCAGCACGCCGGGCACGTCTACTTCGCAGGCGGAGGGGAACAGGTTGTTCGACATCATGCTCATGATGGTGCACGGCACAACGCCAAAGAACTCTTCCATCGAGGTCCAGCACTGCACGGCGGAGACGGTGGAATGCGTCTGCGTCATCCAGCCGTCGATTACGGCGCCCAGCTTGGCCATTTTGAGCAACGCTTCGTCAGGGATGCCCTTCGTGGTGACGTAGCTCTTGATGGCGGCCAGCTTGCCCTGGGCCGCGTCGTCGTTGTCCTTCATGCGGTTGATGCGGCCGAAAATCTCCGACAGATCGAGCGTGTCGACGGAGATGCCGCTTTGTTCGAGCAGACGCTCGGAGTAGCGCACCGTGTTGAACGCCGCGGGACGCGCGCCAATGGCGCCAATCTTCAGGTTTTTGAGGCCCTTCACAATGCGACAGACGGCGGAGAACCACTCGAGGTCGGCTTTGAACTCGGGCGAGCTAACCGATTCAGTGTGCAATGTGGTGAGCGAGTACTTGATGCCGTACTGCATCATGTTGTTACATGCGCTCATCTTGCCGCAGAAGGAGTCGCGGCGGACGGCGATCGTCATGTTGTCGCTGCGGTCAGGAGTGGCCTGTACCAGCACCGGAACTTTGAGCCCCGAAAGGCGGATGGCATCGACGATGCCGCGCTCTTCGCCAAAGTTGGGCAAGGTTACGATGATGCCGTCGATCTCCTCCGCATGCTTTTTGAA
>NZ_DASXYM010000181.1:0-7790 GCF_036502485.1 Occallatibacter sp. | reverse complement strand
AAACGCCTCAGTTTGCCGGTGACCATACCGCGAGGGATCACCCGTTCCCATCCCGAACACGGAAGTTAAGCCTCGCTGGGCCGATGGTACTGCACGGGTGACTGTGTGGGAGATTAGGTGATCGCCGGCAATAATATATCCACAAAAGCCCTGCCATCCGGCAGGGCTTTTGTGCTTTTGGATTACTTTCTTCAGTCTGCCGCTATTCCTAGAACTTCATGCAGCACGACCCCACTACTCCTGATGAACACCATCCTGAACCTTCCAGGTCTCCAGGCCTCGTCCCAGCAGACACTCCAACCCCTCCACTTCTGGCCGAAAGATTTCAGAAAGCTTCTGTATCGCTGAAGGAGAAATATCCGGAAGAGGCTTTCCGCCTCCCAGGAAGAGCTTGATGAACGACGAGGTGCGGACAGACGCGACAACCTGATCCAAGCCGCGGGATTTACACCAGTCGGCGAACAGCGTGGCCGCCCTCGTAGCCACGTAGCTTCGCGGTTGCGTCATGCGTTCTGAGGAATAGACTCGTTGTGCCTGCGACGCTGTCAAACGAATCTCCCGCATGCCGATGAAGTCTGTGACCGTATCGACGAAAGCCTGCGGAGTATTGACCAGGTCATCGTAGGTCGTGATCAGCAGTTGCCGCTCCGGGAAGAGGGCACGCCATTCCGCGAGTTGTGTCCAGTAAAGCCCGGAGTTGATCAACTCGGGATCCGTCCGAAGCGCCTCTTCGAAGTCGCTGGGAATTCTCCCATAGGCGCACTTCATGCGATAAAGCGAGACGGCGCGCTGCACGGGGTTGCGGAAAATGAAGACGATTTTCGCGTCTGGAATTGTAGAAGCGATGTTGTGCCGCGCATCCGCAGAAGCGAAGTAGGTGGGCGCAACCTCTCCCACCGGTCCATGAGCAGGCCGCGGGAACCGCCTGCGATACCAATCGAGACCGCGTTCGAAATGGAGATCGAAAAACCGCGTTTCCTTGGTTGGGGACGGCAGCGTGGCATGAGGCTCAAGGACCTTATGCAGCCAACTGGTTCCAGTCCGGGGGGGACCGACTACAACAAACGACGGCAGTTCCATGATCCAGCCTCAGAATGTTCGTGCGAGATACTCTGTTGTTGGCCCGGGGACCTTCTCAGTTGATCGTTGAGTGGCCGCAACCGCAATCAAGTGCATCACAGGGTAAAGAGGCACACGACCTCTACTCCGTACGATACGAAGTAGCTCGTTGGGGTTGGCTGACGTTTTATTCTGAACTCGGCTTGATGGTGTGAACCATAGCCGGACTCCCAGCCGGAAAGGTAAAGGTCGTTTGAGATCTGAAACGGAAACACTGGAATTGCACGTGAGTAACGATCTGCAGCGCATAAAAGATACCCTTATACTCGTCGCACAAGAGATCGCTTGCACCGATCTGACGTGTCTCGAGGTCACCCGCTCCGAAGGCGGCGACCCGACTACGAAGCTGGACAGAAGAATCAACCAGGTCATTCATCAAACCCTCCCGCAGAGTGACGAAGGCTGGTTATCAGAAGAAACGCGGGACGATCCAGTGCGGTTAGCGTGCCGGCGCTTGTGGGTGGTCGACCCCATCGATGGCACGAGAGAGTTCGTGGAGGGCATCCCGGAGTGGGCCGTATCCATCGGCCTTGTGATGGATGGTCAGGCAGTTGCCGGCGGTGTACTGAATCCGTGCACGGGTGAGCTGTTCCTGGGCGCGACGAACGCGGGCGTGGATCTCGTGAGACTCGACGATAGGGAGGCGGCCGCGTCCGGGCACCGTTCCTGCCTGTTGGTGAGCCGGCGGGAGCACCGTGAGAATAAGTGGCGTTCTTTTGAGGAACAAGGGCTGCCGATCCGGCCGGTAGGGTCGATCGCGTATCGGCTCGCGCGCGTGGCGGCCGGAATGGACCTTGCGACTTGCACCTTTGAACCGAGGAGCGAGTGGGATGTTGCGGGCGGAGTGGCTCTGATGAATGCAAGCGGAGGCCGCGTCGAAACTGCTTCCGGCGAGGCCATCCGCTTCAATAAAGAGGTTCCGAAGCTCACCTCATTCTTCGCTTTTGCTAAAGACTGTCCTCCCGAGATTCCGCGGCTCCTGCGTAACACCGGCCGTCCATAACGGGTTATTCAGCTCAGACGGTAATGGGTCCAGCGCGGGATCAAGGTGCGGCTCCCGCCCACTACGCAAGCGCGCCTCAACGGCGTCCACTACTTTATCTGCGCACTCCGCGATGGTCTCGATATCCGTACGACACTCCACATCTGGCGCAAGAGGTGGCTCGTACGGATCATCGAGCCCTGTGAACGAGGGGATCTCTCCTGCGCGCGCGCGCCGGTACAAACCCTTCACGTCGCGCGATTCGCAGACGGACAAAGGCGCGTTAACGTAGACTTCCAGGAAGCTTCCGATCCTGTTCTTGATCTCATCCCGCACCGTCCTGTAGGGCGAAATGGCGCTCACCAGGGACATCACTCCGTTCCGGGTCAGCAACTCCGCCAGGAAACCCATGCGTCGGACATTCTCGTCACGGTCTTCCTTGCTGAAGCCGAGCTCGCGCGAGAGATTGCGGCGCACTTCATCCCCGTCAATCTGCTCCACGCGATAGCCGCGCGCCCAGAGCCTTTCGTAAATGGCCTTGCACAAGGTGCTCTTGCCGGCAGAGCTTAAGCCGGTGAGCCAAACGGTGATCCCCATGTTTCCTGAGACGCTGTGCATCACCTGCTTGCGTTCATGGACCGACTCGATCATGCCTGCGGCCAACGTGAGGTTGGTCACGGGATCTATAACGATGAAAGCGCCGGTTTCGCGATTCTCACGATACGCATCGCAGAAAATGGGCCGGTGCGTCTCCACGTCCACAAGTCCGATGTCATTGAGCTTTAGTTCATTGGCTGGCTGTTCTGAGACGGTCTGCACATCGAGCCGTGAGATGACGCGCGTGATGTTGGCACAGACGATTTGTGAAGTGTGTTTGATCAGGTAAGGACGGCTGGGGTCCAGGCGTACGTCCGACATCCAAACTACCCTTGCCTGAAATGAGCGTGCAGATTTGGGCGGCCGGTCGGGGCTGACCAGCATGTCGCCGCGGCCTACGTCCACATGATCTTCGAGACACAGGGAAGTCGACATCGGCGCGTAAGCCTCTTCGAGGTCCTGGTCAAAAGAGGGAATCCCTGCGACGCGCGTGCGCTTTCCAGATGGAAGAATCAGGACCTCGTCGCCGACAGCGATACTGCCGGAGAGAATGCGGCCCGAGTAGCCCCGCTCGCCTCTGGCGCGGATGACGTACTGGACGGGCATACGAAATGGCGCATCCTCGACTTCTTCGGCTCCCGGAACCGTCTCCAGATATTCAAGCAGCGTGAAGCCGTCATACCAAGGCATGCGATCGCTGCGCCGAACGATGTTATCGCCAGCCACCGCAGCCACGGGAATGAAGTAGATGTGCGAGCCCGGCATCTTCTGTGCGATGGCCTCGAACTGATTCTGCACGCGCCAGAAATCCTCCTGGCTGAAACCGACGAGATCCATCTTGTTCACAACTACAAGAATTTCCCGGATGCCCAGCAGCCAGGAGATGTAGGAGTGACGAATGGTCTGCGGCAACACACCTTTGCTGGCATCCACAAGGATCAGCGAAGCGTTGGCCGTGGAGGCACCAGTAGCCATGTTGCGTGTGTATTCTTCGTGGCCGGGTGTGTCGGCGATGATGAACCGGCGCTTCTGACCGGAGAAGAAGCGATAGGCGACGTCGATCGTGATGCCCTGCTCCCGTTCGGCCCTGAGGCCATCAGTCAGGAACGCAAGGTCAAGACCGTTGCGCGAGGCGCGCGTGGCGGCCTGCAACTGGTCATCGTACACGGCGTGGCTATCGTGAAGAAGGCGTCCTATCAACGTCGACTTGCCATCGTCGACACTCCCGGCAGTGTTAAAGCGCAGCAGTCCTTGTGTCATATCAGAAATACCCTTCCCGCTTCTTCTGCTCCATCGAGCCTTCCTGGTCGTGATCGATCAAGCGGTTCTCCCGTTCTGATCGTTTCGCGCTCTTCAATTCCTCAATGATGTCGCGAACCGAGGTGGCCTCCGATCGCACTGCTCCTGTGCAGTAGGTACAGCCCAGGGAGCGCATGCGACACATCACCAGCTGCGGTACTTCTCCGGGCAGCAGAGGAGGATGGTGTTCAGTGGAGATGAGCGCTTCACCGCGCACTACGACCTGGCGAGGTTCGGCGAAATAGAGAGGAACAACGGGAATGTTCTCCTGTTCGATATACTCCCAGACGTCGAGTTCAGTCCAGTTCGAGAGAGGGAAGACGCGGATGCTTTCTCCCTTGTTGATGCGGCCATTGTAGAGAGTCCACAACTCGGGCCGCTGATTTTTGGGATCCCATTGTCCCATCGGATCGCGGAACGAATACACACGCTCTTTGGCGCGCGCCTTCTCTTCATCTCGGCGGGCGCCCCCTATGGCCGCATCGAAGTTGCCTTCGCGCAGTGCGGCAAGCAGTGCGCCGGTCTTGAGTTGAGCGCAACATTTTTGCGTGCCAAGTTTAAAAGGGCTGGCGCCCTCGGCGAGTGCCTTTTCATTTTTGTGCACGATGAGCCGCATGCCGACCTGCGCCGCAATTTGGTCGCGGAACTGAATCATTTCCCCGAATTTGTAGGACGTGTCAATGTGAAGCAGAGGGAACGGCGGTGGCGCCGGGTAGAAGGCCTTCTGCGCCAGTCGCAGCATTACGGAAGAGTCCTTGCCGATGGAGTACATCATCACCGGGCGAGAAAACTCCGCTGCAACCTCGCGCAGAATCTGGATGCTTTCGGCTTCAAGCATCTGCAAGTGGGTCAGTGTACGTTTTGCTGTGAGTTGTGCCTGCATTTATAGAATCCCGTTCAGACCTTTGATGAGGAGTGTGAGTCCGGTTCCTGCTACGCAAAACAGCAGAGACTTCCGAAGAAAATTCGCCGGAATATGACCGCATATAACGGCGCCAATCATGCTGCCCACCATTCCTGCCGGAATCATCCTGACAAGAGCCTGGGTGTCGCAATGACCGGCCATGGCCTGCATAATGCCTGCGATCCCACAGATTCCAATTCCGAAAGCGAGCCCGGTGCCAACGACTTCAGGCGGGGTGAGAGTGGTGAGGCGAAGCAACAGAACGGTGCCAAGCGCGCCGCTTCCTGAAGACGAGAAGCCTGACTCCAGGCCGATGGGGAATGCGACGAACGGGAGAAGCCGCTCGCGGCACTTCAGAGATCTCTCCACGCCGCCGAAATTGATCAGGCTTGAAAGCGAAGAGATGAGAACCACGGCGCCCACTCCGCAGAGCACCCAGTCGCTCGTATCCCGGATGGTAAGACCATCGAGGATTGTGGTTCCCAGAATCGCGCCCGGCACGCCGCCCAGCAGCAGGAAGGCGAGAACCCTGAACCTGACCTGTTTCCTGATGAAGTAGGCGATTACCGCCCAGAACTTGACGCACGCGGCGTAGACCAATGCGGTAGCTACCGCGGTGCGAGGCTGATAGCCCAGGATCAGGACGAGCGCAGGAGCGGTGAGTGTTCCGCCGCCTATGCCCGTTGTCCCGATCGCAAGCCCGATCAGCAGACCAATAGCTATTTCCATGGGCTACCTGCTCAGGCCCACCCACGGAGCGGATGGGGTAAGGATGTCTCTGTGTACAGAGAGTCAAGGACAAGTAATTCGTAGCTTTACGCCTGGGATGAAATTCGTGTTGCCAATCCAGCCCACAAAGGTGAGGGTCCCGATGGGCTTGGAAAAAGCAAGGCGGGTACTTTTGACCCATGTTTTTGCCGTTGCAGTTCCCCATGCCCAAATACAAGCGTCAATGCTGGGATGATCAAAATTCGCGTAAGGATGTTTGAGCACACCTACTATCGGGGAGAAACGGCGCCGCTTTCTCCGGCCCGTGCGTGGCATTCTGGACGTTAGGAAGTCTGAATGCAAAGCGTCGCCTGGGCGGAGCAAATCTGCGAATGAAGGACGGATTCAAAACACTGTCGCTTCTGGCTCTTATGACCGCCGTTGGATTTTTGGTCATGGGCTACCACCCGGGCACAGAAGACGACGCCGTCTACCTGGCCGCAGTGAAAGCAGCGCTGCACTCCAAGCTCTACCCGCACGACGGAGATTTCGTGCGTTTGCAGACCCAAGCCACTATGTTTGTTCCTGCCATGGCTGGGTTGGTCCGTTTCCTGCACGTGCGGCTGGCCTGGGTGGAATGCGTCGGCCAATTTCTCAGCCTCCTTGGCATCCTCTACGGGGCGCTCGGCATCGCGCGGCGGCTGTTCCCTGAGGCGCGTGCGCACTGGGCCGGCGTGATGCTTCTTTCCGTGACGTTTACGCTGCCGGTATCAGGCACGGCGCTCTACATTGCAGACCAACATCTGCATCCGCGCACCATGGCGACCGCGCTGATCCTGGTCGCCATCGGAAGAATGCAAAGCCGCAAGGCACTGCAGTCCATGCTCCTCCTTCTGGCCGCGTTTTCAGTTCATCCCATCATGGCAACGTTTGGTGCGTCGTTGTGCGCATGCATCGGTTGGGCTCAGAGCGGCGCTGCCGACAGGTTTGGGATGCGCCACTGGTTCGGCCGCAACGCGGGCATGGCTGCGGCCCCACTCGGCTGGATCTTTGAGCCCTCATCGGCATCATGGAGGCAGGCGCTCTCCACACGGACCTACTACTTCCTCTATCAATGGCGATGGTATGAGTGGCTGGGGGCGCTGGCGCCTCTCGCGTTGTTCTTCGCACTGCAGCGCATCGCCGGCAGGCGCGAGGATCGAAACCTGTCCAGATTCGCTTTGGGCGTGCTGCTCTACGGGGTATTCCAGCAGATTGCCGGAATGCTTATTCTGGCCAATGCAGGATTGGTTCGGCTCATGCCTTTGCAGCCCATGCGCTATCTCCAGCTGATCTACATTTTGATGATTGTGATTGGAGGTTCTCTTGCAGGGCGCTACTTACTCAGAGATGTTGCGTGGAGGTGGTGTGCTCTCGCACTCGCCGTTGGAGCCGGGATGTTCATTCCACAGCGCCTGCTATTCGCCAGCACTGAGCACATCGAGTGGCCCTGCATTTCCTCGCACAACGCATGGCTGCAGGCGTATGACTGGATCCGAAACAACACGCCGGAAGACGCATTCTTTGCGCTCGATCCCCGCTACCTCGCTTCGCCGGGTAACGACGAGCACGGCTTCCGCGCCCTTGCTGAACGCAGCCACCTTTCGGATGCGATCAAAGATCCAGCGGTGGTGACGCAGGTGCCGCGCCTGGGACCGGAGTGGCTCCGCGAGCAGCAGGCGATGGCTGGATGGGATCGCTTGGATGGTTCCGATTTTCGTCGGCTTCGGTCCGAGTTCGGCGTGGACTGGGTTCTGCTGAAGTATCGCTCCCTGCCCGACCTTGAGTGCGTCTGGCACAACGATCTTCTAGAGGTTTGCCGAATCCCGCAGTGACCCGTGTCCTGTCTCATCTGGAAGAGCGGGCCTACTTGGAGAGGGCATCTCCCGTGCTCCGGGACATTGCGCGGCTCATTCTGGAAACCGGGATGCGCCCGGAAGAGGTCTATACAATCCGGCCTGAGAACGTGGATCTGGAGCGGCGCACGATTCAGGTTCCCCAGGGCAAGACAAAGGCGGCGCGGCGGCTCTCGACCCTGACCTCTTCGGCGTTAGAAGTCCATGGTCGGCGCGATGAAGGACAGCAAGATTGTCTTGCACCTCTTGTATGACCTCCGCCACACTTGGGCGACGCGCGCGGCCA
>NZ_DASXYM010000180.1:0-13676 GCF_036502485.1 Occallatibacter sp. | reverse complement strand
CCGTGGTTCGCAGCACACCCTGCCTCACATCGCATTTCTGCTCGTGCGTGAGGCCAAGCAAAGTGGAAATGTGTGGAGGAAGCTCCGCATGCAAGCCGCCCTGCACCGCCGTCTGCGCCACCGCCGCCAGCTCGGGAGTCGGGTGCGGAAGGGTCTTGTGGGCCGCCGGCACCGCCCCATGAGACAGCGCAGCGCAGACGGTCAAAACCGCTGTGCCTGCGAGCAGACTGTAAATCGCGCTCCTGGCTCCATTCCTGAATGCGTTCCTCGTCACGCTGGCTCTCCTGCTCCGATGATGCTTGAGAGAAAACGCGGCGCAGTTGTCGTAGAGCAAATTTGGACAGGCGATCGGCCTGACTTCAATCAGGCGGACACGGGAAAACTCAAAGTAAAGGCCTTGTAATCAGGGCATGACTTCAGTCAGGCCGATACCGCCGCTAAAATGCGAGGGCTTGAGCCCCTGCCATGCTCGATTTACAACGGATATCGGCCTTTTCCCGCAGTCTGTTCCGTCCTGCCGCGTCGCTGCCTGAAATGTGCGGGCTTGAGCACGCGTTACCAAAAAAAACCCGCTCCCCACGGAGCGGGCTGAAAACCAGGATCAAGGCTTGCAGTGCGGTGCTGTGAAGCTTGTTTCTAACGGTGAGCGCCCCCACGCATACCGCCACTCATGCCGCCGTGAAAGCCCGCCGAAGGCCGCATGCCGCTAAAGCTATGCACCGCCCCCGCACGCGCTCCGCTGCCCACCGCATAGCGGTGACCATGGTAAGCGCGACCGTAGTACCCGCCGCCGTAGTAGCCGCCGCCGTAGTAGCCACCGCCCCAGCCCCATCCCATGGGATAAAAGCCCCAGCCGAACGGGCTGTAGAACGGGCTGGCGCCGATGAATGTGTATCCCCAGCCGTAAGGATTCCAATACCAGCCAGGAGCATAGCCCTCGTAATAAGGCGCGACCCGGTTGTTGGCCTCCGCCAGGTACTCGGAACGCAGGCGGCTCCAGTTGTAAAGACCGTCTTTATCCTTGTCGTCGAGACCGCTGGTCTTAAGCGTGGTCAGGTCGTTTTGCAGCGCGGCCTGGTGGTTGCCCTTTACCTCTTTGCTCTTGCCGTCACGAAGCTCCACGTCAGCCTTGCCTTTAAACACCGCCACCTCGGGCGTGCCGGCGTCGAACTGGTAGTAGCCTTCCTTAACCAGCCTCGTAGTAACGCCTGCGTCCACAATCTGCAGGTTATTTTCCTTGTGGAGTTCGTCAACCTCCACGCCGGCGCGGCCCTTCTCGACCTCCGCGCGCGTGCTCATCAGGTCAGCTGAAAGCAGCTTCACCGTGCTGTTGTCGCCCACGCGCAGAAACACCCCCGGCGTAAGCAGGATTTCCGCCCTGCCGGCGCCCGTGGTAAGTTCCTGCCCTTCGCCCAGATCGACGCTTCCCACCTGCTTCGGCGAGATCGCCTGGCCGTCCACCGTCACGGATCCTTCTACATAGTTCACCGTGCCCGGCCGGGCGGGCTGCGCCGTGCCGGACGCAGGCAGATCCGCGAACGCCGGCGTCACAGCGAGTCCCAAACCAAGCAACGAAATGGTCATCAGATTCGATTTCATGGCCCTTATAAACCTCACTTCGTTAGATGGAGAAGGAAGCGAAAAGTTACACAGCCCCGGTCTCGCGTCCTGCACAGATAAAACGCTTTTCCAGGGCTCATGGGCACAACACCGAACCTCCGCAAAAGTTGCGGTGAGACGGCGCGGTAACCTCAGCAATCCTCCGCGGCCGCCGATTCGAACGAGAAGCGCAGCCACGAAAGCCCGTTCTGCACGAACGCCTCAGGAGGCACGGAGCCGCCCGTAAAGTTCGCAATGCACGACTCCCAGAACCGGCCGCCCGCGTTGTTCTTCTCCATCACCCGCACCTGCCATCTGCCTGGACATCGCCGCCAGATGGCGTGGGCCAGCGTAGTCCCCCACCCGCGATACCGGTAGCGGCGCAACACGAAAAACTCAGCCATGTCCCACACAGCACCATCGCTGGAGACACCAGTCAGCCTTCCCACCAGGGCGAACCCCACCAGCTTGCCATCGACCCTGGCCAGCCACGGCAGCCGTGCAGGATCGGACCAATAAAGAGGGAGGTTCGGGTACCCGTAACGCCCATCCTCTCCCACATCGATGGGAAGCAGTTCGCTGAAGTCGTGTATGTAAAGTTCAAGCAGATTCGCCAGAGCAGATTGGTGCTCGGGGCCGGCCTGGATCAGTTCGAGGTCAGTGGACATGCAGAGCAGAATTCTACGCCGGGGCGACAAACCCACGTTCGCTCTATCCCGCTTGAGCCGCTCGTCAGTCGAGAGCGCTGCGCCGCTTGAAAATCCAGGGGATCTTGTTGAACCGTCTCCAAAAGGGTTCCGGCGGAAGCGGTGGTGTCTCGCGCGGCTCATCGGCCATAAACGGCCCCGCAGGCCCCCGGAGCACGTTGATCAGGTCTATCGGATGCAGCGGCTTGGCCATGACCTCATACGCGTAGCCGCGTTCACTGAACTCTTGAAGAACGGGTGCGGCCGCCGCGCTGCCGGAGAACACAATCATCCGGCACTCAGGAAGAAAGCTGAGAACTTCCGCTGCCGTCTCGCACCCGTTCTTCTCGCCACAATTGTTGAAACCGGTAAGCAGCACGTCCGGCGTGAATGCATGCGCCGCCAGGATCGCAGCCCTGTGCGTGTAGACCGGGCGAGCCTCAAAGCCGCTCTTGTTCAGAATCATGCAGAGCGTATCCGGGATCACCTCGCAGTCATCCAGGATCAGCACGCGCAAAGGATTGTGCACCGCCATGGAGACCTCCTGCAGCGGAACCCCGTGCCCCGATGGACGTATTATGCCTGAAACCGGCCTGCAGTCGCCCGCCGGTTGCGCCTCAGCGCTTCTTCCAGCAGGTGATGCATGCGCCCCGCAAGCCGCGCCACCTGTGCCCGGTCCTTATCCACAAAGCACTGCGCATGCGCCACTTTGTTGCGCAGGCTCTCCAGTTCCCGGCTTGCCTTCTGCGCCGACGTTGAATAGTCCCAGCGCCGCCCGCTCTGTTCGGGGTGATCACTTTTCACATCGAAAAAGGGCGCCCCTTTTGAGGCGCCCTCCCGTGTTGCAGGTCTAACCAATCCTTTACGCGCGGCTCAGATAAGCGCCTTCGCTCGTGTCCACCCGAATCTTCTCGCCTTCATTGATAAATGGCGGCACCTGCACCACCAGGCCGGTCTCCGTCTTCGCCGGCTTGGTCACGCTTGAGGCCGTGGCGGACTTAAGCCCGGGCTCGGTCTCCACCACCGTGAGCTCCACAAAGGTGGGCAGCTCAATGCCCACAGCCTGCGCGTCGTGATAGCTCACGCGGATCTGCAAGTTGGCCGTCAGGTACTCCACCGCATCGCCCAATGTCGACGCCTTCAGCACCGTCTGCTCGTAGTTCTCAGGATTCATGAAGTAATAGTCGTCGCCATCGGCGTAAAGAAACTCCATCGCCACTTCGTCCACCACCACCTTTTCAATGGAATCGGCGGAGCGGAAGCGATGCTCGAACATGGCGCCCGACTTGAGGTTGCGCAGCTTGGCCTGGATGAAGGCGCGCAGGTTGCCGGGCGTGCGGTGCTCCACCTTGAACACCAGGTGCAGCGTGTCGTTGTGCTTGATAATCATGCCCGGGCGCATCTGAGTGGCGGGAATCGCCATGGGAAAACTCCTTGCTGGAAGCGCATTCAAAGCGCGAAAAGAATTGGCTTTAGCCTATCGTCCATTTTAGCCCAGCAATGTCCCTGGGTCAGCGCCGCCCAGGACCGGCAGCCGCCGGAGACGCGGAACTGCGCTCCCCGGCGCTCCGCGATGAGTTGTCGCCCTTCAGGCTTTCCAGCATCGCGCCGGTGTCGTCAATGCAAAGCACCGCATGGTTCTTGTCGATGAGAACGTCGTAGCGAGACAGAAAATCCTCGCCCAGCAGCCCGCGCAAAGCAAAACCCGCGCCCCGCACATTCTTCATGTCGTAGACAACCACTCCCTGATTGAGGACAGCATGATCGCCGAGTTCGAGCGACTCCACCCGCGCAAACGAGGCTGCTCCCTGCACGCTCACCCCGGCCACCGTGGCTTTCCCGGTGCTGGACAGGTGGAGATCGGCGGCCAGCGCCCGGTCCACCACCGTCATCTGGGTCCCGGTGTCGAGCAGAAACTCGTAGGGACCCGCGTGGTTGATGAACACGCTCACCACCATCTGGTGCCGGTCAAGCGTATGCAGGGGGATCGCCTTGACGTTCGCAGGACAATCGTTCTGCGCGATCAGCGCCCCGGGGAAAATTGCTGCAAAAAAAAACACAAAAAGCCGCATGTGTGGTCGCAGTCTGCCTGAATGTGGGCGTGACCTTCGTCAGCCTGTGTGGGATTGGATGATTGAGTTGGTCTAATTGTAGCCTGATGATCTGACGCCCGGCTTCGACGAACGAAAGCAACTCTCCCCGGCTCCTTGCGCATCGATCACCCGAATCCCTTGCAGAATTCAGTCGCTCGTCAGTGGTACATCGGGGCCAGCCGCGAGCGCGCCCTGGTGCGATGCAGGCGTTCCGCCTTCGCCTCGCAATTACCCGCAAAGCTATCCAGCCTGGCGTGAATCTCCTCGTGCAAACCCGCCGCGCTCCGCACCAGGGACATGGCGTCTTCCATTTGGTCCTGCTGCTTCAGTTTCACGGCTTTGCGCGCCGCCACGTGGGCGCGGCGATGCAGAGCCTCAACCTGCAGCAGCGTGGGCGAACCGGCCCGCGGACCGGACTTCTCCGCTTCCAGCCACGAGCCGAACCGGCAGCGCCGCTCATCAAGCTCCGGCGGAACAGCCTGCATGCCCTGCATGTAGCGCTCCAGCGCTCGCCCCCAGGCGCGCACTTCCACCTGCGCCACCAGCAGCGGCCAGTCCTGGTTGCTGATGAGCGACGCGTGCGTCCAGCGCGCATCGGGCCACCAGTTGCTGTACCAGGTGATGATCTCGTCGGCAGGCATGGGGCGGGCTATGCCGTATCCCTGCGCGTACGCGCAGCCCAGGCGCAGCAGCAGAATTCCCTGCTCCACCGTCTCCACGCCCTCTGCTACAACCGTGCGCCGGAAGGCGTTCGCCAGCCCCATCACGCCCTGCAGCAGCGCCAGGTCATCGGCATCTTCCAGCATGTTGCTTACAAACGAGCGATCGATCTTGAGCACGGGCGCAGGCAACCGCTTCAAATAAGTCAATGACGAGTAGCCCATGCCGAAGTCATCGATCGAAACCTGAATGCCTATCGCTAAACAAGCTTCAATAATCCGCTTCACGTGGTCGAAATCCTGCACCGTGCTGGTTTCGAGAATCTCCAGCTCAAGGCACGTCGGATCCACTCCCGGATAGCGCAGCAGTATCTCGCGCAAACGCTCCACGAAATTGGCCTGCTGCAGATGGCGCGCACTCATATTCACGCTGACCGGAATACGGTGTCCCGCGGCGGCCCAGCGCTGGACCTGCTGCAGCGCCGCCTCGATCACCCACTCACCCACTTCAATGGCAAGATCGTCATCCTCGGTGCTCGGCAGGAAGCGGTCAGGAAGCAGAAGCCCCCGTTGCGGATGCTGCCAGCGAATGAGCGCCTCCGCTCCAATCAGGCTCCCGGTGGCCATGTCCACCTTGGGCTGATAGTGCAGCACCAGTTCATCGGCGCGCAGCGCCTGACGAATGCGGCCAATCTCTTCGTGGCGGCCGCGCAGGTTGTAGTCGCGCGCCGGATCGAACAGGTGAGATCGATTCTTGCCCGCCAGCTTCGCCTCGTACATCGCCTGCACTGCCTGGCGGATCATCTGGTCGGCGTCCACTTCTTCCGCCTGCGGATAGAACGTCGCGCCCGCCGTGGCGGAGAGCTGCACCTCGATCGCGCCCACCGCCACCGGCTGATCGAATGCTTTGAGCAGGCGCTCAATCCTTTCTGAGGCCGGTTCAATGTCCGGCAAATCGGGAAGGACGATCAGAAATTCATCGCCGCCGATGCGCCCCAGAGTATCTCCCTCGCCCAGCACCTGCTTCATGCGCGCAGACACCGCGACCAGCACCAGATCGGCTGCCTCGCGCCCATGCGCCTCGTTAATACTTCTGAAGTTGTCCAGATCGAAAAACACCAGGCCCACCTTGTGATGAGTCTGGCCAGCCGCGACAATGGCGCTCCGCAGCCGCTCGGATGTGAAGGCGCGGTTAGGCAGGCCGGTCAGGTCGTCGTAATGCGTCACCTGCACCAGCTTGCGCTCCTGCTCGCGCATCGGCGTTATGTCGAAGAACAGCGCCACGTACTGCGCAGGCTTGCCGGATCCATCGTAGACCGTGGTGATGGTGGCGCTCACTTCGAACGAACTGCCGTCTTTCCGCCTGAACCACTGCTCCCCGCGCCAGCGCCCCGTCTCACTGACAGCACGTCCCAGCCCCTCATAAAACGCACCGTCATGACGATCCGACTTCAGCACGTGCGAGTGCTGGCCCAGTACATCTTTGCGGGTGAATCCCGTGGTGCGCGTGAAAGCGTCGTTGACCTCAAGGATCATTCCGTTCACATCGGTGACAAAAATGGCCTCGCTGGCATCGGCAAAAACGCTTGCCGCCAGTTCCAGGCGCTGCTGTGCGCGCTTGCGGTCCGTAATGTCTTCCACGAACAGCAGAAGCCCGCCGATCGTCTCATCGTCGTAGCGCCAGGGCATCATCTCCCAGCGAACCCAGATGGTCGACCCATCGCTGCGATCGAATTGATCCTCCGCGCAACTGAGAGACTCGCCCGCAAGGCTCCGCCGATGCAGCTCCTTCCAGCGCTCAGGAAGATCGGGAACCACGTCGTAATGGCAGCGGCCCATCAGGTCTTCCGCGCTGACGGAGTACACCTGCCGCCAGCGGCGGCTCACCGCCAGGTAGCGCATCTCGTTGTCGTACATCGCCAGCGCCGCTGGTGCGTGCTCAATAAAAAGCTCGAGCCGCTTGTTGGCTTGACGCAGCTCGGACTCCATCGCCTTCCGCTCGGTAATATCCTCGAGTGTTCCGCGCATGACAAGAGGGTTCCCGCCGGCGTCGCGATACGTCCGCCCTATGCCGTGAATCCAGCGCACCGCCCCATCCAATGGGCGAACGATGCGGTACTCGCGGTTAAACATCCGGCCCGGTGTGTCCACAACTGAACCAAGGTTTTCCAGGGTGCCGGCCACATCCTCCGGATGCAGCAGACGTTGCCAGCCGCCCATGTCGCGAGGATAGTTCTCGTCCATCCCAAGAATGGTGTCCAGCGTCGCGGAAGTAGCGGCCGCGCCGCGGCGCATGTCGATGACGTAGGTCCCCACCTCGGCCTTGCGCACCACTTCGTCCGGCGCCTCTTCCTGGCGCACGCGCGCCGTAAGATTGCGCGCCGTCGTGAAGATTCCGATCACGTCCCCTGCCGCGGAGCGAACCGGCCGATGATGCACGTACATCAGGAAGAGGCCCTCTTCCGGCCGCGCCACCTGCAGGACTTCCTCTACCTCGACCCCCTCCGTGAGCGCCCGCTTCTCCGCCGCGAAGTATTGGTCGGCATCATGCTCGGGCAGAAAGTCGTAGTCCGTCAGCCCCAAAAGCGGTCGATCGCCCAGTACTTTGACCACCTCCGGCCCGAAGGCGCGGCTGGCAGCCACAAACACGTGATTGACGTCTTTGAAGAACACCGGCTCTTCCGTGTTCTCGATCATGGAATCAAAGTGCGGAAGCTGCTCGTGCGCCGGACTGCTCCACACATCCCCCGCACTGGCCAGCGTCAGCTCCAGCCGGATCACTCCGTGCGTCGCTTCGCCCGGCCCCGAAGCTGTGCCGTTCAATTTGCTAAAGCCCGTCTGCAGGCAACGGACTCGTCCGTCCCGATGCCGCACGCGCAGGCATACCGTCCCTCCGGCTTCCCCCGGCTCGGGGGAAAACAGCCGCGCAACCACATCGGCGTCGGCCGGATGGATGCGGGCGAGGAATGAGACTTGGCCCGCCACCAGTTCCTCAGCGTCGAACCCCAAAACCTCGCGCGCGCGACCGGACACGGTTTCCAGACGCGGAGCAGCTTCGAGTGAGAACTCCAAAGTAACGCCGAGGATAGAGCCCATAGACATCAAAATGGTGGCTAGACGTAATAATCGTAGCCCGGCAGAGAGATCGTCACAAGGGTCACAACATGACCCAAACGGGTTACTGAACCGGTTTAGGAATCTTCCTGGACAGGATCACCCCAGGCTGTGCCGTACCACTGTGCATCGAAGGGGCGCCATTTGCGGCGGCTGCGTGCCATCGGCTACGATGGCCGCATTCCGCTGGCCACCTTCCCGGAACGGAGCCTGCATGCCAACTCCACGGCACATTTCCTTTATTTTCATTGTTCTGCTCGCCACTCCCCGGCTCTTTGCGCAGACCGTAGCCCCGGCCCTTCCGGCCCAGGCCCCCGCACCCGCCCAGGCCCCTGCCCCGGCACAAACCCAGCCGGCGGCCACTGCCCCTGCCGCCCCCATCCCCCCTGACGCTCCTTATAAGAACGCCGGCCTCCCCGTAGAACAGCGCGTTACGGACCTCCTCTCCCGCATGACGCTGGACGAAAAAGTGTCTATGCTCGCGGGCTCCGGCTGGATGGAATCCATGCCGGTGCCGCGGCTGGGCATTCCCGCCATCAAAATGGCGGATGGCCCCATGGGGGTGCGGTCCTGGCTCGGCAGCTCCGCCGTCACCTCTTCCTCCAACGCCCCGATGAAGGTCGAATCCACCTCCTTCCCCTCTGGCGTATGCATGGCCGCCGCCTGGGACACCGCTCTCGTCCAGAAAGAAGGTCAGGCCATCGGCCAGGAGGTCAAAGCCCTGGGCCGCGACATGATCCTCGGCCCCACCGTCAACATCAATCGCCAGCCGCTCTGGGGACGCAACTTCGAGGGCTACGGCGAAGACCCTTACCTCTCCGGCAAGCTCGGCGTCGCCTACATCCGCGGCGTGCAGGGCGAAGGCGTCATCCCCAGCGTCAAACACTTCGCCGCCAACAATGAGGAGTACGAGCGCCACCGCCTCAACGAAACCATCAGCGAGCGCGCCCTCCACGAAATCTATCTGCCCGCCTTCAAAGCGGCAGTCCAGGAAGGCGGCGTCTGGAACGTCATGTCCGCCTACCAGCTCGTGAACGGCGCCCACTTGGCCGAAAACACGCCCCTCCTGCGCGACGTCCTCCAGCAGGAGTTCGGATTCCAGGGCTTCGTCATCTCCGACTGGGGCTCGACCTATTCCACCGCGCCCACCGTCAACGCCGGCATGGACCTCGAAATGCCCGGCGGCGACGCGGCGAAGAACTGGATGGCTCGCCCCGACACCGCCAAATCCGGCAACGGCGACCTGTGGCTGGTCCCCGACAAAGTGAAGCCAGAAATCACCGCCGGCCACATCACAGAAGCCCAGATCAATGACAACGTCACCCGCATCCTGCGCGTCCTCATCGGCAGCGGCCTCTTCGACCATCCCCACACCGCCGGCGGCGAAGTCGACACACCCGGGCAGAAGGCCGTCGCTCTGCAGGGAGCTACCGAAGGCATCGTGCTCCTGAAAAACGAGGGCGGCCTGCTTCCGCTCGATGCCGCCAAAATCCATTCCATCGCAGTCATCGGCCCCAACGCGGCCGTAGCTCGAACGGGCGGCGGCGGCAGTTCGCTGGTGCGGCCCAAATACACCGTTGCCCCGCTCGACGGTATCCGCGACAAAGCCGGCAGCATCGACGTAAAGTACGCGCTCGGCGTCGCCATGGAGGGCGAAGACCCCGCCCACGACACGCCCGAAGCCCGCGCCCGCGATCTCCGCGAAGCCGTAGCGGCAGCCTCTCGCGCCGATGTGGCCGTCGTCGTCGTCGGCCGATACAACAAGAACGAAGGGGAAGGCTTTGACGTCGCCACCATGGACCTCCCCGCCGGACAGAATGAACTGATTGAAGCCGTGGAGAAAGCTAATCCGCACACCGTCGTCGTGCTCAACACCGGCGATCCGGTCTCCATGTCGAGCTGGCTCGAAAAAACTCCGGCGCTCCTCGACATGTGGTACGGCGGCCAGGAGGGCGGCCACGCCCTGGGCTCCGTCCTGTTCGGCGAGGCCAACCCCTCCGGCAAGCTGCCCGTATCCCTGCCCAAACGCTACGAGGACAATCCCGCGTACGGCCACTATCCCGGCCAGAACCTCCAGGTGGACTACGCCGAAGGCATCTACGTCGGCTATCGCTACTACGACACGAAGAAAGTGGAGCCAGCCTATCCCTTTGGCTACGGCCTCAGCTACACCACCTTCGACTACAACGACATGGGAGCCACCCCCCGCCTGGAGTTCACCGGCAAAACTCCCCACCTCGGCGTCGTGGTTGACGTCAGCGTGCAGAACACCGGCGCCCGCGCAGGCGCCGAAGTGGTCCAGCTCTATGTAAAAGAGAACAAGCCGAAAATCGATCGCCCCGCGCATGAGCTCAAAGGATTTCAGCGCGTCGATCTGCAGCCCGGCGAAACCAGGTGGGTGCACTTCCGCCTGGATCAATCCGCCTTCGCCTACTGGGATCCCGCCTCCCGCGAGTGGACGGTAGCTCCCGGAGAATACGAAATCCAGGTAGGCGCCTCCTCCCGCGACATCCGCCAGAAAAAAGTAATCAACCTGCCCGCCGCCTGGCTGCGAAAGTAAAGGAAGTCTTAAACCCCCATCGCAACTGATTTCAGGGCTCACTCGCCAACCCGCTAACTGGCTAGCTCGCTAATTGGCTAACTGGCTAACTCGCTAACTGGCTAACCTGCGCAGCCGTGCTGGCTCGCTGATTCCCCTCACACCGGATGCTCATACACCTCATCCCCCTCCCCACCCTTGCGCGCTGCCACCCAGGCGATATACAACCCTGACGCCACAATCAGCACGCTGCCCAGCACCATCCACACCGTCGGCAATTCCCGCCACATCAGGTACGACACCACCGCACCCGTCAGCAGCTGCGTGTAGTGATACTGCGAGACGTTCGACGCCGAGGTGTGCTTCACGGCCGTATAAAAGCACAGCGTCCCCGCCGCGCAGAACGTGCCCATCGCGATGAGCTGCGCCAGCAGCAGCCCCCCAATGGGCTCGGCGTGAATCAGCATGGCGATGCCGCCCGCCACGGTCATGATAATGCCGGAAAAAAAGGCCAGGCTCTCAGGCGTCTCGGTTCGCGTCAGCACACGCGACCAGATCATGTTGAAGCTGAAGCAAATCACACACGTCATGCAAGCCAGATAGCCGATCCAGTCGCCTGGCGGCGTACGGCCCCAGGGGTCAAGCGCAATCACCACGCCGGCAAAGCCCGCCACCACCGCAACAACCTTGCGCTTCTCTCGATCCTCCTTGAGCACCAGCACCGCCAGCAGCGTGATCACCATCGGTGACGTAAACACCAGGATGTAGAACAACGTGAGCGGCACGTGGCGCAGGGCGATAACGACGCATACGTTGTTGACCAGGTCGAGGCAGGAGCGCACCAGTTGCCGTTTTAGCTGCTTCGGCCGCAGGGTGCGCCCTTCTCCCCGCGCAAACGTCCACGCTGCCAGCGCGCCGCAAACCACCACGCCCATGAAAGCCAGGATCTCGAGCGGTGCAAGATGAGACCGGCCCACCACCTTCATGGTGCTGTCGGTGAACACCCAGAAGGTGAATCCCGCAACCGCCAGACCGATGGCCCGCATCTGCGACTTCGACTGGTTCATGCGCGCCCGCGGGCGGAACGGATCATCGACGGTGTGCCGGGGGCCCCGGTCGGGCAGAGAACGCGCATACCAAAAGCCTAGCAAGCTCCCGCGCCGCAACCCGGTCCCAGCAAGCATTCGCGCGTCGGATTTTCCTGATTCACCGCGCCTGAACCGTCCCTATAATCGGACCAACCCAGCGGCGCAATCTGATACTTCTGAAACGTGCTCCGCGCTTGCCTTTAGTGATTCGCCGCCCTCCGGCGATCCAGATCCCCTCCTTGGTTTGAGACTCACTATGGGTCTGCGCCGAAACCGCGCAGGCATTCCCTGGTTGCGCGAGTTCCACGCGCGCGTCTCCCCAAGGGGCTGTGCTCTGGACTTCCCCTGCAAGAGACGTATTTACAGCACGCGCACCCTGCCGCTCGCCCTTCGCGAGCACGCAGTCGGTGCTCACGGAGTATCTATGAAGAAACTGCTCTTGCTTCTGCCTCTCACTTGCGCCCTGCTCGCAACCGCCGCCACCACCCTGATCTCCAGATCCGGCTCAGGCGGAACTCTCACTGCACCCGTTGCCATCGGACAGAAAATCTCGATTTCGGCTGTCTCTCTCAGCGGCGGCGGCACCGCCATCATGTCCTGTCCCATCACCGCCTTCGGCGCCGGCACCTATCAGTGGAACTGGAAATGTGCAGGCGGCCACCTCACCGTCAACGGAGTCGTCGTCGCCTCCGTCTCCGGAACGATGAAGCTGGCCTGCTCCGGCGGCGGACGGTTTTCACGCATCACCTGCTGGCATTCCTTTGCCGGAACAGCCACAGCCGGTGCCGTCTCCGGACCCGTCGCTATCACCGCAAGAGGCGGCTCCCACAACGGCCCGGGCACCGTCACAAACTTCGCTGCTACTTGGTAATCAGCACACCAACAGGACCTGCCGGACCGCCCTGGGACGCCGTCGCCCAAACGCGCATGAGCATCCCCGGCCCGGCAGGGTCCCCCACGCTGCCTGCCCCATTGCCTTCCGCATCACAATTCCTCAACCCCGCAAAGCGCTGTGCGTCAATAGCTTAAAAGCAAGCATTCATTTGTAAACGGAACATGACATCTTCGTCATCTCATCCATCTCACGGCATCTTTATGCAATCGTAAGTAGAAGCGGAGCGCTCCCTCTCCCGCTGTAACAGCGCACCGCACTTTCCCCTGTTCCCGTTCGCCCTTCCGGCGATCCGGGTCTCTTGCTTGGTTAGGACAAACGTGTCTGCGCTGTAACGGGTGCAGCTGTGCTTTTTTTGCGCGCCGCTCTTTCTGGACGCGCGGGCCCAACCCCAGGCGCGTGATTTCTCGATTCCGTTTCAAAGGTATGCAGGTTTTCGAACGTTCACCGTTCCGCCATGCCCCTTATTCCGCATGCAGGCGCGGTGATGAGCACATACCCAAAACAACATCCCCCACGGAGGAGAGATGAAACACTTTCCCATTCTTTTGATTCTCAGTTGCGCGGCCATCGCGACCGCGGCAACAGCCCTGACCACCATTTCCGGTTCAGGCGGAACTCTCAACGCACCCACCACCATCGGACAGAACATCACAGCTTCCAACATCACCCTGTCCGGCGGTGGAACTGCAAACATGTCCTGCCCCGTCACCTTCTTCGGTGCCGGGACGTATCAGTGGAACTGGACGTGCTCAGGTGGCAAGCTTTATCGGAACGGAATCGTCGTAGCCTCCGTCTCCGGAACCATGAAGCTCAGCTGCTCGGGCGGCGGACGGTACAACAAGACCACGTGCTACCACGTGTTCTCAGGAACAGCAACAGCCAGCGGCGGTTCCGGCTCTGTCGCCGCCTCCGCAAAAGGCAGCACCAACAACGCGCCGGGAACCATCACCTCGTTCTCGGCAACCTGGTAACCACCAACCACCCGGGGGAGCCGCCAGGCTCC
>NZ_DASXYM010000179.1:0-7522 GCF_036502485.1 Occallatibacter sp. | reverse complement strand
CGTCCTCCGCGGCCATCTGCCACCCAACCAGGATCGCGTCGCCTGATCCCGTGACAAAAGGCCTCCCAACACACCGTCCCTAAATCCCACAAAATCAATGGCCGGATCTACTCGATCCGGCCGTGACAAAACCTGTACCTTCGGAGACAGCAGAGACACGCTCCTCGTACCGCCGCCACCCCGGCTTCAACGGTTTGCCCGTGAGGCCAAGTGACATTGCGGAACTCTAGCCGGCTCAATTCAAATTGCACCAGAGGAGGCAAGAGCTACGCCTGTCTAACGCTGAGCTCCGCGGCGAGCCCAGGTGCTGGAGTTCTGGACGCCTCATACCTCCACGGTTTGCTCGATCTGCAGACTTTGACCCGTCGCCAGCCAGTGTGCACATTCGGGGCCTAATTCCGCAAGGGCTTTGGACTCATATTCGGCAGACTCGGCCGCAGTTAATGTCTCTTTCCAGCGCCCATTTGTGCCCTTGTTGATAAAGCTTTTTACACCGTCTACCCACATCGCTCCGCCCAAGGGCACAATCTTCTCGCCATGCGCCCGCATCCAGTCGAATGTGCAGTGCTCAACGATGAGGTCCCATTTGCTCTCGTCGATGGGGATATTGAGAAACGCGGCGATACGTCGCATCTCTTCCGGCATGTTCCGTTTCAAGACGTCGAAGTGGACCATCAGCAGGTTAGGCAAATCGCGGATTTCCCACCAGCTGCGCACGTTCTCCCAGAACGACCAGTAGGGAAACCCGTCTTTCTCAAGCCACGTGTGCCAGTATTCACGAATGTCGGCGGGTGGAGGCTCCAGGGGCGGGCCCACGCGCCCGGGGCTGTTATTCAGGGCATCGTACATCGCCTGACTTCCCGTAGCGTGATGGTTATAGAGACTCCACAGGACATCGCGGCCATCGCGGCCAATGTAGATGTACTTGGCCTTGGGAGAGTACACAAGGGCGTCGACGGGGAGATGTGTCTTTACGAATCGGCGGTGCGTCTGTGCTTCCACTGCGGCCAGCTTCACTTCCTTGGGTGGAACCCGCATGTCGATCCACGGCGACATCGCTTGTGTATCGATATCCGTTTCGCCGTCGAAGAGCAGTTGCGCAATGATTTGCTGCATCCAGGTTGTGCCAGACTTGGCGTAGGTCGAAATGATGATGTCATCATCTCGGAACTTGAAGTTATCCCAGAACGTGGAGTCAATGTGTTGGTTGTGCATCTCCGAAGTTTTCTCAGGCCAGATCACAGTCATGCTCGTTCTCTCCTTTGTTGTGGGCCCTTTAGGTTCTCAAATTTCATAGCTCAGTTCCAGCACAGCATCCCAGGCTGAAGGATGGAGTTCACCATGCGTTTGGGCGTGCGCGATCCCCATATCGGTGACGCGGAGAATACCGAGCTTCTCAAGGCGCCGCAGAATGATCTCGACGCTTGGCTCAGGTAAATCCGACGACGAATCAATGATCACCTCCGGCGCCAGCGGCGGCTCGTACAGGTCAGAAATCCCGGTGAATTGTCCGATTTCTCCCGATAAGGCCTTCTTGTAAAGGCCCTTCACATCCCGCTGGATGAGGACTTCCACCGGACACTGCATGTAGATTTCGACGAAGTTCGTGATCCGCTGTCTTAGCCTGTCACGACCGGTGCGGTACGGCGATATGGCGGCGACGATGGCGATCACACCATTGCGGGAGAGCAGTTCGCAAATGAATCCGATGCGCTGGATATTCTCTTCCCGGTCTTCCCTGGAAAATCCAAGCCCCTTGCACAGCTGAGTGCGAATGATGTCTCCGTCGAGCACTTCGACTCTGGCGCCCAAACGCCGCAAGCGGGAGGCGAGCAGTTGCGACAGCGTGCTCTTGCCGCTACCGGAGAGGCCCGTGAACCACAATGTACAGCCAGTGTTCATGTTGTGCTCCTCTGGGGTTGATTGACAAACAAGCCCAGCCAGCTTCACCGATGCAGCGGTACGATTCGCCGCTGAACCAGAATCTCCGTTATCTTTGCAACTGCTTCTTCAGGGCTACTGAAAAGGGAAGCATCCACATCGATGAAATGGCCCAAAGCCATGAGCGCCTTGGCTCGACCTTTCTCCACTTCATAGAGGAAGTCGGCGGCGCAAATCGTCACCAGTCCGGCGGCGGTAAGGTTTTGCGCCAGTTCCAGCATGACGCTTCCATCACTCTGGGCGGCGATGGTGTGGGTTAGGTAGCCTCGCTTGAACAGTTCACTCTCGACGGCGAATGCAAGCTGAACCCCGCCGTTCAGCCACACCAGGACAGATGCATGGCCCACGCGTTTCTGCCGGTCAACGGTGGAGATGCGCTCTGCGTCAAGGGTTTGCACTTCCTGGATGGCAGGATCCGACAATTTTGGGTCGCGGCCAGTCACCATGCCGGCTGCCACGGTGGCGTTGCAGATGGGATCGACCAGGATAAAGCTGCCCGTGGCGCGGTTGCGGCGATACTGGTCTACAAAAATCGGAGAATGCGTGTCAATGACAACGGTGCCGATCTCGTTGAGCTTCAACTCGGTGGCGGGGTGACGCTGAAAGCTGTTGACATCCACGCGATAGCGGACATACCTGACCTGGGCCTTCACCCATTGCGTAGAGTGCTTGATGATGTACTGGCGGCGAAGGTCGAGAGGCTGGTCGCCCATCCACACCAGGCGTGCATCGATGCAGCGCGTGACATGGGGCGGCTGGGAGGGCGGCACCAGCATATTGCCCCGGCTCACGTCCACCTCGTCTTCGAGACAAACGGTCACGGACATGGGCGGGAATGCGCGCGCGAGTTCTCCTTCATGAGTGACGATTGATTTCACCCTCGAGGTACGGCCGGAAGGCAGCACCATGACCGGATCGCCGGGTCTCAGCACGCCGGAAGCAACCTGCCCTGCAAAGCCGCGAAAATCATGGGTGGGCCTGAGCACGAGTTGAACCGGGAAACGCATTTCGGTGAGGTTCCTGTCGCTCGCAATGTGAACCGTCTCGAGATGGTGCAGCAGGCTTGCTCCCCCGAACCACGGCATGCTCTCGCTTTTGGTAACGATGTTGTCGCCGTGCAGCGCGCTCACCGGAATGAAGTAGAGATCCGAAAGCTGGAGGGGAGCGGCAAAGCTGAGGAAGTCAGCGCATATCTTCTCGAAGACTTTTTCGCTGTAGCCGACCAGGTCCATCTTGTTGACGGCCACCACCAGGTGATGAATGCCGAGCAGCGAAGCGATAAACGCGTGCCGGCGGGATTGCGCCAGTACGCCGTTGCGCGCATCCACCAGGACAATGGCGAGATTAGCCGTCGAAGTGCCAGTGGCCATGTTGCGCGTATATTGTTCGTGGCCGGGAGTATCGGCAATGATGAACTTGCGCCTCGGCGTGGAGAAGTAGCGATACGCGACGTCGATGGTGATGCCCTGTTCCCGCTCCGCGCGCAGCCCATCTGTAAGCAGAGCGAAGTCCATGGCGCCGGCAGACTGGTTCACTGTCGCTTTTCTGATCGCGCTGAGTTGGTCCTCGTATACGCCTTTCGAGTCGTAAAGGAGCCGGCCGATCAAGGTTGATTTCCCGTCGTCCACACTGCCGCAGGTTATGAAGCGGAGCAGGTCTTTCTCCTCTTCACGGCGCAGGAATGCCTCGATTCCGGTCGATGCTCGCGTAACTGTATCCACGCTAGAAATAGCCTTCCCTCTTCTTTATCTCCATGGATCCTTCGAGGTCGAAGTCAATGATGCGGTTCTCGCGCTCCGACCGGCGGAACAGCATCATTTCCTCGATGATCTTGGGGAGAGTATCGGCTTCGGAGCGGATTGCCCCCGTGCAGGGGCTGCAGCCCAGCGATCGCATCCTGCACATGACCAACTCCTTCTTCTCGCCCGGCAGCAGCGGGACATTGGCTTCGACAGGAATGAGATTGGATCTGCGCACAACCATTTCCCGCTCCCTGGCGAAGTACAGTGGCACGATGGGAATGTTCTCCAGGTGGATGTATTGCCAGACATCCAGCTCAGTCCAGTTTGAAAGCGGAAACACGCGGATGCTCTCGCCGGGGTTCAGCCGCGAGTTGAAGAGGTTCCACAACTCCGGCCTTTGATTCTTTGGATCCCATTGGCCATGCGGGTCGCGGAAGGAGTAAACGCGCTCCTTGGCGCGCGATTTTTCTTCGTCGCGCCGCGCCCCGCCGATTGCCGCGTCAAACTCGCCCTCGGCCAGCGCATCGAGCAACGCTCGCGTCTTCAGAAGCCCGCAGCATTTCTGGGTGCCCAGGTCGAACGGGTTCGCCCCGGCATCGATAGCCCCTCTGTTGGTATGCACGATGAGGCGGGCGCCGATCTCCGCGCAGAAAAGATCGCGGAACTCGATCATCTCGCGAAATTTGTAGGTCGTGTCCACGTGCAGAAGAGGAAACGGGATTGGCCCGGGAGCGAATGCCTTTTGCGCCAGCCGCACCATCACTGACGAGTCCTTGCCGATGGAGTAAAGCATCACGGGACGCTCAAACTCGGCCACCACCTCACGCAGGATGTGGATGCTCTCTGCTTCGAGCATGCGCAAGTGGCTCAGGATCAAGCTGTCTGTCATACCGCCCCGCTCATTGGTTGTGCCGCGCCGTACACATGTCCCGCATATCGTCCAGAAAGCTGTAATTCAGGTGAATGTTGGAGTCGATTCCGGTGCCCAGCCGGATGCGAGGCTTGTTTTCGCCGTGAAAGTCAGTGCCCCCAGTCGGTATGAGGCCAAAACTCCGGGCGAGTTCGGCATACGCCGCAGTGCCGGCGGGCGTATGTTCGCTGTGAAATACCTCGATTCCCTGCAGTCCGACGTCGATCAAGTGTTCCAGAAGTTTCGCCAGATCGGGCCCGCGCTGCGGAAGTCGCACCGGGTGAGCCAGCGACGCCATGCCCCCACTTTCAACAATCCGCCGTATTCCTTCTTCGAGAGTGGGTTCATCGCGGTCGACGGCCGCCTTGGCATCATCGGCGAGATACACGTCGAAGGCCTCCTGGATGTTCGACACGTAGCCTTTGTCGCACAACACCCGGGCGAAATGCGGGCGGCCCACCTGGTTCCGTCCGTAGATCTCAGCTTCCTGCAGCGCGACTTCCACGCCCAATTGCCGCAGTCTGGCAACCAGTTCCACGTTGCGCTGCCGGCGGCTCTCCTGCTGGCTTTCCAGCCAGCCCCGGAACTCGGCGGAAGGCGCAGACAGGAGCCAATAACCGAGCAAATGCGCCGACGGCTCTCGTTTCCCCGGGAGCGCCTGCGCCTGGGGCCGCGTGCTCAGTTCCACCGCGCAGATTAATTCCAGCCCGCAAGCGGCCGCCGCTGGCATCGCGGCATCGTAGCCGGCAAGCGTATCGTGATCCGAAATCCCCAGCGCCTCGATGCCGTGGCGTACTGCCATACGTACCAAGTCTCCCGGATCGGTGGACCCATCCGAACGGTCCGTATGTGTGTGCAGGTCAATCACTACCGCTCCGTTGATTTACTTGATGGGCGCCGAATACATATCTGCCACGCGGTAGCTTCGATAATCGGCCGCGCCCACTAACTCGATGGCAAACACCGGCTTGCCATTCTTGTCGAAATCCGTGGTTCGTCCTTTGACCGGAAGTGACCAACCCCCTACCGCGCTGTATCCCCCGTTTTTCAACACTTGCATGGAGCCGCAGCAGATGGTGTTGACTCCCAGCGGCGCGTTGACCAGGAGTGTGGCGACGTGTTTTTGTTCGTCGAGCTTCCAGACCTGTGCGCGCACTCCGGGTTTTGGCTTTTGCGCTTTGGGATCGCTGCCGGGAGCAGGGGGACCAAACGCATTACCTGCATCACCGTCGTCTGTGAGCGTCAGAATGTCGGAACCGACCGGCTCAAACCCCGCATCGTGCTGGAACGAGAACCACGGATTGGGATCTTTAGAATCCGTGGTGAAGTCACCGTCTTTCCCTAAGCGCCAAAGAACCTTGCCGCTGCCTTTTCCATCCTTCCAGTCAATCTTTACTACCCAATTCTGTTCCGGCATCGAAATCAGGAGGTCCCCGGTCGACGGGATGTAGTTAAGGGAGTTGCTGTGCAGCCATCCGTTGGCCTCATCGGCCAGCAACACCGCCGGGCATCCATCTCCACCGCCGGTCTGGCATTTGGCTTCATTCAGCGATTTGCGGTTGAGGTCCATGTGATCGAATGAGTTCCAGACCGCGTCAACTTGAAAGTCGTCGTCGAGGTCGATCACCACGTCCCCAAGTACATCCACCGGCAACTTGGATCCCTGTGTCCCGGTGGGCATCATGCGCTCGATTCCCGCCACCGTAAGCGTATGCCCGTTGGGCAATCGAATGGCTTCATGATGAAAACCGCCCACGCACTCTCTGCCCGCCTTATGGCAGTCGGAGTGAATGCCGCGGGACTCCAGTTGCTCCGCAACCCTTCCAATATTGGTTTCGCGGACAATGTTCCCTGCCAGATCCAGCTCGCGCAACACCTGCCCTTCATGGGCGCTGTTGACCGAATTCATTCCGTCGCCCAAAGTCAGGAACCGTCCCCCAGGAATTACGCGAGTGATCCAGTCCCGGGATCGCAGATACCAGATCACCCGGCCCTGAAGATCGGTCGCAAACGGACGACCATTGCCGTCAAAAGATAGCGCGCTAAAGATGATCACCGGCTCCACATCGTCATAGCCGGCCGGCGGCGCCGTCTGGATCGTCACCGCGGGAAAATTACCGTCCAAGATGCCGGTACGGAATGGGAGCCAATCACCGGGCGCAGCGTTGCCGCCGGTGCTGACCTCCGAACGCAGCCGGTATTCAGTATCGGCACGCATGCCCGCAACATAGACGTTGCTGCTGATCGAGCCCCGGCACGGCTGGTTGGGCGTGCGGCTGACGGACTCTTCGCCCTCCGCGTGGAAAGCTACGCGAAACTGGCTTCCTGTGGGGCAAGGCGGAGCGCTGAACAACGCCACTAAGGGGTGAGACGTATGCGTCACCGACGCTGAGCCTTTGGTCCGCGACACAATCTGGAAAGGCACCTCTGCCTGGCCTGTCGCTTTCGTCTCGTTGTTGCGCACTCTCACGCGAACCGTGGCCGTCTGCTCAAAAAGATCGGGAGTCCAGACAAACGAAGGTGGCTGGCTGAAGTCCCTCACGATCCTGAACGGGCCACCGTTGACGCTGACTGAGTACTGGAAAACGAACATATCCCTGCTCAGGCTTTCCAGTCCGATCGAAGAGGTGAGACCGATGGGGGTTCCCACCGGCTGGGGTGAGGCCACGCTCGTCAAGAGCTGGACCGTGATCGGAACTTCGGTTGCGCGCAGAAACGCCGCCGACAACAGCAGGGGAAGCACTAAGAGTCGTCGCACAGGACTGCAAGCATAGCATAAGTCAAACTGTTTGCAAGCACGTTACGCAAGGCACCCTAAGTAACATCGGAACTGGAACTTAGCCAAAAGCCTTCCAGCAAAGTTGCAGCCCCAGAGCCACCAGGCAAACGGAAAGCACAACCTGTAGCGCGCGAGTCGGCATCCGGGAGC
>NZ_DASXYM010000178.1:0-39598 GCF_036502485.1 Occallatibacter sp. | reverse complement strand
TTCGGGGTTCAGGGTTCAGGATCGGCAGAAGATGCAGACATAACCAATCGTTCCCCCAATTTCTGCACTCTGAACCCTCTCCCCCGGGTCGGACTGCGGCCACTGAATCCTGCCATTTACAATGACAACTGATTATGTCCTGGTTTAAGCGCGAGAGTGGCGACTACGAGCCTGATCCCAACCCGCCCGTCAATGGCGATGCGGAACGACGCGTCCGCACCGAAGGTCTCTGGATCAAGTGTCTCGGCTGCCGGCAGGCGCTCTACAAGCCCGACGTTGCGGCCAACCTGAACGTCTGCCCCAAGTGCCAGCACCACTTCAAGATCTCCGCCCGACAGCGCATCGAGTTGCTCCTCGAGCCCGGTTACGAGTTCGTGGATGGCGGCCTGCGTTCCACTGACCCGTTGAACTTCCAGGACATCAAGCCGTACAAGGCTCGCCTTCGCAAAGCCCAGGAGGAGACTGGCCTCGACGACGCCATCCTCAACGCCGTCGGCCAGCTCGGCCCTCACTCTGTCGTCCTTAGCGCCATGGAGTACAGCTTCATCGGCGGCTCCATGGGCGCCGTGGTGGGCGAGACCATTGCCCGCGCTGCCGATCGGGCCCGCGAAGGCCGCAAGCCCCTCATCGTTGTTGCGGCTTCCGGCGGCGCGCGCATGATGGAGGGCGTGGTCAGCCTGATGCAGATGGCCAAAATCTCATCGGCTCTGGCCCAGCTCGACGATGCCCGCGTCCCGTACATCTGCGTTCTCACGGACCCCACCACCGGCGGCGTCACCGCCAGCTTTGCCATGCTGGGCGACCTGAACATTGCCGAGCCCGGAGCGCTAATCGGCTTCGCCGGCCCTCGCGTCATCGAGCAGACGATTCGCCAGAAGCTCCCCGAGGGCTTCCAGCGCTCCGAGTTCCTGCTCGAAAAGGGTTTTCTCGATGCCGTCGTGCACCGCCGCGAGATGAAAGACTACCTGGCCCGCGCGCTGGACTTCATGCGGCCGGTGGCCTGAAGCCGAACTCCCTGCCAGGTCTAAACGCGGGCGATGTCTACGGTTTTTGGCATATCAATCTGAGAATGTCCAGAATTCAGTAGAAAACGCCGTCTCGCATAACGGTTCAACGTTCCAAGCCACTCGTATCATACGGCTTCTCCCAAACGCCGAACTTGGCAACCAAATTGCATGAATGTCTGCATGAGATTGTGTACAGATAAGCAGGGTTGCAGCTTTCATGTGACCTAGCTCGGGTCGGATCCCCACTGGCCCGCTGTGCAAGGTGCTCCAGTTTTTTCTGACTAAAAAGCACATCATCAACCTTCAACCCCCTTTCGGAAGGAAGAAGTATGAAGTTATCTGGAACGCGTGTGCGATCGCTGCTACTCGCCGTTGCGCTCGGCGCTGGTTTTGCAGTTACCTCAACGCTCGCTCCCAATAGCGTGGTGGCGCAAACCAGCTTGGGTACCCTCACCGGCACAGTCCGCGACACCAGCGGGGCTGTCCTCGTGAACGCGGCTGTTCGGCTCACCAACCTCCAAACCGGCGATGTTCGCGCGGTCAATTCTGACTCCCTGGGTTCATACCGCTTTGATGCTCTGGCCGCCGGTGCCTACACTCTCGATGTCGAGTCCACGGGTTTTCAAAAGTTCAATGCGAAGGGCGTGAAGATTGTCGCTTCCACCTCGCAGTCTTTTGACGTGGTTCTCCAGACGGGCCAGGTCAGCGAGACTGTTGAAGTGTCGGCCGACGCTGCTGTGCTGCTCGACAAGGAGAACGGATCGCTCTCCGGCAACATCCCGAGTGAACAGCTTGCCAAGCTGCCCATCTTCTCGCTCAATCCGATTGAGGTTCTGACCACCGTCCCCGGTGTTCAGGTGGTCAGCAATTCGGGTATGTCCAATGGCTACAACCTCCAGGTGAGCGGCGCCCGTCCTCGTTCGAACAACTTCATGATCGACGGCGAAGAAATCAATGACGTCTCCATCGGCGGCCAGGCAGTTCAGCCGCAGATCCCGGACATGTACGCCGACACGGTGGTTTACACCCACAACGCTCCGGCCGAGTTCGGCCGCGCTTCGGGTGGCGTGGTCAACTTGATCACCAAGAGTGGCAGCAACACCTTCCACGGCTCAGCCTGGGAACTCTACTCCGGTTCAGGCCTGAACGCGATGGACGGCCAGACCCGCCAGGTGGCCACGGACTCCTCCTTCAAGGCTCGCTACGATCAGCACCAGTTCGGCTTCACGGCCGGCGGCCCCATCTGGAAGGACAAGCTTTTCGCCTTCGGCGCTGCCCAGTGGACCCGCTACTACGGCAACGAGACCCCGTCGGAAGTCACGCTTCCCAACGCGCAGGGTATTGATCAACTCAAAGCCTTGGCGGCCGGCAGCGGCGTTACCGCTACCAACGCGGCGCTCATGCTCCAGTACCTGTCTAATGCCAGCTACCTGAACGACTTCATCGACTTTGGGCCTGTGAAGACCGTGAGCCTCGGCGACGCCTGCGACGGTTGCAGCATGGGACTCGATCTCTTCCGCCGTCCCAACGTCGCGGCCAGCAGCCCTGACACGCAGTGGACTTACCGCATCGACTTTACGCCGCATCAGAAGGACACCTTCTCGGCGCGCTACCTCCATGATCGCGGAAGCCTGACGCCTGACTTCTTCACCAACGGCGGCGCGCTTCCCGGCTTCGACACCTACCAGGGCGGCCCTTCCGAACTCGGCCAGGGCACCTGGACCCACATCTTTACTCCCAACTTTCTGAATGAGTTCCGCGTCTCTGAGACCCGCATCTCGTTCTACTTCGCACCGCTCGCCAGCACGGTGGCCAATCCGCTGTACACGGCCCCCAACCTCTCGTTCGGCAGCAGCGACGTCACCACCCTGGGCTTTAATCAGAACTTCCCGCAGGGTCGCGGAGAAGACCAGTACCAGTTCCAGGACACGATCTCCTGGACCCATGGTCGCCAGACCGTCCGCGCGGGCGTTGACATCGGCCGCCGTATTGAAACCGATGTCGTCTCCCTCAACGCCAACGGCAGCCTGAACTTCGCCAAGGGCGGCAGCGGCGTTTCGCCGGAAGGCAACTTCCTGCTGAACCAGCTCGGACCCTCGGGCAGCGCTACCAAGACTTACGGCAACACGCGTCTCGATCCTCATAGCTGGCGCAGCGGCGCTTTCGTGCAGGACGACGTCAAGGTCAATCCCGATCTGACCGTCAACCTTGGCGTGCGCTACGACTACTTCACTTCACCTGAGAACGCGCTGCCCTACCCGGCCATCGATCCGAACAATCCTTTCGCTCCGGTCGACAGCGTCTACAAGGTCACTCCGGATAAGAACAACTGGGCGCCGCGTCTCGGATTCGCTTATACGCCGCACCAGGGTCCCTTCGCGAACGGCAACACCGTTGTGCGTGGCGGATTCGGCATCTTCTTCGATACCGACTTCACCAACATCATGGTCAATGAGGCCCAGAACTCGCCCGACGCGGTGTCCGGTACCCTCATCTCCACCCAAGGCAACGGACTCGGCGACGCGACCAGCCTCATCGGTCAGATTCCCAACGTCCTCAATCCTCTGGCGTCGGTGCTGAGCGTGACCAAGAACCTGGTTTCGCCTTACACCATTGAGTACAACCTCGGCGTCGAGCACCAGTTCCCGCTCGGTATTGCTGCCAGCGCGACCTATGTGGGCAGCCGCGGCGTGAAGCTGTTTGCCAACCAGCAGTACAACTCCTTCGATCCCAACACCGGTGAGCGTTTCGAACCGACCCGCGGCGCCATCAACGCCCGCGGTAACTTCGCAGCCTCTGACTACAACGGCCTCGAAGTGGGCGGCAAGCGCAACTTCTCCCACGGCATTGCGCTCTATGGTTCGTACGTCTACAGCAAGGCCCTCGACAATGGTTCCGAGGTCTTCACTCCCGATGCGGAATGGTCATCCTATGGCGCCAACCTGGTACCCGGCGGACGCCGCAATGAGTGGGGTAATTCGGCCTACGATCACCGCAACTATGGCGCCATCACCTATGTCTGGACCCCGAATGGACTGCGCGCCGACAACCACGGCACCGACCTGGTCCTGAGCGCCCTCACGCGTCACTGGACGATTTCGGGTAGCTCTCACTTCCAGTCCGGTGCTTACGGAACGGTGAACATCGCCGGGCTCGACATCAACGGCGACGGCAACAATGCAAACGACCGTCCGCTCGTCGGCAACCCCAGCGCGCCCATGGACAGCGTGGCGATCGATGCCATCTTCTTCGGCTTGACGGACGCACCGGGAACCTACATCGATATGGCCGCTGCCAACAACAACCAGGTTCAGGTTGTGGATCCCAGCACGTCTCGCTGGATCGTTCCGCTACTGAACGGCTACTCCAACAAGGAGATCGGCCGCAACAGCTTCCGCAACCCGGGCATCATGTCCAACGACGTGGCCCTGGAGAAGGCTCTTCCGACCAGTCTGCTGCATCTTGAGCGCGGCCAGTTCATCCTCCGCGCCGAGGCGCAGAACATCGCCAACCACAACAACGTGGGAATCCTCGACGTTGACGTGCTCGATGCCGGTTCGACGGGATACTTGAACACGCAGCAGGCGCGTTCAAGCGCCGGCCGTCAGCTCCGCTTCTGGGCGAAGTTCGTGTTCTAACTACCGGATCAACCGATCCAACTTAAAGGGTGCCCCTCGCGGGCACCCTTTCTTTTCTGGTTCCCAGACGGCTGCAGCGCGGGCTGCGCGCACTCCGCCGGGCCATAATGCAGATAGCGACGCTCCGGACCTCGCCGGCTCGCGACTCATCATGCGCCCTTCCCGCAATCTCTGGATTACCCTCCTCCTGGCCGCCGCTGCTGCCGTGCTGCTCTGGAATCGCTATCACGCGGCGCATCGCTCCTCGTTGCGCATTACCGATCTTGCGGCCTCCAGCCCTCTAAACCAGCCCGGTGGCGCGGAAGTCCCCGCCGAAGCCTACCAGGTCTATTCGGGGATCTATCAGACGCCTGCCGACGAGCCGCTCGCGTTCGCGCAAGACTCCGGCACCGACGTTCCCCAGCTCAACGGCAGCTGCCTCAAGCCCTCCACCCCGGACGAAAAAGCGATGGCAGATGCCTTCGAGGCCGCCAATCGCCGCAGCCAGCGATGGGATACGCGCTTCCACCTCCCCGGCGGCTACAGCGTTCTCTCGCCCCGCGAACTCGATGAGGCGCAGACCTGCCTCGCCTCGCACACGCAGAACACGCCCCAGTGCACGCCCTACAAGGCCCTGCGCCACGTGCGTATCCTCGGCGTTCCCGGATTCGACTCCGCCCACAATCGCGCCCTGGTCTCCATCCTCATCAAATGCGGGCCCTATTGCGGAACCGGCGGCATCTTTGAAGCACACAAAGAAAACGGCCGCTGGAAGCGCGCCGATCCAACGCCGTTCACCAGCGACTGCAGCTGGCGCTACTAGCTGTTTTCGTCTTTGCTTTTCTTTCTGTCATCCTCGAAGAGGACCTGCTTTTTCGAACTCCCGGCTACTTGGCGAGGCCTCAGTGCCTTACTGCGGAATCACAGCGCGGCCCGGGTCCGCATAGCCGGTCAACTCCAGGTAGCCGGCGCCTCGCAGTGCCGCGCCGGCGCGCGTGCCGGTGATATCGATCGCACCCTCCCAGTAAGACGGCCCGAACCGCTCGGTCATCTCCTGGTTCCGCAAAGGCGTGGTCACTTCGAATTCCATCCCAAGCCGCGGAATCGACACGTGCCAGCGCAGCGGGTACGTGGCTTTGGTCTGCGCGCTCGTCCACGCGTCTCCTACCGGACTCATGGAGAAGTCGCGCAACGACAGAAACTCCGTTGTGCCGCTCGCATCGACATAGCTGCCCGACGAGGCTGAATCCACGCTGCCGTCCGCATGGCGCAGCCGGTACAGCATCAGCTCGGACCCATCCGCCAACTGGACGCTGAGCCAATCCCAGCCCGTCTCATTCGGCGCCATGCCGCCGGTGAAGAACTCGTGATCCATCCACGACGCGCCTTCCACCTCGTAGCTCTCCCCGCCCAACTCGATGGTCCCGGTTGTCGCCAGTCGCGTCTCGGAGAAGTAATGCGAAGCATGCCCCGGGCCCTCACCCTTGACGCTCACCCCATTCTGCCCCTGGATTACAGGCGGCTTTGAGCGCACCAGCTTCAGCGCGAATCCGAACTCCGCGCTCACGCCCTGCAACTGCTCCTCGCGCTGGCCGATCCGCGCCTGCCAGTTCCCGTTCCACACCAGCTCAGTCTGCGCATCGACGCCCGCAAGCCCCGGTCCCGCTCGATTGAGCCGCTCCTCGTGATAGAACTTTTGCCCATCCACATCGCTCAGCGCCATGTGCGCCATCCATACGTCGCGAACGGACCATGCATTGCTGTCTGTCTCTGCGGGTGCCTCAGGCCTCACGGTTTTGGAGACCTGGGTTGAAGCCAGTCCCTGCCGGAAAAACGTCAGCTCAAACCCGAACCGGTGCCCGTCCTTCGCCCTTACATTGCCGGTGTAGTACCACCACTCCGTCTGGTAGTCCTCATGATTGAAGGAGTCGCGCGGAAACTTGAACTGATACCCCGGCAGCGCCTGCTTGTAATCCTGCGCGCAGCTCGTTGCGGCCGCCGCCAACACTGCCAGCACAAGCCACCTACTCTTCATGAACCACCTCGATCGGGTCCAGCCGCACTGCCATGCGCGCCGGGTACAGCCCTGCCAGCACAGTGGCAACGTACACCACGCTCAGCGACGCCACCAGCACTGCCACCGGCCAGTGGAACTGAATGGTCCACCCGAACGACTGCTTGTTGATCACGTATACCAGCACCAGCGACAGCACATAACCCAGCGCCAGCCCTACCATATTGGCCAGCAGGCCGATCAGCCCCGCCTCCACCAGAATCAAATTCCGGATCTGCGCTCCCGTCGCGCCCAGAAAGCGCAGCACGCCAAACTCGCGCCGCCGGTCCATCACGATCGAAATCAGCGCGCCAATAATTCCGCCAATTGCCACCAGGATCGAGATCGCCTCCAGCGCATAGGTAATCGCAAATGTCTGATCGAAAACGCGAATGCCCTCGCGCCGGATCTCTCCGTTCGAAAAGAGCAGAAGGTTGCTGTTCGGCACCGCCTTCCGGATCGCGGCGCGCGTCTGCTCGAGATCCGCGCCCGGCGCCAGATAAACGGCCATGTTGCTGGGCGCCGCATCAGGCAGATACTTCAGCAGCGTCCGCCGATCCAACAGGATGAATCCCGCCTCGTGGCCGTAGTCATAAAAAACGTCCAGCACGCGGAAGGTTACCCGCCGCTCACCCAGCGGCAATGTAAGCGCGTCTCCCGCGCGCACCCGATGCTTGTTCGCGAACGGCTCGCTCACAATCGCGTTATCTCCGGCAGACAACTGGCGCAGTATGGCATTGGCCGGCCGCCCGGAGAGAAACGTCACACTCTGCTGCGAACGCTGAAGGTCCGGATCGGCCCCGGCCAGCGTCGCCGGCAAACCCTGGTACTCGATCTCGTAGGCCCGAAACAAGCTAACGTGCTCCACGCCCGGCACCTTCGCGATTCTCCCCGCTACATAGGGCGCAATGGTCGGATGCTGATCGGCCGACGCCGCGCCCGCCGGCCTTAAATAGAGGTCCGCCGGCAGTTCGCTCTCCATCCAATTCAGCACAGTCTGGCGGAAGCTTCCCACCATAATTCCCACGGACGTCATCATGGCCACCGCGGTCGCCAGCGCGCCCACCAGCACGGCCGTCCGGCGCAGCGATCCTGCCAGGCTGCGCGCCGCCAGCAACGCCTCCACTCCCAGCATGCGTCGCAGCGTGCCTGCGCCCGCCCCCATTACGGCGCTCACCACCATAGGCATCCACAGCGCCGCAGCCGCCACAAACAGCAGCGCCGACAGATACCCCATGACAGGCTTGCCTTCGATCTCCGGGGCCTGCGCCGCCGCCGCGCCCAGCCCCGCAAGCGCCAGCGCGATGACGGCGTCGCGTCCGCGCTGCACGCGTACCTCAAACTCGCGTCGTCCGCGCGCCATCGCCTCGGTGGGCGGCACCAGGCTTGCTTCGCGCGCCGGCGCCAGTGCCGAAACCAGCGCCACCCCAATGCCCACCGCGAACGCCAGCGCCACGGACTCCGCCGTCATCGTCATCACCCCGGGCCGGCTCGACACATACAGCGCATTCACAGTGGTCGACAGCATCTTCACCGCGCCCACCGCCAGCAGCCGCCCCAGCGGCAGGGCCGCCGCCGAGCCCAGCGCGCCGAACGCCCCCGCCTCCAGCAGAAACGCCGTCAGCACCGCCCCACGGCTCGCACCCAGCGCCCGCATGACGCCGATCTCCGCCCTCCGGCGCACCACGGAAACCGATACCGCGTTGTAAATCAGGAAAGCCCCAACCACCAGCGCGATGTAGCTCAGAATCCGTAGATTCCACCGGAACGCCGCCAGCATGCGCCGATTCGCAAAGGTCTCGCTTCCCTGGGCATTCACCATCACTCCGGCCGGAAGCGCCTCTCGCAAGCGCTTCTGCCACGTCTCGAAATCCGCGCCGCCGGAAGTCCGGATCCCGCCGTCAGGTGTCCGGATCAGAATGCGATCGACCCTCCCCGCCTCGCCTGTCGCCATCTGCGCCGCCGCGATGTCCATCACCACGGCATCCCCGCTCACCCGCGCAGCCTCCGGAACAAAACCGCGCACCGTAAACTCAAGCCGCCGGTCATTGATAAGCAGGTCCAGTTTTTCCCCGGCGCGGTTTGCCAGCCCCGGCGTCACCCATAACGCATCCGGACCGTTCAGATGCCGGAATCCCTCATTCGACGCTGCGCCCGCAAGCGTGGACGGATCCGCCGCATTCGCTTCCGCAATCATGTCCACGCCGATCAGGGGCACCGTCTCGCCCGTTGCGGCAACCGTGGCATGGCTCTCAATCCGCGGACTCACCGTGAGCGGGTACGGGAGCCGTGCCAGCCGCGCGGCCAGTTCTTCCGGCACCCCGCCTGCAGCGGTCACCTCAAAATCGTTCTTGCCCGCCAGCGTCTCTATCGACGAGTGGAACGATCCCGCCGCCGCATCGCCCGCCAGGTCGATCGCCACCACTGCCGCATCGCCCAGGGCCACGGCAAACAGAATCACCAGCGCCCGCCCCGGCCTGCGCACCAGCGGCCGCAGCATCAACCGATAAAGCAATACCAGCCCGCCCACCTCAGCCCGCCTCGACCACGCGGCCGTCCCGCATCCTGACCACCCGGTTCGCCAAGGCCGCTGCCTCGGCGCTGTGCGTCGCCATCAGCACCGTGACCCCGTGCTCATCGCACATCCTGCGCAGCAACTGCAGAATCGCGTTCCCGGTCGCGGTATCCAGGTTGCCGGTCGGCTCATCGGCCAGCAGCACGCGCGGCCCGTGCACCAGAGCGCGGGCGATAGCCACCCGCTGCATCTGCCCCCCGGAAAGCTGGTGGGTCATGCGGTGCGCCAGTTCCGCCAGCCCCACCTCCGCCAGCCGCTCCATGGCGTGCGGACGCGGATGCGTTTCCCCGGCCAGCAGCAGCGGAACCTCCACGTTTTCCACCACGCTCAGCGTGTTCAGCAGTTGGAACGACTGGAAGACAAACCCCACCATCTCGCGCCGCAGCCTGGTCAGTCCCGCCTCGTTCAGCGTGTCCGTCGCGGTTCCCGCCAGGCGCACGTGTCCCGCCGTCGGAAAATCCAGCGCGCCCGCCAGGTGCAGCAGCGTCGATTTGCCGCATCCGCTGCGTCCCACCAGCGCCACAAACTCCCCGGACCCAATGTCCAGCGACACCCCGTCCAGCGCCCGCACCCGCTCGCCTTCATTCGAGTAGTCCTTCTCCACCGCATCAAATGAGAGAAGCGGCGCGGCGGCAGAACTCGGGGGCGGCGGTTTGGGGGGTAAAGTTCCTGTTTCGATCGTCATGCGGCTCATTTGTCGGTTCAGGTCTCATTGGATGCTACAGCCCCGGAGCACGCTCCCCAACCTGCCCCGTCCACCTTCATTTTGCTAATCTGAAGTTTCTGACTGCCTTAGGAGCACTCTCATGGAATTGTCGAACGCCTCGCTGGGCGAATCCTCCCTCATCGCGCGCCTCAGCTACCAACCCCGCGAGCTTGGATTCGGCACCAGCGGCCGCCGGGGCCGCGTCCAGGACCTCACCCAGATGGAAATCTACATCTGCGCCCTCGGCGAACTCGAATACCTCCAGTCCCTCTCGCTCGAGCAGGGCGGCATCACGCGCGGCGACGATTTCTTCTATGCCGCCGACCTGCGCCCCTCCTCCACCCAGTTCGCCCCCGCCGAGCAGGGCAGGGGAGAGATTGCCCAGGCAATCGAGCGCGCCATCCGCGATGCAGGCATGCGCCCTGTGAATGGGGGCGCCATCCCCACCCCGGCGCTCGCTTACCACGCCCTTACCCGCCGCAAGGGCAGCATGATGATCACCGGCAGTCACATCCCGTTTGACCGCAATGGCTACAAGACCAACACGTCTCGCGGAGAACTGCTCAAAGACCACGAAGCCCCCATCGGCGAATACGTCCGCCGCGTCCGCGAGCGCATTTACAAACAGCCAGCGCAGGACTCGCCTTTCAACGAACAGGGAATCTTCAAGTCCGGCCATGCCGAGCTCAGCCCCGAGGACCCTTCCGTTCGCGAAGGCTACATCCGCCGCTACGTCGATTTCTTCTCAGGAGACACCCTCGCCGGCGCCCGTGTTCTTTGCTATCAGCATTCCGCCGTCGGCCGCGATCTGCTCGTAGAGCTTTTGCGCCAATTGGGGGCCGAGGTCATCCCCGCCGGCCGTAGCGAAGAGTTCGTGCCCATCGACACGGAAAACATCGATGCCGAACGCCTTGCCGTTATCCAGGCCCTCGCCGATGAAGCCATCCCACAGCACGGGCCCTTCTTCGCCGTCGTATCCACGGACGGCGACAGCGACCGCCCCCTCCTGCTCGGATTTGAAGACGACCAGAAGACCGTGAAGTTCTTCGGCGGCGATCTGCTGGGCATGATCGTTGCCGACTTCCTCGGCGCCGACGCGGTTGCCGTGCCGGTCAGCTGCAATGATGGCATCGACCGCAGCCCACTCGCCCCCATGCTCGAGCCGCGCACCCGCATCGGCTCGCCGTTCGTGATCGCCGGTATGTCCGCCGCACTCGCCCGCGGCAAGCAGCGCGTCTGCGGATGGGAGGCCAACGGCGGATTCCTTACAGGGTCTGACATCGAGCGCAACGGCCGCGTTCTCACCGCGCTCCCCACGCGCGACGCCATGCTGCCGCTCCTCGCGGCCCTCTTCAGCGCCAGGGAGAAAGGCCTCTCCCTCTCTGAACTGTTCGCCGGCCTGCCCAGCCGCTTCAGCCGCGCCGGCCTGCTCAAGGAATTCCCCCGGCCCACGGCCCTCAAGATCGTCAATGCTCTCTGCTACGACCATCCGCGCATTCGCGAAGTCGACTTCGACTCCGCCGGCCATCCCATAGCCGTGGACGAGCACCGCAATCCGGTTGAACTCACCCCCGCCCTCGTCTCCGCCTTTGAGGAGATCCGCAAGCGCTGCGACCTGTTCTTCCAGTGCTTCGGACCCGTCTCGCGCCTAAATTACGTCGACGGCGTGCGCATCACTTTCGCCAGCGGAGAAGTCGCACACCTGCGCCCCTCCGGCAATGCCGACGAGTTCCGCATCTACGCCGCTGCCGACTCTCTGGCCCGCTGCGAAGAGATCGTTCGCCTGGGCGTCGCCGAACCCGACGGGATCCTTCGCCGCCTCGAGCGCCACGTGGCAGGTTAATCACTCCGCACCACAATTAACTTCGCGCCCGTACCGATCCACTCCCCACTCCACACCCGGTGCCGGGTGCGGGGTTAGGGTGCGGGTGCGGGTTAGGGTGAGGAGGGTCAAGGTGCGGGTGCCCCATCCAAGCTCTGCCTGGGTGGGAGAAGCCGACCAACAATTCTCCCCTGCCACGGCGGCCCAGGCACGAGAGATTCACCGCCGGTTGTTACTCGCAGCGAATCGCCGTCATCGGCTCAATGCGCGATGCCCGCAGTGCCGGCAACAGCGTCGCCGCACATGCCGTCAAACCCAGCGCGCAGATCGACCCGGCAATCACCCACGGATCGTGCGTCGATGTGCTGAACAGGAAACTGGCCAGCGCGCGTGTTGCCAGCAGCGCCGCGCCAACGCCCACCACCGTGCCGCCCGCCACCACCCAGAGATTCTGGCAGAACACCATCCCGGCGACCTGCGCGCGCCTGGCCCCCAGCGCCATACGAATCCCGATCTCCGCCGTGCGGCGCGCCGTAGCGTAAGCCAGCGTGCCGTAAAGACCAATCGCCGTCACCACCAGCGCGCACGCCGCGAAGAACACCGCCAGCAGCGTCATCATCCGCTCCGCACCCAGCGCCTCGTCCATCAGCTGCAGAGTCGACCTCACCTCGGGCACAGGGATCTGCGGAGCCAGTTGCGCGGCCAGTGAGCGAACTGCTCCCGCCATCGGCCCGGCGCCCATCGTGGTCCGCACCACCGCGACGTAGGAAGGCGATTGCTTGAAATCATCCTGCGACATCGAGACGTACGCCGTGGCCGGCGCCTTGGCGTGGATATCGTCGTACTTGGCGTCGCCAACAATGCCGATCACCTCGTACACTGTGACCTTCTTGCCTTGCTCCAGACGCAGAGAACGCCCCAGCGCGTTACTCCCGGGAAACAGCTGCCGCGCCGCCCCCTGGTTCAGCAGCATCTTGGGCCCTGACGATGGCGTGTCATTCCATGTGAACTCGCGTCCCGCCAGCAGCGGAATCCGCATGGTGCTGAAATACGCCGGCGCTACGGAGTTCATGTCCGTGTCATGCGTGCCGCCCGTTGTGACTGGAAAGTCCTCGTCCCACAAAGAACTGGTAAGCGGCGCAATCAGCTCGTAGCTCACCCCCGTCGTCCCCGGCAGATGCCCGATCCGGTCCGCCATCTCGCGGTAAAAATTCACCAGGGTGTCTTGCTTGAGCCCTGACTTTTCCATGCTGAACTCCACGTTCATCACGTCTCGTGGATCGAACCCAAGGCTGTCTTTGTAAATCCGCATCAGGCTGGTAGCCACAAGCCCCGCGCCCACCACCAGGATCAGCGCCACGCCAACTTCAGCACCCAGCAGAGCCCGCGGAAAAATGGAACGGCGCTCATGAGCGAGCGTCGAGTGCTGCCCGTCCTTCATGCGATCCATGAGATTGCGCGACGTGGCCTTGAGCGCCGGCGCCAGTGCAAACAGCAGGGTCGCCAGCACTGCTGCCGCCGCCGCAAACGCGAACACGCGCATGTCGAGAGAGGTGTCGAGGTATGCGTTGTGCTGCCCACTCAACAGAACCGCCACCAGCAGCTGGCTCACCACCGGCGCCACCGCCAGCCCGGCAACCGTTCCTGCAACTCCCAGCAACAGGCCTTCCACCAGCAGTTGCTGTACCAGCCGCCGGCGCGAAGCCCCAATCGCCATGCGCGTAGCCAGCTCGCGCTGCCGCGCTGCGCCTCGGGCCATCAGCAGGCTGGCCAGGTTCAGGCACGCCAGCAGCAGGATCCCGCCGCACATCGCAAACACCGCCACCAGCGGCCTGCGGAAATGAAGGCGCACATACGTAAAGCCCGTTGATCCGCGCTCTGCGGAGAAAAGGATATGGCGCTGCTCCATCCTTTTGATCCAGCTCTCATCGGGCACTCTCTCGTGAAGAACGGCATCGGTCGCCGCGCCGGCCTGAGAATTCGCCTGCTCCACGGTGGCGCCCGGCGCCAGCCTGCCCATCACATTCAACCACCATCCGTGATGCGCCGCCTTGATCATGCTGCGCTCACCGTTCAACACCTCTTCATCGGCAAGCGGTATATAGATCTGGGGCCTCTGCAGCGGGTCCGCTCCAAAAAAACTGCGCGGCATCACGCCCACAATGGCGAAATCCACATTGTCGATCCAGATGTGGCGCGTCAAAATGGCCGGGTCCCGCTGGAAGCGATTGTTCCACAACGTCTCGCTGATCACCGCCGCAAAGCCGGCTGGATCGCCGCCCTTGCGGTCGTCCTCCCCCGTCAGCGTGCGGCCCACCAGCGGCGCCGTCCGCAGCGCATTGAAGAAACTTCCGCTCACATACTGGCCGTAGGCGATATCCGCGGCATTGCCGCTCTTCACCTGGAAAGCCGTGCTGTGGAAGGCGAATACTTCGCTCAGGGCTCCCCCGCGATGTTCAAATCCGCGAAACAGTGACTCTGGAAAGCTGTAATTCGGATTCGGGTCCCCCGTGCTCATGGCCAGCACCACCAGCCTGTCGCTCTCCGGCACCGGCAAGGGCCGCAGCAGCAGTCCGTTGATCATGGAGAACACCGTGGTGTTCGCGCCCACACCCAGCGCCAGCGTCAGAATCGCCGTAAGCGTAAACCCCGGCGCCTTCCAAAGCTGGAAGAGCCCGAACCGCACATCGCGGCGAATTTGCTCCAGCAGCGGCAGGCCGCGCTTCTCGCGATACGTCTCGCGTACTTGCGTCACGCCGCCGAACTCCCTCATCGCAAGCCGCCGCGCCTCCGCCTCCGGCACGCCCCGGCGCACATGCTCTTCCACCGCCATCTCGATGTGGCTGCGAAGTTCCTCATCCAGTGAGGCATCCAGTCTGCGCGCGCCGAACATGGCGGCAATGCGGCTCAACAAGGTGCGAACGGCGTCCATAGCAACCTCCTATTTCGGCGTGGCAAGAAACAGCGCCATGGTGGCGGCCACCCGCTCCCAGTTGGCGGTCTCCTCAGCGATGCGGCTCTTTCCCAGGCGCGTCAGCGAATAGAAGCGTGCGCGGCGGTTGGTCTCCGACTTGCCCCATTCAGCCTTGATCCAACCCCGCTGCTCCAGGCGCAGAAGTGCCGGATAGATCGTTCCCTGGTTCAGGATGAGCGTCTCGCCGCTCACCTGCTCGATGCGCCGCGCAATTCCATAGCCATGCAGCGGCCCCATCGACTCAAGCGTTTTGAGCACCATTAGATCCAGCGTGCCCTGCAAAATGTCCGGCTTGTTTTCGCCCATTGTCTTGTCCTGTTGAATTTCTACAGGTGTATAGTACGAATGTCAACAGGAGCTTGCGCTAGCTTTGTTTTCCGCGCGCAAAAGCAGAAGGGCCAGACGCGTACGCGTCCGGCCTTTCCCCCAACACAGCAGCCGAGCATGAGGCAGCAGCCGAGCATGAGGCGCCAGCCGAGCATGAGGCGCCAGCCGAGCGTTACTGCCCCGTCATTCCTGATCCTGTCTGTTTCTCCACCTTGGCCAGCATCTGCTCCACCTTGTCCTTGCTCTCGTAGCCTGGATTGGTCGCCAGCAGCTTTTTCCAGTCGGCGATGGCGCCCTGCGCGTCGCCTTTGCCCTCCCACTTCACCAGCCCGCGATTGAACAGCGTGTTGGCGTTGGCAGGCGCGTAATTCAGCGCGGTGTTGAACTGATCAATCGCCGCATCCGCATTGCCAAGGTACCAGTACGCCGTGCCCAGGTCGGTGCGCACGGACGCATCCGCCGGCTTGATCTTCACCGACTTCCCGTAGTAATCGATCGCCGTCTGATACTGCTGCGCGTCGTAGTAAAGATTCCCGATGCCGGCCAGCAGGCCGGCATTCTCTGGCTGCGCCTTCAATTGCTCCAGCAGCGGCGTCGCCTGCTGATCGGCCTGCAGCTTCAGTTGTGCGGCATTCGGTGCCGGCGCGGCCGCAGTGGTTGCAGGCGTTGTCGCTAAGGGGCCCGCTGCCGCCGTATGCGGGCTTTCCCATCCGCGGATCAACCACCCCGCCGCCAGCCCCACCACCAGGCATACCGCGCCCAGCAGCATGGCCCGCTGCAGCGCCCACTGCTCTCCTGAAACTGCTCTCGTGTCACTCATAAAATCAAAACCTCCTTCAGACTACCGGCCCGACGCGCCCGCCGTGCTCGCCTTCACATCCGCCATGAGCTTCTGCACCTGCGCCTTCCGCTCTGCCGGCAATTGGGGATTGGTCTTCAATAGCTTTTGCCACGCGCTCAGCGCGCTCTTCGCGTCCTGCTTGCCCTGCCACTCGATGATGCCTAGATTGAACAGCGCATTGGCATCGGTCGGGCTGTATCCAAGCGCCTGGTTCAGTTGATCGATGGCCTTGTCCGCTTCACCCATGCGGTACAGGCTCGCCGCCAGCTTCGAGCGAATCGCCACGTCTGCGGGCTTCGTCATCACCGCGCGGTCGTAATAGTTCGCGGCCTGCGTAAACTGGTGCGCGCCGTGATAAATCCCGCCAACCTGCACCAGCAGGTCAGTGTTGTTCGGGTCCTTGGCGAGCTGGGCCAGAACCGGCGCAGCCTGCTTATCGGCCATGTGCTTCATTTCTTCCAGGCTCGGCCGGCGTCCGCTCATCGGCGGGTGCGGCATCACCGCGCGCGCCTGCACAGCGGCTGCGGGCATGCGGCTGCCTCTGGCCAGGTATCCAATCGCCAGCCCCGTCGCCATGCAGAGAGCTGCTATCAGATATACGTGCTCGCTCCGCAGCCGCAGGCCTGCACGCGTTGTCGAGGTGGATGGGCTTGCCATGCGTTCGTTCTCCTGGCTGCTGCACCCGAACTCAAGTCCGTTCAGGCCAATCAATCGCTCACCGGCTGGGGAGGCCCGCTCCAACTTGCCGTAATGCGAGTCGGCGGCCCTTCAGGCTCTGGTGATGCTCAGTCATAGGAAATCACGCATGCGGGCGTTGCAGTGTGATGCGAATCACTTGTGACTAAGGGCATGTGACTTCGGTATGCATCAGAAGCACCCCATTGATTAAAGCCTCCTAATGATGTGTGACGTAGCTCACGAGAGTATTTTGCGGACCAGGAGTGTACTGCGAGTGGGGCTATTCACCATGTCACTGTGCCAGGACGCCCATCATCGGTTGGTGGATCTCGGACACGGTCTCGCAAGCAGCGGGCCGGCAGATGTCGGAACGCATTGCCGGCAACCGGGCACGAACAGCAGCCAGACATGGCCCCTGCCTTCGGGCAATGGCATGTTTCGTGAACCGGTACCGCTTGGAGGCTGGATTGAGTTCGACACCAGGCAAGCCGGATGCACAGTTCAGCCGAGCAGCAAAAGTGCGCACCAGGAGGCTTCTTTCATGAAGCGGATTCTTTCAATTGCTCTATTCCTTATGGGAGCCGCGGGTTTCGCAGCTGCCCAGATCACCACGCCGACCACTGACGTTCTCGGCGCCCACCTCAACTATGGCCGCGGTTGTGCGGCCTGTCACGCACCGCATAGCGGCGCCTACGGCAACGGCGTTGCCAAGACGGCCGATACCGGCTCCGGCAACATCGCTCTCTGGGGCGAGGACGTAGGCAGCCTCTACGGCCAGACCATCATCACCGGCAAGAGCGAGCACGGCAGCTACAGCGAAACTCTTCCGTCCAGCCTCACCGCGGGAACTCCCGATGTGGCCGGCGTCCTCATGTGCCTCAGCTGCCACGACGGCAACCTCGCCAGCGGCGCCATGATGCAGAACAAAGTCTATGAAACGCTTCCTGCCACCTACGGCACGGCGAACAACATTCCCACCCTTCTCGGCAGTGACAAGGGCACCGCCGGCAATTACCTGAACGACCACCCGGTGGGCCTGAACGCCACCATGGGCTGCGGCGGCCCCTACGACTGGGATTGCACCATCGATGCCAGCGGAAACGTTCTGATGACCGGAGCGGCTTCCTCCCGGTTCGTTACCAACTACGGCTTCTTCGTCAGCCCCGGCAAGTATCAGAACAAGCCCGTCGTCATGTGCACCACCTGCCACAACCAGCACCTGATGAACGTCGTCAGCGTGACGCAGGGCACCATTGACCCCGTCACCAAGCTCGTTACCGCTGGAAAGACTGGCCTGCCCTCCGGCTCCTACGCCACGATGTTCTTCATCCGCGCACCCTACAACCCGGCAAGCACAACCGCGGGCAGCAACCAGACCGCGCAGTTCTGCCGCCAGTGCCATGGTGGCGAGTCGAACGAAATGGCCGGCAGCACCGCCGGAACCACCTTCTAACTTCAACCGGTCTTGCATCACGGGGAGGGGCCGACAATTTCCCTCCCCACTTTTTCCCGCACCCCAGGGGGTCAAAATGAAACACAAAGCTCTCACAAGTGCCCTGCTAGTCCTCGCCCTTCAAACGGCAGGCGCGCAGGTTGCGTCCCATGCTCCCACCGCGCTGAAGCAGCCGCCGGCGCAGTCGTCCAACGTGGTAGCGCTCACCGCTGTAGGCAAGCCGGTAGCTCGCGTCAACGGCGCAGTGCTCACCGATGTCGATCTGGTTCGCGAGGAATACGCGATCTTCCCCTATGCCAAACAGCACAATGGCCTGCCCAGGGACCTCGCTCCCCAAATCCGCGACGGCGCCCTGAAGATGATCATCTTTGAGGAGCTCGTCTACCAGGAGGCGCAGCGCCGCAAGCTGGTCATTCCGGCCGCGCGTATGCAGCGCGCCGAGGCCGACTTCCGCAAGCAGTTCGCCACCCCCGACGAGTTCAAGAAGTTTCTCCAGAGCGACTTTCAGGGATCCGCGCAGCGGTTGCGCGAGAAGGTAACCCGTTCACTCCTCATTGAAGCCCTCCTCAAACAGGAAGTGGACAGCAAATGCGTCTCTACGCCCGCCGAGCTCAAGGCCTTCTACGATAAATCGGCGCGCTTCAGCCATCCTGAAACCTACACCTTCCAGACCATCTCCATCCTGCCGCCGTCCAATGCCACGGCTCAGCAGTTGAAGGAAGGCAAAGCCCGCGCGGACGCCGCGCTTAAACAGGCCAAAGCCGCCAAAACGGCAGAGGCTTTCGGCATGCTCGCTGAAAAGCTCTCTGATGACGACTACCGCGTCGTTCTCGGCCAGCACAAGCCGCTGCCCGCTGACCAGCTCGCGCCCCCTGTCCTCAAGGCTTTCAAGACCATGAAGCCCGGCGACGTAACCGACATCCTTCAGCTCGATCAGGCGTACACCATCGTGCGCCTCAATGCCCACACTCCGGCCGGAAAAACACCGTTCGCTGAAGTGCGGACCCAATTACAGAAGGAGCTGACTGAAAGCAAAAGAAACCAGCTCCGCATGGCCCTGGACAAGAAACTGCGCCAGGGCGCCAAAGTTGATGAACTGTGATCCTGCGCTCTTGGGAAGGAGAACAAACCGCGTCGCAGTAACCTGCGGCGCAGACTTCGCGGGCCGTTTCTGACCCCGCGGAAAAACAGAACGAGATTCGTCCCCAAGGATCGAAGCTCTGGAAAGTCCGGGTTCATAGTGTTCTTTAGAGTTAAAATCGCTGCCCCTCTGCTGACAGCCCTGCTGCTGCTGGCGCTCCCCCTCGCCGGGCAGGTCAAAACCGGCGATCTCACCACCAGCTTGTCCGGCACTCTCGCTCCCGGCTTTTCAGCCACATTCGGCAACCAGGTTGGCTCGTCGCACGCATGGGTTCTGGGGGGCACCGGCAATCTCACCGGCTCCTATTACAATCCCAGCTTTCTGGCCTTCGACGTAGGCTACTATCTGAACCAGTCGCGGGCTAACTCCAACTTCCAGTCCATCACCGATGCCAGTGGCCTGAATGCCAATACCACCATCTTCGGCGGCAGCCACTTCCCCGGCGCCGTCAACTACACAAAGTCGTACGACAGCGAAGGTAACTACGCGATACCCGGCGTGGCTAACTTCGTCACGCACGGCAACAGCGATACCTTCGGCGTTAACTGGAGCGCAAACATCCCCGACAAACCCAGCTTCTCGGCCGGCTACCAGATGGGCAGCAGCAAATACACCATCTACGGAAGCAACGACAACGGCACCAACCACTTTCGCTCTCTCAACCTGCACTCGGCCTATCACCTGGCGGGGTACAACGTCGGTGGGTTCTATACCATTGGGAATTCGCACGCTCTGATCCCGCAAATCATTGCCGGTCAGCATCCGGAGACTCATGCCAGCGAGGACTCTTTCGGGTTCAATGTTGCGCACCGGCTGCCTCTGCAGGGCGACATCTCCTGCTCCTTCACCCGTTCCGATTTCAGCACTGACTATCTCGGAAGCAAGTCAGATGGAACCATTGATCTCCTGAGCGCCACCAGCGTGATTCATCCCGCCAGGAAGCTCGGAATCAGTGGCAGCGTGAGTTACTCTGACAACCTGAGCGGCCAGCTTGTTGAATCCATCGTCACTCCAGGCCCGACCACCGGCGCCGCCAGCGGCGGCGGTTCCAATGTATTCAATACCAACGAGTCGTCGAACTCCCTCGACATGCTTGCCGTGGCAACCTACGCGGCTTCAGAGAACGGCCAGCTCGCAGCCTCTGTGGAGCGGCGCGACCAGAGCTTCCTCGGAAACTCTTACGGAGTCACGTCGTATGGATTGCACGGCAGCTTCGTGCACCGCTTCTCCGCGGGCAATCTGAACAGCTCCGCGAGCATGACGGCCAACACCATGGATAAGGGCGGAGAATCCGCCCTCGGCTTCAACGTCACTGAGAACTTCTCCACCCTCCTTGGCGGCTGGCACCTCAATGGCAACTTGAACTATGCCCAGAACGTGCAGACCCTTCTGGTGACTTACATGAACTCCTTCTATAACTTCTCCGCCAACGCACGCCACACCTGGGGCAAGGTGAATTTCAGCGCTGCCGCCGCCGGCTCGCATACTGCCATCACTGACCAGCCCGGCACAGCCAACTCTGGCCAGAGCTACAGCAGCACCATCGGCTACAGCAAATGGATCAATCTGAGCGGCGGCTATTCCAAAGCCGATGGAGAGGCTCTCATCACCGGCTCCGGCCTGGTTCCCGTGCCCGTCCCGCCCGTGGTTCCATCTTCGCTGGTGAGCATGTACGGCGGGGAAAGCTACTCTTTCAGCGCTTCCAGCGCGCCCGCCAGGAGAATGATCTTTCAGGCCTCGTGGTCTCAATCCACCAGCAACACCGCCAGCACAGACATCGCCGGCGCATTGAACTCTTCCTCGAACCACAACGGGCAGTTCGATACACTCGTGCAATACCAATACCGCAAGCTAAGCTTTAACGCCGGCTTCGCCCGGTTGGACCAGGGGTTCAGCGGCTCCGCAGTTCCAACGCAGGTCGTATCGTCCTATTACATGGGGGTCTCACGGTGGTTCAAGTTCTTCTGACATCCCCCCGGCGGTGCATTCAAGCCGTGCTCATCGTGGCGCTCTCCACCGGACTGCTGCTGCCCGTTGGCGCTGCTCCGAAATCCCGCTCCAAAGCCGCCGAGCGCGAGCAGTGGGAGATGTCCCTCGACGGCAGCCGCAAGCTCACCTGGGAACGCAGCTTCAGCTCCGAGTCGGAAGTCAAACCCGACCGCAGCTTCTGGAACAAAGTCGTCGACGTCATCGCCGGCTCACCAGACTTCCGGCCGCTGGTGCAGCCTTACGGCATCGTTGCCGACTCGCGCGGCCGCCTCATCATTACCGATCCCGCCGTCGCCGGCATCCATGTCTTCGACTTCAAGCAGCGCAAGTACCACCTCATCCAGCGCCTCGACAAAGGCCGCGACACCATGCTCAAACCGCAATGCGTGGCCGTCGATGCGCACGACAATATCTATGTCAGTGACTCGGCTTCAGGCGTGGTCTATGTCTTCGATCCGAACGGCAAGCACCTGCGCAGCATCGGCCGCCTGCACGGCGGAGAAGGCTACTTCGAGCGCCCCACCGGCGTCGCCGTCGATTCCCTGAACCAGCGTCTCTACGTCTCCGACACCCTGCGCAACAAGATCGTCGTCCTTGACCTGGAAGGCAAAGTCCTGAGCACCATCGGCCAGCCCGGCAACGGAGATGGTGAATTCAACTTCCCCACCGAACTCCGCCTCGACGGCCCCAACCTCCTCGTCGTCGATGCCATGAACTTCCGTATCCAGGCCTTCGACCCCGCCGGCGTTTTCCAGTTCGCCATCGGCAAGCCCGGCGACAGCGTCGGCGCCGTATTCCGCCCCAAGGGCCTCGCAGTGGATTCCGAAGGCGACCTCTACGTCGTCGACAGCGCCCTCGGCCTCGTGCAGGTCTTCAACCGCCAGGGCCAGTTGCTCTACTACTTCGGTTCCCTGGGCACGCACGCGGGTGAGTTCCAGTTGCCGGCCGGTCTGTTCATCGATCGCGACGATCACGTCTACGTAGTGGACTCGTTCAACCGCCGCGTCCAGGTCTTCCAATACGCGGGCGTGAAGCAGCCGGGCAGGGAGGGAGCAAAGTGAAGCTCACACCCACCCTGCTGATGACATTACTTTTGCTCTCAGTCCCCCTCGCCCCCGCCCAATCCATCACGGAAGACGTCCTCGGAGTCCACAGTCTCGGACCCGGCAGCAGATCCCACATCAGCGGCGCGCGCCCTGACGCCTGCGCTTACTGCCACGCCCCGCACTCGGGCGCCAACACCGGCCTCTGGAACCAGCAGCTCACCACCAAAAACTACACAATGTACACCGCCAATACCGAGAAGAACACCCCTCGCCAGCCGGTTCTCGGCAACTCCACAAACCAGTGCCTTAGTTGCCATGACGGCACCGTTGGCGTCGGCGCCACCGTCGCGTACGGACAGGTCACCACCTTCGGCTCCATGACCACCGCCGACGTCTTTAACGGCACCATGCAGTCGTCGCATCCCTTCAGTCTTGCAACCCCCCTGCAGGACAACATCCATCTCGTCGCCACGCTCACCACCACCGGAGCCACCGCCGATCCCACGCACGCCGTCACGCTCAATCACGGCACCGTCGAGTGCGTCTCTTGCCACGACCCGCACGTGCAAACCAAGGATCCCGTCGCCAGGAACTTCCTGGTGAAGGACAGCTCCGGCGGCCAGCTCTGTCTCGCCTGCCACGACCCCGCGCGTCAGGCCAGCGGCAAGGTCAACCCGCTCGCCGACTGGGCCGCCAGCGCCCATGCCCTGTCCACGGCCAAGGTCGCCTCTTCCGCCAACCTCAGCGCCTACACCACGGTCGGCGCCACCGCCTGCATCGGCTGCCATGCGCCCCACAACGCCGCCGGCCCCGCGCAAATCCTCCGTGGCCAGAACGAGCAGGACTGCATCGCCTGCCACAATGGCGGCACCAGCATCTCCCCCCTGCCTGCCTATACCAATGTGTTCGCCGAGTACGCCACAGGCAAGGTGGGCCACCCCTTCCCGCAGTCCACCAATCCGCACGACGCCACAGAGCCCGCGCTGCTCCAGAACAACCGCCACGCCACCTGCGTCGATTGCCACTCGAGCCACGGCTCCCAGGTAGTCAGCATCTTCCCGCCGGCGCCGCAGATGCGCGTCTCCCAGAAAAACATTGCCGGCATCAGCGCCACCGACGGCACCAGCATCCTTACCCCGGCAGTCAATCAGTACGAGAACTGCCTCCGCTGCCACGGCGCCAGTTCCGGCAAGCAGGCCCTCGCTGTCTATGGCTACTCCCCCGTCTGGGAGGTTGCTGCCGGCGACCCCCTCAACCTCATCCCGCAGTTCGCCACCACCTCCACCTCCAGCCACCCCGTCGTGCACACCCGCAGCAGTTCCCTCACGCAGCCCAGCCTGCTCACCGCCATGCGCAAGCTCGATGGCATCACGGCGGGCCGCAGCATGGGCAACCAGATCCTCTGTACTGACTGCCATAACAGCGACGACAATCGCGAGTTCGGCGGCTCCGGCGCCAACGGCCCCCACGGCTCACGGTGGAGTCACATCCTCGAACGCCGTTACGAGTACAACAACGCCGTCACCCCCGGCCTGACCGTTACCAATCTGTTCCCCACACCCGACACCAGCTCCGCAGGCCCCTACGCCCTTTGCGGCAAGTGCCACGACCTCCCCAACCAGGTCCTCAAAAACACCAGCTTCACCGGCCACGCCAATCACATCAACGACGGCTTCAGCTGCGCCACCTGCCACACCGCCCACGGCATGGGCGCCGCCAGCGGCAACCTCAGCGGCGAACGCATGGTCAACTTCGACCTCAATATCGTCGCCTCTTACCGCGGCATCCCCATTTCCTACAACCGCGGTTCCAACACCTGCGTCCTCGTCTGCCACGGCGTCACTCACAATCCCAACGGCAAAACCAGCTAGCGCCCACGACTTTCCCATTCGCACCCGCCGCACTCCCCGCCGGCAAACAATATCGATCAGCTTCGACACGCCGACCGCCCCGCGAACGCGCCCCCGCCCCGGATCGCCCGCCGAATTGCCGGCACCGCGTATTGCGCTCCTCGAAAAGGTGTGAGAGGCTTTCTGACAAGTCAGTTCCCCACCAACGGAGTCGATTCCTATGGCAAGGCTGCTGGTGTTTGTGCCCGGCATTCAAACCAAAGCCGACAGCTTCAAACCCCTCCTGGCGCGCCTCCAGGCGGACCCTGCATGGCGGCAGGATACGGTCGTGGAATTGTGGGACCACGGCACATCCATCTTCGGCCGCAAATCCCTCCTCGACATTGCCCGGAATCTTGCCCTCTTCCTCAATGCCCGCTGGGCGAATCTTGAAAACCCTGATGACGTGATCCTGGTCGGCCACAGCATGGGTGCGCTGCTTGTCCGCCAGGCATACCTCATCGCATTGGGCAGCAGCGTCAATCGTATGAATCCTCTGCCCTGGGCCACGCATGTTTCCCGCCTCGTGCTCCTGGCGGGCATCAACCGCGGCATCCAGATCCACTGGTGGGAAAAGCTTTTACTGCCTCTCCTCATCTCGCGCCACGGAACCCTGCGCGACATCATCGTCGGATCGGATTTCATCACCAACCTGAGAATCTGGTGGCTGCGCAAGCTGCAACAAATCTCCAGCCGGCCAGTCGTCGTCCAGGTACTCGGCGAAAACGACAATCGCGTGCAGCAGGGGGACTCGTTAGACGTTGAGAGATTCGACGAAGGACATCAGTTCCTCATCTCAAAGGTCACTCACAAGAATGTCTTTCTGCCTGAAGACAACGGCGCGTTCCGTCCCCAGCAATATGAAACTCTCAGCCTGGCGATCCTGAAACCGATCCCCGACCAGCTAAGTTCCGAAGTGAGCTTCGATCTCGCTAAAAAGGTGTACTTCCTCGTGCATGGCATCCGCGACTCCAATAACGACTGGGTCAAGGAAACCAAGCAGCTTATCAAGCAACGTATACCGAACGCCGAACTTATCGAGCCCGACATTGGGCGCTTCTCCGCTCTGCAGTTTCTTATCCCTGCACAGCGCCGCCATTATGTGCGGTGGTTTCAGGATGTCTATAGCCGTAAACTCGCGCAAAATCCTCTCGCCAGCTTCAACTTCGTCGGACATAGTTATGGGACGTATCTCCTGGGTTATGGCCTCCGCCATCTCTCCGGCATGACCTTCGATCGCGTGTACCTCGGCGGCAGCGTCCTTCCTGCGGAGTGGGTATGGGACAACCACCGCGCCCAGGTGCAGGAAGTGCGCAACGCCTGCGGGGTGCATGACGTTCCCGTCGGGGTGCTCTGCAGTGCTCTGCGCGGCTTGCGCATGAAAGACATCGGCACCGCCGGGTATACCGGCTTCCGGCTGGCTTTCAACGACGACTCAGAGGTTCACTATTACCGGGGCGGCCACGGTGCTTCGGTCTCCAGCGCCGCAAGGGCAGACATCCTCGAGTTCCTGTGCCACGGCCTGCAGCACAAATGCGGCGACCTGGTGGTGGAGGACTCCGGTTTCACGCGCATCTCTGCAGGTGTCCGGCTGGCTTCTCCACTGTTGATTGCAGCCTATCTTCTGCTGATCATCGCGTCCTTCTTCTATCCGCCTCTGCATGCTGCGCGTATCTGGCTGCTGGCAGCCTTGGGCGCCGTCCTCTCGTTGCTCGTCGGCGTCACCGCATTTGTCTGAGGGTCTGCCCCTCCGCCCCGCGCGCGGCCGGATGTCGAAGAGCGCGGCAGAAACCCCGCCGCACACTCTGCCCCCATCCTTATCTAGAAAACCGTCTGTCCGGAGAATCCATTCATCTCATTCGATTCCCCCGCGTGGCACTGCCGGCAGAACTGCGACGCCTGGTTGTTCCCCGCCGTCATGCTCGCCGGATTGTAGGGCCCGCGCAGAAAGAACATGGTCTGGTAATGCCCCTTCGGCAGCCCCGATCTCGTTCCATCGCTCACATTCACAACGTTCATCAGGTGCGGATCGTGGCACGTGGTACATACCACCACCGGCTGGTCGTTGTACTTCCCCGGCTTGATGAACATCCCGTAGTTCTTAACAAACTGGCTCGATTTCGCTCCGCCCATCTTGATTACGCCCTCTGACGAAGAGCAATCCCACCCGTCCCCGCCACCGCACTTGATCACCACACTCAACCCCACCGGATGATGATTAAAAAGCTCTCCGAAAGGTGAGCCCCCATCCCCCAGCAATGTCGGTATGGTGTTGTACTTCCCATAAGTGGCAGGCAGTTGCTCGTACATCTGGTTCTTCATCACGGCGCGCGAGGCGATGTTGCCGTCATGGCAGCTCAGGCAGGCCAGCACTCCCATCACATCGGGCGTGCCCGCTGAAGCGTCCGCCGGCAGAACCTCCCCATATTCCCCGCCTCCGGTACGGATCGTCTTCCCATAAAGCCCCGTAACGTCCTCACCCCAGAGAGCATTGCTGCCCGAACCCGCATCCGCGGCGGCGGCTCGTCCATTGCCCGCCGCTCCACTATGCGGCGAGTGGCACGCCGGGCAGCCGCGCCCGTAGTTCAGATGCGCTCCCAGCACATCGGTCGAGACGCCGATTGCCTGCGACCTCCCCAGGCAAGACCCCGCCGCCAGCAACACTGCAATCTGCGCAAGCCCCTTCATCGCGTGAGCATCCTCTTAGAAGCCCATCGACCAGAAATAAGAAAATCTTCAGCAAGCCAGCCGAACGCCGGTAATTGAGGGGAAACGGCGCCCCGGCCCATTTCTGGTCATAAGCGTGTTCCAACTTTGGACCGGAGCAGAGAAAAACCGGCCGCTTACCAAACTGCCGGCGCCCGAGAGATGTGTTCTATATCACGGTCAGTTCTCTTCGAAGGCTGTCTAATGAACCGTGAACCTGGCTGAGCTCTGAAGGTCAGGACTTCCCCGGCAACCCTTTCACCTCGCGCTTCCGGGAGTCCTTCGTTCCAGCTGGCAGGCTCCGGGAACCGTATGATGCTGCTCTTGCCCTCTCTCTATCTCTCAGATGCGGCCGCCCGCGGGAGTGCTTTGCTCCGGAGGTGGACTTTTTGCGCCGCGCTGCTGGTTGCGTTCGCCGCAGCAGGCCCCCGCGCGCATGCGGCGGTGCATCCCGTTCCCCTCGACAAGAACACCGACTCCGCCAAATGCCTGGAATGCCACGAAGAAAAGTCCAAAGGCAAGCATGTCCACACCGCCGTCGCCACCGGCTGCCTGAGTTGTCATGAAATCCGCGTCAACAAAGACGTCACCCGCGTCAAACTCATCACGGCCACCCCCAACGCCTTATGCCTCACCTGCCATGGCGACAAGAAAGCAGCCGACATCAAGGGCAGGGTGCATCCCCCCGCGGTCCGCGACTGCATCACCTGCCATGACCCCCATGCCAGCGACAACGCCAACCAGCTCCTGAAGCCCATGTCCGGCGGCGAGAAAGAGAATCTCTGCCTCTCCTGCCACAAAACCGGTCTCAATGTTCCGGAAAAGGGCAGCCGCCACATGGCCCTTGATGGAGGCTGCGACACCTGCCACGTCACTCACAAAACCGGGGCCGAGCCCACCCAGGAGAACCGCTTCCATCTCGCCAAGGCCGCGCCCGCCCTGTGCCTCGATTGCCACGACGCCAAGGACGCGAACCTCCAGAAGGCGCACAACAATCAGCCGTTCGCCACCGCCAACTGCACGCAATGCCACGATCCGCACCAGTCGGATTCACCCAGGCTGATGGCGAAATTCCAGCACGTCCCCTTCCAGGGCAATGGCTGCGACACCTGCCACGCCCCCGCCAAAGACGGCAAAGTGGTGCTCACGCAGCCCGACGCCAAATCCCTCTGCGTCACCTGCCATGACGACAAGGCCAAGACCATTGAGACCGCCAGGGTGCAGCATCCCGGCGCGGCCGGCGACTGCACCGATTGCCACAATCCTCATGCCAGCAGCCAGCCCGGGCTCCCCAAAACCGACTCGGTGAGCATCTGCACCACCTGCCACAGCGACATCGACGAACTGCGCAAGAAGTCCGTGCATCACCAGCCGGCATTCGAACAGGGCTGCGCCACCTGCCACACACCGCACGGTGGCGATAATGAGCATCTCCTCCGCGCGAAGGGCAATGCTCTTTGCCTGGAGTGCCACGGTCCCGATTCAGCCCCCAAAAGGGTGGAAGGCGAAAAAATCCTCACCATCTTCAACGGCTCAATCAAGCTCCCCGAAGACTACTACCAGAAAAATAAGGTCGCGATTCTGCCCTTGCGCTACGGCCTCGGCCACCCCGTCGAGTACCACCCCGTGTCGGACGTCATGGACCCCAGCAATCAGAGCAGGGTCAGAACACCCCTCAGCTGCCTGTCCTGCCATCAGCCGCACGCCTCCGCGCAACCCAACCTGCTGATCAGGGACCAGGCAAACAACACCGCCTTCTGCGACAACTGCCACAAAAACCGGCTCAACATGAAGGAGACTACTTCCCCCGGGAAATAGCTGGAGATCGAAAATGTTTCGCTTCCTCTTGAACCCAACTCGCACCCCCAGGGCTGCCTTCCTCCTCATGCTGGCCGCGTTACTCGTCACCCTTCCGATCGCCGCCCGCGCAGAGAAGAAGAAAAAAGCTCAGTCCGCGGCCGCCCCTGCTGAGACAGGTCCGCGCAAGTTCACCTTCGACCCCAGGAAACTGGTGTGGCCCAGCCCCCCCAACGTGGCGCGGGTCAAGTGGCTCGACTACTACGCAGGAAGCAAAATCGACTACACCACACCCGCTGCTGCCAAAGCCAAGGCCAGCTGGATGGACCGGCTCGCCGGTGGCCAGTCCGACCAGGAAAAGATCAATCCCAAGACATTCCCGTTTCAGCTCATTGGACCCTACGGCATCGCGATCGATTCCAAAGGCTACGTCTATGCCGCCGACCAGAGGGTGGGAGCCATCTTCATCTTCAACCCTGAAACCCACGACACGGACATGATCCGCAACGGGTTTGAAGCCCACTTCGGCTGGCTCAATGGCCTCGCCATCGACGATGACGACCGCCTCTTTGTCTCCGACGGCAAGATGCACCGCGTCATGGTCTTCAGCCCCAGGCACGAGGTGGAGGGCCAGGTCACGGAAGGCCTGGCGGATCCGGTCGGTATAGCCTTGGACACCACCAATCGCTTTCTCTATGTGGTGGACACTCAGCTTGACCAGGTCTTCGTCTACGACGCCGACACCTTCAAGCTGCTGCGCAAAATCGGCACCGGCGGCAAAAACCACTTCCTCACCACTCCCGGCGACTTCGGCGCCCCCCAGGGTGTAGCCGTCGACACCGACGGCAACGTGTACGTGACCGATACCCTCAACAACCGCGTGGAAATCTTCGATGCCGACGGAAACTTCATCAGCACCTTCGGCAAGGCTGGCGACGGCCCCGGAACCTTTGCGCGCCCCAAAGGCATCGCAGTCGACTCCGATGGACACATCTGGGTGGCCGACGAAATGCAGGACCGCCTCCAGGTCTTCAACCGCGAAGGGCAACTGCTGACCTTCATCGGCCAGGGGCATGGCGAACTGCCCGGCCAGTTCAAAGCTCTCGTGGGTGTGGCCGTCGACAAGAAGAACCGCGTCTTCACCAGCGAGCAATATCCCGGCCGCGTGCAGATGTTTCAGTACGTGAGCGAGACCGAAGCCGCGGCCGAAAAGACAAAGCACGAAGAGGAACTCAAGAAGGCCGCGGAACGCCGGCAGAAGGCAGCCTCCTCACCCGCTGCCCCGGCCAAAGCGGATTCGGCCCCGGCGGAAAAGCCCACCCCCACCCCCCCTCCCCCAGGACCGTAATTCCAGGATCGAACTCGTGTTCGGCTGTGACCGCCGGCACATCGAAAAGGCTCGCATGCGCTCATAATCGAACTCCGCGGTCGAAGTGTGCCATGTCCAGTGGAACCTAAGGTTCTCTCCATTTCTGGCGCACGGGGCTTTCGGGCCGCCGGCTTCAGCTCAGGAGATGTTTACTAGAAAATTATGAGGTGCTTTTTTTAGCTCTTCATTTGTAAAATAGGTAAACAGCTGATGATAGAAGGCTTAGCGGAAAGTGGTTGGTGATTTGGCTCACACCGACCCCCCTCTCCCCCCGGGGCTCATTTGCAACTAACTTCGCATCTGGTTTTGCAGCAAGTTTGCTGAATGGTAAACATCTCGCATCCCTGACAGCCCCGCGGCAGCCGCGCATCATTCCTGAAACAGCAACCCCTCCGCCTTCGCCTCCGGTTCACTGAAATTGCCCAGCCCCACCCCCACCAGCCTGAACTTCTGTCCCGGCGCCTGCGGAGCCCTCTCCACCAGCGACAGCGCGACTGAAGCCAGTTCCTCGGCGGACGCCGGAAACACCGTCGGCGTCACGCTCCTCGTCCTGATCTGGAAATCAGCCGTCTTCAGCTTCAGCACCACGGTCCGCGCGCTCCGCGGCTCCTTCCGCGAAGCAGCCCAGACCTTCTCCGCCATCCGCCGGATCATCGGCTCCATCTCGCTCAGCAACACGTCCTGCTCAAACGTGTCCTCAGCCGAAATGGACTGAGTGGGCCGGTTCGGAACCACCGGATTCTCGTCGACGCCGCGCGCCAGCTCATACAGCCGCTGTCCATACCGGCCAAAATGCCGCTGCAGCTCCTCCAGCGTTCGCGCCCGCACATCGCCCACCGTGCGCATCCCCAGCCGCGCCAGCTTCTGCTCCGTCACCTTGCCGACGCCCGGAATCCGTCCCACCGGCAGCGGCGCCAGAAATCCCTCAACCTCAGCCGGCTGAATCACAAACAGTCCATTCGGCTTCCGCCAGTCCGATGCGATCTTGGCCAGAAACTTGTTCGGCGCCACCCCCGCCGACGCATTCAGGTGGACCTCTTCCCGGATCTGCTGTCGAATGGCAATCGCCACCCTGGTCGCCGTCGGCAGTCCCACCTTGTTTTCCGTCACGTCGAGATAAGCCTCGTCCAGAGAGAGAGGCTCCACCAGGTCGGTATAGCGAAGGAAGATCTCCCGCACTGCGCGCGACACAGCGCGATACCGCGTGAAGTCAGGTGGTATGAAGATGCCCTGCGGGCAAAGCCGTTCCGCATAGCTCGCCGCCATCGCGGAACGCACCCCGAACCGGCGCGCCTCATACGAGGCCGCACACACAACGGACCGCTTCCCGCGCCAGGCCACAATGACAGGTTTGCCGCGCAACTCCTCGCGGTCCCGCTGTTCCACAGACGCATAGAACGCGTCCATATCGACATGCACGATCTTGCGCGCGCTCATTCCGTCCGTTCGCGGGCCGCGCCACCATGCGCAGACGACAGCCCCGGCTCCTCACCTCATTATCAAACGAGCAGGGAGCGCAGGGCCGAATGTCACAGCTACTCCGAGCGCAACGCCACCAGCGGACTCACGCGCGAAGCCCGCACCGCCGGCAGATAACCCGCCGCCCCTGCCACCGCCAGCAGTGATACGGCCATCGCAATGTAGGTCACTCCATCCCAGGGCGACGTCGCATACAGCAACGACGCGAGCAGTCGCGCCGTCAGGATGGACGCCCCGGCGCCCAGCACCACGCCCACCACCGCCAGCCGTAATGTGCTCACCAATATCTGCTTCCGCACGCGCGCTGCGCTGGCACCCAGCGCCATGCGAATTCCAATCTCCTGCGTCTGCCTCGTTACCGAGTAGGAGATCACCCCGTAGATTCCCAGTGCCGCCAGCACCAACCCGAGACCCGCAAACGTCCCCACCAGCATCATGAAGAACCGTCGCGGCGAGTTGGCATGGTCCACCAGCTTTTGGATCGGCTTGAATTCCGCCGCCGTCTGCTTGGGATTGGCTTCGCGCAGCACGCTCATCACGCTGTTTGCCAGTTGCGCCGGCGGAAGACTCGTCCGGATCACCAGCTGCGGTGTGCCCCAGAACTTCTGCGTTCCCGGATAATAGATCTGCCAGCCGTTCTCACCTTCCACGCTCTCGGCGTGCACATCCTCGGCCACCCCCACGACCACCAGACCATCCTTGCTTCCGTCTCGCAGAACCTGTCCGATCGGGTCGTTGTTGGGCCAATGCGCATAGGACGCCAGAAACTTCGCCAGCCCCGCGCCGAGCACCACCACACTGCGTGTGTTCGGCCGATCGCCCCAGCTCACGTCCCGGCCCCGCACCCGAATGCCCATGGAGTCGAGATACCCCGGCGAAACCACATAAACGAGCGGCCCCTGCACATTTTTCACGCTCTCCGGCGGTTCCACGTCCTTCGGCCACGGCAATCCCCATGAGCGGTTTCCGGCCAGCGGCAGATAATCCGTGATGCCCGCGGCTTCGACGCTGGGCAGCGCCCTCACCCGCTCAATCAGCCGCTGAAAGTACGCCCCACGGGCAGCCAGGATCGCGTTTGACGATTGATCTGTGTTGCCGCCGCCCAGCGCCGGATTGTCGTTGAAGTCCACCACCACTGCCGCCGCCCGCTGCGGCTGGAACCCAAGATCCACATCCAGCACATGCAGAAAGCTGCGCAGCAGCAGCCCCGCGCCCACCAGCAACATGCAGGCCAGCGCCACCTCGCTCACCACCAGCACCGAGCGCAGTCTCTCGTGTTTGCGGCTCTGGCCTGATCCCGCGCCGGAATCCTTGAGCGCCTCATGAAGGTTCCCCGCTCCAACCCGCAGCCCCGGCACCAGCCCGAACAGCACCGCCGAGGTCACCGCGATCAGCACCGTCCAGCCCAGTGCTTCTCCGTCAATATGCAATTGGCTCAAAAGCGGCAGCGCAATGGAGCCCTGCCCGCGAAGCCACGCGATCACCAGCGCCGCCAACGCGAGCCCACACACCGCACCCGCTCCCGACAACACCAGGCTTTCCGTCAGCAACTGGCGCACGATCCGCCCGCGCCCCGCACCCAGCGCGCCCCGCATCGCAAATTCCTTGGAGCGCGCCGTAGTCCGCGCCAGCAGCAGGTTCGAAAGATTCACACAGGCAATCAGCAGAATCATTCCCACTGCCGACCACAGCACCGTCAGCGACTGCCGCAGCCGCCCCGTCACGTAGTTCTTCAGCGGCACTGGAACCACCGCATTCTTGTAGTCTCCGCACGTCTTCGGATTCCGATTGTTCCAGCACATCGTCGGCGCCACGGCCGCCGCTTCCTGCACCGCCTGACCCAGCGTCACCCCCGGCTTCATCCGCCCGATCAACGTGATGATGTTGCCCCAGTTTCGCGGCGGCCCATAGAGATTCAGGGGCGTCAGCGCATCCACCTTGGTGCCCGGCGCAAACACCGCGCCAAAATCAAATGTCTTCGGCAACACGCCAATCACTGTGGTCTGCGTGCCGTTGATGTCGAACGCCTTGCCCACAATATTTGGATCGGCGTTGAATTGCCGCCGCCACCACGCGTCCGTCAGCACCACCACCGGCGCCGCTCCGTTGCGCCCGTCTTCTTCTCTGAACAGCCTTCCCATCTGCGGCTGCACGCCCAGCACACTGAAGAAGTTCTGAATCACGTCGATGCTGGTCGCCGGCACCGGCGCGCCATTCCCAATACGCAGCTTGAGATTCCCGGGAGTCGAAAACGCAAAGTAGCCGGTCACATCCTGATACGAGCGGCTACCCATCCTGAACTCGTCATACGCATCGGTTGAGTACGTCGCGCACGACAGTCCGCACTTGGCCGGCGGCGGCGCAATCCACACCAGCTCCTGCGCGTTGGGGAAGGGAAGCGGCCGCAGCATCAGCGTGTTCACCACGCTGAAAACCGCCACGTTCGCGCCAATCCCCAGAGCTAGGATAAGCACTGCCACCACCGTGAACCCCGGATCGCGCATCAGCTTGCGCACCGTGTACTTCAGGTCCTGCAACAGAATGTCCACCTGCATAAGTCCCCGCGCCTCCCTGTGCTTTTCCCGTGCCTGTTGCACTCCGCCAAACCGCAACAGCGCCAGCCGCCGTGCCTCGCCCTGCCGCATGCCATGCTCCACGTACTCGTCAATTGCGAGTTGAAGATGCGCCTCGAGCTCCGCTTCGAGCTCTGCATCCAACGCCTTCTTGGCGAAGAACGCCCACACTCTCCGCCGCACCCGCTTGAGCCCGCTCACGCCTCGCCGGGCTCCTCGTCCTCGGTCGCGTCCATGGCGAAAATCCGATCGATCACCCCGGTCAGCCGCTGCCAGTAGCGCGCATCTTCCGCCAGGCGCCGCCGCCCAGTCCGCGTGATCGAGTAGAACTTCGCCTTACGGTTGTTCCCTGAAGTGCCCCACTCCGACGCAATCCAGCCGCGCTGCTCCAGCCGCACCAGCGACGCATAAATCGTTCCCTGGTTCAGAAGCACCTCCTCGCCGCTCACCTGCTCAATGCGCCGCGCAATCCCATAGCCGTGCAGCGATCCCATGGCTGCCAATGTCTGCAGAACCATCAAATCCAGCGTTCCCTGTAAAAGGTCCAGTTTCTCCGGGCTCATTCGTCTCCTGTGGCACTACCACATAAGCATGCCACGCGCACATGTGGCCGCGCCACAGGAATGCGGGAATCGGTTGCTTTTTGGCACTGGCAAGCGCGCAACGGGGGGTTCGAAGCTATACAAAACGGCCCTCCGGGCGGAGAATGGATTGACATTCACCAGTCAGATTCTGAGGTTCCGGGCTTCATGCGCGTTCTGTGTCGCATTTGCGTCCTGCTTTGCCTGGCAGCGCTATCCTCCGCAGCGATCGCGGAAACCTTCCAGAATCCATCCTTTGTCAAAACCAATGGCCCGTACTACCAGATGCTGGCAGCCGACCTGACCCACAGCGGTCGTCAGGACCTTGTCTATTGGTCGCAGGCGGACGTCACTGGCGCCTGGTACGAAGTTCTTCGCAATGATGGCCAGCGCCAATTCACTCACCTGGGCGCAGTTTCGCTGCCCAACGTCGGGGTATCTCAGGCAGTCGCCGCCGACTTCAATGAGGACGGCAAAACTGATCTTGTCATCCTCAGCTGGTACCAGATCACCGGGTACACCCTCTGGTTTCTGGCCGGCAAAGGCGATGGAACGTTCGACGCCCCGGTCGCGTCCCGCATTTCCGACCGCGGCTTCCCAAACTTCCAAACCGAATTGCGAATGTTCCCCGGTCGCCTCGCCGGCACCGGGCACATCGATCTCGCCGTCTCATCGCCCTTTGATGGCGGAGCTTCCATCGAGGTCCTGCAGGGAGACGGCGCCGGCCACTTCAGTCTGCAAACCACGCTTCCAAACGTCCCCGCCACGCTGGAGAGCGTTCTGGACGTGAACGGCGATGGTCTGGCCGATCTCGTCACCTGGAACTACGGCAGCGCAGGCGGATACGCATCAATCTCCATCCAGATCTACTTGAACCAGGGCGGCGGCCAGTTCACACCAATCACCGCGTTCACCAACCCCCCCATCGGCAACATCACGGCGGGTGTTCGCAGCGCTGTCTTCGCGGATATGAACGGCGACGCAATCCCGGACCTGATCTGCCATGACATGTTCTTTATCTACACCGCGCTCGGCAGAGGCGATGGAACCTTTCAACTTGCATCCTCCACTCCGTTCGAATCGGAGGGGTTCATTATCGATGTTCGGGACATGGACGGCGACGGTAATCCCGACTTGATCCTCGAAGAAGACTGGGGCATCAGCGTGCTGTTGCAGCAGACCGGCTTCACTTACAAAGCGCTGGACCAGGCGCTTACCGGTTACCTGAATCGACATACCTTCATTGCCGACGTCGATGGCGACGGCAAACTCGACGCAGTCGTCTCCGACCGCCTGCCGGACTCCACATTTGGCGCCCATCTGATGTGGGGCCTCGGAGACGGAAAACTCGACTCCCCTAAGGGTTATCGTGATCCGTATTTCCTCGTCGGTGCTGCCACAGGGCAGTTCACTCTGGGCGCCGCGCCTGACATCGCCGCTCAGGCCTGGATTGTTCCAACTCCGCTTACCCTGCAGAACAACGGAGACGGCACATTTCACTGGCTCCCTGATCCAAACACCAATGTCCCCCCGCCTGACACTCCGGCGCCCTACCTGTATCAGTTTTCATTGCTCTCAGGCGATTTCAACGGCGACGGCAAGCCCGACCTGATGGAGTTCGGCGACCTGTCTGACTTCGTTGTCGGAGATTACGGCGATTCGTACCGCGTTCAGAGCCTCCTCGGCAACGGCCGCGGAGCGTTCGCGGCTCCGCAGTCGCTTCCCGGCTTCCCCGCAGGCGCGGCGAGCACAACCTACACAGCCGGCGACCTGAACGGCGACGGCTTGGCCGATGTGGCCGTAAGCTTCGCGGGCGAAGTCGACGTCCTCCTGGCGAAAAAAGACGGAAGTTGGGTCGTCACGCAGCGGCTCCAGGCCGCCGACTACACAAACGGTACGCAGGCCCTTTTCGGAGACTGGAATGGCTACGGAATCCTCGACCTCGCAATCCTTCATCAGCCGGATCCCACTGCCGCCGACCTCACCACCTACTTCGGCAAAGGCAACGGCACGTTCACCGAAAGCCAGACTCTGACGCTGCAAAACGTCAACAGCTTTTTCCCGACGGCCGTGGCAGACCTGGATGGCGACGGGATCACCGACCTGCTCTTCAGCACCGCAACCGCACTCCTTCCGGTCTACGGCAAGTCCGATGGCACCTTCGAGATCGGTGCCCAGATTGCGATGCCCCAGATGCAATCAGGTGTACTCCTGGGTGCTGTGCAGGTTGCCGATGTTAACCGCGATGGAATTCCCGACCTGGTTGCCCTGATCTCCACCGGAGTCATTGTCCGTCATGGGTTAGGAAATCGCACCTGGGATGTTGGCGATCCCTATATCTCCGGTGGAACCGGAGGAACCCCCTCCGCGTTCTGGGTCCAGGACCTCAATCAGGACGGCTTCCCCGACATTGCAACCCTTGAGGACCACTCCTACGCCGTGGGAGTTCTGCTGAACCTTCCCGGCACTACGGATCTTCTGGCCGCTCTGAGCGTCTCGCCTGAGCCCCAGCCCCAGGGAGCCGGAGCAACCCTCGATTTTGCCCTTACCCCCGCGATGTCGGGCGTTTCCGCTCCCGCCGGGACGGTTCAGATTTCCGTGGATGGTGTGTCCGCCGGCAGCGGAACCTTGACCAACGGAAAGCTCCATATCCCTCTTCAGGGTGCAGACAAACTCCTTACCGGTCGCCGTTGGGTAGTGGCCAGCTATGCCGGGAGCAGCCTGTTCCATGCCGTTCGCGCCGGCGTGTGGCACAGGGTCATTGGAGCAGGCCCCGCGGCCAGCAGCACGTCTCTCGTCGCACACCCCACCACCGTGCCGATTGGTGGATCGTTTACGTTGACCGCGACAGTAAGCGGCGCCGGCGGATCTATTCCCACCGGCACTGTCACGTTCAATAGCGGAGGAACTAGCATCGGCACGGCAACTCTGGACGGTGCCGGCCATGCTGGGCTGACATGGTCACCGGTCGCCGGAACCTATACTCTCATCGCCGCCTACGCAGGCGATGCGAACTTCACAGCTTCGTCTTCCGATCCTGTAACCGTGACCGTCAAACTGCCGGCCACAATTACAACTCTGTCAGCTTCAGCGACCTCCCTCACCTTCGGGCAGACCCTGACCCTGTCAGCCAAAGTAGCGGCCGAGAGCGGCCCAAATCCCCAAGGCTCGGTTACGTTCCTCAACGGCGCGGCACCCATGGGGGCCTCTACCCTCGACTCCAGGGGAGTTGCAGGCATCACCTTCACGCCTGATCCGGGCACCTATTCCTTCGCCGCCAGCTACCCCGGATCCGCCGTCGATTCGCCTTCGACATCCACTATTGTCAAGGTCACAGTCGCGCCGTCTCCGACCACCACCGAGCTCAGCGCATCTCCCAATCCAGCTCCGTTTGGGACCACGGTCACCCTCACGGCTAAGGTGAACGCGAAAAATGCTTCTCCTGTCGGCGAGGTCTCCTTTCTGGATGGCGCAACGGTTCTCGCGACCATGCCGCTGAACGGCGGTTCAGCCACCTATTCCACCTCTACGCTCGCTGTCGGCACGCATACCCTTACCGCCTCTTACCCCGGCCTGTCAGGGTACCTGGCAAGTACCTCAGCGCCTGCGCAAGAGATCATTACGGCTGCCGATTTCGCCTTCAGCGCCTCGCCGGATTCCCGCACTCTCTACACCGGAGAATCCACCTCGTTCACCGTCAATCTGAAGCCGGGCAATGGGTTCAACCTTTCTGTTGCGCTAGCCTGCTCCCAGCTTCCCGCGAACATTACCTGCACCTTTAACCCCGCAACACTAACGCCTGCAAATGCCACATCGAAGCTCGTCATCCACACGAGCGCTCCATCCCGACAGGCCGGCGCATCGGTTCGCAACGGCGTGGGCCTCACGGCCATGACCGGGCTGATCCTGTTTTTCCTGCCTCGGCGCCTGCGCCGGCGCTCCGTGTCTCTCATGCTCCTCGCGCTTTCCTGCTTGGCCATGACAATTGGCGGATGCGGCGGCCCCGGCACCCTGTCCGGCGGTACGCCCACTGGCACGCAATCCATCACCATCACCGGGACGGCGACCAACGGAGCCCAGTCCCTGACCCACACCGCGACCGTCACATTGCAGGTCAAATCGCTCTTTTAGCAGCTTCGATCAAGGAATACGGATGGACTCTATCAAACGCTCGTTCTGGCTCGCGGTCCTCGCATCCCTCCTGTTCGCGCATCCGGCCATTGGCCAGGCGGTTCCCGCCGGGTTTGGTCCCGCCAAAGGCCTCTGGGCAGGTGTCGAGTACTCGAACATGCGTGCGGGTTTTCCGTACGGCAGCGATCAGCGCCTCTGGGGCATCGGAGGTTTCGCCAACTACCACCTCAGCGGAAACCTCGGTGTGGCGGGCGAAGCCCGCTTTCTCCGCTTCGACAGCTGGAATGGCGAGACCGAGGACCATTACCTCGCCGGCCCTCGCTACGGCTTTCCGCGCTTCGGCAGGGTGCAGCCCTTCGCGCAGTGTCTCTTGGGAATCGGCCGCCTGCAGTATCCATTTCAGATCGGCTCGGGAACGTATTTTGCGGTGGCGCCAGGTGGAGAAATCAGCTATCGCCTCTCGCGCCGATGGGCTCTTCGCGGCTTGTATGAATATCAGATCTGGCCCGGCTCGCCCAACGCAGCCAATCAGCCCCAGCACACCATCACACCCAGCGGCTTCCATGTGGGCGTCGCGTTCCGCGTTCGCTAAAGAACCGATTACACTTATCCCCCCGCCCTCGATCGCAGGCCAGCCGCGCACCACCGCGCTCCGCTGGCCCACGTGACCGAGCTAGCCCCGAGAGTTTGTCCCCACCGTTCCTGCGGTGATCTTTGCGCGTGATCACGGTCACGAAAAGGGAGACTTCGATCCGGGAAAGGCGAAGAAGGCGTTCCGCAACGGCCGCGGCCTCGGTCAGGTGGGGCGCCCCAGCGATGCCGGTGGCGGCAAAAAAGCGCGTCC
>NZ_DASXYM010000177.1:0-18751 GCF_036502485.1 Occallatibacter sp. | reverse complement strand
AGTCTGAGGCTGGCCCTGAGGAGCCGGACGCGTCTGCTGCGGCTCGGGGCGGGCGCCAGGTTGCTGACCGGGATGATAATCCGGCCGCTGCTGCGCGGGACGATTGCCGGGCTGCGGCTGCGTAGCAGGATGGCCTGCCGGATTGGCGGTAACCGTACCGGGGCGGGCGTTGCTGTTGACATTGGCGTTGCCGTTGGCTGGGCCAGGCCGAGCGTTGCTATTGGCGTGCGCATTGGCCACGCCCGGAGGCGGAGTGTAGTGCGCGGCGGGCAGAGGACGCGCTACCGCGAGCTGCTGCGGACGTCCGTGATTGTTGTTGTAGAAGTTTGACTTGTCAGCACGCGCAGTCTGGAAGTGCTGCTGCTGATACCGCGTGGGCGCCTGGTGCTGCTCGTGCATCGCCTGCCGTTCTTCGGGCGAGGGCTGGTGCTGAATTCCATGCGGACCGCCGGTGTAGGCCAGGTGGTTTTCGTTGATGACCGTGGTCTGATGGACGATGGTTTCATTCACGTAGGTGTTGCGAATGACAGTGCGATTCACGCGCATGACGGCGGTGTTATACGCGAACTCATTGCCGCGCCATTCGCCCCCGGAGAAGCCTACGCCCATGTAGCCGAAGCCGTAGTTTACGCCGCCGTAGTAGCCCACGTGGGGGCCCCAGTAGCCGGTATGGAAGATGTACGCGCCACCTTCCCAGCCCCAGTAGGGCGGGGTCCAGAGGGCGCCTTCATAAGGAGCGGGCACCCAGGCGCCAGGCACCCAGTAATAGCCGCTGTTGTCGTAGTCGTAAGCCCAATAGCCAGGGGACCACATCAGTCCGGGCTGGGGGCAGGGTGGCTGCTCGTAGACGGGCAGCGGCGGGGGCGCAAGGTTCACGCTGATCAATACACCGGCGCGTGCCTGGGAGACGAAAAGAATTGGAAGCAGCAGCGCCAGCTGAAGCCAGCGCATCGATCGAAACAAACGCATGTAACCTCCTGAGTCCTTGGTGCCCTTCAGCAATGGAAGATGGTAAGGCACACGAACTTATTCCATGGATCGCAACTTGTGCCGCGGTTATGTCGGGATGATCCCGCCGCGAGGACCCGGTGCACCTCTGCGCACGTATAGCCTCGAACGGCCGCACGGCGCATTCGAGCTACTTAGTTTGAACACCGTTGGTCACAGGAAGTTGTAATTCCCCAGATCTTTTTACGCTGGAGGCTTCGATGGGATTTTCAGAAACCTGTACATCAGAAGCGGAGGCTCATCCCCAGGCCAAAGACGCTGCGCGCCTTGAGGTTTACGGGGATGACGACCGGTACGCCGCCCGGGCCGATAACGACGGTCTGACCGATGTTTCCGGCGACCTGGCCGACGCCAATGTCGAACGCAAAGTGCGCGTTCTCTCTTTGCGTGACACGCACCGCATAGTCGAGCGTGGTGGGCAGGTGGGCGCGCGAGCCGGGTGGATACATGATGGCGCCGAGGTTTTTAGAGGTAGGAGGCTGCTGCGAGAATCCGGCCGCGGGGACAATGGCGGTATGCAGAGGGCCGGGCAGCGGGAATCCAAGCCCGCCGAAGAGGCGTCCACCAAAGCGCGTGGCCTGGCCGCCGATGCCATAGATAGAGGCGTTGGTGAACTTCAGGCCGAAGTTGGCCAGAAAGGGGAGCGGCTTGTGCAGCCAGGTTTTTGTGACGGCTGCGTAGACATCTTCATTTGTGTAGCTTTTCAACTGGCCGGTGAACAGCTCGTCGAGCGCGCCGGTGACAAATTTGTCGCCGGTGCGGACCACAAAGCCCGCAGCGAGGCCGGGAACCGCGGTGTGGAACTGGCCGTCTTTCAGCAGCACCACCTTGCCGTGGATGATATTCATGCCGGCAAAGTGCCAGAGGCCGCTGAACAAGGGATCGTCGCCTTTGATGTGGACTTCGCGGGTGTAGCCGAGCTCGGCGCGATTGCCGAAACCCTCGGTCAGATTGAAGGTGTGAACGTCTCCAATCACCTGGTCGGCGTGCACGAAGTGATAGCCCAAGGCGGGAGAGGAGAAGAAGTGGCTTTTGGTGGAAGGAACCACGTAGGCGGTGGGGGTGATGAAGCCGCCGGTCTGGCCTTCCAGCGTAAGCTGTTGCGCGGTCAGGGTGGACGCCGCCAAGCTGCCGAGCAGGCAAAGAGAGTGAAGCGCGCGACTAATCGAAGATTTCATAGCGACCCTCGACCTCCGATGGGGGGGTGACGCAGGCCCGGGGAATCGAACCACACTCTTCTATCACACAGCGGTATGGATCGTCTGCCGGGCGGCCGATGGTAGACTCTCGCCATGTCCCGCGGTCTGTTTGTCACGCTCGAAGGCCTCGACGGTTCCGGAAAGACAACGCAACTGAAGCGGCTGGCCATCTGGATGGAGAAGCGCGGGATTGAGCCGGTGGTCACGAGGCAGCCTGGCGGAACCTCTACCGGGGACCGGATTCGCGCGTTGCTGCTGGATTCGCGTTCAGCGGGCCTGGCTCCCATGACGGAGATGGCGCTGATGTTCGCGGATCGCGCACAGGCTATTGCAGAGGTGATTGAGCCGGCTCTGGCCGGCGGAAAGACGGTGCTGTGCGATCGCTTCACGGACTCGACCGAGGCCTATCAGGGCGGCGGGCGCGCGTTGGGCTCACAGCTGGTTTTGGAGATGCACCGGCTGATCTGCGGAGGCCTGCAACCTGATCTGACCGTGCTGCTGCTTCCCTCTCTTGATAGAAGCCTGGAGCGGGCGCGACGCCGCAACGATCGCGTGGCCGAGAAGGACGGGCCGGACGAGAGCCGCTTCGAGCGCGAGCAGGACGCTTTCTACCGGCGGGTGTGGGAGAAGTACCGCGAAATTGCGCGACGCGATACGGAACGGGTGGTGGCGGTGGAGGGCGATCTCAGCATTGACGATGTGCACGAGCAGATTGTGGAAGCAGTCTCTGAGCGGCTCGTGATGGCCCACAGCCGTTAGACCATTCGCGGTGTGACGTACTCAGCCCTTCCATGCTCCCAGCAGGCGGCGCGCGAGCACAAGCTGGCCAAGATGATAAGCATTGTGATCGGCGGCCAGCAGCGCTTCGCGCAGCAGGGTCTGGCCGTCGCCGTGCGGAATCTTCGCGAAGAGATCGTTGGATTCGTCTTCGATCAGTTTGCAGAAGGCATCGGTGTCCTGCTGATACTGGTGAACGCTGCGGTCCCAGGCTTTTTCGTCGGGGGGTTCGGGGCTCTTCGGCCAGTAGCCTTCAGGCCATTTGGGCGATTCGTGCTCGCCTTTGCGCGAGAACTCGAGGATGTCCCATTGGGCGATGCGCATGTGCTCGAGCAGTTCCCACGGGCTGTGCGGCGAGCCTTCAGGCCGCTTGCCGCGCAGGGGGGCCGGGAAGTCCTTGACCGATTGCGCGAAGTCAGCGTGGGCGTGGCTGCTGCGGAGGGTTTCGGCAAGCTGCTTGCGCAGTGCGGAGATGCTGGCGTGATCGGACATGGGTCTCCTTGAGCGGTCCGTTGAGGAGATTCGCGGGCAGTGCGAAAAGATGCTTCAAATGCAGCTGGTGTCGATTTGGTGGGTTGAACGGCACGAAGGAACAGGCCGAGGGAAGCAGGGCGTTCGGGGTGGCCCATCGACAATAGCGGGGGCTAAAGCCCTCCGCATTCCAAGCGCCATTGTCGGCCTGACTGAAGTCAGGCCCTGATGACAAAGCCTCTCCTGCCAGGTTATATCGCGGTCTGTGAAGTCGTGCTCTCCGGGTGCGGTGGGAGCAACGAGCTACCCGGATCCGGGTGGGCGCGCTGCTTCGAAGCGTGAACCGGCGAGGATGCGCGGGCAGGTTCAGGGGACCGTTGACGATCCCCTGCACGGTTTCTATTTTCCGGCGCCTACCTGGTGTACTTGAATGACTTGTCAGGATGCTGCGGGGCGGGGGGCACGGGCCGCGGATCGGCCTTGATCTCCGCCTGCAGTTCCTTCATCGCCGCCTCAAGTTGAGCATCGTTGCCGCTGAAGCTGTCATGCGGCAGGTTATCGACCACCATATCGGGATCGACGCCGTGGCCTTCGATGAGCCATTTGCCGTCGGCGTAGACGCCGGTTTCAGCCGCGGAGGCGATACCGTTGTCGGCCTGCTGGTTGTCGAAGCTGAGCCAGACTTCGCCGCCCCAGGTGCGGGTGCCGATGACTTTGCCGAGTTTGAGACGCCTGAAACCTTCGCTGAATGCTTCGCCGTCTGAGGCTGTTTCGTGATCGCACAGCACGACGATGTGCCCGCGGAACGCGTACTGCATGTTCCACGATGGGTTTCCGATGCGGGGCTGAAAGTACATCCACGGCTGGCGGAGCAGTTTGCTGAGGAGCCATGAGTCGATGTTGCCGCCGTGGTTGTGGCGCACGTCGATGATGAGCCCCTGGCGATCAAAAACAGGATAGAAATCGCGGGCCCACTGGTTGATGTCGTTGCCGCCCATGGCGCGCAGGTGAACGTAGCCGATGGTGCTGTTGGATTCCTTGTCGACAGCGAGGCGGCGCGTGTACTCCCATTCGTTGTAGCGAAGCTGAGAGTCGTCGCGGGCGGAGACGGGCGTGACCAGGACATCGCGCCCTTCTTTGGCATCCTTCACGTGCAGCAGCACCTGCGCGCCGGCCTTGCTGCGCAGCAGCGCACCCTCATCGGAAACGCCCAGGAGATCCGTGCCGTCGATGGAGGTGATCACTTCGCCTTCTTTGACCAGCGACTCCGGCCTTGCCAGCGGAGGCGCAAGATTCGGCAGGTCGGGATCGTGCGCGTAGATGTGCTCCACCACGTAGCCGCCGGCCTTTTCGTCGCGCCGAAGCTGCGCACCCAGTGTGGCGACGTCAATGTGGTCGGCCGTCTTGCGGGCATCCCCTCCCACCACAAAGGTGTGCAGCGCGGAGAGTTCGCCGACCATCTGCGCAATGACATCGTTGAGTTCATCGCGGTCGGCGACGCGATCCACCAGCGGCAGATAGCGGTCGCGCATGGCCGGCCAGTCTACGCCGTGCATGTTCTTGTCGTAGAAGTAGTCACGCTCCAGACGCCATGCGTCGAGGAACAGGCCGCGGAATTCCTCGCGAGGATTCACGTTGATCTGCCACCGCGACAGATTGACGGCGGCCCTGGCTTGCGCCTTGGGATCGCCGGTGCCGGAGCCCTTCACGTCGGAGTCAAAGATGTAGAAGTTGTCGCCCTTGGCGATGAGCATCTTCTTGCGGTCCGCGGAGATCTCAAAGCCTTTTACATCGCTCATGACGGTGTCGAGTTCGTCGCCCTTGTTGGCGATTTCGAGGCACTGCAGCGCGACGTGTTCGCCGACCACGTCGGCGGCGCTGTTCCAGCAGAGACGCTTCTCGGAGGCCTGAAGGCCGGAGTAATTGCCGGCCGGGGCGGGAACTTCGGTCAGGCGCGAGGCGAGGCCGTCAAAGTCGATTTTGACTTCGACCTTCTTCTCGTCCTTCTTGTCGTCTTTCTTTTCGTCCTTGCTTGCTTCGGTCTTTTTTTCGTCCTTGCCGGCAGCAGACTTGTCCGACTTTTTGACTGTCGACTTGTCGTCCTTCTTCTCTTCTTTCTTTTCTTCCTTCTTTTCTTCCTTCTTGTCTTCGTCCTTTTTGTCGGGATGGAGTTCGTCGGCGGGAAGGAAGGGCGAACGCAGCCCGGGGGTGAGCGCAAGCTCAAAGATCTTCACCGGGCGGTCGTACTGCGGTTCCGGCTCACGGGGGCCCCAGGGCGAAGGTACGGTCGTCTTCAACTCGCGGTCGGAGAGGAAGTATAGCCATTTGCCGTCGCTCGACCATGCGGGGCTGCCGGAGTTGAAACGGTCCGATGTGACGCTCTCGATTTTGCCGGAATCGGCATTCAAGAGCTTGACCTGCTGAAAGGAATTGTTGGCGCTCTCGCCGTACGCGAGCCACTTCGAATCGGGAGACCAGGCCAGATCGTTGAAGTCGCCGTTCATGGATTGCGCGATGCGCTTGTCGGTTTTGGCCTTGATGTCGAACATCCAGAGTTCCTGGTCCTTGTTCGTATGCGCCAGCCACTTGCCGTCCGGGGAGATGACGCCGCCGGTGCGGAGCACCCTGGCGTCTTTGGTCCACTGCTCTGGCTTGCCAACGCCGTTTGCCGGGAAGCTCCAGAACTCGGCCTCGCCGGAATCGGTGGAGAGCGCGACCACTGATTTGCCATCGGGTGCGAAGGTGGCTTCGCGGAAACGTACGCCGGAGCTGGCGGCGACGCGCACGGTGCGGCCATTCTGCACAGGGATGGTGAAGACCTCGCCGCGCGCGGTGAACACGGCCTTCGAGCCGTCAGGCGCAATGTGTACGGCGGTGAGATAGTCGACGGGCTTCTTCACCCAATGCTCGCGCAGTTGATCGAAATCCGACTGCAGCGTGACGGGAATTGCTTCTTCGTGACCGCTGGAGAGGTCGAGGTTCCAGAGGTCGGCGCCGGAGGAGTAGACAATATGCCCGTCAGAGAGCGAGGCGGATTCGACATCGAAGAATTTCTGGTGGCTCTCCTGCCTGGGGTCCTTGCCATCCTCGGTCATCGACCAGACGTTCATGACGCCGTCACGGTCGGACAGGAAGTAGACGCGCCCGTTGGCGAGCATGGGATGCGCGGAGGTTCCTTCGTAGCCGGCGGTGAGCGGCACAGCCTCATCTTTTCCGTCGAAGCGCCAGAGGTTCTCAGCCCAGCCGCCCTTGTAGCGCCTGGTGGAGCTTCCCTGCCAGTTCCAGCGCGTGAAGAAGAGGGTGTGTCCATCGGCGGACCAGGCGCCCTGAGCGGCCTCGGCCAGGGGAACGATGTCGCGTTTGCCCTGCGCATCGACGAGAACGAGTTTGTCGCCGGGAAGGGTGGAGTAGCGCGACGTGGCGATCATCAGGCGGCCGTCGGGCGCCCAGCCTTCGGGCAGCGCGGAGCCTTCCCAGGTGCGGCGTTCGGGCAGGCCGCCGGATATCGGCATGGTGTAGATCTCGCGGGGGCCTTCATAGTCGGCGAGGAAGGCGACGGTTTTTCCGTCGGGCGAGATGCTGGGCATGGTTTCGTTTCCAGGCGCGGTGGTGAGGCGCTGGGCCGTTCCGCCGCGCAGGTTGACGGTCCAAAGATCGCCTTCGGACGCGAACACGATGGCGTCGCCATGGACGGCGGGGCTGCGATAGTAGCCGCGGTGGGTGCTCTCGGCGTTCCCGGTGGACGGCGGGGCGGCAAAAACAGGAATGGATGCCAGGCAAAGCGCGACGGGCAGGCAGGCACGGCGCAGAATGGGATATATCGGCATGAGAGCTCCCTCGGCGCGCGGTCCCCTGGGGCGCAGGCGCGGGGATGCCCAGGTGAGGAACGCGGCATTGAACCGGATTTCCGGTGATTGTTTTGAAGGATACTACGGCGCATCTTATGTATCAGGCGGGAAGTTGAGATAGCTCTCGCGCCTGACCCCAGCCCCGTTTACAATATGAGATGGAAGCCTACGGGATGAATCGCAGACAAAACAGAAGCGCGTGGATCTGGGTGGCGTTTGCCGCCATCGCCCTCGCGTCTGTGGCACGGGCCGAGTCTGGCCTTGAGTCGGCTCGGTCGTACGCGCATCCCATGCTGGAGTTCTTTGCCGGCAACCATGCAGCGCAGCCCGCCGATCTTTACGGGACGGCGCAGCACAGCTTGTCGCGGCAGCAAAGAGGCACATCGCGGAATCAGCTGGCGGGTGCCTGGGTGGCGATGCTGCCGGTATTTTTTGTCGGCCTGGTTTCGCCGCTGGATCAACTTGCGCCCCGGTCGATACGTCTGGCAGGCGCGCCGCCGGCCACGATTCTTCCCCCCTCCTTCCAACGCCCTCCGCCCCAGTTCGCGTAAGCGCCGGCATTGTCTGTAAGCGCGCAGTTTTGCTGCACTTGTGCGCGGCTTGTGATTACACGAGATTTTTGACTGATTATCGGAGAGTTCTGTGTTTTTGGATAAGGCATTTACCAAGGTATTTGGCACGGCCAACGAGCGCGTGATCAAGCGTCTGATTCCTTTTGTCGCTCAGATCAATGCGCTGGAGCCGGCCACGAGAGAGCTGTCAGACGAGCAGTTGCGGGAAAAGACGACTGAGTTCAGGACGCGCATTGCGGAGCGGCTCCAGGGTCTTACCGACCCGGACGTGATCAAGCAGGCGGAGCGCGAGGCGCTGGACGAGGTCCTGCCCGAGGCGTTTGCCGTGGTGCGGGAAGCCGGCTGGCGCACGGTCAAGATGCGCCACTTCGACGTGCAGCTTATTGGCGGCATGGTGCTGCACCAGGGCAAGATCTCCGAAATGAAGACCGGCGAAGGCAAGACGCTGGTCGCGACGCTCTCCTGCTATCTGAACGCCCTGGCCGGCAAGGGCGTGCACGTGGTCACGGTGAACGACTACCTGGCCAAGCGCGACGCCGAGTGGATGGGCAAGATTTACGAGTTCCTCGGGTTGACGGTGGGCGTTATCGTGCACGACCTCAGCGATGACGAGCGCCGCCAGGCTTACGGCGCGGACATCACTTACGGAACGAACAACGAGTTCGGCTTCGACTACCTGCGCGACAACATGAAGTTCGACATCAAGGACTGCGTGCAGCGCGGGCACTACTACGGGATCGTCGACGAAGTCGATTCGATCCTCATCGACGAAGCGCGTACGCCGCTCATCATCTCCGGCCCGACCGACCAGACCACCGATAAATACCAGCGGGTGAAGGACATCATTCCCAGACTCATCCTGGGCGAAGAGACGGAGAGCCTGGATCACGGCAAGACCTTCACGGGCGACTACGTGGTGGACGAAAAGCATCGCACCATCGGCGTGACGGACGAAGGCTGGGTGAGCATCGAAAAGGAACTCAACATCGACAACATTGCCGATGCGGAGAACTGGGATCTCAAGCACTTTGTGGAGACCGCCATCAAGGCGCACGCGCTCTACAAGCGCGATGTCGATTATGTAGTGAAGGACGGCGAGGTCATCATTGTCGACACGTTCACGGGCCGCCTGATGCCTGGCCGCCGCTGGTCCGATGGACTGCACCAGTCCATTGAGGCCAAGGAAGGCGTGCAGGTCCGCAAGGAAGACCAGACGCTGGCCACGATTACCTTCCAGAACTACTTCCGCCTGTATCAGAAGCTGAGCGGCATGACCGGCACGGCGGAAACGGAAGCCGCCGAATTCGAAAAGATCTACAAGCTTGAAATCGTCGTGATTCCGACCAACAAGCCCATGCTGCGCATCGAGAATTCCGATATGGTCTACCGCACGGAGAAGGAAAAGTACAAGGCCGTTGCGGACAACATCGCGGAGCTGCACGAAGCAGGGCAGCCCGTGCTGGTGGGCACCACATCGATTGAAAAGTCGGAGCGGCTCTCCGCCATCCTGCAGCGCAAGGGTGTGCGGCACGTGGTGCTGAACGCCAAGTTCCACGAGCGCGAAGCGGAGATTGTGGCGCAGGCCGGACGCATGGGCATGGTCACTATCGCCACCAACATGGCCGGGCGCGGTACGGACATTCTGCTGGGCGGCAACGCCGACTTCACCACCCGCCAGCAACTGGTGAAGCAGAGCAACGCACGCGCACTCAGCGCTGGCGAAGGGAAGATCAATCCGCTGCCACCCGCCGGGTTCATGCGTTTCTACTACCAGGGGCAGGAGTTCGAGGTTGCGGAGACCGACTGGGCCGCGGTGAACGAGGTCCACGCGGAAGCCGCAGCCAAGGAGCATGAAGAGGTTATCAAGGCAGGGGGCCTGTTTATCCTGGGCACGGAGCGGCACGAATCCCGCCGTATCGACAACCAGTTGCGCGGCCGGGCGGGCCGGCAGGGCGACCCGGGCGCCTCGCGCTTCTATCTCTCGCTCGAAGACGATCTCATGCGCATCTTCGCCAAGCAATGGGTATCGACCCTGCTTGAGCGCCTGGGCATGGAAGAGGGCGTGCCGATCGAGTCGCGCATGATCTCGAACCGCATTGAAGCTGCACAGAAGGCGGTTGAGGCGCAGAACTTCGAATCACGCAAACACCTGCTCGAGTACGACGATGTGATGAACAAGCAGCGCGAAGCGGTGTACGGACTGCGCCGTCAACTGCTGGAGGGCGTGGATCAGCGCGAGCTCATTCTCGATGATTACGTTGGCGGGATTCTGTCGAGTGCGCTCGACGAGTTCACGCCGGAAGGCAAGCACGCCGATCAGTGGAACTTGAAGGGCCTTCAGGAGCGTGTGGGAAGCCAGTTCGGGCTGGATCTTGAAGCGGTTGGCATCAAGCCGCAGGAGCTTCCGCGGCACGAACTGGGCGACGAGATTTTCGAACGCCTGAAGCTGGAGTACGAGGCCAAGGAAAACATTCTGGGCGCACCCACCATGCGTTATCACGAGCGCATGGTGATGCTCAGCGTGATCGACGGCCTTTGGAAGGATCACCTGCTCTCGATGGACCACCTTAAAGAAGGGATCGGGCTGCGCGGCTATGCGCAGCAGGATCCGCTGGTGGCTTACAAGCGCGAGTCCTTTGACATGTTCGAGGCCATGATGCTCAAGTTCCAGGAAGACACCGTGCGGTTCCTCTTCCGGATGCAGATCATCGGGCCCGATGGCCAGCCGGTAAACGCGGCACCGCAGCCGCGCCGCGAAGTGCCTGCCGCGCCGCCGGTGGCCAGCGCAGCGCGTCCCATGCTGGAAGGAAACGGCCGGCCGCAGGCGCTGCCTCACGGCGCACCGCAGCAGCCGCGGGAGATCGCTGTGCCGACGCGGGCGCCGCAGACGACCATCGACCAACTGGAGAAGGAGTTCGCGCGCAAAAAGCAGCGTGAGCTTGCGCACGCCAGCATGGCCGGGGGCTCCGCAGCCAGCCAGCCCAGCCAGCGCCGCACGGGCGAGAAGGTTGGCCGCAACGACCCATGCCCCTGCGGCTCAGGCAAGAAGTACAAAAAGTGTCACGGAACAGAAGCATCGTAAGGAAGCGTAGTAGGATCGACAGCGGCGGCGAAAGCCGCCGCAAGTCGTTTGCGGCAGCTTCGGCGGCGACGATTCCCTTCCCGCTCTCAAGGTGACGAATATGGATATGGTTCCCACTCGCCGGGAATTTCTGCAAGGCGCGCTGGCGGCCGGCGCGTCTTGTCTGCCGGCCCATGCCGGGAGCACGGATATGAAGGCAAAACCTCTCGGTCTGCAGCTCTACACCGTCGGGGATGATTACGACCGAGATCCGGCGGGGACACTGCGCAAAGTCGCGGCTGTCGGTTACAAGCAAGTGGAGCTCTCGCCGCTCAGCAAGGTTTCCGCAGCCGACTGCAAGAAATTCCTCGCAGAATCGGGGTTAAGCAATCCCTCGGGCCATTACATGCTCCCGCAGTTGATGAGCGGCCTCGATCAGGCCATCGCCGCGGCGAAGGAACTGGGGCAGCAATACATGATTGTCACCGTGCCGTGGGTGGCCGATCCGGCGCGATTCCAGTCGTCCGGGTCAGACCAGCGGGCGATGATGGGCCGCATGCTGAACAGCCTCACTCTCGATGACTGGAAGTGGAACGCGGAACAGTTCAATCATGTGGGGGAGGCGGTGAAGAAAGCCGGCCTTCAGCTCGGGTATCACAATCACAACTTTGAATTTCGCAAGATCGGCGACACCACGGGGTACGACGAGTTCCTGAAGCTTACCGATCCGGCCCTGGTGTGCCTGGAGCTTGATTGCGGATGGATGACGGTCGCGGGCCACAATCCCGTCGATTACCTCAGCCGCTTTCCGGAGCGCTATCGGCTGCTCCACATCAAGGACTTTCGCAAAGGGTTCGCGCCTTCGACGACGCTGCTGGGCGGCGCCCCGAATGCTCCCATACCCACCGAGCTTGGCAGAGGCGCTATCGACTACCGGCCCATTCTCGCGGCCGCAGCCAAAACGCCGGTGACTTCGCTTTTCGTGGAGCAGGAACCTCCATTCACGGAGATGCCGGCGCTCGATGCCATCAAGTTGGATTACGAGTATCTGCACGGGCTTACGGCGAGGGTCTGAGCAGGCCTGGATCAGGAGGCCACCATGTGCGCCTCTGGGAGAGAGTAAGATTCTCTGGTTGGAATTTGCGCAGCGCGAACAGCGCATAGTTGAACTGCGCAGTTTCATTTCGATCCAGCTCAAATCTCATCTCCTCGGAGGCAACATTGGTCACTCGGCGTGAATTTCTCGACACGCTTGCACTGGGCACAGCGGGACTCGCTATCAGCGCATCGGCAAAAAGCTACGGTCAGATCATGGGCTCCAACGATCGCCTCAACTTTGCCGTGATTGGGGTGCGCAGCCGCGCCTATGCGCATCTCTCCGCGCTCAAGGCGAACAAGAGCGCCGCACGCATCACGCACGTGTGCGACGTGGATGCGAACACGCTGAAGAAGTTCGCAGACGATACCGAGAAGGAGATGGGCGAAGCGCCCGCCGCCGAGCGCGACTTCCGCAATATTCTCACCAAGAAAGAAGTGGATGCGATCACCATCGCCACGCCCGATCACTGGCACACGCCGATGGCGATTCTGGGACTCAAGGCGGGCAAGCATGTCTACGTGGAAAAGCCCTGCAGCCATAATCCTGCCGAAGGCGCGATGCTGGTGGCGGCGCAGCGCAAGTACGGCAAGAAGGTGCAGATGGGCACGCAGCAGCGCTCTTCGCCGCACACCATTGAGATCGTCGACAAGATTCACTCCGGGGCGATCGGCACGGCCTATCTCGCCAAGTGCTGGTACGCAAACACGCGCAAGTCGATTGGTGTGGGCAAAGCCGCGCCTGTTCCACCGCAGCTCGACTGGGACCTGTGGCAGGGTCCGGCGCCGCGCCAGGCCTATAAGGATAACTACCAGCCTTACAACTGGCACTGGTTCAAGATCTGGGGCACGGGGGAGACGCTCAACAATGGTACCCATGAAGTGGACGTGTGCCGCTGGGCTCTGGGCGTCGACTTTCCTGAGACCGTGAGCGCGCAGGGCGGGCGTTACCAGTACAAGGACGACTGGCAGTTCTATGACACGCTCATCACCAGCTTCAACTATCCCGGCAAGATGATTACGTGGGAGGGCAACAGCTGCCAGGGCATGCGGACCTACAACCGCGACCGCGGCTCTGTGATTCTCGGAACCGAGGGATCTGTGATCGTCGACCGCGACGGCTACGAGACTTACGACTGGAAGGGCAAGAAGACCGGGGAGGTGAAGGCACAGCAGGAGCAGACGTCTTCTTCGGATTTGACGGGGCGCGACTCGATGACCGACCGCCATTTTGCCAACTTTATCGCAGGCATCAAATCCGGCGAGAAGCTTAACGCTCCTATCGAGGTGGGCAACGTGGCGGTTACGATGCTGCAGCTTTCCAATGTGGCCTGGGAGACGAATCGGATCCTCAAGCTCAACACCGCGGACGGCAAGGTGCAAAACGACGCCGAGGCGATGAAGTACTGGGACCGCAGCTATGAGAAGGGCTGGGCTCCGACGGTCTGAAGCAGGCATTCAGCAATCCAGCGAACCCGAAGATAATCGCTGAAACCCCCAGGAATCGCGAACCAGGAAAGTAAACCACCTCCAGGATGGAAATGACACCGACCCTCTCTCGCCGCAGACTCCTCAAAGCCAGCGCGGTCGCCGCAGCAGCGGCCGCGATCCCCTCCTTCGCACAGCCGCAGCCGGATTCCGGCAAGCCTTCACCCATCCGCCTGGGCCTTTGCAGCTACACTTTCCGCAACTTCACCCGCGCGCAGATGATCCCTTTCCTCAAGCAGCTCCACGTTTCCGAGCTGAATGCCAAGGACGTAAAGGATCATCTGCCCACCGATGCTCAGCAGGAGCAGGCCGCGGTTGACGACTACAAAGCCAACGGCGTCCACCTGCATGCGGCCGGCGCCATTTACTTTCGCAAGAACGACGAGGCGGACGTCCGCGCGCAGTTTGAATACGTCAAGCGGGCGGGCATTCCTGTTATCGTGGCGGGCGATCCCACACCTGAAACCCTGCCGCTCATCGAGAAGTTCGCGAAGGAATACGACATCCGCATCGCCATTCACAACCACGGACCGGAGGACAAGCTGTGGCCCAGCCCGCTCAATGTTCTCAAAGACATCAAGCAGCTCGACAAGCGCATTGGCTGCTGCATCGACGTGGGGCACACCGTCCGCGCCGGGACCGATGTGGTCGAGGCCATTCGCGCCGTCGGTCCGCGGCTGTTCGATGTACACATGAAGGACCTGGCGAGCTTCACGGACAAGGAGAGCCAGGTGGCGGTGGGCGCCGGCAAGATGCCCGTGCGCGCCATCTTCCAGGCATTAATCGCGATCCGCTATGACGGATTCGTTGACCTGGAATACGAGATCAAGGCCGACGATCCCATGCCTGGGGTCATTGAGAGCATTGCTTATATGCGAGGCGTGCTCAACGGCATGGGGTATATGCAACAGCCATGAGCGAAGCTCATGCCGCGAGATCCGCTTCCCGCCGCACATGGATGAGGGTCCGGCGAGGGGATCGTTCCACCATCTGAAAAACCCCGGGGCCGTCTCCCCAGCCGGTATCAACGCGATCATTGCATCGCTGCGCCCCATCCCGCACAGCCGATTGCGCTCACAAATCGATAGCTATAGACCGCCCCCCGCTCTTATCCTTTCGACGGCTCGTTCGGGCTCTTCTCATCCGGCTTGATGGTTCCGCGAACGACCATGAACTTGTTCAGCGTGTCAAACCAGAAGGACGCGCCCAAGGACAGCGCCAGCGCCGTCATGGACCATCCGATCAGCGCGAGCAAGACCTTCCACAACTTGAGTCGCAGGGAGTCCGCATCACCCCACACCGGCGTCGTCCATCCCAGCGGCAACAGCTTTGTATCGGCTACGTCCTGGACGGCTTTTATACGCTGCTCAACTTCCGTTTGAATCTCCGGCACGGTCTTGCCGGCCGGCGTGCCCGTACCCTGGCCCGCAGTCGGATTGCCCTCGGCAACGGTTTTTTGCGCAAGGGCCACCATGGCCTGGCGCGCATCCTTGTCGGTCCACAGCGTTGCTGCGACGCGGATGGAGTTCACATTGAACGCGAGCGCGATGAGCAGGCCGATGATCATGAGGATGTTCTGGGTGTATTTCTTGTACCAGCCCGACACGCGGTCCATGGCGTCGTCATACCAGTGCTCGATGCGGGTCTGCAGCTCGGTCAGGGTGGGTGCGCTATCCGCAAGGGCGGCAAGCGCCTGAAGGGCCTTGTTCTCCACGTCATTCTTCAGTGCTGTTGCCAGGCTGGTGCGTAGGCCATCGATGTCAGTTTTTGCGCCACCCGCGGCGGGATCAACGATGTCAATCAGCGCCAGCGCAAAGGTGCGCGATGGGATGTACGCCGGCAGCAACATCCGGTTCGATATCCTGGTCATGCCCGTGGCCGGGGGCGCGAGGCCCAGCTTGTCCTGCAGCTTCATGCGGATCTTGTCCCACTTGCGCAGCGTTTGGTTCTTTGAATCCTTCTGCGGATCGCGGTACAGTCCGCGGATCAGCCCATGATCGTAGAGTGCCGACAGCAGGCGCGTTTTGCCGTCCGTTCCCATATCGCCCGAAAACAGGCTATGCAGACCCTGCAGCAGATTGGCAGATCGGGCCTGTAGAACCGCTGCGATGGCTTCCTGCACCGCGGACGCGATCAGGCTGAGGAGCAGATATACAACCGCCATGCCGATGGCGACATCGAGGATCGAACTGCCAAACATAGGTCGATCTCCAAAGGGGATTCGAAAGGTGGAGCCAACGTTATCACAAGCTGCATCCGCCCTTGAAGAAACTTTGCAGGAACAAGATCGAGCCTGTCCTGCGCCGCCCGACTGACGGTGTTCTGCTCATGGTCCGCCCGGGCAAGCAGAAATCGAGCCGGCACGGGCCGACCCCGCCGTGACAACTGCAATGCAATTGGGCTATGCTTTTTGCGGAATTGTTTGTAAAGCGGTGAATTCCCCCAGGTTCGGCTCCGATTTTTCTGAAGGAGGAGAACTTTTATGGCTGCCCAGACCCCCAAGAAATGCGGCAATGCGGCATGTAGCTGCACCCCCCCTGCAAACGCGAAATATTGCAGCGCACACTGCGAAGGCGTAGCGCAGAAGATTGAGATTCTCTGCACCTGCGGCCATCCGGGGTGCGAGATGGGCTCAGTCCGGACTTAGCGCGATCTAAATAGATTTCGACTCGCGGGTACCCAGGGTTGGGATGGATTGCGTTGTTCGCCGTCATCGCTGAGGGCGGACCGGGCCCTGAGACATTTCTGTGCCGTAGCCGCGTCCCGAGCAACTCTCCGGCGCTTTGCGTGAACGGCGCGCATGATGACATGTGCGCCCTGATCGCGGTAGGCTTGAGAGGTACGCGCGGGGCTCCGCGCTGCAAGGAGTGTTGATCCTCTCATGCCTATCCAACCCACCTCGAAGATCTGGCACAACGGGAATCTGATTCCCTGGGAAAACGCCACCCTCCACGTGATGAGCCACGTGGTGCACTATGGCTCCAGCGTGTTTGAAGGCATCCGCTGCTACACGCAGCCGCAGGGTGCGGCGGTGTTCCGCCTGCCAGAGCACATGCAGCGCCTTCTGGACTCAGGCAAGATCTACCGCATGGCGCTTCCCTACTCGCTGGACGAGCTTTGTGCGGCGGTGGTGGATACCATCGAGGCGAACGGGATTGCTCCGTGCTACATCCGCCCGATTGCGCTGCGCGGCTACGGCGAAGTGGGCGTGAACCCCAAGGGTTCGCCGGTTGAGATCTACATTGCCAATTACCCCTGGGGCAAGTACATCGGCGGTGAAGCCGCAGACGTCTGCGTCTCCAGCTGGAACCGTCTGGCGCCTAACACCATGCCCGCGCTCGCCAAGGCCGGCGCCAACTACATGAACTCGCAGCTCATTCGCATGGAAGCCGACACGAACGGCTATGTCGAAGGCATCGCCCTCGACGTCAATGGCCTCGTCAGCGAGGGCTCCGGCGAGAATGTCTTTCTCGTCCGCAACGGCGTCCTCTACACCCCGCCGCTCGCCAACTCCGCCCTCTCCGGCATTACCCGCGACAGCGTCCTCACCATAGCCCGTCATCTCGGCCTCGCCGTTATGGAGCAGCCAGTCCCGCGCGAAATGCTCTACATCGCCGACGAGGTTTTCTTCACAGGAACCGCAGCCGAAGTCACTCCCATCCGCTCCATCGATCGAATCCTCGTCGCGGATGGCAAAACCGGTGAGATCACAAAAAAGATCGCCGACGAGTTCTTCTCCATTGCCAACGGTCTCAAGCCGGACCGTTTCGGCTGGCTCACCCCAGTAAAGGTGAACGCAACCGAGCCAGTAACGGCCTGAGTTTAGAGATCCACATCCGGGCGGCCCTCGCGGCCGCCCTTTTCACGCCTCGGATTTCCACAGCCATCCTTGACGTAGAATGCGAGAAATCGCCTGCAACCCGGTGAGTACGCAGAGGATACTCAATGCCACGGCGACAACCTTATGGAATTTCGCTGGTAAGTTACCCGACCTTTGGGGAATACCGGCCAAGGGCAATTCAATGCTATCTTCTAAGGTCGGTAATACTCGACCTCCCCTGGAATTGAGGCTCTCGGATCGCTAAGCCCTGAACGGACCTTCACTCGATGATTGCGACGCAAATGGAAACCGGAACTTCGTGTGCATATAACGTGTCGAAGGACCGTCGAATCAGCTTCCGGATCACCGTTGCCGACTGCGCCGGTGAACCCTTCAAGCTGATGAAGGTCATCCTCGATGGCCTTGCGCAGAATCCCGAAGCAGCCTTCTGGTTGACCAATCTCCAGCACAGCCCGCAAATCGTCCGCATCTTTCCTATCGACTTCGCGTATCTCGACTCAAACCTGACCATCATCGAAGCGGCAGAACTACCTCCGGGCGTTCCCCTTCCCAAATTCCATCCAGATGCGACCAGTGCGCTCATCGTGCCGATGAATTCGCTCGCTGCCAACGTCACAGCAGTTGGCGATAAGCTCATCATCTGTTCCGAAGAAGAACTCGAGCAGCTCCTCGCCGATCCCGGCTCCGCAATCGAAACTTCTGGTCACTCAATCGCGCAACCTGAACCGCCCTCGCAGCTGGTCACGTCGAACGATCCGCTCCCAGAGCGCCCAATTGCTCCCGTTCAGATTCCGGAGCGAATCTCGATGTTCAGCGCAGTGACGTCAACCCCCATCCAGCCCGCAGCTATGTCGTCTGCGGGGGCGTTCACGGTAGCAGTCGCCAGCACGTGGCAAGCCGCATCTCCGCTCCTGTTGGAGCCGGTCGAAAGCAATCAAAGCAACACCTCGACAGCCGTACCGGACCTCGCCGAGAACGTCTCGGAGGTGCAAATCTCCGAAACGCCCATCGAGGAATCGCCCGGCCCCGCATCAGGATCCCTCGACGGATTTGAATCCGCAGCGGTTCGCGAAGAGCAGCCACCCACCATCGAGATTGCCGACATCGCGGTCCTTGAACGCGCTCTCACAATTGTTGAATCTCATGTCCCCGCGCCTGGCCGCCCCGCCGATCCGGTCAATGTCCTTGAACCAGAAAAGCCGGTCTTGCGCGCCACCGAAGAGCTTATCGCCCGCAGCAAAGAGGCCGCCGAAAAGGCATACGTAAAAGTTGCTCCACCGGCCAAGAGCCCCGCCGGAAAACCAAAGAAGAAATCCGAGAAGCAGAAAGAGATTAAGAGCGACCATCTCGGAAACCGTGTGATTCGCTGGCTCGCTCTCGATGATCCCCTC
>NZ_DASXYM010000176.1:0-30808 GCF_036502485.1 Occallatibacter sp. | reverse complement strand
CCTGCAAACTCCGCCACCACGTTGCCAAAGTTGGTGATCACCAGCCCGAGCATCATGAAGAACGTGATGCGCAACCCATATTCCTCGCGGATGAGGTCGCTGAGGCCTTTGCCGGTAACGGCGCCCATGCGGGCCGACATCTCCTGCACCACCACCAGGGCGATGGTCATGGGGATCATGACCCAAAGCAGCAGGTAGCCGAACTGCGCGCCCGCAGCGGAGTAGGTGTAGATGCCTCCGGCGTCGTTGTCGACATTGGCGGTGATGAACCCGGGACCGATAACGGCCAGGAACATCAAGAGGCGAATTCGCCACATCTTCAGGCGCCGGGATTGATGCATGCTAATGAGGACTTGCGGTGAGATGGTGAAAGAACACTCAGAATAAACGCACCCGGGCAAATCTGCCAATCGGAAGGTAAGGGGACAAGAAGAGGCTTGGAATTAGACTTAGTCGGAGCCGGTTACAGAGCGGGCAGGTGCTTGGCGGATGGAGAAAAGCCTTACAATAGTGATGATGCACGTGCGGGCTCACGCGGAGGGATGTGTGAGCGGTTGAAACAGGCGGTCTTGAAAACCGCTGTACCTGAAAGGGTACCGGGGGTTCGAATCCCTCTCCCTCCGCCACTTCTTCTCCATAGGTTGTCCAGATCGGTCCACCCTCATCCTCAGGTAATTTGAAGAAATCTTTAAATCTAGTCGGCGCTATCCCTTATTCGCCCAGCTTCTCCACGCACGTCCAAGCTTGACCCGGGGTGTCAGCGGGGGTATCGCTCAGATCGGGGATAAGCCGGATTATCACCTTCAGCGGCCACTGACAGAAGCTCTTAGGCGCTTTTGCCGCGTCAGCAGATCGTGATAGCAGCGTGGGGGTAATTCAATCGGCCGCTTACTTATAGTCCTCCGGGTGAATGCTGATCTTGTCCGGCGGAAACGACGACGAAGCTGCGCCGAGGGATTTGTTCGGAGCGTCGCCCATCGTCAGTTCCAGCACGCCGCCCTGCGCGATGTCGGCGTGGTGGAACCAGACGCGATCAAGCGGTTTTCCGTTCAGCACGACCTTCTCCACGTACTTGTTTTGCCGCGACGCGCCCGGGGCCAGGATGACAAAATCCTTGCCGTTCTCCAGGTGAATCGTCACCTTCTCGAACACCGGGCTGGCGATGTCATACACAGGGATGCCCGGAGTTACCGGGTAGAACCCCATCATCGAGAAGACGACGAAGGCGCTCATGCCTCCTCCGTCCTCATCTCCAGGGATGCCCTGGAGTGTGTCTTTAAAGAACGTGTCGAGCAGCATGCGCACGCGCAACTGCGTCTTCCACGGCGCGCCCACTCGATCGTAGATGTAGGGGATCGCAAAGCTGGGCTCGTTGCCCATGGAGAACTGGCCGACCATCGACGTCGAGTCGGGGAACTTGCCCTGGAACTCGTAGCGCGAGCGCCCCAGCGGCTCCCGGAAGAGCTGGTCGAGATGGGCCTCGGCCTTTTGCGGGCCACCCATCAGTTCGATCAAACCGGCATAGTCGTGGTTCACGTCCCACGTGTAGGTGTAACCATTGTTTTCGTCGTAATAGTCGCGCCCGCCCATGCCTCCGCTGAACTTGGGATCCAGGGGCTCGATCCAAAGCCCGGCCTCATCCTTCGGCCACATCATGGCTTTGTCCGTGCGGAAAAGGTTCCGGTAATAGCCTGCGCGCTTCAGGAACAAGGCCTCATCCTGGGGCTTCTGCAGCTCGCGGGCGATCTGCGCGATTGCCCAGTCGTCGAAGCTATTGCCCAGCGTGACCGGCACCGGTTGCCGCTTCTCGAACGGGTGCACCTGCGGATAGCTCTCTTTTTCTCCGGGACGCAGCGCCGGCATGTAGCCGTGCGTATTGTAAAAATCATCGAGCGGCGACTTCGTCCCCAGGCGCCACGGCAACAGCGTGCTATCGAGCGAGCGCTTCCGTATGCCTTCGTAGGCGGTTGCAAGATCGAAGTTCCTCACGCCCTTAAACCACGCGTCCGCGAACCAGGGAGCGGAGTGGTTGCCGTTCATGCAGGCGACCGGACCGGTGACTTCATTGAAGGTGGGCATGATGCCGCCCTGCTGGTACATGCGCACGTACGACTGCAGCTTGTCTGCCTCCATCCCCGGATGAAGCAGGGTCTGCAGCGGTTCCAGTGCGCGGTAGGTGTCCCATAGCCAGTTGTCAACGTAAAAGGGGCGCGCATCGGTGTGCACCTCGTGGTCGAAGCCGCTATAGTAGCGCCCGTCCTCCGTGATGTTGATCATGCGTTCGGAACTGCGATAAAGCGCGGTGTAGAAGACTCGGCGCTGCGACTCCGTGCCGCCCTCCACCACGATGCGCCCAAGCGTGTCATTCCACCGCGCCTTGGCGGCGTCGCGGAGATCCTCGAAGCTGCGCGAACCGGCCTCATGCTCAAGATTGCTCTTGGCCTGCTCGCTGCTGATGAAGGAAATGCCGTACCGGAATTCGAGTGGGCCTGCGTCCGCCGAAACAAGCACGCGCGGTGTCGTACCGTGCTGGTCCTCCGCTGCCTGGACGGGCTTGCTGAATACCCCATACACATAGGCAGCCATGCCGTCGAATCGCTCTTCGCCTTCCACGATGTTGCCATCGTGCACACGGATCTTCCCGGCCGTGAGGTCGGAAACAACAAGTTTGGCTGGGCCGTGAGCAAAGCCGAAACGGAAGAATCCGCAGCGCTCGGTCGCGGTGAATTCCACGGTGGCGCCCAGATCGTTGAACCGCGTTGCGTAGAAGTACGGTGTCGTAATCTCCTGGTCGTAAGCGGCGGGCGAGCCGTCGCCCGGCATGATGCTGAAGAGCTCCGCGCCACGGTGCCCATTGATGGTCAAAGGAAAGAACTGGATCTGGTCGGCCGCTCCGTCGTCGCGCACCGGGTAAACCCGGACCATGCTGTTGGGTAGATATACCGTCGGCCGCGTGGGCGCCAGAAGAATGGCGATGTTGCCGATGGTTGGGTCCACAGAACCCACCTGTGCGTGGGCTGCCAGCGCGACTAAGCCGATACAGAGCAGAACAACTTGAAGAGCCTTCCGCACGGACCCCATCCTTGTCTTTGCCTCGAACACCGTATGTGTCACTTTGGGATCTTAATTGCTCGTGCTGGCGCCGGAGTAGTCGCCCGGCAGCGCATCAGTGGCGCATGATTGCAGCCTGCTAGGCGCTTGGGAGCGATCGCAATCTCTTAGATCCCGAACGGCCAAGCGCCAGCGTTCTGAAACCAGTCGTACCTCTTGCCGGCTCCCGGCTGCAACCGCCACTCCGACGGGGTGGGATGCGCAGATGTTGTTTCTGGTCAAGCGGGGGTATCGCGTCATCGCCCATGACCGCCGCGGTCACGGCCGTTCAGGCCAAACCTGTGACGGAAACAATATGGACCAGTATGCGGACGATCTTGCCGAATTGATGACACACCTCGACATTAACGACGCCACAATGGTTGGTCACTCCACGGGCGGCGGCGAGGTGGTCCGCTACATTGCCCGGCACGGGAAACAGCGAGTGGCGAAGGTCGTGCTGATCGCCGCTGTTCCGCCGCTGATGTTGAAGACGGAGAAGTAGTGACTGAGATCCTTGATAAAGAAACGACCGGTGCCCGCGTCGCGGCGAATGCGACAGTGTTCGCGGGAAATGTCATTTGGACCGTCGACTTTCACGTCCACCCAAACAGCCTTTCCTCCGCGCCCGATCACGATTTCGTCCCGCGTCATGGCAAAGACCTTTTCCCCGAGCTGATCCGTGTAACGGACGATTGCAAAGGGACGCCCGGGAAATTCTGAATCGTCGGTCGCATTTCGCGTGAACGCCCCATCCGCGGGATGACGTGTGACAAAGGTCGTCTTAGCGCCGGCGCCAAACTCCGCCTTCTTCTCTGACCCCAGATCCGAGTAAATCTCGATTTCGCCGTGACGCAGGCGGTCTTCTTCACCACGATGAAAGTCAATGGACCAGTCCTTCTCGAGGATCTTGTATTCACGCCTGCTCTCGACGGCCGCCGGCCGAAGCTTTTGCAACAGGCCCTGCTGTGGGCGCACTTTGTTGAGCCGTTCAAGATATTCTCGCAGAGCATCTTTCGCCTCGCGCCGAACGACCTGCGCAATTGGCTCTACTAGCGCGAAGTCATGGTCGTGCAGGTACACGTTGAATCTGCAGGGAAGCAGGACCGTGTGACCCACCTTGAACCGTCCTGCATCGACATTGCGTATCAGCTCGGAAATGATGTCGTCGCCCGTGATCTGGCTTGAGGAGGTCTCCGCCATGGTGGTCACCGGAGGGAATTGTAGTTAAGCCGCCGTTTTGGAGCGGTTTCAGTTCCGGGCACGAGCCAGAACAGGTGCTTTAAGGTCTTCTGTGGTGGTACCATGGCGCCTCGTCTTCTGTTGAATTACCGCGGCGTTGATTGACCTGATAGACACCTGAGTGTCTGCGTTGCTGCTTGGGCATCATCTTGATCAAAGCCCGACCAGCTTGCCTCCGATTAAGACTGAGTCATAAGATGCGCGGCCGGGGATTGGTGTTTGCTCAGAGGCTGCCAAGTGGCTGCTCGGGGGCGAAGGTCTGGCAAAACGACAGTTTGCACCAGTAGTGGAGAAATTACTGAAGACGCCGTTAACCGCTTCCAATCGAGAGAATCGGTCGAAAGGGCGAACGCCCCAGATCTTCCGGCCGTCTTCACCGTTAGTGTCCATGCACTAAGTCTCAAAACTCCGATCGACGGTTGACACGCGGTAGGCAGCCGATAAAGTGACTGGCTTACGGGCGAAATCTACGCGACATCTGGCGGGATCTTTTGGGCAAGTCGGAATCGAACGAATAACCCGCCTTGCTCCCGGAATCTCAGTACAATGGCTCCGTGTGGGTCCGGCATCGTGCAGCGCATCCAGAGCGCTTCAGAGGATGTGCTGCGAATAAAAGAGGCTCGCTCTATCCCGCACTGCACAGAATGAGCAGGCCGGCTGGATCACTTTCTTTTGGGCGCTGACCGAGATCGGCCGAAAGGCAAGCTTCTACAAGCTCGCCGCCGCGGGCCGCAAGCAACTGCAGGAGGCCGAGAAGGACTTCGACCAACGTGTCAAGGCGTTCGCGCTGCCCTTCGTTTTGCCTGAGGTTTGCTACAGCAGGAAAGGAACTCCATGGCAGCATTTCGCCGCTTTGCCAACTTTTTCCGTCTGCGCGGCCTGAGTCGCGAGATCGACCCCGAACTCCAGTCGCACGTTGATCTGCGCACGGAGGAAAGCATCCCCAACGGAATGTCGCCGGATGAGGCGCGACGCGACGTTCTTGTTCAATTTGGGAATCCTGTAACGGCGCGGGAAGGGGTGACGGCGGCCGATGCCACGGTGAGCCTGGGCAGCGTGGGCCGGAACGTGCGGTTCGCGCTGCGGCAGTTGCGGCGCTCGCCGGCTTTTGCTGTCACTGCAGTGCTCGCGCTGGCTTTAGGCATCGGACCGAACGTGGCGATCTTCAGCATCATCTGGGCCACTTTTCTGTCGCCCGAACCTTACCCAAATGCGAACCAACTTGTCGTGGTATGGCGCCATTACAAGGGCGAACGCGTTCCGACGGACGGCACAGAGTACGCGGATCTGGCGGCTCAGACTCGCTCTTTTCAGGGCCTGTCGTTTCAGTCGTGGATGGCTCTGCATTTAACGAACGCGGATCACACGGCAGATCAGGAAGCGGGCCTACCAACCTCCCCAGGCCTGCAGACGCGAACGGTACAGCAACCTCTCCTGATGGGCCGCGACTTTCTGCCCACCGAGGGAAGTCCTGGCAACGACCATGTCGTGATCCTGACATACTGGCTTTGGGCGCACCGCTACAACCTCGACCCCAACATTCTTGGCAAGTCGATTCTCATTGAAGATCAGCCGTATACGGTGATTGGCGTTTTCAGGCCGAGTCCACATGAGAGGGGCGGTGGTGTGGAGTTTGCCACGCCGGTCCTGCTTTCGCCAAGCTCACACTCGCAGATCGGAATACTGATCGGACGTCTGAAGCCGGGAGTAAGCGTTGCGCAGGCGCAGGCGGAGCTGTCGGCGATCGATCAGCGGTTTGCCGAGCAACACTACCGGATGCACGGCGCAAACCCTTTCACGTTAACTGTCGAGAGTTTCCGCAACGACTGGTTGGATTTGAAGACGCAGCGCAACCTGTGGCTGCTGCTGGATGCGGTGGGACTGGTGCTGTTGATTGCCTGCGCGAACATCGCCAATCTGCTGCTGGCGCGCGGAACGACACGTGCGCAGGAACTGGCGGTTCGCACGGCGCTCGGGGCATCGCGCGGCCAGATCTTTGTACAGTTGCTTACGGAGAGCCTGACGCTGGCGCTCGTGGGCGGAACGATCGGAGTTGCGCTGGGCTGGTGCCTGATGAAGCTCAGCATCGTGTATCTGCCCAACCTGGCATTGGAGTCGACCGATACAGTTGTGCAAATAAACTTGCCGGTGCTCGGTTTCGCGCTGCTGATCGCGGTAATCTCCGGCGCGGTGGCGGGGTGCGCGCCGGCGTGGCGCAGTGCGCGCATCAATCAGAGCGAGGCGCTGAAGCAAGGCTCGCGCGCTACAGGAGGCAGGGGCAGGACGCCTCTGCAGTCCGTCATGGTGGTGACGGAGATTGCGCTGGCGCTGACGCTGCTGGCCGGGGCGGGCATGGCGCTGCACAGCTTCTGGAACTTGAGCCATATTGATGTGGGATTCACGGCAGAGCGGGTGTTAACCGCAGAGTTCCATCCGAAAAAGAACGGGGCAGGCTGGACGGACAATCCGGCGCAGAACATCGCCCGCCAGGACGTGCTGCTGGAGCGCCTGAGGCAGATTCCCGGCGTGGCGGATGCGGCTCTGTCCACCGGAATCCCGATGAGTGGATCCAATTCGTTTCCATTTACTGTGGTGGGGCAGCCTTTCGATCAGGCGCACATGCCTGTGGCAGATCTTGAAGCCGTGAGCCCAGGCTTCTTTTCCACCTTTGGGATTCGTCTGATGCGCGGAAGGTTTCTGGGCGATCGCGACAGGCCCCAATCTCAACCCGTCGTAGTTGTGAATGAAACGTTCGTGCGGCGGTACCTGCCAAACGAAGACCCTCTGAACCATCGGCTCTCGTTTCCTCCCCCGGCGGTTGTTCGTGACGGAACTCGGCCGCCGTCGCCCACGGAGTTCCAAATAGTCGGAGTCTTCCACGACGTTTTGAACAACGAACACCTCACAGGCGAGGTTCAGCCGCAGATGTACATTTGCCAGTGGGTTGCGGGTCGCCCGTATGAGATTGCCCTCCGAACCGTCTTGAATGTTCCGTCTAGCTTGAGCAGCTCTGTGCAGCAGGCGGTGACGGCCGTAGAACCCGGCGCATCCATTGACCATGTGCGCACTATGACTGAAATGATGGAGCAGGAGAGCTCGAGCGACCGTGCGCAGATGATCCTGTTCGGCGCGTTTGCCGTGGTGGCGCTGCTTCTGGCCAGCGTAGGGATTTATGGCGTGATGTCGTTCGCCGTGGCACAACGGACCCACGAGATCGGCGTGCGCATGGCGCTGGGCGCGCGGCGGCATGAAGTGGTGCAGCTCATGATGGGCAATGGACTGCGCATGGCCGTCGTAGGGCTCGCGATTGGCGTGGCCGGAGCGTTTGGGCTAGGACGCCTGATGCACTCCACACTCTATGGAGTGAAGACGGTGGATATGGTGAGCCTGAGCGGGGTTGCGGCGCTTCTGTTTGGAGTGGCGCTCGTGGCGTGCTGGATTCCGGCGCGACGATCGGCCAAGGTAGATCCAATGCGAGCGCTGCGCAATGACTAGGTCGAATGAACTCAACACGCAGTCATTTACCATGCGATTGACACATGCTCTTCGCTGCAATGGAGACTCCTCGATGCATCTGCTGCGAACCATTCGCCACTGCTCCCCTGCCGCCGTCTGGCTTCCGTTCATTCTCTGCGCCACGATGACTCGCGCGCAGGAGGCCGCGCCAATTCCATACGATCACAATCCAGCCGCGGGAAAGTTCTACGACATCAATGGCTTCAAAATGTACACCGAAGTCTATGGCAGTGGTCCGCCTCTGCTTATGATTCACGGCAACAACGGCGACATGAGTGCCTTCGCGAAGAATATTCCTTACTTTGCCATGCACTACAAAGTCATCCTCGCCGACAGCCGTTCACAGGGCAGATCGCTTGACCCCGACCATGCCCTCACCTTCGAGATGATGGCAGATGATTACGCCGCCTTGCTCGACGCAATGCACATCCCCTCTGCCTACGTCATCGGTTGGAGCGACGGCGGCATCAACGCACTGCTGCTCGCCATTCGCCATCCTGAAAAAGTACAGCGCCTCGCTTCCACCGGCGCCAACCTCTGGCCTACCACCGATGCCTTCCAGCCCGGCCTCTGGGACGACGAAAAGAAGGAATACGACTCCGGCCTTCACAAGACTTACCCCACCCCCCGGGAGAAGAACGACCGCAAGCTCTTCCTCCTCGACTGGCAGGAGCCCCACATCACGCTCGTCCAACTCCACACTATCCAAGCCCCGTCGCTCATCATCTGCGGCGACCACGACCTCATCTCCATTGCCCACACCGTTCTCATCTACCAGAACATTCCCCACGCGAACCTTTGGGTTGTCCCTAACTCTGGACACGGCACCCTGCGCGAACACACCGACGACTTCGACCAGCAGGTCGACAAGTTCTTCACCAAACCGTCCAAAGACTTCCAATAGGCCCAACATAGCGCCACTAACCCCGGAGCCGATCCACGAGCGCTCCGAGCGCACGGAAGCAACGGCTCTCGAACTGGGTTACGGCCGGGTCTGACCTGCCGAACCACGAGATCGCGGAGTTCTCCGGTTTACAGCGGCAGGAATTGAAGAATTGGCGACATTGAAGAATCGGCGGTTGTCCTACCGGAACTCAGAAGAGCCCCCTTCAGCGGGTGGGCCGTTAATACGTCCAAGCGGGCGGTTCTGGACCCTGGTGTAGCTAACGTCCCGTTCGGGACTCTAGATTCCATGAGGGTTTGGCAAGTCGACATTTCCTGTCTTGCATTTCGCAAATGCGGACTAGAATGGCTCTACGTTCTCAACTTACATTCATGCACCTTTGCACTGGGGAACCCTTGAGCTTTTCTCGCCCTGCCGTTTTGTGCGTAGCTTTGATTTGCGGGGTCCTGTCTATACCCGCCCAGCCCATGAAGGGGGAGCCGCCCCTTTCCGGGCGTGCCGCCGAACTGCGCGCTCTGCCCTCCGCTGCTTCGCTCGCAAATGCCTCCATCGCCACGTTTGCCGGTAACGGCGCTTACATTTTGGGAGACGGTGGGGCAGGCGCCAACGCCGGGTTCGTTTCACCCAATCAGGTAGCGCTTGATGCCTCGGGAAACATCTTTATCGCAGATGCGGGGCACAACCGCATTCGCAGGATCGACGCGGTGACCGGGCTCATCGTCACCGTAGCCGGCAATGGAACTTCTGGATTCAGCGGCGATGGCGGTCCGGCTCAGGATGCGGAGCTTGATCGCCCCGAAAGCGTTGCGTTCGACAGTGCGGGCAACATGTACATCGCCGACTATGGCAATCGGCGAGTGCGAGAGGTCGATGCTAAGTCGGTACTGATCTCGACGGTTGCGGGCAATGGAGAGTCCGGCGAGGCCCCGCCTGGGCAGCGGGCCATTGACTCGGTTTTGAACGGGCCCTACGCCATTGCGTTCGACGCCCAGGGGAATTACTACATCGATGACTCGGGCAGTAATTGCATCTGGAAGGTGAATATCGTCACGGGCATCCTGACGCCATATGCCGGCAAGGTCCGGGTTTTTGGAGGCTTCGGCGGGGACGGCGGACTCGCGACAGAGGCAGAGATGAGCACCCCATACGGCATTGCGTTCGACGCGGGTGGCAATCTGCTGGTCGCCGATACCGGCAACAACCGGATTCGAAAAGTTGACGCAGCCACGGGGCTTATTTCAACAATTTACGGCACGGGGACCGGTGGCTATGCAGGCGACGGCGGACCGGCGGCGAACGCGGAATTCAATGGCGCATCCTGGTTGGTCTTCGATGCAGGTGAAAACCTGTACATAGCGGATACCAGCAACAATCGCATCCGAAGGATTCAGGCGAACACGGGCATTGTGTCCACTATTGCCGGAATCGGAGTGGAGGGATTTTCAGGGGACGGCGGACTGGCTACTGCCGCCAAATTGAATGCGCCTTCCGCAATCGCTGTAGACCCCGCAGGCGGTCTTTACGTCGCGGATAGCGGCAACCAACGCATTCGCGTCCTCCGTCCCGGTTCGTTGATTTCCAGTTCCACAAGCCTTACCGCGACTCCCGCGGTTATACAGGCCGGACAGGCCCTCACTTTAACGGCAGCCGTTACCGCCCCCGGTGGCAGTGTGCCCCTGGGAACGGTCACGTTTTCCGACGGCGCGCTGCAACTTGGAACCGCGGCGTTGGATGGCGGAGGCGTTGCGTCGCTCGACTTTTCGCCCGCGGCCGGCTCCCATGCCATAACCGCTACCTACGAGGGTTCTCTTACCATTGCGCCGTCTTTCTCATCCCCGGCGGTAGCGGTTACGGTGAATGGAATCTCAACCAGCACGTCGATCACGCCTTCCGCAAGCAAACTGACGACGGGCCAGAGCTTAAGACTGACGGCAACGGTCACCGCTGCAAGCGGCGCCGCTCCCACTGGGCCGGTGAGCTTCCTGAATGGGTCCACTTCTCTCGGCAAGGTTTCACTCGACGCCGCCGGAAATGCGCAGATCACTCTGTGGCCAGCTGCAGGCAATTACTCCATGACCGCCAGCTATGGCGGCAATGGTGTCGAAGTCGCGTCCATTTCGACGGCAGTCGCTGTCACCGTGGCACAAGGAACGAATACGACGCCGTACATCTACACCTTTGCGGGCGACGGAATCGAGGCTTTCAGCGGAGATGGCGGACCGGCAGTAAATGCGGGAATCACCCTTCCGGCGGGGGTGAGCGTCGATAAATCTGGTCATGTATTTGTGGGGAACGGACCGCAAGGGAAGGACAACCACGTCCGGGTGATCGATACTGCAACGGGCATCATCACCACAGTGGCGGGCACTGATGTGGCCGGGTACTCGGGCGATGGTGGCCCGTCAACCAGCGCTCAACTGAACAATCCAATGGACGTAGCATTGGACAGCGAGGGAAACCTCTACATCGCGGATGCATGGAATGCCTGCGTCCGGAAAGTTGACGCTCAGACGAAGATCATCACCACCGTCGCAGGCGTCTGCGGTTCTCTCGGCATCAGTGGCGATGGGGGTCCGGCAACCAACGCGCTTTTTATCCTGCCCGCAGCCGTGGCATTCGACGCCGCAGACAATCTCTACGTAGGGGATTCGCAATGGGGCTCGGTTCGTAAGGTCGACGCTAAAACGGGGATCATCAAACTGTTTGCGGGCGCTGGCGGCGTCGGGCCCAGTGGTGACGGAGGCCCGGCCGCCCTGGCTGCAATTGGCGCCCCGTACGGACTCGCAATCGACTCGGAAAGCAATCTCTACATCATGGATTGGTACAACGCGCAGATCCGGAAAGTGGATGGAGCCACGGGGATCATCAGCACCGTGGCCGGGACTGGCAAGCAAGGATTTAGCGGGGATGGCGGACCTGCCGTGGACGCGCAGCTTTATCAACCATCATCCGTCACGCTTGACACCGCAGGGAACATCTTCTTCTCCGACTCCGTCTATGGCAGGATTCGCACCATCAACAAAAGGACCGGCATCATCAGCACATTCGCGGGAGGCGGCAGCAGTTTGGGCGATGGGGGCCCGGCCGTCGATGCTCTGTTGGAGTATCCCGTCGGCGTCGCCTTTGACGGCGCAGGAAACCTATACATTGGGGACAGTTTTAACCATCGGGTCCGGGTCATCGGCGCGCCGCCTTTTGCCGCCCTTATTCCGACAACGACTAAATTGAAGGCCTCCGCCACGGCCCTGGCCGCAGGACAATCGCTCACTTTGACCGCAACTGTCACCGCAAGCAGCGGTGGCACCCCGGCCGGAACCGTGCAATTCCTGAACGGCGCTGCACTTCTAGCTTCCGGCATCTTGAGCGCCAGCGGCGTTGCCGCCGTGACCATCACGCCCGCGGTCGGCACATATTCGATTACCGCGAGCTACGGGGGCTCTTCCAGCGACCAGGCGTCAGTTTCGCCAGCGGTCGCGGTCACCGTGAAGGGACCCGGAAATGCGCCCAACATTTACACCTATGCAGGAAATGGAACCCGCGGCTATCAGGGCGATGGGGGCTCGGCATTGAGCGCCGAATTGGACTCCCCCATGGAAGCGGTCAAGGATACCGCCGGCAATCTCTTCATTACTGATTCAAACAACCACGTGATCCGGCGTGTGGACGCAGCAACTGGCGTGATCACCACGGTCGCGGGCACTGGACAATTCGGATGCTCGGGAGACGGCGGCCCGGCGACCCGCGCGCAGCTCTCGTTCCCCATGGGAGCTGTGCTCGACGCGGCCGGCAACCTATACATCGCGGACTGGGGAAACAGCCTGGTGCGCAGAGTGGACGCTGTGACCGGCATCATTACAACCATTGCCGGAACCGGTAGTCCGGGCGCGACTGGTACGGGAATCCCTGCACTCCAAGCCTCCCTGGGGCCCTATGGAATCGTGATCGATTCTTCCGGGAATCTCTATCTCGACGATCTCGGCAATTCGTGCGTATGGAAGCTCAACGCCGCGACGGGCATCATAGATCGAATCGCCGGAAACCTCTCCGGCGGATTCAGCGGCGACGGCGGACCTGCGGCGAGTGCCACGTTGAATAAGCCGCTCGCCGTCGGAATTGATTCCGCGCGAAATGTTTACATCGCAGACACCGTGAACCAGCGGGTCCGGCGCGTCGACGCGGCCACCGGCATCATCTCCACCATTGCAGGAACCGGAACCCAGGGCTCGGCAGGGGATGGCGGCCCGGCAACCAGCGCCGAACTTAACGAGCCCAGCGGTATTGCATTCGACGCAGGCGGAAATCTGTTTATCTCGACATTCAATGCGTGTGCAGTCCGTCGGGTTGACAGCGCATCGGGGTTTATCAGCACCTATGCTGGCGATGGGACCTGTGGTTTTAGCGGCGATGGCGGCCCGGCGAATTTCGCTGAGATGACGAATCCCGTCAATCTGACAACCGATGCGTCAGGCAATCTCTACATCGCAGATCTGAACAACAGCCGCATACGGGTGGTTGGAACCGCTCCCAGTTACTCGCTGATCGCCACGACGACCAAACTCGAAGCCTCGGCCACCACATTGATGGCGGGACAGACGCTAACGCTCACCGCAACTGTGATCGCCGCCAGCGGCCCTGTGCCCACCGGAACTGTGACGTTCCTGGACGGCAACAAATCCCTTGGCGCCGCCTCATTAAACGGGGCCGGTGTGGCCACATTTGCGCTCACGCCTGCGGCGGGAGTCTATTCCCTCACGGCGAGTTACAGCGGATCGGCCACGGATGTCGCGTCGCAGTCGTCTCCACCCTTGCAGTTGACAGTGACGTCAACCACCACGACCGTGCTGCAAGCCTCGGCCACTTCGCTGACCGTCGGTCAACCGCTAACCCTGACGGCGACTGTCACTGCTGCCAGCGGTCCTGTGCCTGCTGGCATGGTCATCTTCGTGAACGGGTCCGCTATCCTCGGGTCGGTATCTCTGAACAACGGGCAGGCGGCACTGGATATTACTCCCGCGGTGGGCAATTATTTCATCACCGCGGAGTATGCGGGATCGACGACGGATGGAGGCTCGGTTTCCGCGCCGATCGCGGTGACGGTCACTCTGGCACCAACAAGCACCCAGCTCACCGCGTCCCCCAATCCGGCAGGACTTGGTATTACGGTTGCTCTTCAGGCCTCCGTCACCAGCACCTCCGCGTCTCCGACCGGAACTGCAACCTTCTACGATGGAGCAGCGGTGCTGGACAGAGTTGTCCTGGGGTCGGGCAGCGCGACTCTGAGTGTCAGCAGATTGAGCGTTGGCTCGCACAATCTGACCGCAGCGTATGGTGGCGACGCGAGCCACAGTCCAAGCACCTCCAGCATCGTGGTTGAAATGATTACGCCGGCGGACTTCAGCATTTCCGCGGCACCCTCTGCGCGCTCCGCTTACACAGGAGAGTCCGCCGCTTACACAGTCACGATCACACCGCAGAATGGCTTCGGTTTGCCGGTCACACTTGCATGTACTCAGGCGCCGGCCAATACGACCTGCGCGTTCTCGCCGTCGACTCTCGCCGATGGCACGGGCTCGGCAAAGCTCACCGTGCAGACGTCCGCGCCCGCTCAGGCGGCACAGGCGATCCATCCATGGAAGGGACTGGGCGGCGTAACAGCGCTGGCCGGGCTGGTCTTTCTATGGATGGGCGGCGCACGGCGCAAAATATCCACGCTTCTGGCGCTGCTTGTCGTTCTTGGTGTTGCGGTATCTGGTGGCTGCAGCGGCCCCCGCGCACTCACTGGCGGAACGCCAGTGGGCAATCAAACCATCGCGGTCTCAGGAACGGCTGCTAACGGCACCCAAATGTGGTCGCACTCAACCACGGTGACTCTGAAAGTCAAATCGCTTTTCTAACCGCACGCAACGGGATTGCACAAGTGCTGATGATTCATTTGAGACGCTGGTTCAGGTTGTGTGTAGCGGTTGGATTTATTGCCATGGAGACCGCTTGCGACGCCCCCGCGCGCGCCCAGGCTGCGGCTTCGGCATACGGCCCGGGTGCTTCTTTGTGGGCGGGCGGAGAATATTCCAATATCAAGGCGCTTTCCGTACGGAAGCAACGCGCGATTGCGGGTGTCAGAGGCTTAGTAGTGGGATAGCGGGTAGAAGGGGATCTGGAGCATGGCGGAAGAGGCTCCTGTTCGCCTTCTTCGTTGACAATTAGCAAAGGCGCCCTACGTGTGTCCCGCACACCAGGCCGGGCCCGGAAACCTCGAAGGAGAAAAGATGGAAATCAAGCGAGTTGGATCGCAGGCATCCATGAAAGGCGCGACGGATTGGTTCACCGGAACCGTTCGCATTGATCCGCTAATCACAACGCCCGACCCGGCGCTCGTTTCGGGTGCCTCGGTGACGTTTGAGCCCGGCGCACGAACCGCCTGGCACACCCATCCGCTCGGCCAGACACTTATCGTGACGGCAGGCTGCGGGTGGGCACAGCGCGAAGGCGGTCCGGTCGAAGAAATCCATCCAGGCGACGTTGTCTGGTTCGCTCCCAACGAAAAGCACTGGCACGGAGCCGCGCCGACCACCGCCATGAGCCACTTCGCCATCCAGGAGAAGAAGGACGGGAAAGTTGTTGACTGGATGGAACACGTCACCGACGAGCAGTACCAGAGGTAGCTCGACAATCCAGTCCGCCGCTGCTTTCCCTACCCTCCGGTGATGATCCCTCCGTGCGGAAAGTCGCGTGCAGCGCCCCTCGCCCCTGATGGATCGGCTCGCGCCTTCGGCCACACAGATTGGCCTTTATCCGCACCCTGTTCAGCCTGTGCTTCTAATATCGCCAGCTCTTCAGGTCTGCCCCCTTCGGCGCTGTCTCCTGAATCCGCTGCATGATCTTCGGCACATACATCGTCTCGTAATGCAGCCGGCTATAGGCATTGGGCAGTGTGGGGTCGCCATTCCAGCAGTGCTCCGCGCGTGGCCCATATGCCACCTCGGCATGCGCAGGCGGATTGGCTTTGTCCAGAAAATCCTGCAGCAGGTACACCGCGTTGTTCAGCATGTAAGTGTCTTCATAACCCACATACACATGCAGCTTGCCGTCCAGTTTGGGCTGCAGTTGCGGCCATTCGCGCTGCAGCTTCGCTGTCAGGTCATAGTGGTCATGCCAGTACTGCGCAACCGTGTGGTCGATCATGCCGGTCTGCTTGTTGAAAATCTGCGCTGGATAACCGTCTGCGCCAACCGGCGAAAAAACCGCCTGCCATATGTCGTACTGCTCGCCGGAACGCCCATGGTCGCCCAGTGAGGCCTCATACTGGTTCACCCCGCGCTGCGTAATCATCATGTGCCCCAGGTAGTCGCGCATGGCCGGCTGCTCCACCTGCTTGTTGGCGCCGTTGATGAAGTAGGCGTTCGCGTCTTTGTACAAGTCGATGTTGGTATAGGCGTGAAAATCAACCGGATCAGGGCACGCGATGAACGCTCCGTTATAGTGATCCGGATAGAACACCTGCGCTGCCATCGCTTCCCAGCCGCCCGTCGATCCTCCGTATAGGAACCGAGCCCAGCCCTGCCCAATGCCGTGGAACTTTTTCTCCACTGCCGGAACCAGTTCCGTCTCAATAGCCTCCCCGTAAGGACCCAGGTTCGCCGAATCGACAGCATAGCTATCGTCATAGAACGCATTCGCGGTCTGAATCTTCACCACCATGAAGCGCGGAAAGTCCTTCGAAATCCACGTCTGGTAAAGCTTGTACGCCTCCTGCTGCTGAATGCGGTTGTAACCCTCCAGATGAAACCGCTCCGAGTAGTCTGGCTTCAGGTTGGGATCGGGAGGCGTGCTGCGGAATTCCGTAAATTCATCGTCAAAGTGATCTTCAAACAGCATCAGCGGAAAGCGCGCGTCTGGATGCTGATCGAAACCCGCCGGCAGCAGTACCGTCGCGGCCAGATACACGGGCCGTCCCCAGAACTTCGTCAGCAGTGCTGACTGAATGCGCAGCCGCCGTACAAACTCGGAATCCGGAACCGGCACAATCGGCGGAATCACCTCGCTCAGCGTGATGTCCGCATCGCGCTCAGGCTTGCCGTTCGATCCAATCGTTATCTCAAGCGGCTTGCTGTAAAGATTCCCCGGAGCAATGTTCCAGTGCTGCCCCTCTCCGCGATCGGGAGCCAGCTTCAGCACACGGCCGTCCCCCATATGGAACGTCTCATATAGGTTGAGCACCGCCTGCACTCTGTAGCGTCCGGCCGGGACCTCGCTCAGGCGCGGATGGGGATAGCCCGCCGCCCCATCGTCCACTTTCACCACACTTCCCGGATTCGCGCTCTCCAGCGTCATCCCGAACACGTTCTGTGTTCGCGGCGAAAGATCAATCTGCATCCGCGGCTCGACGCTCGCGTCGTTCGACAACAGCAGCAACAACCGCCCGTCCAGCGGACCCGGCGCGCTCGCGCGCTCTCCGCCACTCGCAAGCGGGCGCGCCTCCTCGGGAATGTGTACGCGAAAGCTCTGGGCATGCAGCATCCCTGCAACTTCCAGGCACACAGCAATTAGAAGGGTGGCGCTACGGGGCAAGCATAGTCTCGACATTGCAACGAGTATACTGCGCGCTCAAGCACCACCCGCTCTGCACCTGCCACTTGCACGTCCTATTTGAACTGCCGGAAAACATCCATCAGGTAATAGCCCGCGACGTAAAGCGTCATCGCCCCCAGCAACCCAAGCAGTGCGCGGCCTACCGGCCTGGTCCTCTGCAGTTGGCTCATGATCGCCTCCTGCTCCTCGCGCACATGGTCAGAGGACTCCTGCAGCACCAGTTGATCATCCTCGTTGCGGCTCATCCTGGATACGTACACTTTGAACGCAACAAAAGTAAGAAACACCATACCCCACGCGCCCCACATGATCGGAACATACCCCATCGGCCCACCTCGGCAAAAGAGCTAGGCTCTGCGCGCACACTCCGCTGGAAACATCGCAAAACGTGTGCTGCAGGCCTTCGATGGAGATCCTATCGGCGCGGGCTGAAGCACCCTCGTGATGAGAATCACGAGAGTGCGCGCAGCGTCCCACTTTGAAAGACTCAGATTCCATAAATGAACGGAGCTATTTCGAAGCCAACAATGCCTTCTTCGCCTCGGCAATCTCCGCCAGTTTCTTCGCATCCACCTTGGGATATGCAAGATTCAATTCCGACAGGCTTTCAATCACCGCCGCCGCCACCACCACCCGGCTGAACCACTTGTTATCAGCCGGCACCACATACCAGGGGCTCTCCGGCGTCGCCGTGTTCCGGATCATGTCTTCATAAGCCTTCTGATAATCGTTCCAGAAGCCGCGTTCCGCCATATCCGATGCAGAAAACTTCCAGTTCTTCTCGGGTCGCTCCGCGCGCAGCAAAAAGCGCTTCTTCTGCTCATTCTTTGAAACGTTGAGGAAGAACTTCACCACCTTAATCCCGTTGCGGCTCAGGTACCGTTCGAAACACCGTATGTCCTCAAAGCGCTCGTCCCACACCCTCTTGGTAATCAGGGAAGGAGGCACCTTCTGTCTGGAAAGATACTCGGGATGCACCCGCACCACGAGTGTCTCTTCATAGTAACTGCGATTGAATATCCCTATATTCCCGCGGTTCGGCAAACACCGGATACAGCGCCAAAGATAGTCGTGATCCAGATCCTCGGCCGACGGACCCTTGAACGAGAACACCTGGCACCCCTGCGGATTTACACCGGACATCACATGCTTGATGGCCCCATCCTTGCCCGCCGCATCCATCGCCTGAAACACGAGCAAGAGACCCCAGTTATCCTGGGCATATAACATATCCTGTAACTCGGCAAGCACTTTCACGCCCGACGTCAGCGCTTCCTTTGCCCGCGGCTTGTCTTCCGCTTCAAGGCCCATCGTCTCATTCGGATCGAAATCCTTCAGCTTGAACTTCTTTCCGTCCGTTACGCAAAATGGCTTGGCAAACGTACGGGCTCTCTTCACCACATCTTTGTTCTTGATCGCAGCCACGGAACACTCCCTCAGGCGAGTCTCACGCCGGCCCCGGCTTTCACCGCATGCACAAACGGGGATTGCCGGATCAGCGCCATCCCAAACAATCAAACTCTTAGATCGCCGCGCAAACTGGCAGAATTACCTGTCTCTCTGCACTCCGCCGCCGCATACCCTCGCATCAACCAGCGACTCACGAATGTCGCGCAATCCGCAACTATCGCCTGAACTCGACCAATGCAAATCACCTACGAAGGCGTCCTGCAGAGTCTATTCGGCCCCGCCGGCCTGCTCAATCGCGATCGGCGATCGAGGCTCCTCCTCGTCTCCATCCTCCTCTTCTACATCCTCCCCGCGCTCTCTGAGGACCGCGCCATCGGCAGATTCATCATCCTCGTTACCTTCTACGTTGCCCTCGTGGCGGCCGCCATGGAACTGGCGGAGAAACGGGTCCTGTTCTGGAGCGCCATTCCCATTGCCGCGGCATCCATGGTGCTTCTCGGCATGGCCCTGTTTCACCCTACACCAGCTCTGCTGCTGGCCAACGGCATTGCGCTGGCTCTGTTTCTCTTTCTTGTCTCCATCAGCCTTTTCATCTATCTCGGCGAGCCCGGAAACTCCTCCACGGCCAGCCTCTATCTTTCGGTAAGCCTCTATTTTCTCCTCGGCATGTGCTGGTTTGCCCTCTACAACATCCTCAATATCGTGCAGCCCGGATCCTTCAAGGAGAACGGCACGCCCCTGCCCCTGAGCGCACCATGGAGCACCATGCTCTACTTCAGCCTCACCACCCTCACCACGCTTGGCTATGGCGACATACTGGCCGTGAGGCCGGCCGCACGCATGCTGGCTACCTTCGAGGCCGCGGTCGGCGTTCTTTACGTGGCCATCACCATCTCCCGCCTCGTCTCCGCCCGCCAGCACCCGCCCGCGTAGCCCAGATTCGCGCCCGGGCCACCTGCTTACGCCCGCCCGCCTCAGCCGTCCTTTCGTCTATGATGCCGTTGATGAGAACTCGCCTGTTGATGCCCTGGCTCGTCGCCCTGCCCTTTACTTGCGCCATCCTCTCGTTTGCCGCTCCCGTCTCTGATCAGAAACAAAAGAAGGAGCAGATCGTAAAGCCCATCGCCGGCCCCCGCGCCGTCGCCCTGCGCAGCACCCCCCTCTACGTCTCCCCTGACCGCGGCGCGCAGAAGGTCGACCGCGTTGCCCCCGGCCGCGAAATGGTCATTGCCGAGCGCAGCGGCACCTGGCTGCGCGTCTTCGCCAACACTGACGTTCAGGAGATCCACAATTCAGAAGACGAGCCATGGGTGGGCACCGACGACACCACGCCCCCGATCTCCGGCTGGCTTGAGGCCCGCGGCATCGTTGACGAAAACACTCCCAACGGCGACCAGATCCTCATGGGCGAAGCCGCCAATGAAGAATCCGAGGCCTCCGATCCGCGTGGCCCCGCCAATGCCGCACAAACCGCTCACCTGCTTTATCGGCGCGTAGTCGAAATCTTCCAGAACTCCCCGCTCGCTGCTGAAGCCGCCTGGCGCGCCGCTGACATTCAATGGCAGATTAAAAAGGCCGACGTGCAGTCCCGCCCCTCCGCCAAAGAGCGCGACGCTTATCTCCGCAGCCAGATTGACGAAGAAGAGATGAAGCGTGTCATCAAATTCTTCCCCCACACCCGCCAGGCTGACATGGCCGCATTCGCAATGCTTGACAACAAGCTCTGCGGCGACTGGCAGGGCCAGGAAAAATGCCCTGAGAAAGAAACCGAGCTATACGAGAAGTACGCCTCCGAGCACCCCGACGGGCCTCGAACTGCCCTGGCTCTTTACAATTCGGTCTACCGCCAGTGCGTCCTGGTGGACATGTTCCACGCCGATCAGAACGACAAGAAAGCCGATGCGGCCAAGGCTCACGCTCACGAACTCGTCGCCCGGCTGCACGACAAATTCCCACAATCGGACTACAGCCCGCGCGCCGCCGCCCTGGTCTTCAAAATTGATCAAGGCGTGCCCGTCTACGGCATCGACCAGCCACAGTAAACGCGGACCAGCCCGCTTCCCGATCCGACCCGGAAACCCGCTAACCCGCTAAGGCGCGCAGCGAAGCTGACTCGCTGCCTGAACAAAGGCTCTTCCGCACCGCCCTATTCGTCCCGGAGCAGCACCAGCGGATTCACCCGTAACGCTCGCCGCGCCGGAACCAGCGTGGCCAGCAGCCCCAGCACCATCATCGTTACACTCACCGCGCCCAGCACCACCGGATCTTTCGGCGTGGCCTGGTACACAATAAACGAAAGCACCCGCGTCCCGAGCAGCCCCAGCACAATGCCCGCCACGGAGCCGATACTCAGCAAACGAAAGGCCCGTCCCAGCGAAGCTCGCAGAACCTGCCGCTGGCTAGCGCCCAGGGCCACGCGGATACCCAGTTCCCGCATGCGCTTGCTTACCGTGTATGAGGCCATGCCGAAAATTCCCGTCACCGCCAGCATCGCGCCCAGCATTCCCAACACCCCCAGCGCCACTGTCGCCACCCGCGCCGGAAACAGTGCTGAGTCCATCTCCTGGGTCCACGTCGCAACCCTCAGCGGAAGGCTCGGGTCCATCCCGTGCAGCGCCTTCTCCAGCGCCGGAGCCAGTTCCTGCGGCTGACGCTGAGACCGCACCGCCAGCCATGTCCCGCTCTCCTCGTGTTGCAGATGCGAGAAGAACATCCCCGGCATCTGGTCCTCTGTCAGTGAGCGATACTTCCCATCCTCCACCACGCCCACCACTTCCGCGCGTTCTCCGCCCCAGTATTTAAAGTGCCCGCCAATGGCCTTCTCCACCGACCCGAACACTTTCACTGCGAATTCGCGATTCACCAGCGCCACCTTGGGCGCATTCTTGTCGTCGGTCAGTCTCAGGTCTCTGCCTGCCAGCAGCCGCGTGCCCGCCGCCTCCAGGTAGCCCGACGACAGGTTATAGTTCATGGCGTCCGCCACCTCGTTCGTAGGCCGATAATCCGTCGTGCTGTCGGAATAAACATACGAATCGCCGCCACCCAAACTCAGCGGCAGATTGCTCGTGTACCCCGCCGCCGTCACGCCCGGAATCGACCGCGCCGCATCCAGCATTCGCTGCTGCATCTGCGCCACGCGTTCCTTCGGATATCCGGACATCTGCAGATCTGTACTCGCCAGCATCACGTTCTGCGGCTGAAATCCGAAGCTGCTCTGCAGTGACCGCATCAGCCCGCGCACCGCCACAAACGACGACGTTACCAGCACCGCGCAAATGGCAATCTGCGCCACCAGCAGCACGTCCCGCAGCGTAAGCCGCCGCATCGTGCCGGCTACGCTCTGCCCCGTCCGGATCACCTGCCAGGGATCAGATCGCATGACCTGCCGCACCGGCATAATTCCGAACAGCAATCCGCTAAACAAAGCCAGCCCCAGCGCCACCGCATATGTCCTGGAATCCGGATTCACCGGCACATTGATCGGAATATCCGGGATCGGCTGCCACGCGCTCAATAGCCGCAACAGCACAATGCCGCCGCCCAGCCCCAGCACCCCGCCGGCCAGCGACACCATCACCGCCTCGGTCAGCAGTTGCCGCAGAATCAACCCTCGCTTGGACCCAAGCGCCAGCCGCAGCGCCACTTCCTTGCCCCGATCCGCCGCCCGCGCTGCAAACAAGCTGCCCAGGTTCGCGGACGCTGCCAGCAGAATCAATCCAGCCAGGCCCATCAGCCCCGCCATGAAGGCCTTTGCAGGTCCGCCCAGCATATCGCCCACCAGGCCCGGTCGCGCCAGCGTGAACTTCACCCCATCGTCATCGGTGGGGTATGACTTCGCCAACCACGCTCCCAGTGCGTTCAGATCCTCCGCCGCTTCCGTCGGCGTCACACCCGCCTTCAGCCGGCCGATTACAAACAGCGAGTGGTTGCCGCGATATTTCAGGCTGTCCGAACCCTGCACCACCTGATTCTCGACCAACGGAATCCACATGGCGGGGGCAAAGAACAACTCCGTCCCGCGAAACTCCGGCGGCGCGACGCCAATCACCGTGAACGGGTGCTTGTTGATCGACACGGGCTTGCCCACCACCTTCGGGTCCGCGTGGAAGAAGCTATGCCAGTACGCATAACTCAGCACCACATATGGCGCGCTGCCCATTCCCTTCTCGTCCGCCGCATGAAAAAACCGCCCCAGGTATGGCTGGACTTCCAGAGAATCGAAGTAGTTCCCACTGGCCAGGTAGGGCCACGCCGTCGTCGGATTCCCGCCCGTATCCACGCCCTGCGGACCGATGATGTTATAAGCCATCAGGCTCTCGAACGTGCGGTTCTTGTCCCGCAGGTCGATGAAGTCCGGGTACGACTGCGACGGGTACTTGAACCGCTGCACCATGTAAAGGTTCTGCGCGTGAGGAACGTTCACCGGCCGCAGCACCAGCGCATTCAGCACGCTGAACACGATGGCGTTGGCGCCAATCCCCAGCGCCAGCGTGACAATCGCCGTCACCACAAAGCCCGGCGACTTGCCCAATTGACGGAACGCGAGCTTCAGATCGCTGTACATGACCCCTTCTGGTACGAGCCCCTCCGCACCAAAGTTCCCGCACCCCACACTAATTCGGATTCGTCATGCCTGACCCTGAGCGCCGCGAAGGGAAGGACCCGCTGTCGCTGTCGCTTTTCCTTTTTTTCTTTCATTCCCGAAGGGAATCTGCTTTTGTGCCCCGACACCGCGAACCAGCAGCACGAAAGGCGGCGAAGCCGCGATTGCCGCACCGCAGGTGCTTACGTCCCGCAAAACGTAGCCAAAACCCGCTCCTCCGGCCGTGCCGGCACAACAAACCGCTCCAGCCCCGCCCGCTCCTCATAGGGCCGCGACACCGCCCCCAGCAGTTCCTCGAACGGCCCCAGATCTTCCCGCATCACTGCCGCATTCAACGCCGTCTCCACCATGTGGTTCCGCGGAATGTACACCGGATTCACCGCACGCATCGCCGCCGCCCGTTCTCCAGCCGCAACGTGTTCGGAATCCAATCGCGCCCGCCACTGCACCGCCCAAGCGTCGAACGCCGCCGGAGCCGCAAACAGCGCCCGCACTCTCGCATCATCCCCTGCAGCCGCATCGCATAGCCGCCGCAACGTCAGCGTAAAATCCGCCTCGTTCGCCGCCATCCGCTCCAGCAGATTCTGTGCCAGCGCCAAATCTCCGTCGCCCGCCGTGAACAGCCCCAGCTTACGTCGCAACAGCGCCAGCTGCGCCGCCTCAAACTGCGGAGCAAACCCCTGCAACGCCTCTGTTGCCGACGCCAGCGCAGCCTCCTGGCTTCCCCACTCCTCCACCATCACCGGCAGCATCGCCTCCGCCAGCCGCGTCAGGTTCCACAGCATGATGCGTGGCTGATTCCCATACGCATACCGTCCATTCCGGTCGATCGAGCTGAACACCGTCGCCGGATGATACGCCTCCATAAACGCGCACGGCCCATAGTCAATCGTTTCCCCGGAAATCGAGGTGTTGTCGGTGTTCATCACGCCATGCACAAACCCCACCATCATCCACTGCGCCATCAAACGCGCCTGGCGCGCGATCACCCCGTCAAGAAATGCGCGATACTTCCGCTCCGCCTGCGCCGCCTCGGGATAATGCCGCGCCATCGCGTAATCCGCCAGCGTCTGCACCCCGTGCGCATCTCCCTGGGCGGCGAAATACTCAAATGTCCCCACCCGCAGATGACTCGCCGCCACCCGCGTCAGCACCGCTCCCGGCAGCGGAACCTCCCGCATAATCTCCTCGCCCGTCGCCACCGCGGCCAGAGAGCGCGTCGTAGGAATTCCCATTGCCGCCATCGCTTCGCTCACCAGGTACTCGCGCAGAACCGGGCCCACTGCGGCCCGACCATCGCCCCGCCGCGAAAACGGAGTCGGCCCCGATCCCTTCAGCTGAATGTCATAGCGCACGCCATCGCGCCCCACCAATTCCCCCAGAAGATTCGCGCGCCCATCTCCAAGCTGCGGAACGAAGTGCCCGAACTGGTGCCCCGCATACGCCTCGGCCAGCGGCTCCGAGCCAGCGGCCACCCGGTTGCCCGCCAGAATCTCCACACCTTCGGGTCCCGCCAACTGTTCCGCATCGAGCCCCAACTGCCGCGCCAGCTCCACATTCAGCTTTAACAGCCGCGGCGCCGCCACCCGCGTCGGGTTCACGCGCGCAAAAAACCGCTCCGGCAACCGCGCATACGTATTCTCAAATCGAAACTGCACATCGCCCTCACCTGGTTGCGTTTGTGAAGCGTCCCCAGCCTCTGGGAAACTGGCCGCCGGAAAGCTGCTCTCTCGGGAATTCATCCCTATTCGATGCGCCGCGGCCCCACAGGTTCTACTTTGTAAACAACACCGGCCCTGACATGCGATTCAAAATACTGTTCTTCCCCACCATACGCACAAAGACCTTGTGCGACCCCGCGGGCAGCGCCGCCAGGTTCCAGGTCCCGCTTCTCTCCGCCGGCACCGTGTCGATCCGCCTCAGATTCTCGCCGTCATTCGAGTCATAGATCTCCACGTGCGACACTGTCGCCAAGCTCGCAAACGCATTCGTCGACTCCAGACTCCAGTGCAGCATCGTCCCTTCTACCTCCGCCTTCACCGTTAAGCAGTTGTCGATCCCTGACTCGATCTCTGTCCCCTCGTTGTAGTCGTTCCACGTAATAATCTGCAGATACCTCAGCCCATCCATCGAGTGGAACCGGTTGCTCGCAGTAAGCGACTGCATCCACAACTGCCCGCACGCCTGGTCAAGTATCCGGCCCGTTCCCCACGTCGCCTGCGAGCTGTTGAACCCCTTGTACGCGGCGCCCCACGCCAGCTTGCCTGAATTCCGCTGTGCAGCCGCATAAAACTGGTCCAGCGTCTCCACCGTTGAGGGCGAACTCACGTTGAACACATACTGCGCGCGCGCCGGATCCGTGCCCGCCACCTGCACCCAGTAATACGATCCCGCTGAGGCCGTGTGCGTGAATCCCTGGGAGCGCTCGAACACCACGTCCGGTACGCCATTGTCCTGGTTATAGGGCTCCTTTACGCAGTTGTGTGGCAGGTCGCGATTCCACTCCGCAATATGCACCCACACGTCGGCCCACGAGGGCGCCGGCCCGTTCGGGCGAATCACGCCCTCTCCCGGAAACACCATCAACACCGGATGCCCGTTGTCCTTCAGATACGCATCATTGCCCCAGTGCATCCCGTTCATCGCGCAGATGTCGTTGCGCACATGCGCCACCACGCAGTCCTCATACGCTCCGCCCGTCCTGCCGCCGCATCCATCTCCGCTCGTCCCCGGTATCCCCGTCGGCTTCACCGTATACGCCCATGACGGCCCATCGATCATGATCACGTACATCGAGTCACATTGCTGCGCGCCCTTGCAGCCGTGCTTGTTCGCGTAGTGCTGAAACTTCAGCGTGGCCGCATCCTCTGATGTCCCGTACCCCTCCCAGGACATGATGGCCCCATCGATGTGACGCCTGCGCAGATCCTCAATCTGCGCCGCCACCGTGTGATCGTCATTGGAGTTGTATCCCGTCCGCACATTGTTATGGCAAAGCGGCCCACTCTCCCCCGTGCAGAACCCCAGCATGAAGTTCGCGAAAATCTTGGTCCTGTCGCCGTGAATGAGATACGTATGAGGGTCCTCGTCCGACACGTTCCCGGCCGGCGCATCAAACTGCGGCGTGGCTACTCCCGCCCGCGTATCCGTCTGCCCCGCGAACGCCTGCTTGCAGTGCTTCGGCATCCCCCCGCCTGCGGGACACGCAGCAGTATTATTCTCCGCCAACTCTGTCAGCTTCACCTGCGCCATCGTAGCCCCACTCAGACCCAGCCCCAGGCACATCAGCACTGCGCAACGCACTTTCATCATTCGGGAAAAATTCCTCTACTCACCATTCAGCCCTGCTTCACTTCTATTCTCTAACGTCCACACAGACCGAAAGTTTCTGACGCTCCCAAACACTCTGTCCTCCCCACCACCTTGTCATGCTGACCCTGAGCGCCGCGAAGGGGACGGACCCGGTTTTTGCTTTTTGCATTTGCCTTTGCCTTTGCACTTGCTTTTTGCACTTGCCTTTCTTGTCTGTCATCCCCGCAGGGGATCTGCTTCTCACCACACCCTCATACATCAGACGCAAAAAGGCCGGCTCGCGTTCCTCCGCAAAGCCGGCCCGAACGCCGATCACGAAATCCGGCCTTACTTCTCCTCCACAATCGCCACATCCCACGGCGCCAGCGTCAAATTTCCCCCGCCCGCAACGCCCTTCCCGTCCAGCAGACTCGTTCCCGCGCCATACCCATACTTCGCCGTCTGCTCCGCGCTCGAATAGTTGAAGAAGTAATGCACCTTCTTCCCCATCCGATTCACGCCGCTCTGCACATGCACCTTCGCTGGCGCATCCACTCCCGCCACTCCCGCCTTCTCCAGCGCATCCTTCAGCACCGCGGTCTGCAGCGCGTTTGACAGGTACGTCCCCTCATACAGCAGCGTGCCCTTCCCAAACTCGTTTTCGGTAATTGCGGGCCACTTCCCAAAGAACGGATGGTCGTAATACGCCACTGGCTTCGCATGCTCCGGCATCAGAAACTCCGCCCAGTAGCTCACCTTGTTCTCCGCGCCTGCATGATATGGATCCCCCTTCAACCCCAGCGGCTTCTCCAGATTCGAAAACTCCTGGTAGCTGAACCCCGCCGCCTCGCGCAGCGGCCCTGGAGCCCGCACCCACCGCACCGCGGAGTTCTCATTCGCGAATCCGCTCTTGAACGTCATCACTACGTGCCCACCGTTCTTCACGTAGTTTGAAATGCGCTGCAGCAGCGGATCATCCGCGATATACAGCGCCGGCACAATCAGCACCTTGTACTGCGAGAAATCCTGCGTCTCCGGAAACACAAAATCCGAACCCACATTCATCTCGTACAGCGACCTGTGCATCTGCTGCACCAGTGACGCGTAATCCGCCGTCGGCCCCGCAAAGCTCCACTGCGGCCCTGACGACGTAAACGGCATGAACGCAATCCCGTTATCCGAATCCCTGCTCCACAAAATCGCCACATCGTTCTTGATCTTCAAACCCACAATGTGAGGCCCGATCATCTCCAGCTCATGCGCCGTCTTGCTCATTTCCTGGTACACACGATTCGGCTCCAGATCGTGCGACAGAATGCCCTTCCAATACGTCTCCTGGTTGCCCGCAATCGAAGCCCAGTGCCAGTACTCCACCATGTTGGCGCCGTTCGCCACATGCGTGTACACGTTCTCCCGCAACTGCCCGTCATAGGGCGGGTACTGAAACGCCGAAGACCAGTCCGTCGACTGTGCATTTGTCTCCGTCACCAGGTAATTCATGTGCTTCAATGACCGCGAAAAATCACCCTGGATCGACTGCGTCGCGCCGCCAAAATGATCCTGCGAAACCATGTGGTAAATGTTGTCGGCCACAATATCCAGCGCGTCTGCAACCCCGTTCTCATTCACATCGCGCTTCATCATGCCGCCGTAATCCGTCGTGATGAACTGCCGCGATCCCGCGCACTCCCGCACCAGCACCGACTGCCACTTGAGAAAATCCGTCACCCGCATCTGGCTCCAGCGCGACCACTCCAGCTTGTATCCCGTGCTCTGCGCGCCCTCGCGTGTCGGCAGATCCTCCCACGTGTGAAGGTTCTCGCCCCAGTAATTCAAAAACCACGCCTTGCTCAACTCCTCCGGCGTGTGAAATTTCTTCTCCAGATGATGTTGGAACCCGATAAACACATCGCGATTGGCTGCGTCATAGCTCGCCGTTTCGTTATCGAGCTGCCACCCAATGACTGTCGGATTGTCCTTGTAGTGCGCCACAATATGCCGGATCAGCCGCTCCGCATAAAAGCGGTACGCCGGCGAATCCGTGTCCATGTTCTGCCGCATCCCGTACGTCCCCGGAATCGCTTTCCCACCAAACTGCCCCGGAGGAATGCGATCCGCCAATATCTCCGGATGCTGATGCGCCATCCATGCAGGCACTGAATACGTCGGCGTCCCCAGAATCACTTTGATCCCCGCCTTGCCCATCGCATCGACGATGTGATCCATCCACGCGTACTCGAACTGCCCATCCTCGGGCTCCCACAAGCTCCACGTCGACTCGCCCATGCGCACCACGTTCAGCCCCGCAGCCTTCATCAGCGCAATGTCTTTTTCGAGCCGCGCGTTCTGGTCTCCCGGCATGTACTCGTTGTAGTAGGCCGCCCCATACAGCACCGTCGGAAACGCCAAGTCCGGCCCGTTCGCGCCGGCCGCATCCTGCCCTCGTACCGCCGCACAACCGAGCAACAGCACGCCCCCGAGAAATCGTTTTCTTTTCGAGCTACCGAGCCAACCCGCCATTCCCGTCCCCCTCGCCATCTTGAATTCGTCTGAACGCGGCCGCTTCAAGGCGGGCAGCAACTCTCACCCGTTTCGGCCGCCTCATCCATAAACCATTGAATTTGCTTGACTTATTTATGAGCAGGTGATATAATACTAAAGTGCCTCAACGCTCCGCAATCCTCTGTACGAGCGTGGACACTCAAGGAGATGCCTACCCCATGAACGCACCTTCCACAGCCCTCACCGACTTCTTCGCCATCTGGCAGCAGAACAATGACCACGGCTCCCCAGCCGACCTCCTCGCCCAGTTTGCCGCCACCTTCCTCGCCCTCAGCCCCAACGGCGCCGCGCCCGTATCCGCCGCCGGCTTCGGACCAGCCCTCGCTAAACGTAAGCAGATCTTCGCACAACTCGGCTGCCGCTCCACCCAACTCATCTCCCTCGACGAAACTCCGCTCGACTCGCGCTACGCCATGGCCCGCACCCGCTGGCGCATCACCTTCGCCCGCACCGATCTCCCCGAACAACACATCACCGTCGACTCCACTTTCCTCATCGACCTCCACGCCGGCCACATCCTCGCCTACCTTGCCCACCAGGACGTCTTCGCAATCCTCCGCCAGCATGGCGTTCTCAAGGACTGACCACCCAGGGCATCGGGCGGCTATCCTGTTCTCGACCATGCCGCCCCAGTCCCTCCACATCCGCGCCGCCGTCCCCGCTGACGCTCCCCGCCTCATCCCCCACATCAACGCCGCCTTCGCAATCGCCGAGCCCTTCATGACCGGTCCACGCATCGACCCCGACCGCCTCGACGTCTCCCTCGAGAAAGGCACAATCCTCCTCGCCGAAGACCACTCCGGCCAACTCGTCGCCTCCATCTACGTCGAAGTCCGCGGAAGCCGTGGCTACGCCGGCATGCTCGCCGTGGCCCCTGCACAGCAGCGCTCCGGCATCGGTCGCTTCATGATGCAGGCCGCGGAAGACTACCTCCGCACCCGCAACTGCACCGCCCTCGACATCACCGTCCTCAGCCTCCGCACAGAACTGCCGCCCATCTACCGCGCCTACGGCTTCGTCGAAACCGGCACCGAACCCTTCCACTATCCCCACCCCCTCAAAGACAACATCCAGACCCACTGCATTGTCATGTCCAAAGCCATTTGAAGACCCACTCGTTTTCGCCGAGTCGCTCCCAGTACGCGACAACACTCCCGCAATCCTCACCTCGCCCTGTGCGACATCGGTTATTCCGGCAATCCGCATGCTTTCTTCAGCGGACAAACGGATGCGCAGTAGGGCTTAGTCACGATCACGACCGCCTTCACTATCGCATCGGCGACTACCCAACGGTATAGTTGCTCTTCGCATTTAGGTGCGCCGCAAACACACCTCCACCACAAGCGCCTGCAGACCGTCGCACCGACAGCCTGCTCCTTCATGCAAAAGACAATCAACCAAAACGGCTACTGCCCCGTCTTCCCCTGACAAATCCCGCACCCTTCACCCTCTCCCACACGGCTGCGAACGTCCGCCTCCTGCGATGGCTGTAGATTCTGCCAGTAGAATTACCTGTCCCCAAAGCTAAACATGCGAATGGAAAATCCCGCTGCCGCGGAGACGAGGTCCGTTCCATGTCAGGCCGACCCGAATCAGGCTGG
>NZ_DASXYM010000175.1:0-11301 GCF_036502485.1 Occallatibacter sp. | reverse complement strand
CCATCCGCCCACTTGCCCTTGACCACCACCACGCCGCCCAGCAGATCCGGCCGCCACTCTGCGCGCAGCGGCGCATCGCCAACCTTGCGCTCGATGTCGTGGTTGTCAATGGCTTCCACGTTGTAAACCAGCGGCCCGTACTTAAGCGCAACCGTGTTCACATCCGCCTTGATCCGCGGATCGGCCATGACCCGCTGCGGCTCCATCGGCAGTTCCAGTTCAATGCGATCGCCGGCCTTCCACTCCCGCGTGACCACCGCATAGCCTTTGCGGATCTCGGGCTTCACTTCCCTGCCGTTCACCGCAAAGCGCTTCAGGCCGCTGATGGCCGGCGAGTCCTTGTACAGCTTGCTGGTGGTGCGATTGGGAATCCGCACGTACACGCTGAACATCTTCGCCTGCTCCGGATTGACAGTAATCGCAACCGTGCCCTTCCACGGGTAGTCCGTCTTCTGGACCACCTCAACGCCAGTGCCCGCCACATCGCCCACATGAATCCTGCTGCCCACAAACATGTTCACGTAAAACCCGCTCGCGTCCTTCACATAGGTCCACGTGGGAACCATCAGCAGCGTCCGCGAGAAATTCCCCACGCAGCACGGGCACTGGTGCCACTCCGCGCGCTCCGTGTTTACCAGCGGATTGGTATAGCAGTAGCTCTTGCCATCGAGAGCCACGCCGCCCAGCAGCGCGTTGTACATGGTCTGCTCATACAGGTCCGCGTACTTCGCGTCGTGGTACGCCAGGTTCAGCTTGTACTGGAAGAACACCAGCCCGCAGCTTGAGCACGTCTCGCAATACGCCTCGTTGCGCAGCGAGTAGTTGGGCCCGAACCCCTCTGACGTTTCGCCGCTCCCGATCCCGCCCGTCAGGTAGTACTTCTTGTTGACCATGTTGTCCCACAGCGAGATCACTGCGCTCTGGTAGTCAGGATCGTGCGTCTCCGCCGCGATATCCGCCATGCCGGAATAGAAGTACGTGGCCCGCACCGCGTGCCCCACCGCCTCATACTGCTGCCCCGGCGGCAGATGGCTTTGGTCATACTCGGAGCCGCCGCGCCGCGAGTCCAGCAGGAACTTGGCCAGCGCGATATACGCGTCGCCGCGATGATTGCCTTCCTGATCGTTGACGAAGCGCCCAAACCGCACCAGCGCCTGCTCCATCTCCTGGTGCCCGTCAAACCACGCCTTTTTGCCCGGCCCGATGTTCGCCACCCAGCAGTCGGCCAGTTTCTTGGCCGCGTTGTAGAGACGCACGTCTTTGCCGTCGGTCAGCGTGTAATGGTTGATCGCCGACTCGATGAAATAGCCCGACACGTAGCCCTCATGATTGCCGCGATGGTCGGGCGACCAGCGCTCCGGCCACTCCTTGCGATCAGCCAGGATATACGCCGTCTGCAGATACCCATCCGGCATCTGCGCCGCCAGGATCATGGGAATCCACCGCTCCAGCGTGTCGCGCATCATGCGTTGCGCGGCCACCATGTCAGCATCGCCATTCGCGTCCACCATCAGCGCGATGCACATCGACTCCACCGTCTGGTGCACCCACGCGTTTGAGAAAACATAACCCTTGTGCTTGCCGTGCGGCTCGCCGCGGTTCGCCTTGCCCGCCTCAATAAAGTTGTCGATTCCGCCATCGCCGCGCATCGCCGCGATGTCGGTGCGCTCGCACATCGCAACGCAATGCGGAATCCAGTCGACGATCAGTGTCTTCGCGCGCTCATTCCAGAAAGGGCTGTCGATCGAATAGCTGCGCGTGTAGACCACGTCCAGCCGATCCTTCGGCGGCTCCTGCTCCACATGCACAGCAATGGAGTGCGACCGGTCCTCCGTGCCCGAAGCCGACAGGGTCAGGACATAATCGCCCGCCTCGGAAAACTTCGCCTTCGTCACCGGGGCCGCCGCGTTCTCAAAGTTCACTCTGCCAGGACCTGAAGCCTTCATCCACCGCGCCGAGTTCTTCGGCGTATCCTCAAGCCACGTCACCGTGCCCGCCAGGTACGTCTTCGCCCCCAGCATCACCGAGCGATCCACACCTGCATCAATCACCGGCGGCAGCGCCGGCGCCGGCCCGGCATTGAACACCCGCCACTCCAGCACGCCCGAGGGCTGGCCCTTCTGCGGCGTCACTTCCAGCCGCACCTTTGTCGTCTTAACCGCCTCAAACGTCGTCGCGTTAAACCCATCCGGCGCTACGCCAAGCCCCTGCGCCTGCTGCACCGCCACAAAATCGCTGCCGTTCCAGTAAAGAATGCGGTAGCTCTCCGGCACATGCAGTCGCGGCCACTCGGAACCGGGAGCACCCGCCGGCCGCGGCTTGTCCACAGCCCAGTACACTTCGACCTTGTCGATCGAGACCGGCACACTCCACTCGTACTGCGCCCAGGGAATCCTGCCTTCGTTGTCCCACAGGTTGTGCAAGGCGTAGAGGCCATGCGACCGATCGAACGAGTCAGCCGGCACAAACCCATCGTTCAGAGCGGAAATCTTGTTCTCGCTGGCAATGGCAAAGCTGCTGGGCGTAGCCACCCGCGCAATGTTCACCGGTCCCCCGGAACTCTGCGCCTCCGCATGCTTCGCGCCGCCCACCGCAGTCAAAACTGCCGCCCCGGTCAGTCCCGCCAGAAACTCCCGGCGGCTCGGTTCCGTTTGGTAAACGCTTTCTGTGCCGCCCGCAGCCTTCTCCAACTCCAACTCCCTGCTCACCCTGTCCATGGAATTCTCCCGCTTCTACGCTGAACCCGCTCCGCAGCCGACGAGCGCAATTCCGACCTCTCATGCGGCTGGATAAAGCGTGCCTATCGATGCTATCGCGCTTCCGCCGCCGGGGCCAGACCCCTATTCGTACGCCAGAGCGTCAATCGGGTCCTTGCGCGACGCCATCCACGCCGGATACATCGCCCCCAGCAGCGCCCCTGCAAACGCGATCAGCGCCCCCCGCACCAGCCATTCCGAGGTGATCTCAAAGTGCTGCGTGGGGAAAATGTGCAGCAGCAGCGTGCGCACCCCGTAGGTCGCGGCTATTCCAACAAGGACGCCACCCACAGCCAGCACTGCGGTCTCCCGCAGCACAACCGTCACAATGGTGAGCTTCGACGCGCCCATCGATTTCAGAATGCCGATCTCCCGCGTCCGCTCCAGCACCGCCGTGTACATGGACTGAAAGATCACCAGGAACCCGACAATCACAGCGATGCCCGTGACCACCTTCAGCGCAAGATTGAATCCGGGAAGCTTCTCCGGCGTCAGCGCGCTCAGCATCTCCTGCATGGTCTGTACGGGGTAGCTCTGCAGCCCGGGAACCGCCTGAATCTCCTTGATCACATCCTGATCGTTGGCCGGGTTGTCCACCTTGATGTAGAAGATCGAGGCCTTTCCCTGCGGCACGCCCATGAGAGTCGCCATCGTGTCCACGGGGATGAGTTTGCGGGCCCCGCGGCCGTGTTCAACAATGCCGCAGATGCGAAAGGAGGTATTGAGAATCTCGATGCTGTCGCCCACCTGGTACGGCTTGCCGGTGGCGGGATTCTTGCTCGTTGCCCCCGCAAAAACGTCGTCCACAATCACGTCATTGGGCCCGCTGAAAGGTTGGCCCGCCACAAACGTAAAGGGCCTGAGCGCATTGAAGCTGTCGTACTCGATCCCGAAGATGGTCTCGATGCTGCCGTCGGTGGAGAGCTTGGTGATCACCGGCGAGACCAGAGCCACGTGGGGCAGTTTCCGAATCGGCCCCGCCAACGCCGCCGACATCGGTGCCCCGCTCACGCCGTTGAATACGCTGGCGTTCGAAGGCCGCATCACCAGGTCCGCGCCAATGCCGTTGGCGCGCGTCTTCTGATCGTTCAGCATGCCCATGAAGATGCCCACAATGGAGAGGATCATGATGACCTCAATCGCCACGGCAAGCACGCTGATGATAGAGCGCAATGGGCGATGCAGCAGATTGGCGAAAATGAGCTTGTTCATGCTCTGAGGCAAACTCCACGGCGCCGCTAGCGCACCTTTCAGGGTATCAGGGGCAGGCAGGCACCCTCCGGTCGAACTCCGACGTCCGAAGCTCGGCCTGACTCTGAACGCGGGGCCCCATCCTAGCTCTGCTAGGGTGGGCGGCGGCACACCCTCCCTCAGCTCTCAAACGAACATATGCACCAACACCGCGCTCTTCTTCTTCCGCGGATTCTCAAGCTCGGCCAGCAGATGACGACTCCGCACCCGCATGGCCGGCGTGCCAGACCGCCCCGCCACCCGCAGCACATCCACCACCTCCGCCAGCGACTCCGGATCCTGCCGCACCAACTGCGCCCTGCCATGCAGCGCCGCCGTCTTCACAATCGACGACGGATCCTCCAGCCAGCCCGCGAGCACCGCGGCGATCCGCCGGCACTCCGGCACCGTCAGGGTCATGCGCGGCAGGGTGAGCGCCAGGTTCCATCGCACCTTGGGAAGAGTGGCATCGGTCAGCAGGCCCATGAGCTCATCCTTGTATCCCTCGAGCGCCCGGCGCATGCCCGGCGACAACTCCCGTGTGACCCGCTCCAGCACATCGGCCGCGCGACTGGCCACGCCCGCCTCGTCGTCCCACAACAGTTCAATCAAACCGGGAAGCCGCCGCGGCCCGTCGGCAATCCACTCCACCGTCTGGCACACGCGGCCGCAATCCATCGGGCCTCTGCCAACAGCCAACTCCGCGCGCAGATTGACCCGTGTCATGCCCGCCCTCCCCTGTGCTACGAAGCGGCTGGGGCCGTCAGTGATTTTGCCGCGATCCGCCCCACACCGCGCAGCAGTGCCCGCACCGGCCAGCCGCCTTCCTCATCCGGAAAGAAGATCTCCCCCGGCCGCTTCACCTCCGGCCGATAATACCAGCGCTTCAGCAACGCCAGATGCCCCTGCCGCACCGAGGCATTAGGCAACTCGGATTGCCCGCCCAGTTCAGCGAGTACCGCCTCCATCCGCGCCTCCAGCATGGTCCGCGCCGCCTTGCGCTCTGCACTACGCCCCGCCCCCTGCTCCCTGCCGTCTAGTTCCCTCTGCCCCTCTGCCCCTTTGTCCCCGCCGTCCTGACCCCTGAGCCCTGCCCCCTGTTCCCTGTCTCTCTGATCCCTGTCTCTCTGATCCCCGGTCCCTGGTCCCCGGTCCCTCTCTTCCGCCACCGCTTCCATCGCCATCGGCTGCGCATACAGCGAGCTCGATCCCGACTGCTCATTCTGAATCCGCATTCCCAGCGTGGAGAAAACCGCCGGCCCGCGAAGCCTGCCGTCCTGATAGAGAAAGATGGCCACCTCCGGCGCGAGTGCCTCCATTGGGGTTCCCGGCGCCGAAGGCGCGGATGGCCCCACCGCAGGTGCCTGCAGCACCACCGCCCGCAACTGGCCCAGCGGCCGCACCAGCTCCGGCGCCAGCGCCCGTACCGCCTCGGCCTTCTGCACCTGTGCATGCAACGTCGCGGCCGCCTCAAACTCCAGATTGCCCGATGCCTCATCGCGCGCGCTGCGCAACTGCACCAGCTTGCTCTCGCCCCGCGTCGCCAAAAACCGCTCCACGGCGGCCCCCTCCTCCGCATAGCGCTCGTCGCTGCAGCCCTTGTAGCAAGGCGCCAGGCACATCTTCATCTCGGAGTAGACACACCCCGGATGCCCCGGATCGGGCTCCAGCTCCTCCACGCACCGCCGCAGCAGAAACAGCTTCAGCGCCTCGTCGGCAAATCGCTCCGCCGCCACCCGCGACGCAAACGGCCCATACGCCCAGTCCCGCTCTTTCTGGCTTGGGCGATTGGTCACTGTCAGCCGCGGGTATGCATTGCCCCCCAGGAAACGCACAAACGACGGCGCCCCCAGGTGCATCCTCTCCAGGCACTTCGTGCCGTATACCTCTTCGAGCAAATTGAACTGGAGCAGAAGCGACTCGAAATCCGACCCCGTCAGCCGCCACTCAATGCGCCGCACCCGCCCCGCCAGTTGCAGCCTCTTCGGATGTTTGGACGAGGGAATCAGCAGCCGCTCCAGCCGCCCCCTCAGATTCGGCGTGCGCCCGATGTAAGGCTCAGCGTTGGCAGCCTCCCCATACAGCGCAAACACGGCACACTTCTCAGGCAAAGCGCGCAGCGTCTCACGCGCCTCGACAGCATTGAAAGCAACAGACTGAAACTCGGCAGACAGACGCGAACCCCTCGGCTGTATCCCGCGCCTACCCCCGCGGAACCACAGGAACTACACCGAGCATAGCCCAGCCCGCGTGAGGGTATTCAAGAGAGACCGGCCAGAACCATTATCAGCATTTCCCCATCCAGAACAAGGTGAGGGACCCGCTGCGGACGACCAGAACCACCACCACGATTTGTCATCCTGAACAAAGTGAAGGACCCGCTGTTGTATTTCCGCGTTCTTTCCGCCATGCCGACAATATTGAAGAATGCTAATGATGGCTCAGAACCGTCAGTCGACGCCAAGATCCGCGGCAATTTGTGCGCCGTGAATTATCTCTTCTGGCTTGAGGCCCATCTGGTCAACGAAGATCGCCACCGTACAGTCCCAAACGCTCTGCGGAGACCAAGGCAGCACAGAATTCGGCGCGGGAAGAGGTTTGAGACGAGCGAGGAAGAGGAAGATTCTCTCACGCTCCGTGATGGTGGGAAGCTTCTCCGATGTTTCAGGTGACTCCAAAGGCGGTACGCCTGACTTTCCACAGATCAGATTGTAGAAATCACCGACCGTCTTCACTGTCGAGGCGTCCCTGTCAGGGATGTCGATAGCGAACAGTTCTTCGGCTCGCAGGATAATCTCAACTGCGTCCAAACCCATGCGTTGGATTATCTCCTGTCTTACTGGTCAACGGAAGAGACGAATGCTCTGTCCGGCTGGCGCTTCCCAACGTCGCCGACAATGCTTCCGCTGCACCCCACGCCCACGCAACCGCCCTTATGCCCTCACGCCCCCGCCAGCGTCATCCCGTCAATCCGCATCGTCGGGGACACCACCGATCCGCGCCACCGCACATCGTTCCCCACCGCCCTGATATTCCGCAGCATGTCCGCGAGCTTCCCGGCGATCGTCACCTCTTCCACCGCGTGCGTCAGCTCGCCGTTCTCAATCCACAGCCCCGCCGCGCCCCGCGAGTAGTCTCCCGTAACAACATTCACGCCGAACCCGATCAGGCTCGTCACATACAGCCCCCGCGGAATCGCCTTGATGATCTCCTCCGGGGTCTGCGTGCCCGGCTCCAGATACAAATTCCCCGCCGAGATCCCCGGCGTCCCCGCCAGCCCGCGCGCCCCGTTATGCGTGGACTTCATCCCCAGCTTGCGCGCCGCGTAGGTGTTCAGCATGTAGTTCTTCAGCACGCCATCCTCCACCACCACGTTGCGCTGCGACGGCAACCCCTCGCCATCGAAGGGCGAAGTCCCATACCCGCCCGTGCCGTTGGGCAGAATCATGGTGCTGTCGTCAATGATATTCAGCCCCGGCGACAGAATCTGCTCCCCCAGCTTGCCCGCCAGAAACGACGCGTGCCGCCAGATGGCATCGCCTGACGCCGCATCGAACACCAGCCCCACAAACGACCGCGCCGTCTCCGGCGCAAACACTATCGGAATCTGCTGCGTAGGCATGCGCCTGGCGCCCAGCCGCCGCAGAGTCCGCCGCGCCGCCTCCTCCCCCACAGACTCCGGCGAGTCGAGATCCCCCAGCCGCCGCGCGCTCGAATCCCAGTAATCGCGCTGCATGCTGCCGTTCTCGTCCTTGGCCAGCGGCACCACGCCGAAACCCACATAGCTGGCCCGGTTCGCCCCCACAAAGCCGCGCGAATTGGCCAGCACCTTGCGCCCCGTCGAGGTCTCGAAGCTCGCCCCGCGGGCGCTGCCGATACGCGGATCGTAGGCCAGCGCCGCCGCCTCCGCGCGACGCGCCATCTCAATGCGCTCTTCCCCCGGCAGCGAATTCACGTCGTCAAAGTAGAGATGCAGATCGCCCGGATAACGCCCGAATTCGGCAGCATCCGGCAGCCCCGCAAACTCGTCCTCTTCCGTGATGTGCGCCAGCGCCAGCGCGCCTTCCACAAGCTGGCGGATCCCGTCCGCCGTCAGATCGCTTGTAGTAGCAGAAGCAGACCGCTTGCCCCGGAACACCCGCAGCCCCAGCGCCCGCGAGCCCGACTCGACAAGCTTCTCCACCTCGCCCAGCCGTACCGTCACGGAGAACTCTTCCCCCTCGCGCACCACGGCCTCCGCATCGGACGCCCCCGCCTTCATGGCCAGCGACACCACATCCGTGGCGAGAGATTCCAGATCGACTTCCGTGGATGGCGAGTGGGCAAGGACTTCAGACATAATTCGACCCTATCAGGAGTAGTTCTATTTCTGTTCGCGGTGCTCCCGCGTGTGGGGTGGAGTTGATGGCGGATGGCGGATGGCTGATAGCTGAGGGCCTTCTTCTTACCTTCCCGTCCCGCCCACCGTCATCCGATCCAGCTTGATCGTCGGCATCCCCACGCCCACCGGCACGCTCTGCCCATCCTTGCCGCAGGTCCCGATTCCCTCATCGAGCTTCAGATCATAGCCCACCATCGACACATGCTTCAGCGCCTCCGGCCCGTTGCCGATCAGCGTCGCATCCCGCACCGGTGCCGTAATCTTCCCGTCTTCGATCAGGTACGCCTCGCTCGCCGAAAACACGAACTTGCCGTTGGTGATATCCACCTGCCCGCCCCCGAAATTCGGCGCATACAGCCCCCGCTTGACGCTGCGAATAATGTCCTCGGGATCGTCCTCGCCCGCCAGCATGTACGTGTTCGTCATGCGCGGCATGGGCACGCAGTGGTAGCTCTCGCGCCGCCCCGAGCCCGTATTCGCCGTGCCCATCAACCGCGCTGACAGCTTGTCCGTGAGGTAGCCCTTCAAAATCCCGTTCTCAATCAGCACCGTCTCCTGCGTCGGCGAGCCTTCATCGTCCACATTCAACGACCCGCGACGGCCTTCCATCGTGCCGTTATCCACCACCGTCACCTTGGAGCTTGCCACCGGGCGTCCAATCAGCCCGCTGAACGCCGACGTCCCCTTGCGATTGAAATCGGCCTCCAGCCCATGGCCCACGGCCTCATGCAGCAGGATCCCCGGCCACCCCGGCCCCAGCACTACTTCCATTTCGCCCGCCGGAGCCGGTATCGCCCCAAGCTGCAGAATCGCCCCGCGCGCCGCCTCCCGGGCCAGGTTCTCCGGGCTCTTCGACCCCGCAAACTGCCCCAGCCCCTGCCGTCCGCCCGCGCCTGCCTGCCCCTTGGTGGTGTTGTCGCCGTCCTTGGCGATCACAAACGCATTCAGCCGGCACAGCGGCTGCGTGTCGCTCGCAAACGACCCGTCTGAGCCCGCAATCAGCACCCGCCGCAGTTCCTCGGAGTAGCTCGCCCGCACCTGCACAATGCGCGTGTCAAAAGCCCGCGCCGCCCGATCCACCCGCAGAATCAGCTCCAGCCGCGCTGCCAGGTCCAGATCAAACCCGCCCAGCGGCACCGGATAGAGATCCGGCACCTCCGCCTCCGTAAACCCCTGCACCGGCGCCTTCGCCGGCCCCGACGCAATCAGCGCCGCCGTCTTCGCCGCATGCAGCAGCCGGTCGGCATTGAGGTTATCGGTGTACGCATACCCCGTCCGCTCCCCGCTGATCACGCGGATGCCGCAGCCCGCGCTCGTCCCCGTACTGGCCGACTTCACAATCTGCTCATCCACGCCCAGCGACACCGCCGTAACCGACTCAAAGTACAAATCCGCATAGTCGCCGCCCGCCGAGAGCGCCTCGCCCAAACAGCGCTCCAGCAGCCGTTCCGTAATTCCAAATTTCTCGAAGAAGTAGCGTTTGTGCTGGGGGACAGGGGTAGCCGCAGGGGTTGTCATCCCTATCAGTTTACGCCTCACTCGTTTGACGCGATTCCCCGTCCCCGGTCGCAAATGCCGCACCGTCATCCGACAGAAGAGCAGCGAAGCGGAGCGGATCGCCTCAAACATTCCTTCCCACCACGCACCGACTTGTCATCCTGACCCTGAGTACAACGAAGAGGAAGGACCCGCTGTGAAGTCCGTCGTTCTGGCTGTGACACCTTCCGTCCAAACCTGCGGTTCACGCCAAAAAACCCACCCGAGACTTGCCCATCGGCTGACCGCTGCTCTGAAAAGGTGGTTCAGCTGCGCTCAATGAGCGCAGCACGCTGTTTGTTTCCGATAAGTTGCAAGCCGCTCCAGCCCCATCTCAATACCACCTCGCACAATGTCTCTATATGCTCCCGCCGGGAGGTGGTTGAGCTTACTGGCCGCTGATTCATAAAGAATTTTCACCCCCCCTTCTTCCGCGGAAAGCAGCCTTTCAGCGCCATTGGTTCGGCGCTACACCAACGCCTCTACAGGGTTCACTGAACTGGCAAGACTCAGTTGGGACTTCCCATTCATGCTCGCGAACACGCTCCACAAACACCAGCCGAAACGCTGCGTTCCGTGTGATTGTGTCAGCAAGACCGGGAAGTTGGTCGGATCGTGTTGGCTACGCCCGCATGATGAGGTCCCATCGAGGGCGCGATGGCTAATATTGGGTTGGATGATGACTTATCGTGAGAAGGGAGGTTCCGGGGAGAGATCGCGGACGCCGTCGATCACGGTTCGCGCTACTACACCCTGGCCTACGTTCCCAGTGACCGCAAAGAAGAGGGCCGGGAGCGCACCGTCGAAGTGAAGGTCTCCGGCAACTACAAGATCTTCTATCGCAAGCGCTATTTTGAGCAGACGCAGAAGGACATCAAGCTGGCCGGCGCCTTGCCCGCCAGCACTCCGTTGATTCCGCTGATGGGCCACGGATTGCCCAACTCTGCCGGAATTCCCTATCGCCTGAACGTTGTTCCCGCCTCTGCGCAGCCCGAGTCTGGCGCTGCCCGCGCCGGGCAGAATACGCAATTGTCCGGGAAGCTGACGCGTTATGAAGTCGAATTCCATTTGCAAGCCGATGCCCTGTTGCTGCTTCCGGACGCGGACGGCGCGAGACGCAAATCCCTTCAGGTAGCGCTGATGGTTTACGGCTCGGACTTCAAACCGCTGAACTGGGAAATTCGCGAGATCCACCTGCTGATCAAGCCGGAGCAGTGGGCTGATGAGCAGAGCGCCGGCATCCCCCTCCACATCGAGGTCGATGCGCCTCCCGGCGATGCCTACCTGCGCACCGGCGTGTACGACAGCTCTTCGAGCAAGGTGGGCACTCTGGAGATTCCGCTGACCGCGATCGCCTCACTGAGATGACATCCTCAACGAAGTGCATCCCTGCCGATC
>NZ_DASXYM010000174.1:0-22752 GCF_036502485.1 Occallatibacter sp. | reverse complement strand
TCCCGCCTCCTTCCGCGCACCCACTTCATGCTTTGCCAGATGATTCCTCGCCCCTCCTCTGGTACCAACAAGGAAGTGAATTGCAAATGCAAAGTAACTCCGAGGGGCCGGCTTGAGAAATTGCCGCATGGATTGCTGCCCCGCTTTTTCTCCGGCCTGACCCCGGGTCAGCTTGCCACGGTCGTGAACGCCGCCGTTCATCAGCGCTTCAAGCCGCGTGCCGTCGCGGTTTCGCAGGGCGCCTTCCCGAACCGCGTGCTGATGCTCACCAGTGGCCGCGCCGCGCACTTTGTCCTCACCAGGGAGGGCAACAAGGTGCCGCTCTATTGGCTGGTTCCAGGGCAGTTATTCGGCGGCACGGCGCTTCTCGCTGAACCCACTCCCTACTTGACCAATACCGAAATCCAGACGCACGCCTGCGCGCTGGCATGGAGCAGGGAAGCCATGCACGGCCTCCTGTGCTCGTTTCCCGTGCTCATGGAAAATGCGCTCTCCATCGCCGTGACGGAACAACTGGCATGGCAGTTGGCAGTGCGCATGTCATTCGCTTCTGACGATGCGCCCATGCGCATCGCGCGCCTTCTCGTCGGCCTTGCGTGCGGCATTGGACAGCCCCGTTCAGGGGGCATCGAGATCGCGTCTTCCAATGAGGAACTGGCCGCCGGAGCCGGCGTTACGCCTTATACGTTCAGCCGCATCCTCTCCCGCTGGAAACGGGCCGGCGTGCTCACCAAACGCCGCGGCGTCATTGTCCTCCTGCGTCCCGAACTGCTCAGCACCGGTCCCTGAAATCAGGTAATTGCCCGCAGACAACGACATGCCCACAAACCAATGGGATGATCGGTTCATAACAAGCAAAGCAGATCTATTTTGCTCAAGGCGATCCTGGAGCCTGCACGCTTCCCCCGCCCGCAGGCTAGCTCTCGATCCGCAGATTGATAGGACCCGCAAGCTGGGTTCTCTGCGTGGGCTTTTAAGCATTTCACTCCGCTTGGGGGGTTCTGTGGACGTTATCACGAACCCCTGATTTTTCCCCTGGGATGCCATCGGTTTTCGATCCTCGCTTCGTCGGGGACGGCCTGCTTTGCCCCTGACTTCGCCGCCCCGGGATTCAGAACTACCGCCCTGCGGCATCGCCCCGGCTGGTGAGAAACGCGCAGCCCCCAATTCCACAGCCGCTTGGGTGTACACGCGCCGGTCCCATGCGCTATCCTGACCCTTAGTCCATGATCTTTTCCCGTGAATACATTGGTTATCTGGGCCGTCGCACGGTCAAGCACCTCATTGACTCCAAGTTCATCACCACGAATGACTTGAAGGCGACGGAAGAGCGCGTCACCGCGGCCCTCATTGAGGAGCTCGCGCTGGAAGACCGCATCAATGAAGAGGTTCGCCTCATCCTCGACGCCTACTCCGACGAGATGCGCAAATCAGGCGCGCAATACGCCGAGATGTTCAAGAAGGTGAAGACGGAGCTCGCCAAGAAATACAAGGCGGTGCTATGAGAATCAGCCGCGACAAGCTCAACAAGCTGGCCCACACCGTGGCTGACTCTCTTGCCGAGATCGAACAGGTCGGCTTCCTCGAAGATCGCAACACCATTCGCCAGGAAGCTCGCAAGGCTCTCGAAAACCTTCTTACTGAAGAAGCCCGCATCGACACTGCCGCCCGCGCCAAGATCGCCTCGCAGCGCAAGATCATCCTCGAAGGCTCGCAGGAGTGGGAGATCCTCTACCGCAAGTACTACAACGATGAAGTCCGCAAGCTCGGAATCTGAAGCCTCCCTCGCAATAGACCGCTCGCGGTAGTCAACCTAGTCCGTCAGCACGGGCGCGCGCCGTATCTCGGGATTGGTGAAGATATCCGACTCATCACGGCTGCGGCTGGAGAACTCCGAAACCACTGCCCCCTGCGGTCCGGCCTGGAACCAATGCAGCGTGTCGGGCGGAATTGTGTACTGCTCTCCGGGCTTCAGCACAATCTCGTGAAACACCGTGTAGTGATCCTTCGACGCCTCGGGAACCGTCGCTGAAATCGAAGCATTCGGCTCTCCCGCAACATAGAGCCACACTTCGCCCCACCGGCAGCGGAACGTCTCCTCCTTGCCTGGTTCGCCATTCACGCGCGGATGCCGGTGTTCCGGGCACGTCTGACCAGCAAATATGACCAGCTCCTTCGCGCAATAGCGATCGTTGTTGATGTAAGTGACAAGTTCGAGCCCCTCTTGCGCAAGTCGGCCCAGTCCCATATCTGCCACCTCGAGGCCGGCGGCCTCCTCGGGAGTCAGTACGATTCCCGCGCCATGGAGCATCTCTACAGCCCGATCGCGAAATGTGCGGACTTCATCGGATTTCATCATCGGTCTCCATCATCTGATGTTGCAGTTGCCGTCCCCGGCGCCTATTGCGATACGCCGTCGAACTCCATATAAACAGCAAGCTCAATGCGCGGCGCCGTCACACCTGCTCCCTCAATCGTCCATGAGAGATTCTGTAGCTTGTCTCCTGGCGCTGCCGGCGAAGTGAGAAACAGCGAAACAGGGTATTGCGAATGCGGCTCGAGGTGATAAACGCCTTCCTTGGTGTCTCCCGCCCAGCCTGCGGGCAGCGCCGCATGCAGCGTCACGTCCGCCCCTGTCGGCGAGTCGTTGCGAAGCAGCAGCGGAACCCATAACTGGTTTCCATAACTCAACGCCGTCTGCGCGGGCACAAGCGTCTCAAGTGTCTGCAGCCCATGAGCCGGATAAAACTGCCGGTAGAATGCCCACGGGCCGCCGAGCTCGAGAGTGACGCCTCCCTTTGCATTCTCACGATACCCCGGAGCAGGCGCGAACGAAACGGCTTTGCCCGCCACTCCTGTCCATACATCGTCTAGCGTCTTCGACTGAACCAGCGACTTACCCAGGATCAGATACTCGGGCATGTTCACATAGCCGCTCAGCGTCTTCTCATCAAAGTCCACCTGTGTGGCATATTGCTTCCAGGCCAGTCGATTGATCTCAGCAAACGTCATGTTCCGCGCCTTGCACATATCGCTGGCGAGATACGTGGGCCCATGCCCCTTGAGAAAATCAGGGTGACTCGCGTCCGAAAAGAAGTAAATCTTCTTCGCCTGCCAGGGACGAAGTCCCTCCCCATAATTGCCCACTCCGCCATGCCATCGAGGCGCCGTGAGTTGTTCAGCGAACGCCGTGGGATCAGCCGCCTGGTCGAATGCTTCCACCGCCACCACGGCTGACGCCTGATGATCGCCGTGGTTCTCGCCGGCCACATAAGCCGGGAGCCATGTCAGAATCACCTCCGGACGCGTGAGCCGAATCAGGCGAACGGCTGACTCCAGCGCACTTCCGTGTCCCAGCGTTTCCAAAGAATGAAGCACATCTTGCGTCGGCGTATCCTGCCCATCGAGAAACCAGACATTGGTGATCCCGCGTTCCGCCAGCGATCGCCGCGCTTCCATTTCGCGAACAGCCGCCAGCGACTTGCTTTGCTCCATGCCTACCGCGTTAGGACCGGAATTGCCGCGCGTCGTGAAGATCACCGCTGCGCGCTTGCCCTCGTCGAGAACAGCCCTTGCCAGATAAGTAGAAACGGCCGTGTCATCGTCAGGATGCGCGACGATCAGGAGGATGTCCGCTTTGTAGCGCGGGTCCGGCTCCGCGATGGGCGAATGCGGTTGAGCTCGGACGACGGCGCACGCGAGCGCAACCAGTGTGCCGGCCAGCAGTCGCCGCGAAAAGGGTTTGATCATGCCGTCTCCGAAACCAAAAGAATACATCGCCCGCCATTCGATGCGCTGAAGTGAAGGCGCAAAACCAGCGGGCGCGCGGCAGGAGTTCATGTGGGCTGTCTTCGCTGATGTCAGGCTAAGCACGAAGGGCCCCCGACCCAGTCGGGAACCCCTCGTTGCAGTGCGCGTCAGTAAGAGATCTTCAGGCTTACCTGGATGGCTCGCGGATCGTTGCGCGTGCCGTACACGGTGCCGAGATCGCCGCAGTTGAGGCAGGTGCTGATGTTGCCGCCGCCGTAGATGGGATGGTTGAAGAGGTTGAGGAAGTCGCCGCGAAGTTCAGTGTGGAAGCGCTCCGGACCAAAGACCTTGGCCACTCCCAGATCCACGTTGTAATCATTCGCTTCGCGAAGCTGGTTGGCGTGAGCCGGTTCGTTGCCGTAGCGATAATTAAACGGCTGGCAGAGCCACTGATTGCCGTCCCCGTCCGTCACAACCTGATCGCACCGCTGCAGGTTGTTGCCGGTGTAGTCGAGCCCCTGGAACGCAGCCGGATCGATCCAGTTGGTCTTGCTGCGGTGCTGGGGCCGTGGATTGCCTGCGAGATCAGGCAGCCCGGGGCCCGGAAATCCATAATTGCCCAGCGGGTTGTTGTAGAAGCTCACAGGGTTCGGCAGCGGCAGGCCGCTGGCCAGGCGAATTCCCGACGAGACATTCCAGCCGCCCAGTGTTTGCCGCACCAGCATGGGAGCGCTTCCGCCCCACTGCCGGCCCGCTCCATACGGAAGCTGATAGACCAGCGCTTCCGCAAAGCTGTGCGGCACATCGTGCGTGCTGTATGAGTAGTCGAGCTTGGTGTTGTAGATATCGCGCCAGTTATCTACGCCCGTCCATCCCAGCCGCGCCTCGGAACCGTTGTCGAGATTCTTCGACCACCGGTAGGTGGTGATCGAATCGAATCCGTGCCAGAACGAGTGGTTGTACTTCGCGTTCAGAGCGTCGAACTGCGAGCGGGCTCCCGGAGTGGAGCGGGTCAACTGCAGATATCCGAATGCGGGGAACGGCCTGAGAAGAAGGTTGCGCGCAATCGTGGGGCCGCTCAGGAAGCTGTTAGGGTCGGTGACGACTCCATAGAACGGGTTCGGAACCTGATCGTCGAGAGCGGAACCGAGCGACAGATCTTTCGTGGGAAGCTGATCCAGATCGAGGTTCGGGTTTCCGTATAACAATCTGCGTCCGCGAACCCCGGTGTACCCGATCTCGAATACCGAGTGCGAGGAGACCTGGTATTGGAAATCGGCGCTCCACTGGTACAACACTCCGACCGGATGCGGTCCCTTGAGCCATATCTGCCCCGCCCCTATACCCAGCAGGGTCTGATCCCCGGCCTGATTGCCCGTGGGCTCAACCAGACCGTTGGGAAATGGATTGCTGACCAGGTTCCCGGGGATGTAGCCCTGATTGTTCTGCGTTGCGACCCACGGAGTCTGAGCCGTGTAGCCCGGCGACTGGCCGCCATCATCAAAGCCCAGCATGGCCGAGGTCGGCGTGTAGAAGATGCCGGCGCCTACCCGCCCAACCATGCGGGAACTCATCTTGTAAGCCAGCCCGAGACGCGGGCTGAAGTTCAGATTATCGGGCTCCCATTCGTTTCGGCCGCGTCCATCCACTCCTGCAAATTCGAAGCCGCCGCGCACCGTAGACCCGAATGCCTGGCTCAGAGAATTGACCGCGTTTGGATCGAAATACGCCACGCGGTTGTGCCGTTCGGTCGCGGGCCGCTGGTTCTCATAGCGAAGGCCCGCATACACCGTCAGATTCCTGGTCATTCGCCAGTTGTCCTGCAGGTAGAACCCGAAACTATGCTGGCTCATCGCAGGGTCCATGTTGAAACTGTTGCCGCCGCCACCGCCCACGCCCACCAGCATGCTGGCGAGTGCGTTGCCGGTGCTGGCGGTGCCGAGGTTGACCTGGCAGGGCCCCGTGCCCGGCGCCCGGTCACACCCGGTTTGATCATTGCTGAAATTGAAGTTTACCGGCGCGTCCTGGCGGATGTTGATCATCGACACGTCATAGTTAAAGCCAAACTTGACGGTGTGCTGGTGCAACTGCCTGGTGATATTCACACTCCCGGTGGCGAGCGTGCGAACATAGCGCTGAAAGCTCGAATAAGAGCTGCCTAGCTGTGAATACTGGCCCGCGTAGACCAGCGGCAGCAACGGCGCCTGCGAAAAGCTGGGCGGCAAGCCGATGTCCGACAGATCCGCCACACCGTACCCAACGGCGGTCTGACCTTCCCACCAGCGCGAATACGCGCCATAGGTGTTGATCACCCAATCCGGCGTGGGAGTGACGGTATCGTTGATCGCAAACTGAAATCCATGGTCCTGGTTGCTGGCGATGTTATCCGCGCCGTTACAAAAGGCGCAGCCGGGAGTCTGGTTCTGACGCACGCGATGGGACACGCGCGCGAAGATGCGATGCAGTTGATTCTGCGCCCAGTCGACACGCCAATCGTATTTGTCGTTGGACGTATTGTTGGATGGGGTCGCCGCAAAGTTGTTGAGGTGGTTCGGGCCCTCTCCGGGCAGGTTCGGCAGGGGATAGAGCGCGATCAGCTTTTGCCCGACTGCGTCCAGGCCACCGGGAATCTTGTTGCCCGGATAGCGATCACGGGTGTAATACGTGTTGCCCTGCGGGTCGGTGACCTGGTGGGTGGAGAAGGGGTCGTAGATTACGTCCAGAGCACCCGAGGGAAGATACGTTTGCGAGAAATCGCCCTGGCGCTCGGCTGCGGTGGGAACCGTATAGAGCATGCGCCCCAGGCTGCCCGGCTGACGCAATCCCTCATAACCGCCAAAGAAAAAGAGATTGCGCGATCGCCAGATCGGACCGCCGACATTGGCGCCAAACTGGTTGCGGTGAAAGTTGGGCCGGGGGCTTTGTTCCCCCACTGGAGCATTCTTGTTCGACCAGCTGTTTGCATCGAATGCGGAGTTGCGCATGTAGTCGTAGGCCGAGCCATGAAACTGGCTGGCGCCGCTCCGCGTGATCAGAGTAACAACGCCTTCGCCACCGCGACTGAACTGTGCGTCGTACTCGTTCTGAACCACCTGTTGCTCTTGAACGGAGTCCTGAATAGGCGAGACCATCAAGCCCCCCCAATCCACGGCCGTTGAAGGAGCTCCGTCAATCAGGATCTCCGACTCGGCGGAGCGGCCGCCATTGATGCCGAACGCGCTGGCGTTCTGATCGAAGCTCTGCGAACGCGAGGTCATCCCGCCCTGTGCTTCCGTCGTGCCGGCGAGATTGAATACAAAGTTGAGCGGGTTCCGGGTGTTGTTCGGAAGACTCTGGATCAGTACTTCATCCATCGTGATGGAATTGTTGGACGACTCCGTGTCGACCAGGACGGTATTGGCGCTGACTACTACCTGTTCCTGCGCACTGCCAATCTGCAATTGAGTGTCCACAGTAGCCGCGGTATTGGCCCGCAGCACCAGATCGGTCTTGACGAAATCCTTGTAGCCCGAAGCAGAGGCCGTGATCTTGTAGGTGCCGGGAAGCAGGTTCTGGAAGGTATAGCTTCCTGCGTCATCGGAGATCTGGGCGCGGGTATCATTCGTGGAACTGTTGATCAGTTGCAACCGCGCACCCTTGACGACGGCGCCGCTCGGGTCCATCACAGTCCCCGAAATAGACGCGGAAAAGGTCTGGCCCAGAGCCGCGTGGCTCACTGCGATTGCCAGGCAAACGCCTAACACTACTGCCAGGCGGTCTTGGCATCTTTGAAGCAATTCGAATATCCGGCGAAATTCCATTCAGAGCCTCCATAATTGCGAAAACCAGGAAATGGGCACGTCACTTCTAGAGCAGGTTCCGTTCAAACCAGCAATCGAGCGAAGTTTGGTGCCTCTTGATGCGACTTTTTACCGTTTGACCGTTCTACTTTGGATCGGATCAAAGCTTGGTCGGATCGACGGTGTTGCTCTGCTGCGTTTAGGGGAAGAACGTCCGAAGGTGCTGTTGGGGGCCCGTTCTTTTCCTGAGTAGCGACGATCGGGCGGTCCCACTGCTTGAAACGTTTCAGTTCGCGGCCCAATTTACTCCGGCCGGAGAAGGACTGTCAAGATACACGCCGGGGACCTTGCAACCGTGGCCGGGCAGTTTCGCAGCCGTCAAGGAGCCATCCACCCACTGCGGCAAAAGAAGTCATTTCGTGCGGATTCGGCTACCAGCGTGCGCAACTCGCAACCAGAAAAGCGAGGCCGCCGGCAGCACCCCGATCTGCCGCCAGGGAGGTGGGGCTGGCGCGACTCCCGGTCGAGCTCGTTTTCGGGCTCCGTCTGAAACCGGAAGGCTCCCCCATTCGAGGAAACCGTTTTGGCGTAAGCGCAAATTTTTGTTAAAGTAAGGAAGTGGCCGCAAGGCTGCTCCCCTGCAAAGTGTGGCGCTATCGTCTAGGGGTTAGGACGTGAGATTCTCAATCTTAAAACACGGGTTCGATTCCCGTTAGCGCTACCAAAGAGTCCAGCGACCCGCTCCCCGAGCGGGTTTTCTCTTTCGTGCCACAGGATCCGTTCCGATCGGATGTGAGCGACTACCGGACGTGCATCGATACGAGCGCCGAATGCTCGGTGTCGGCGGCGATGAACTCCAGGCCTACGCCATCGTCCCCCCAGCGGCTCACGCGCATCTCCACCGTCGTAGGAATCATCGTTGCATCGTCAAGGGCATCTGTGCGCTGCAGCCGGATGCGCACCCGCGTGCCGAGCGGCCATCGCTCGTCGGTGAGCAGGTACAAACCGGTTGTGCTGATATCGAGAACGGCTTGCGCAGCAAAGGATTCGCCGTTGGACTCGACGGCTGCCAGATGGGGCCAGCGCGCCCGTCGGGAAATACGCCGATCTTTCTCGGCCTCTTGGACCAGCCGGTTTTTCGCGGATGTCGGTGAACCGAGGGACGGAATCAGACACATGCTATCCACTGGATGCCCGGTGTTGCGCAGCCGCGCCCCCATCTCCTCGGCCACGCAGATTACCAGTTGATCGCCGCCTTTGGTCTGCGACGACTCAAGCGCACCCGCGGGTAAAGCCAGCAGGCTTTTCGCTTCAGGATGCCGAGGCGCTATCCGAAGACGCGGAAACGATTCGATGAGGTGGACCACCCGATGCAGGCCGTCTAGATAAATGAGATCGCGAGGTGAGAGCAGTCCCACAGTGGTCGTAACCCTGAGATTGACGATCCAGCTGCCCTGATAAGACCGAGACGTGCTTCTGATCAGGATTTCGTTCAACCGCTCGCTCAGCCCGTCGGACCGTGTGACTCCAAGACTCAAAAAGCTCTCATTCGTCTCGTTATATACGCAGTACCGCTCTAGGCCCATGGTTCTTCTCATCCTTTAGCTATCGTCAACCGCAGGCTACGCAACAGTTCCGAGCCAATATAGAACCGGGAGAACCTTTAATGGTATTGGTTGTGCGCTCGGGGCCCTGGGAAGCATCTGCCGCAATCCTGCCGTCCCAAAGCTACAAGAGCAGAGAGTTATTTCCGGGTGCACAGCAAGGTTACGGCGCAGCCGGGGTCCGCAAAAAAACATTACTGCGGACCCCGGTCTGCAAACCGGGCCTTAACGAGCGAGAGGTGATCGCCCGCAGTTACTTCACGCGCGAGCGGCGGCGCTGAACGAGAATGCCCAGCACGACCAGGAACAACACACCGGCGATGATGCGAATCATTGTGGCGTCCATGTCAGTCTCCTTTCCTCCAAAACTCGTTAAACTCAAACTTGCGGCAGGGCGCCTCCGGCAGCTCCGGCCTAAAACAGTCCAAACAAACTCTTCTTCTTCTCCGGCTCGGCGTTCAGGCCGCATGCCGTTCGCGCCATCTGCCGAATCATCCGGGCTACCCCGGAATCTCCCATCACCAGCGGAGTGGCGGTCGTTTGCATTTCCCTGACAGCCGACCGGTCCTCCGGAATCCGCCATTGCGCGGGCCGCGTCAGTGCGCGGGTGATGTGCTCGTCATCCACGCCAAGCGCTGAAGACGAGTAGCGGTTCAAAATGATTTCCACCTTCGGCAGGTTCGCTGGAAACAACTCGGAGATAATGCGGTTGGAATTGCGCAGCTCCGAGATGCCCACGTGCGAGACCAGGTAGACCACGGCCTCCTGCCCGAAAATCGCCGTGCTTTTCAGCATGAACCGCGAGCCCGCGTCGATCACCACAGTGTCGAATTCCTGGCGAGCCACTTGAATCAGCTTGTTCACGGCTTCCGGGGTAATCTCGTGTGGAACAAAGTTGCCCGGGGCGGCGAGCACACGCAGCCCTGTGTCATGCTGCGCTGCCAGCCGTGACAGCAGATTCGTGTCCAGGCGCGCAAAGTTCTGCAGGGCGTCCACGGTCGAGTACTGCGGCGTGAGGCCCAGCACCAGGCCGCTGTCGCCAAGCGGCAGATCCAAGTCGATCAGCAGGACTTTGGCTCCCGATTCTTTGGCCGCCGAGACCGCGAAATTTGTCGCCATCGTGGTGACGCCCGCGCCACCCTTGGCTCCGCAGAACACGCAAAGCCGTCCGTTTTCCTTGGTCCCGGGGCGAACGGCCGAGCGCCGCGCGGTGGCACGGATCATTGCCTCAGCCACCGCACCCGGCGTTATAGGGAACGTCAGAAATTCCCGCGCCCCGGCCCGCATGCAGCGCAGCATCATCTCCGAGTCAAGCCGTGCCGAGTAGACCATGACGGTCATCTGCGAATCGCTGCAGAGGTTCTCCACCAACTCCAGCGCGTATTCAGAGTTGCTGTCCAGATCGAGAATGATGACATCGAAGCTTAGCTTTAAAAGACGCGGAAGCTGGTCCAGGTCAGGGTATGAGGATAGCTGCTGGCTGACGCGGCATGGAGCGCCGGCGAGAGCGCCGGCTACAGAGTAGCGGCGAGCCTCATCGGGGCCGATCAGGGCGACGTTCAGCACGTTCGCTCCCAGAGCTTCGCCCGGCTCCTGCTTCGTCATTTCGAAATCGCTAGTCCTCAAGCTGTTCAAAATCGCCTGGTTTTCAGCCCTTGTGGGCGTTCGCGCCGGGGATCTCTTTTCTCCAGCGGGGTTCGAATCCAACTCCGTATTGTTTTTGCGGTACTTACGTAATGGTTAGCAGGGTGGTGCGAACTCCGCTTCCCGACTGTCGCGGTTGCACTGTCTTTCTCACTTGCTGCCCTGCGATGGTGCAATTGGGATTCCAAACGGAAACAGCCAAAAGTCATCTGAAAACACTAGGGTTGGCACGCTGGTACCTGCCCGCTGTGTACGGCTGTTTACAGCCGCGGTGACACAATCGGACACACCTGGCCCATTGCCAAGGTAGTTACCTTGGGAACTGTTACCCCTTAGCTATTTCGTTGTATTTACGAAAGCCTCGGTGTTACTTTAGGCTCGCTTGCAGAATCAGGAAATAGTTGGAGTTGACCCAAAGTGATTCACGTTGGGCTTTTTTCGCAGGACTTTGCCTTGCAACCTCTGTTGTCCTCGGGACTGGGAAATGAGTTTCAGTTCTTCCTCGATTCCACTGAGGCTGGTATTCGCAGCCTGATCGAGGACGAAGGATGTACGGTCGTCATTCTCGACCTCAATTCCCACGAGGGCTCGCCGAAGGACAGGATCGAGTCGGCACGCCGGCTGATCGCATCGCAGGTCACAGTGCTTGTGCTTGCCGATGATGCTCTTCGCGTAACTGCCAACGAGTTGGTGCGTGGCGGCGCCTACAGCTATTGCCGGCGCCCGCCCTCGCTGCGCGACATGCGCATCCTGCTGCGCCGCGCCCATGAGGCCGCCCTGCGCAAGCAGGAGTTCGGAGCAGCCCAGGAACGACTGGATGAGGCCGCCGGCGAGCGGACGAAGATGATCGGCAGCAGCGAGGCCATGCAGCGCGTTGCCCAGCTCATCGATCGCGTCGCCGACATCGATGCCTCGGTTCTCATCAACGGAGAAAGCGGGACAGGCAAGGAACTCGTAGCCCGTGCCATTCATCAGCGCGGTACGCGCGCCCGCCGCCCCTTCGTTGCTGTCGCCTGCGGCGCGATCCCTGAAACCCTGATTGAAGCGGAACTCTTCGGACATGAAAAGGGCGCGTTCACCGGCAGCGTGGGAGCCCGCGAGGGCTTTTTTGAGCAGGCCGCGGACGGCACTCTCTTCCTCGACGAAATCGGCGAGCTCAGCCTTTACACCCAGGTCAAACTGCTGCGCGTTCTCCAGCAGCGCGAGTTCAGCCGTCTGGGCAGCAACCGGCTTGTCCCTTTGCGCGCGCGGCTCATCTTCGCCACCCATCGCGATCTGGGCGAACTGGTGGCCCAGGGCAAATTCCGGCAGGACCTTTATTACCGCATCAACGTGATGAAGATCGAAACGCCCACCCTGCAGGAGCACGCAGAAGATATCCCGCAGATCGCCACGCACTTCCTTCGCCATTATGGGCAGCTCTTTCAAAAACGCATGAACGGCATCGAGCCCGAGGCCCTCGCCCTTCTGCAGGACTATCACTGGCCGGGCAATGTGCGGGAACTCGAAAACGTCATTCAGAGGGCGATCATTCTTGCGCCGGGTTCCATGCTGCGCGCTGAAGATCTGCCCCGCAACCTGCATGAAGAAGCAGTCACCAATGAGCAGGACTGCCTGCCCGGTGGATCGTTTGAGCGGCAGCTGCGCGACTACAAGATCAGGCTTGCCGAGGCGGCTCTGCGCGAGAATAACGGCAACAAGACAATGGCCGCCCGCAGCCTCTCCATCTCCCGCGGCTACCTGCACCGCCTCATCCGCCTGGCTGAATCCGACCCACTCGCGGCAACGCTCGAAGGAGCCGAAGTTTGAAGCCCCTGCGTAACGAGCCGAAAAGCCGGCCCTGAATCCCTTCTGAATCAGCAGTACCAAACAGAAATCGCAGGCGCGCAGCCTGGGATTTCTGTTTGCGCTGCCACGTCTACGTCTACTCGCCGGCAGACGTGGCGCTCGACTGGAGCCATTTCTCGAGCTTGGCCTGCTGCAGTCCCCGGAATTCAATGCAGCCGTTGATCCGCTCCACAGAGTGCTTCATGGCCTGGTCAGCCGAGGCGACTTTGTGCGATGCAAAGAACTGCTGCACATCCTCGCGCGTCTCCGCCGAGCAGAATGCGGATGTGGAACCCACCAGAGCGTTGCCCATCTCCGGCGTCAGCAGAGCGTGGATGGCATCCCAGTGGTCCTTGATGTACTGCCAGGCGCGGTCGCGTGTTTCGCTGCCCGACAGGGCAATGGCGAACTGGAACGCTGCGTCCTGCTTGCGCACCTTGTCCGTGAGCGCATAGTCGAGCGCCCGCTTTTCCAGCTCCGGGTCCTGAAAGATGGCCAGCATGCCCAGCGCGCTCTCCTGCAACTCGGGATTGGTGGAGGTCTCATAGACGTGCTGCAGCTTTTCGAACAGCCCCGCGTCGCCATGCTGCGCCGCGATGGCAGTTGCCGTCTTGGCCAGCGTGGCATCCTGAGATTCTGGCTCAGCCAGGAACTTGAGCGCAATCTCGCGCGCCTGTGCAATCACCGCCGGGTCTTTTCCATACAGCCCCAGAATGCCCATGAGAGTAGCCCGAAGCTCGCGCTTGTCGGGCGAGTCGCCGCGGGCAGGGGCTCCGAGCCGGGCGTACTCCTCCGAGAAGGTATTGCGTAGCCACGCCGCCAGCCGTTCCTTCTCCTCTTCGGTTGCTGCAACCCGCGAATAAATACTCTCAAAGCCGCTGAGGGCAGTGCTCACCACAGTCGCGTTTTCATCGCGCTTCACCGCGCTCACCAGGTTCAGGTAGTCGCCCACGCCAGCCTTATTGGCGCGGACCTGCGACCACTCGTCACCGATGAGGCTGATGCGCTCGGTAGGGGTCAGTCCGGTCTCGAGCTGCTTCACCAGGTCCGCATATTTATCCGCCGGGTAGGCGCTGCGATAGAAACCGCGTCCGTCGGCATTGGCGAAAAACAGCTTGCCCGCGGGAACGCTCAGGCTCGTGGCTTCAGGCGTGAGCACCTGGCACTCCTGCCCGGTGTTCGATTTGAAGCAAACGGGGATTGTCCACTTCTGCGCGGGATCCGGCTGAATGCTGGGGCTCAGGAAGAACCGGTGCTGCGAAACGGAAACCCTGCCGCCGGCGGGGTCGCCAAAGGTGACAATGGGCGCGCCCGGCTGAGCCACCAGACTCTCCATGATCTTGTCGATCGGCTTATGGCTGGCGGCTGTCTGTGCACCCCAGAAGTCCTCGGCCGTGGCGTTGCCGTACTCATGTGCGGCGAGATAGTTGTGTACGCCCTTGCGGAACGTCTCGCGCCCTTCGTAGTTCTCCACCATGTTGAGCACCGCGCCCGCCTTACCGTAGGAGATGCCGTCGAACATCTGCTCGATCTCTTCGCGGGTATTGGCCTTGGCGCGAATGGCGCGCGTGGTGGGCTGGGCGTCCAGGTCGAGCGTGCCGTCGAGACTGGCGGCCTCATCCTGATCGATATTCCACTCGGGATGCATGGCGGCCACGGGCTTGTTTTCCATCCAGGTGGCAAAACCCTCGTTGAGCCACAGATTGTCCCACCACTGCATGGTTACGAGATCGCCGAACCACTGATGGGCCATCTCGTGCGCAATCACTGCCGCCACTTCCTTCTTGGCGCCCACTGACGCGGTCTTCGGGTCAATCAGCAGGGCGGTTTCGCGGTAGGTGATGGCGCCAAAGTTCTCCATCGCGCCGGCTTCGAAATCAGGCAGTCCGATGAGGTCGAGCTTCTTAAGCGGATAATGAATCCCGAAGTAGTTGTCGTAGTAATGGAGCACATACTTCGCCACGTCCACGCCGTATTGCGTGAGGCTCACTTTGTCCGGGGTGGCGCACACGCGGATCTTCACGCCGTCCTGCTCGCCCGCGGTGCACTGGAAGTCCCCCACCAGAAAGGCCACAAGATAGGTCGACATCTTCGGTGTGGTGCCGAACTTCAGTGTATGTTTGTCTGCTCCCGGCCCCGGCGTGTCGCTGATGATTTCACTGTTGGAGATGGCGGTGTCGCCCTTGTCGACCACCAGGGTCACGTCATAGGTGGCTTTGAGCGCAGGCTCGTCGAAGCTGGGGTACGCGCGGCGGGCGTCGGTCGATTCGAACTGCGTGACGGCGTAGTTGCGCCTGGCGGTCTTCGAAAGATAAAACCCGCGCAGCTCGTCATTCAGCATGCCGGTGTAATGGATCGAGAGCGACGCCTTACCCGCGGGAATCTGCTGCGGGACCGTGAACGTGGTCTGCTCTTTTTCCTTGTCGGTGGAGACCGTGGCGGTCTGCTCCTGGCCGTTCGCCCGTACGCTGGCGGACTGGAAGGCGCACTCTGCGGAGTTGAGGGTGATGGAGGTGGTGGGCTCCTTCACCTCAACGTCAATCCGCTCCACGCCGGTGAAGGTTGCGGCCTTCAGATCGGGTGTGAGCGTGAGATCGTAGTGCTCAGGCGTCACGGTTCGCGGAAGGCGTTGCGCGCGTCCCTGGCCTGCCGGCAGGAAAAATGCCAATGCAAAAACGCTGGCGCCAACCGCGCGGCGAAGGAAAGCCGTACTGTACTTCATTGAAACCTCATTTGCTTGAAATCGGAGCGGCTCCAGACCGGGATGGATTCGATTCAGCCCGATGAGCGAACGAGCGGCGAGCGGCGCCAAGCTTCATTCTAGGCGAGCGCGCGCCTACAGGACACTACGCCCCGCGGTCAGGCTCGGTTCCCATCGTCAAGGCCCCCGGAATTGACCAATGCCGAAGCCTTTGCTCAGGCCTCAGGTTTCCCGTCGCGCAAGCGATGAATACCCAGCGGATTCGCGTCCTGCAACTCCGGCGGCAGTAGCGCCTGGGGGAAGCCCTGGAAGCATACCGGCTTGGCGAAACGGTAGATGGCCTGCGATCCCACCGAGGTGAAGCGTGGGTCCGAAGTAGAGGGATACGGGCCGCCATGCACCATGGCGTGCGTCACCTCAACGCCGGTGGGAAAGCCGTTGACGATCAGCCGCCCGGCCTTCTGCTCAAGGATTTCTACCAGTTCGCGGTGGGCAATCAAGTCGTCCTCGTCGCCCAGAAGCGTGGCCGTGAGGTGGCCGTCGAGACTGCGTGCGGCGCGTACATAGTCCAGCGCGCTGTCGCAGTGCACCAGCAGCGTGTCGGGTCCGAAGATTTCGTCCGCCAGTTCGGGCTGGCCGATGAGCTGATCGAGGCAGGCAGTGAAGAGCTGGGAATTGGCATGAAACCCGGCGGCATCTTCGGGAATGAGTGCGGAGGCTGTCAGGGGTATTTCCTGGGCCCGCTTCGACGTCGCGGTGCCATAGGCTTTGGCGATCCCGGCGGTGAGCAGGGTGTGGGGTTGCGATTTTTCTACGAGGGATTTCAGCTCCTCCAGGAACAACTGGCCCTCCGGAGCTTCGGGAACCAGGACAATGCCCGGCTTGGTGCAGAACTGCCCGGCGCCCAGAGTGAACGATCCAAAAAGGCTTTTGGCAAGTTCCGCAGGGCCCTTCCGCAGCGCGCTGGGCAGCACAAAAACAGGGTTGCCGCTGGACATCTCTGTAAAGCAGGGAATCGGCTGCGGACGCGCCGCCGCCAGATCCATCAGCGCGCGGCCCGCGTGCAGCGAGCCAGTGAAAGCCACCGCCTTGATGAGCGGATGCTGTACGAGCCCGGAGCCGATCTCGACACCGGCATCGTACAGCATCGTGAAAACACCCGCCGGCAAGCCTTCAGCCGCGACGGCTTCCGTGACGATTTCCGCTGCGATCTCGCTTGTGCCCGGATGCGCCGGGTGCGCCTTGACCACGACGGGACAGCCCGCCGCCAGGGCCGACGCCGTGTCACCTCCTGCCACTGAGAAGGCCAACGGAAAATTGCTGGCTCCGAAGACCGCGACGGGCCCCAGCGGCCGCAGCATGGAGCGAACATCGGCCCGCGGCAAAGGCTGTCGGTCGGGCATGGCCGGATCGATGCGCGCCTGCACCCAGGAGCCTTCCTCGACCAGCGACGCAAAGAGCCGCAACTGTCCGGAGGTGCGGCCGACTTCGCCCAGAAGCCGCGGCATGGGCAGCGCCGTCTCAACGTGCGCGCGGTCTGCCAGCTCTTGCTTGCGGGCGTCGAACCCGTCGGCGCAGCGACGCAGCAAGGCGGCTTTGGCCTTTCCAGTCGCGCGGGAGTAGCTCTCAAAAGCGGCGGCGGCCAGTTGCACAGCTTGATCCAGCTCCGCTTGCGATGCCGAGTGAAACACAGGATCGAGCATTTCAGCGGTGGCGGGGTTGGCTGCCTGAAAGGAGCGGCCGCCGGCCACCCCGCGCGTGGTACCTAAGAAGGACAATCCGGAAAGAGACATAACACTTGCATTATCCCGCACCGGAGCGACGCATCGAGAGAGGTGGGTTTGCCATGATGGCCTGCGATTGGTTAGAACGGTGCGAACAGCTTTGTGGCTCCAAGGCGGCGCCTGCGCGCCGTAATGCTCTGAAGCTGCGGTTTGTGGAGGCGTGTTAGTGCAGAGTATCCCGGTTGTTCCGTCGCAGATCAACAACAGTCATCACGCGCCGCTGGTTCCGGCCGGCCGCATGCTGCCGTTTGTGCTGGTTACGGCGTTGTTCTTCTTGTGGGCCATTCCCAACAACTTCAATGACATCCTGATCCGGCAATTCATGAAGTCGTTCGAGATTAACCGGCTGCAGGCGGGGCTGGTGCAGTTCGCCTTCTATCTGGGCTACTTCTTCCTGGCGTATCCGGCGGGTGTGATCATGCGGCGAGCCGGATACAAAACCGGCATTGTGATCGGGCTGTGTCTTTATGGAGCGGGATGCATCCTGTTCTATCCGGCGGCGCACGTGGGGCAGTACTGGTTTTTTCTGACGGCCCTGTTTGTGATCGCGAGTGGCCTGGCATTTCTCGAAACCGGCGCCAGTTCGTTCATTGTCCAGATGGGCGATCCTGAAACGGCGGCGCAGCGGGTGAATTTTTCGCAGTCGTTCAATCCCCTGGGCAGCATCACCGCAGTGCTGATTGGGAGCCAGTTCATCTTTTCGGGTGTTGAGCTGAATCCCCTCGAGGTAGCAAGGCGGCAGGCTGAGGGCACCTACCAGGCCTATCTGAAATCGGAGACGCTCCGCGTGGTGACGCCCTATCTGGTGCTGGGCTCGCTGGTGCTGCTGTGGGCCGTGCTGATCGCGCGCACACGGTTTCCGCACACGGGCATGGACTACTCGCGCAACACTCTGGACCACGACACGTCGAAGCCACTGTGGAAGCGGAAGCACTTCGTGTTTGCCGTGGTGGCGCAGTTTTTTTATGTAGGCGCACAGGTGGGCGCATGGAGCTGGCAGATTCCATATGTGCAGACCTACACGGGAATGGGCGAGCGCAAGGCGGGGTATCTGCTGACCGCGGCGCTGGTGGCGTTTACGACCGGGCGGTTCTTCTCGACATGGCTGCTGAGGTACGTGCGGGCATCGCGATTGCTGGGGGTTTACGCGATCGTCAATGCCGCCATTTGCGCGATGGTGGTGCTGCGGCCGGGCTGGCTGGGAGTGGGCTGCCTGGTTGCAGTCAGCTTCTTTATGTCCATGATGTACCCGACAATTTTTGCGCTGGGAGTGAAGGGACTGGGAACTCGAACCAAAACCGGCGGCGCGGTGATCGTGATGTCAATTGCGGGCGGCGCGGCAATTCCGCTCATCATGGGTCGCGTCGGCGACCTGGCCGGCGTGGCCGTCTCGTATGCCGTGCCGGCTGTCTGCTTTGTGGGAGTGGGGCTGTATGCGTGGCTGGCGGCGTCGCCGGAACAGGAAGAATTGGCGGCGGATCCGGGGCTGGCCCTGGGGTAGAGAATCAGCAACCAGGAACCAGGGATCAGGCAGGGACCATCGAGGGCCGGCATGTTGGGAATGCCGGCCCGTTTTGCTATTCGGCCACAGTGGAATTGGTCAGCGAGCCTAGTCCCTCAACCGTCACCGTGACGGTCTCCCCGGCTCTGAGCCAGCGTTTGGGAGTACGGCCGAGGCCCACGCCCGGAGGCGTACCCGTGGAAATGACGTCCCCCGGAAGCAGCGGCGTGATCGACGAGAGATGCTCGATAAGCTGCGGGATGTTGAAGACCAGTTCGCGGGTGTTGGAATTCTGCAGCGTCTCCCCGTCGATCGAGAGGCTGATCTGCAGCGCGTGCGGGTCGGCGATCTCGTCCGCCGTAACAATCGCCGGGCCCATGGGGCAGAAGGTGGGAAAGCTCTTGCTCATGGACCACTGCGTGGAGGCGAACTGCACGTCGCGTGCGCTCACATCATTCACAATGGTGTATCCGTAGACGTGGTCGCGCCAGGCGGACGCGGGAATGCGATAGCCGCCTTTGCCGATGACAAAAGCGAACTCGGCCTCATAGTCGGGCTTGGTCGAGTTGCTGGGCAGAACAATTGCGTCTCCGGGCCCAATAATCGACGTGGTCAGTTTGAAAAACACGACCGGCGTGGTGGGCAGTTCCATGCCCGACTCTTTCGCGTGGTCGCGGTAGTTAAGGCCGATGGCGAAGACGCGCGGCGGATTGGCAATGGGTGCGTTCAGGCGGACGCTGTCAAGACTCACTGTGGGACCATTGTGCGGCGGTGCGGTGAGGCCGCCTGCAATCACGCCGAGCGTATCGCGAAAGGTGTCGCCGAGCGTCAGAATCGTGTTGTCGCTTAAGAGCGCGCCGGGATGAACCACACCATCGGCTGCCGAGTAGGAAACCAGTTTCATGCAAAGCTCCTGATAAAAATTGATTGGTTCAGGCGGCGGTCCAGCCGCCGTCAATGGCCATGGCTGCGCCGGTGATGAATGCGCCTTCGTCGGACGCGAGATAGCGCACCATCGAAGCCACCTCCTCGGGGCGGCCCAGGCGGCCAATGGGCTGGCGGGCGCGCAGTTCGGCGCGCGTCTCTTCCTTGTTATCCTTGTGGAACTTTTCCAGGTAGCCCTCCACAAAGGGCGTTTCCACGGTACCGGGGCAGATGGCGTTCACGCGCAGAGTCTTGGGGTATTCGACGGCGAGCTGGCGGGTCATGGCGATGACCGCGCCTTTGGTCGTGCAGTAAGCGAAGCGCTGCTTGATGCCCACTTGCCCGGCCACGGAAGCGATATTCACGATATTTCCGGAGTGGCGGTCATCCAGGGCGGCCAGCAGCAGCGGCAGAAAGGCGCGCGTGACAAGGTAAACCGCGCGGACGTTAACGTTGAGCAGGCGATCGAAGTCGCCGGGCTCGGTGGCCTCGATAGAGCCCACATGGCCGATGCCGGCGTTGTTGACGAGGATGTCGAGGCGGCTAAGTTGCGCCACGGCCGCGGCGATGGAGTCAGGGCTGGTAACGTCGAGTTCGATGGCCTGGGCTGATCCAGTGGATTCGGCGAGGGCGCGCGCGGCGGTTAGATTGATATCGGCGATCCATACAAAGGCGCCCGCGCGTACAAGCTCCTTCACAGTCGCTTCGCCAATGCCACTGGCGCCCCCGGTGACCAGCGCGTGCCGGCCGGAGAGACCGAAAACCGGGCCTGCCGATAATTGCGTATCGCTCATGACAGAGTTCCTAAGGCGAGAGATGCTGTAACCATCCAGCATAGACGGTGGGCGCGGCCGGACTGCGCACAACGATCGCATTTCAGCGCGGTGCGCGCGATGAACGATACTGTTAGCGGCAAAAGAGAAGCACGAAAGGGGACCACTGGTGGCGCTGCTGAACGAAGACAGGCTTTTCCCGGCGGATCAAACGACGCGGGCGATTGCAAGGCGCTTGTATGACCAGATTCGCGATCTGCCCATCGTGAGCCCTCATGGGCACACGCAGGCGGGCTGGTTCACGCGCAATCAGCCGTTCCCTGATCCCGTAAAGCTGTTTGTGCAGCCCGACCATTACGTGTTCCGCATGCTCTACAGCCAGGGGATTGCGCTGGAGGAGCTTGAAATTGGCAAAGAAACCATTCAAGACCCGCGCAAGGTGTGGCGCACGTTTGCCAGCCACTACTACCTTTTTCGCGGCACGCCCACGCGGCTGTGGCTCGACTACTCTTTCCAGACGCTGTTCGGGTTGAACGAAAGATTGTCGGCTGCCAATGCCGATCACTATTACGACGTGATTGCGGAGAAGCTGGCGACGCCGGAGCTTTTACCGCGGGCGCTCTACGAGCGGTTCAATATCGAGGTGCTGGCTACAACCGATTCGCCCCTGGACTCGCTGGCGGACCACCAGGCCATTCGCAGTTCGGAGTGGCAGGGAAGGATTGTTCCCACCTTCCGCCCGGACCCGGTAGTCGATCCGCAGTTCCCGGATTTCCAGGACAATGTGCGCGCTCTGGGGGCGCTCACTGGAGAAGATACGTTCACGTGGCGCGGCTACCTGCGGGCACTGGCCTCGCGGCGCGAGTACTTCAAGCGGCTGGGTGCGACGGCGACGGACCATGGGCATCCGACGGCTCTGACTGAAGACCTCGGAGACACGAGTGCCGCGACCTTGTTTGAGCAGGTGATCAAGGGCACGGCGTACCAGGCCGATCTGGAAATCTTCCGCGGGCAGATGCTCACCGAGATGGCGCGCATGAGCGTGGAAGATGGACTGGTGATGCAGATCCATCCAGGGTCCGTGCGCAACCACAATGCGCAGCTCTTTGCGAAGTACGGGCGCGACATGGGCGCGGACATTCCGGCGCCTACGAACTACGTGGAGGCCCTGCGGCCGCTGCTCAGCCGCTTCGGCAACGAACGCAACCTGACCCTCATTCTCTTCACCCTGGACGAGACGACATACAGCAGGGAACTGGCGCCGCTGGCGGGGCATTATCCATGCTTGCGACTGGGGCCTCCGTGGTGGTTCCACGACAGCCCGGAGGGAATGCGGCGGTTCCGGGAGATGGCCACCGAGACGGCCGGGTTCTACAACACCGTTGGGTTCAATGACGACACGCGGGCCTTCCTGTCCATCCCGGCACGGCACGATGTGGCGCGGAGGATAGATGTGGCGTTCCTGGCGGAACTGGTCGCTGACCATCGGCTGGAAGAAGATGAGGCAGCCGAGGTGGCCCACGAGCTTACAGTAGGCCTGGTGCGGAAGGCGTATCGGCTTTAGAAGTCCCGATCTATTTACTCACTAGTAAACTAACGCCGTTTCCTGGTTTCTCAGGAAATATTTTGCTTCGTACCACCTTGTGGTTCGATTTGCGGGAAATCCGGAAATCTGTAGGGGTGTTCTGGCTGTAAGTCGCAGATTCTCCATGCAAGGTGCTGAAATCCTGTCAAGCCCCTCTGTGGAAACCTTTTTAGATAATTGATTAATTTTCTGGTTAACATTTGGTGCCGATGGGTTTGAGAGGGAAGTGACGGCAGGGATTTTCGCCGGCGAGAACACGGAGCTATGATGCCGCAGTCGGTGGGGAAGGGTCTGTGCTGGCGGTCACAGGTGGAACGGCAGTATTGAGGTGTTGCGGGGGTGTGGGAACCCCGGCGACAGCGAGTCAGCAGGCGGCCGCTACGGATTCGTGGTGACGATTTCGCTGAAGTCGGCGATGCCGGAGAAGTTGCGCAGGACTTCGTCTATGAGGGCGAGGTTGGCGCCGCGGATGGCTTCGTCGGGGTCGAGGACCATGACCTTGTCGAAGAACAGGTCGACGGCAGGGCGGAGGGTGGCGATTTCGCTGAGAGCGGCCTCGTAGTCGCGTTGCTGGCGGAGGTTGGCAACGCGCGGGGCGAGGGTGGCGGCGGCGTCTGCAAGTTGGCGAGCTTCGGGGGCGAACTTAGCGGGATCGGCGGGACCGACGGGGATGTTCTTCTCTTCGGCCTGCTTGAGGATGTTTTTGATGCGCTTGAAGGCCGCCGAGACGGCGGCGAAGTCTTCGGAGCCGCGGACAGCGGTGAGTGCTTCGGCACGCGCAATGGAGTCGCGCACGTCGTCTGCACCGGAGGCGAGCACGGCGTTGACTACATCGTAGGAGAAGCCGCGCACGTCTTTGAGGTAGAAGTGAAGGCGCTCG
>NZ_DASXYM010000173.1:0-72738 GCF_036502485.1 Occallatibacter sp. | reverse complement strand
CGGGGCGCAAGGATCCTGAGAAGGTCAGGGCATTCGTGGCGCAGGCGCGGGCGGCGGGGGGGGTGGATTAACTTCTCAGTAAACTTCCAGTGCAGCAAGGATGAGGAGTTGATCGATCGTTCAAGCGGCTCCGTGTGGTCTCGTTGGGTCTCAACCTGTGAGCTGGATCACCAGGATAAAACTGATAACTATATTGAAATCAATCAAATAAGCTTTTCGAACATGCTCCAAGCGGAAAAAAGCGCACTTCGTAACTGTTCAGTAATCTGGCGGTTTGCTACGCTTGCTTGCCACGGCTTGTCATAGTACGGCTGGCGTAAGACACACCTGCGGCCCAGGGTTCAATTATGCGGGTAATGGGGCGAGTGGTCTGTGCCGGGCGTCACGGGGCGATGTGACGGGGTTGGAAAGACGCCGGCGTGACTGAACGGGCTGGGAGCAAGGCGCCATCTTCGGGATGGGGAGTGCGGCAGGGGCTGAAGCCCGGATGCCGATAAATCAGCGGTTGTTGAGTGGCCGACTCGGAAGAATGCCGCCCGAAATTCCGAAAGACAACCGCGGATCCCTCACTGCGTTCAGGATGACATGGTTTTGGGGGCGGCGGATACGCAGCGGACACGGCATTGTGGTTGGGGTGGGGTGGTCGAAAGATCAGCAGCTTCATGGCACGACTGAGCCGGCTGCGGGAAGGAGAATCGTGCCCGCGCAGGCGTGATCAGGGGGCGGGTGGGATGAGAAGGCGGAAGTGTTCGCGAAGGGCTTTGACGGTGCGGTCGTAGGGGTCGACGGAGGCGTAGGAGCGGGAGAGCATGACGCCGCCTTCCATGACGGCGAGGACGTAAGTCGCCAGGGCGTCGATGTCGGTGCCGGGGGGGAGGGGGGCGGCGGCGAGGCAGTCGCGGACGGCATCGATCCAGCCGGCGAAGTTTTCGGCGATGAGTTTGTGGGCGGGGCGGTTTTCGGGGTCGATTTCAAGGGCGAGGCGGCCGATGGGACAGCCGTATTGGGCGTCGGTCATGAGGATGCGTTCGCGATAGCCGGCCAGGATGGCGAAGATGCGCTCGATGGGCTCCGGCGTGGTGGCGAAGGCGGGTTCGACGACCATGGGATGGAGCGCGTCCCGATAGGTCTCAAGCACTTCGCGGAGCAGGGCTTCCTTGCTGTCGAAGAAGTGGTAAAAGCTGCCGGAGTTGACCTTGGCGTGGGCGAGCAGGTCGGCCATGGAAGTGCCGGCGAAGCCGCGTTCCCAGAACAGGTAGCGGGCCGATTCGACCAGACGCTGGCGGGTAGCCGGTCCGGTGGGCTGGACGAGAGTGGGCTTCTTTGCCGCGGATGTCCGAGTTTCGTTCGACATGAAAGGCCTTGACAATGGAGCATACAGCGGATTTACTTGAACGATCAACCAAGTGAGGTCGAATCGATGAAGACCGTGTTTCTTTCCGCTGTTCTTGCTGTCGCCTGCGTTTCCTCGCCGGCGGCGCGCGCGTTGCAGACCGAAGTTCCCAACAAGGTTTTGAAGATTGAGTTATCAATCCCCGCACCGTTGCACGATGTCTGGGCGGCGTTCACCACGAACAAGGGGCTGAGCAGCTGGCTGGCGCCGGACGTGTCTGTTGACTTGAAGCCGGGCGGGGACTGGCTGGTGAAGTTTCCGGGGAGCACGGGCGGGGGGACGATTGAGAGTTTCGTACGGGAGAAGGAGCTGGTGATCCGGGCGCTGGCGCCGGACCGGTTTCCGGCGGTGCGGGCGGCGCGGACGAGGGTGGCGTTCACGTTTGAAGCCGCGGGAGACGGCACGCTGGTGACGCTGACGCAGACCGGCTGGCAGAAAGGCGCGGAGTGGGATGCCGCGTATGAGTATCTGGCGGCGGGGAATGCGCAACTGATGGCCATGCTGCACCACCGTTTCGTGGCGGGGCCGACGGATTGGCAGAAGGCCATGGGCGGGAGTGGCGGCGGGGCAGCGAACGGGAGTGATAAGGCGGCGGAGGGGGAGAAGCGATGAACGGTCACCTGAATTACTGGGCAGTGCTGGCGGCGGGGGTGTCGGCGTTTGTGGTGGGCGGGGTGTGGTACCGGGTGTTTGCCGCCCCTTGGAAGAAGGCCAACGGGTTTGAAGGCGAGCCGCCAGCGGGGAATCCTGCGAAGATTTTCGGGATCAGCCTGATTTTGAGCCTGGTGATGGCGTTCAACCTGGCGAAGTTTCTGGATGCGCCGACGACGACGGCGGCGTGGGGGGCGACGGCAGGTTTTCTGGCGGGGTTCGGGTGGTGCTTTATGGGGATCGGGATCATCTGCCTGTTCGAGCGCAAGCCGTGGAGCTATTTGCTGGTGAATGGCGGGTATCTGACGGTGGCGCTGACGGTGATGGGGCTGGTGCTGGGGGCGTGGCGGTGATTCGGGTTTCAGGCGGGGGGTGGGGGCCTCTTGTCAGGATTGGCAACGGGAGAAGCAGATTCCCCGGGCGGGAATGACCGATAGAAAAGGCAAGAGTGGCGGAGGCGGTGGATTCCCTCCCCGGCAGAGCCAGGAGGGGCACCCGGTACGCATCCGGCATCCGGCACCTGCCCTTCAACCCTGCGGCCTGGCGGGGGGAATGCTCGAAGCCGTTAGACTGAGAGGGAGCCCTTTTCGGGTTCGCCCAGGAGGCTTTCTCATGTCATCGGTCATTCTTCCGGCAGCACCTTCGGAGTCGCGGCCCGGGCGGTTTGGGGTTTATGGCGGGCGGTATGTACCCGAGACGCTGATGGCGGCGCTCGAGGAGTTGGAGCGCGAGTACGAGATTGCCGCGGCGGATGCGGCGTTCCAGCAGGAGCTGGACGGGCTGCTGAAGGATTTTGCCGGGCGGCCGACGCCGCTCTACTTTGCCAAGCGGCTGACCGAGGAGCTGGGCGGGGCGAAGATTTATCTCAAGCGCGAGGACCTGCTGCACACCGGGGCGCACAAGATCAACAACGCGCTGGGCCAGGGACTGCTGGCCAGGCGCATGGGCAAGAAGCGGATCATTGCCGAGACGGGCGCAGGGCAGCATGGGGTGGCCACCGCGACGGTGTGCGCGCTGCTGGGGCTGGACTGCGTGATCTACATGGGCGAAGTGGACATGGCGCGGCAGGAGCTGAACGTGCTGCGCATGCGTTTGCTGGGGGCCGAGGTGCGGGGTGTGTCGTCCGGGTCAAAGACGCTGAAGGATGCGATCAGCGAGGCCATGCGCGACTGGGTCACGAATGTCCGCACCACCTATTACATTCTGGGCAGCGCGCTGGGGGCGCATCCTTATCCCACGATTGTGCGGGATTTTCAGCGCTGCATCAGCCGGGAGATGCGGGAGCAGATTCTGGAACGAGAGGGGAGACTGCCCAACGCGATTGTGGCGTGCGTGGGTGGCGGGTCGAACGCGATTGGAGCGTTTTTCGAGTTTATCCAGGACCGCGATGTGCGGCTGATTGGGGTGGAGGCAGGCGGGCGCGGGACGGCGCTGGGCGAGCATGCGGCGCGGTTTTCGGGCGGGGTTCCGGGGGTGCTGCAGGGGACGTTCAGTTATGTGCTGCAGGATGACAACGGGCAGATCGCGCTGACGCATTCGGTGAGCGCGGGGCTTGATTACGCCAGCGTGGGGCCGGAGCACGCGATGCTGCATGACACGGGGCGGGCGGAGTATACGTCGTGCGATGATGCGCGGGCGCTGGCGGCTCTGGTGAAGCTGGCGCGGACCGAGGGGATTTTGCCGGCGCTCGAAAGCGCGCACGCGGTGGCCGAGGCGCTGCGGCTGGCGCCGGCGATGAAACCACATGACATACTGGTGGTGAACCTCTCCGGACGCGGCGATAAGGATATGGGGATTTTGGCGCAGGAGCTGGATTTGAGTGGGGCGGCGAGTTAGCTGGTTAGCGAATTGGGCAAGTTGGCGAGTTAGCTGATTAGCGAGTTAGCGGAAAGCCAGTCGGAGGACCTTCGGGGCCTGGACCTGAGGGATAAGGGCGGGATGGGGATTCGATTCGATCACAAGCCGGGGCTGGTGGTGTATATCACGGCGGGCGATCCGTCGCTGGAGGCGTCGCGGGCCATTGCCATTGAGGCGATTGACGCGGGCGCGGATGTGATCGAGCTGGGGGTGCCGTTTTCCGATCCGCTGGGGGATGGGCCGATTATCCAGCGTGCCAGCGAGCGGGCGCTGAGCCGCGGCGTGAAGCTGAGCGATGTGCTGGGAGTGGCGCGGGCGATCCGGGCGGCGCGGCCGCAGGCGGGTCTGATTTTCTTCACGTATCTGAATCCGATTCTTCGCTATGGGCTGGAGCGTTTTGCCGATGAGGCCAAAGCAGCCGGCGCCGATGGGGTGCTGGTGATCGACATGATTGTGGAAGAGGCTGCGGAGTATCTGGCTGCCATGGATCGGACGGGATTGGCGCCGGTGTTTCTGGCAGCGCCGACGAGTTCAGATGCGCGGCTGGAGGCGATTGCGTCTCATTCGCGCGGGTTTGTGTATGCGATTTCGCGGACGGGAATCACGGGCAAGCAGCAGCAGATGACCGCGGATGCGGCCGCGCTGGTGGAGCGGATCAAGCGATGGACGAAGCTGCCGGTGGCTGTCGGCTTCGGCATCTCCAATGCGGACCATGTGGCCGAGGTGGGGGAGTTTGCGGATGCGGCGGTGATTGGCAGCGCGATTGTGGAGCTGATTGAGCGCTCGACACCGGAGACCGCGCCCGGCGAGGTGGCCCGATTTATCAAGGGCCTGCGCCTGAGCAGTGCGGCGCCGGCCCGGTGAGAGCAGCCTTTAGCTTTCAGCTTCCAGAAGCGAGAAGCTAGTGGCAAGCTATGGTCGCTCAAGGCTCACGCTGAGGATTTTCAATGACGCTGGAAGAATTGCGGAAGCGCATCGATGTTCTGGATCGGCAGTTGGTGGCGCTGCTCAATGAGCGGGCTCGCGCGGCACAGATGGTGGGTCATCTGAAGGCTGCCACGTCGCTGCCGGTGTATGAGCCGAATCGCGAAAAGCTGGTGTATGCCAACGTTCGCGCGGTGAATCAGGGACCACTCCCGGATATCGAACTGACGCATATCTACGAGCGCATCATCGACGTCATGCGTGCCTTGCAGCGGAACGAGCTGGCCTCAGAACGACATGCCCGGGAGTTGGCGAGGTTAGCGGCTGCGTCGAACAGCGACAGTGCCGCACCCGCCGCCGGGCCAACAGGCGCGCCGTCGTCTCAAAACGGGGAGACGGGACAGACGCCGGAGACAGGAAAGAAGAAATGATTGTTGCCATGCAGGAGAAGGCCACCGAAGAGCAGATCGATGCTGTGATCAACGCGCTGGTGGAATGCGGAGTGGAAGTTCATCGGACCACCGGCGAGATGCAGACCATTCTGGCAGCGGTGGGGAAGACGTCGTCACTGGATCTGGCGCAGTTTGAAATTATGGCGGGAGTTATGCACGTGCATCGCATCAGCTCGCCATACAAGCTGGCTGGGCGGAGTTTCCGGCCAGAGGGGACCGTGATCGAGTTCCGCAACGGGGTGACCGTGGGGGGGAAGCAGGTTGTGGCGATGGGCGGTCCCTGCTCGGTGGAGAGCCGCGAACAGATTTTTGAGACGGCGCGGCGGGTGAAGGGGGCTGGGGGCACGTTTCTGCGGGGCGGCGCGTTCAAGCCGCGGTCCTCGCCGTATTCATTCCAGGGGATGGGGATTGCGGGGCTGGAAATGATGCGCGAGGCAGCGGAGGCGCACGGGCTGCTGGTGGTGAGCGAGGTCATGGAGATTGCGCAGATTGAGCCCATGCTGCCGCACGTGGATCTGTTTCAGGTGGGTGCGCGCAATATGCAGAACTTCAACCTGCTGCGGGAGCTGGGTCAGGTGCGCAAGCCGATTCTGCTGAAGCGCGGGATTGCGGCAACGGTTGAGGAACTGCTGCTGTCGAGCGAGTACATTCTGGCGGGCGGGAACTACGAGGTGATTTTGTGCGAGCGCGGGATCCGGACGTATGAGACCTCGACGCGGAACACGATGGACATTTCGGCGATTCCGGTGGTGAAGAAGCTGTCGCATCTGCCCATCGTGGGTGACCCGTCGCATGGAACGGGCCGGCGGGACATGGTGGCTCCGCTGGCGCGGGCGGCAGTGGCGGCGGGCGCGGACGGGATTATCGTCGAGGTGCATCCCAATGCCGATAAGGCGGCCAGCGACGCGGCGCAGACGTTGTATCCGGAGCAGTTCGACCAGTTGATGAGCGAGTTAAGGCTGATTGCGACGGCAGTGGGAAGAACGTTTTAGAGGCAGCGGGTTCGCGAGTTGGCTGACTTGCTGGCTCGCTTACACTTGATCCATGATCCAGCGGATTGCGATTCTTGGTACGGGGCTGCTCGGTACGTCTGTTGGATTGGGGTTGCGGGCGTCTGGGTTCGGCGGGTCCCTCGTGGGGTGGAATCGCGGGGCGGCGGGGGCGGAGCAGGCGCTGTCCATGGGCGCAATCGATGCCGTGGCCGCGGACCCGATCGAGGCGGCGCGGGGTGCGCAGGTCACGCTGCTGGCGGTGCCGATTTACCCGACTCTGGACCTTATGGAACAGCTTGCGGGTGTGCTGGGGCCGGATCAGTTGCTTACCGATGTGGGCAGCACCAAGGGACAGATCACGGAGGCCGCGGGGCGTTTGTTCAATGTGCCGGGGCGGGCGGCGTTTCTGCCTGGCCATCCCATGGCGGGCAAGGAGCGCGGCGGGGCGGAGCTGGGGGATGCCGGGCTGTTTCGCGGAGCGGTGTGGCTGTTTACGGACGTTGCTAAGTGGGAGCGTTCATCTGCCGCATCGGCGCTGGTAAGAGACTGGCGGGAACTGGTGGTCAGCATGGGGTCGCGGACGATTGATATCGACCCGTCGCGGCATGACGAGATGGTGGCATGGGTGAGCCATCTGCCGCAGTTCACGGCGACGGCTCTGAGCGCGCTGCTGGAAGAGGCAGTGGGCGATGCGCCGGAGTTGAAGGATGTGGGCGGGCGGGCGCTCAGAGAGATGACGCGGCTGGGGGCGAGCCCGTTCTCGATGTGGCGCGACATTGCGGCGACGAATACGGCAGCGGTGGAGAAGGCTCTGCTGGCGCTGGAGCAGCGGCTGCAGTACATACGCGAGAATCTGCGGGGGCCGGAGTTGCGGGAGGAGTTTGAGCAGGCGAACAAGTTTCGCAGCGGCTCCTGATGAATTGATCTTGATGAGGCTGATCTGAATCCGACGCAGTTGTATCGGACACTCTCGAGCGAAGGCAATCCTGAATCGAAGAGCCTCTCGGCGATTCTCAGGGCGATGGGTTTAAGGCTGGCCGTTCAGTTAAACATCATTTGCAGGAGCTAAGCAGGCTGCGGAGAAGGCGCATCTGGTGGCACGTGGACCGTGGCTGGCGCTAAGGCCCCGCATTCCGATTGACTCTTTTGGCGTGAGTGGAGTCAGGCCCTGGTTACAGACCCTGATTACAAACTCTGGTTACAAACCCTGGTCAGACCGGCTCGGCTTCTTTGGCAGGCTCTTTTGCGGGCTCGGGTTCGAGGGTGGGGTTGATGGTCTGCAGGCCTTCGGCTTTGGCGGCGTCGAGGAGGACCTTGGAGGCGGAGACGAAGATGATCTCCGTGTTCTGGAACATGTCGCGGGCGACCAGGGCGGCGGCGAGCTGCACGGCGTCGGGCCAGCGCAGGATGCGGCGGTCGAGCAACTGCCGGGCGCACTCGAGGACGGCCGGATTGAGCGGCTCCTGCACGGTACGTGCGGCCTCGAGGCGGAGGATTTCGAGGGCTGCAGCGGCATCGTCGTGGCTGATGCCTCCGGCGCGCTCGCGTTTGCGAATGGCCGCGTAGACCTCGAGGGGTGTGGACGCGGCGATCAGTTTACGGTTATCTTCGACCGACTCCATCAGGTGGATGAGCGCATCGGTTCCCGGCTCACGCACAAAAAGCTTGGCGAAGGCCGTTGCCTCGAGAAAGTAACAACTCACAGGACCCCTCGTTCCTCTTCCAGAACGGCGGTGAGGGTTTCACCGTGGACGGCGACGGGATGGAAGCGCTGGGCCTCTTCCGGAATGCCCGCCTCGGCACGATTGAGCCGGATGGTGGTGGTTGGATAAGCCGGCGTTTTGGGATTGGCGATTTTGCTGGTGAGCACCACGCTGCGCTGGATGGCTTCAGCGAGGACGGCCTGACGGGATTCGGGGTTCTGATTCCAGCGGTAGGCTTTACGCGGCAGGAAGGAATCGCGGAACCACTTGAGGGCGATGAAGGCGTGTCCGCCGCGTTCGGCTTCAGCCAGGGCGTTGCACAGTTCCTTGACGCGGGCATCGAGATCGGCGAGTGCCAGGGGCTCTGCGACTTCGTCGTCTTCGGCGTGGTGCTCTGCCAAGGCGCGGGGTGCGGTGCGTACGGTGCGTGGCGCGGAATCGTCTCCGCCGCCTATGCGCTCGAAATAAATGCGGACCTCGTCCTCTTCAGGCGACCAGATGTCGGCGGTGGCGTTGCGGCGTTTGCTGCGGCCGTTCTCGCTACACAGTTCGACGATGGCCTGATACCCGGGAGGCGCCAGGAAGCGCAGGGCTCGGGACAGTCCCGGATCCTGCGAATAAGCAAGTTCGTTCAGAGCCTCTTCAATGATCTCTTCCGCGTCGGGGATACTAAGATTACTAACATCTACGCTGGCTTGCGCCACTCTCGCTGATTTCATACGTTCTTCTCCGTATACCGCCATTCCGACTTCCGAATTAACGGCTACGCCTGCTCCAGCCGGGCGGCAGGACACAGTGCGCACCTGTGCCGCGCGGTTTTGGGGTACACGCGGGCCTTTCTACAATTTGACCACTGACCCAGTGGGCGATATCTAGGGCAAACTGCCCGGAACTTTCCCGAGCACACCTACCAATGTGTGGTTTGAAATCCCGCCTGAAAGAGAAAAAGGATCTACTTAATGCAGTGGATACTAACCCCACGTAGTGTATACGATCCCCTTCTCAAGGTCACTTGGAAATTTTTTAGCATTCTACGTTATTTTGCGGAAAATATCTGCAGTAAAAAATTTCGGTCTTCGGGACCGGCCGGTTTCGCAGGCTTGCCGCTCCACTTAGAATGGGAGTATGCGTCGTTTTTTGCCGCTGCTTCTGGCGGCTGTTTGGTTCCCTGCTCTCCTGTTCGCCGATAGTCCGGCGTTCGATCTGACCGGTCCGAAGGTCGATGTTCATGTGAAACGCGGCAATGTAACCCTGCCGGTGGGCCAGACGGCCAACCTGATGCCCGGGGATCGTCTGTGGGTGCACCCTGACCTGCCTGAGACCCAATCCGCGCATTTTGTACTGGTGGTAGCGTTTTTACGGGGCGCCACCAATCCCCCGCCCAATGACTGGTTTACGCGGGTGGAGACGTGGACGCGGGCAGCGCGCGAAGAGGGCGTGTTTGTGACTGTGCCGAATGAGGCGCAGCAGGCTCTTCTGTTTCTGGCGCCGGAGACGGGCGGCGACTTTACCACGCTGCGGCGCGCGGTGCATGACCGTCCCGGCGCGTTTGTGCGGGCCGCGCAGGACCTGCAGGCCGCGAGCTGGGAACGGATGCGGCTGGACAGCTATCTGACCGAGCTGAAGTCGGGCAACCAGTCGGACCCCAAGGTATTCAAGGAGCGCACGGAATTGGCGGCGCGGTCGCTGGGGATCAAGATTCAGCAGCAGTGTTTCGAGCGGCCTATCGACCAGCAGGCCTCGTGTCTTTCGCAGCATACGGAAGGCATGGTGCTGGACGACACCAATGCGCAGAACCTGGTGGGGCAGATTGCCAACGGCTCGACCGCCGATTTAATGAACCAGCTCAGCTATTCGCACATTGGCGGGGCGGGCATGTACAGCCCGTATGTGGGCGCGATTGTGGACATGGCCAAGATTCTGTCGTCGCTGCACACGGCGCATTTTCAGTACATCCCCGCTCTGGCGCTGCCGACGAAAGACACCCTGAACCTGCGGTTGAACGAGCCGCCGTCGTTCCGCGATCCGCGGTCGGTGGTGGTGGTGGCGCTGCCGCCGGTGGGACCGGTGAAGGGTCCGCCGCTGCACTCGCTCAATCCCAACGAGACGCTATGCGCGCAGAAGCCGGAGCTGGTGTTTTCGGCGGATGGGGCGCCGATGGTGTTCGGCACAGCGATAGCGCACGATTTGAAGCTGCGGCTGGAGGGGGCCGGGAACTACTCGGTGGAGCTTCCGGCGGCCACCGATGCGACCAAAGGCGGCGTTGTACCGGGGGAGGCTCTGCCCAAGTTGCCGGCCGGCGAGCTGACGGCGACGGTGGTGGGCAAGTGGGGTTTTGACGACTTCGAAGGGCCGCACTACAAGCTGCTTTCCGCGGCGCCGGGCAAGTGGACGGTGGCGGCGGACGACCAGTCGGCGCTGATTGTGGGTCGCGACGATACGCTGCACATTGCGGGCGACAGCACGCTGTGCGTGTCAAAGGTGGAATTGGACGGAGTGAAGCCGCTGCCGCTGACCTGGAAGTCCCCGAAGCCCGACACGCTGGCGGTGGATGTGCCGATGAAGACGGCTACGCCCGGGCCGATCGCGATCCAGATACATCAGTACGGGGTGGCGAAGCCGGACACGTTGAGCCTGAATGCATATGCGGAGGCGGCGTCGCTGGACCGCATCACCCTGAATGTGGGCGACAAGACGGCCACTCTGAAGGGTACGCGCCTGGATGAAGTGGCGAGGGCTACTTTCAGCAACCTGGCATGGTCGCCGGGCAAGCTGTCGCGGGTGCAGGACTACGACCAGCTGGCGCTGAACACGGATGCGTCGACGGCAGAACTGGAAGCTGGCGAGCGCTCCTCGGCGCGGGTGACGCTGCGCGACGGGCGCGAGTTGAAGGTGCCGGTGCGCGTGGATCCGCCGCGGCCGCAGGTGACGCTGCTGAGCAAGGGCGCGCAGGATATGGATCCGGCGGCGCCGTCGCTGGTGAAGCTGGGGAGCCCGGACGATTTGCCGCTGAACGGCAAGATTGTGTTTTTCCTGAAGTCGGAGGTGCCGCAGAAGTTTCCGCGCAACCAGCGGGTGGAGGTGGCGGCGGAGGACGGCAGCTTTGCGACCACGCTTTCTCTGGCGGACGGCAGCCTGATGCTTGAGGATGCGCGGACGGTGATTGGCACGGTGGAGCCGCTGAAGCGGTTTGGGGCATCGGCCTTTGGGCCGCTGAGCGCCAGAGCCGTATCGGCGGATGGTGTGCCGGGGGACTGGATGCACCTGGGGACGCTGGTGCGGGTGCCGTCGTTCAAGGATTTGCGCTGCCCGCGTGCGGCGAGCAAGCCCTGCACGCTTTCAGGCGCGAACCTGTTTCTGGTGAATTCGATTGCGGCGAACCAGGATTTTGCCAATGCGACCGAGGTGCCCACCGGCTTTACGGGCGAGCAGCTCACGGTGCCGCACCCGGCGAATGGGATGCTGTACCTGCGGTTGAGGGATGATCCCGAAATTGTGCAGAGCATGACGCTGCCGGTTACGGCGGCGGCGCCTGTGCCGGGTTCTACGGAGTCGAAGGCCGATGTACCGGCGAAGGCTGAGCCGAAGCCGGATAGCAAGTCCGACACGAAGAAAGAGCCGAAGCCGGATGCTGTGGACGCAGGGAGCAAGCCGGAGACCAAGGCGCAGCACGAGGACCAGGAATAGAGAGCAGGAATCGGGCGCGAGCGGCAGGTTGAGCCCCGTTTACTTAGCCGGGTCGATGAGGGCCTGGTAGACGAGGGAGCGGCTGAGGTACTGGACATTGGGCTCTCCGCCGCCGATGCGCTGAATCATGCCGACGAAGACGATGTCGTTGGCAGGGTCGACCCAGAACCAGGTGCCGGCGGCGCCGTCCCAGAGGAAGGTGCCTTTGCCGTCAGGCAGGTTGGCGAGCTGGGGGTCGTACTCGACCGCGCAGTTATAGCCGTAGCCGAAGCCGGGGCGGATCTGCTGGGAGCCGATGCCGAAGCCCATGGTCATGAGCGGCTCGGGGACGTGATTGGTGGTCATCAGCTTTACGGACGCGGGTGCGAGGATGCGCTTGCCGTCGAGTTCGCCGTTGTAGCCGAGCATCTGCGCGAAGCGGTAATAGTCTTCGGCGGTGGAGACCATGCCGCCTCCGCCGGAGGGCATGGGAGGCTGCTCGGTGTAGGCGCGGGCATTGACGGCGCCGGTGGCTTCAGTGGTGAGGCCGCCGGTTTTGGGGTCGTGGAAGTACTGTGTGGCGAAGCGCTGCCACTTGTCTTTGGGGACGAAGAAGCCGGCGTCTTTCATGCCGAGCGGCTGGAAGATGCGGTCGCGGTAGAAGTCGGGCAGGGACTGGCCGGAGAGCTTCTCGACGATGTAGCCCTCGATATCCATGGAGATGGAGTAGGTCCAACCTTTGCCGGGCTGGTAGAGGAGGGGCAGCTTGGCGACTTTTTCGACGAACTCCTGCAGGTTGGCGGACTGGAAGAGCTTGGCGTCGCGGACCAACTGATCGACGGGAGTGTTGCCGAAGAGGCCGTAGGTAAAGCCGGCGGTGTGCGACATGAGCTCGGCCATGGTGGGCTGGTGGTCGGGGTCGACGAGCTTGACGGTGCCGTCGTCGTTTTTGCCGGCGTAGACCTTGAGGTGGGCGAATTCGGGGATGTACCTGGCGATGGGGTCGGTGGGCAGCCACTTGCCTTCTTCAAAGAGGATCATCATGGCGACTGCGGTGACCGGCTTGGTCATGGAGTAGTCGCGGAAGATGGTGTCCCTGGTCATGGGGGTGTTGGAGGCCATGTCGCGGGCGCCGTAGGTGCGGTAGTCGACGACCTTGCCGTGGCGGGCGAGGATGGTGACGACGCCGGCGAGTTTTTTGTCGTCAACGGCCTTCTGCAGGAGGGTGTGGAGGCGGTCGAGGCGCTGGGAGTCGAAGCCGACGGACTCGGGACGGGCGACGGTGAGGTCGACGGTGCGGGAGGCGGTTTTCTGGCCTTGAACTGCGGAGGACAGGGAGAAGGCCAGGGCGGCGACGAGCGCGGCAGTCCGCAGGAGGCGAGCGGTCATGAGGGGGTCTCCAGCGCGCCAGAGCCCAGGCGCGTATGCCAAGTGAGTGCGGGTCCTTTATAGCAGACGGGGCGGGGCGAAGCGGCCGGGGGCGGGTGAGTTGCCGTGCCTAATCTTTTGGGTACCAGTCAGAGTGCGGGGACCACTTGCGGCAGCGGAGGCAGATGGTGGCGGTCCACTGCATGAGGCAGCCGGGGCAGACGCCGCCGGTGTCGAAGGTGTTCCAGGTGTGCTTGCAGGCGGTGCACAGCCAGCGATCCCAAACGCGCGGCTCCCAGCGGCACAGGGGGCAGCGGATGCGGCCCTCGCCGGGGTCGCCGCCTTTGCCGGCTGGGGCGGCATGGGGGTTGCCGGGCAGTACGGTGGTGGGTTGTTTTGGGCTCATGGCGATCTGCGTTGGGGCTCTGCTTTTGCCGGACGGAGCAATGGTATCTCAGGACGGAACAAAGCGCAGCGCCACGGAATTCATGCAGAAGCGCAGGCCGGTGGGACGCGGTCCGTCATTGAAGACGTGGCCGAGGTGGCCGTCGCACAGACGGCAGGCGACGGCGGTGCGCACCACCATCTCGCTGCCGTCGGGGGTTTCGACGACGTTTTCAGGCGCGATGGGCTCCCAGAAGCTGGGCCAGCCGGTGCCGGAGTCGAACTTGGCCTGCGAGGAGAACAGGGCCAGGTCGCAGCCGGCGCAGCGGAAGATGCCGCGCCGTTCCTCGTGCAGCAACGACCCGGTGAAGGGCCGCTCGGTGTCGGCGTGGCGCAAGACCCAGTAGGCATCGCGGGAGAGGAGGCGTCGCCACTCGGCGTCGGTCCGGATCAGGCGGGGCACGGTCTGGACGCCGGTTCTGGCGCCATCGGCCTGGATGACGGCGATGGTGACTTCGCGAGGCCCCTGGTCCGCGGCGAGGGGCATGGCGGGGGCTACGGTTCCGCGCCGCAGCCCGAAGAATGCCAGCCCGCTGACGGCCGCCGCGCCGCCGAAGATGAAGGCGCGGCGGGTGAAGGCAGCCCGGTCGCGCGGCTCAGGATGCGACGGGGTGAGGCTCAGAGTCTGCATGGAATTTGGATGAAGGACGGAGCGAAAGGTCACGAATTCTCGGACTGCGCGGCTCGCGCTTTCCGCACGCGACGCTGAGAGCGTCTCGAATCGACTCGCCGAGCGGGGGCGTTTGCATTGCCGGCACATAGAAAGAGGCGCCGATGGCTTCGCCGACGGCGTAATTCTCAATTACGCCATCGGCTACAAGCTGGTTTAGAGCTCTGAGAGCGGCTTCCACGATCGCCTGTCACTAATACCGTTTGAGGAACTCCGGATCGACGGGGTTCTCGAAGAGGCTGGCGTCGCGGGTGACGATGGTCAGGCCGGACGGTGTGACGAAGTAGCGGCGCTTGTCCTCTACGGCGTCGTAGCCGATCACGGTGCCTTCAGGGATGTGCACATCGCGGTCGATGATGGCGCGCCGGATGCGGCAATGGCGGCCGATGTTGACGTGCGAGAAGATGATGCTGGAGTCGATCTCGGTGTAGGAATTCACGCGGACATCCTGGGACAGCACCGAGTTGGATACGGAGGCGCCGGAGATGATGACGCCGGCGGTGATGACGGAGTTGATGGCGGTACCGGTACGGCCCGGCTCGCCGAAGACGAACTTGGCGGGCGGGTACTGGCGTACGCGGGTGCGGATGGGCCAGCTGCGGTCGTAGAGGTTGAAGATCGGCGACACGGAGCAGAGGTCCATGTTGGCGTCATAGTAGGCGTCGAGCGTTCCGACGTCGCGCCAGTAGAGTGCCTGCTGCTTGTTCTCGTCGACGAAGCTGTAGGCCATCATCTTGGCGTTGCCCAGCAGGTTGGGCAGGATGTTGTGGCCGAAGTCGTGCTTGGAGTCGGGATCCTCGGCATCGGCGATCAGCGCCTTGAGCAGGACTTCCGTGTTGAAGATGTAAATGCCCATGGAGGCATCGACGTTTTCGGGACTGAAGGGAGAACGGAAGGTTGTGGATGCCGGCTTTTCGAGAAAACCTTCCACCTCACCGCTCTGTCCCACCTGGACCACGCCGAAGCGCGATACCTCGTCGGGCGGGATGGGCAGCGTGGCCAGGGTCACGTCCGCCTTGGTTTCCTGGTGATACTCGAGCATGCGGGCGTAGTTCATCTTGTAGATGTGGTCGCCCGAGAGGATGATCATGTACTTGGGCTGCTCGCTGCCGATGGAGTAGATGTTCTGGTAGACGGCGTCCGCGGTGCCCATGTACCAGTTGGCGCCGGTGCGCTGCATGGGCGGCAGCAGTTCGAAGAACTCGCCCAGTTCCTGGGCCACGATGCCGGTCCAGCCTTCGCGCACGTGCCGGTTGAGCGAGAGCGCTTTGTACTGCGTGAGGATGAAGACCTTGCGCAGGCCAGAATTGATGCAGTTGGATAGTGTGATGTCGATGATGCGATAGTGCCCGCCAAACGGGACCGCTGGTTTGGCGCGGTCGCGGGTCAGGGGAAACAGCCGTTCGCCGGCGCCTCCCGCGAGCAAAACTCCAAGCGTATCTCTCATGTCCACGGTTCTGCCCTGCCTTCGTTCCATCAGATGCCGAATCAGATCAAGATCCAAGCGCTGCTCGGTCGCCGGGTGTTGCGCAATCCGGGACGCCGGGCGGGATCGTGCATGGTTCCCGCGGAGGAACCCCGGATGGCGAAGAATATCACACCCGGATGAACGGGAAAGTCTATCGAGCGAATAGGTTTGTTGTCATCCGCATTCCTCCGCCTGCCGGCTGCGACGGCTCCCCGAAGGTGAGATGCGTCTGTTGTGAAATCCGCTTGCGCCTCAACGGGACCGAGGTTCTGCCACTTTTCGAAACGGTTCGCCGGCCAGAATACTTGAAGGGCCGGAGCATCCGCTCCGGCCCTTCGATTTGCAGAGGCTGCCCTGTCGGCCAACCTATTTTTTGGTTTTTGGCAGGAACCTGTACTCGACGCCTACGGAGAACGCGGCGTTCACATCCCACTGTTTTGCCTTGGTTCCGTAGTTGATGCCGTAGTGGGTCCACACCGCATCGGGCGACATGCGAATGACCCAGCGCGCCGAGCGGTTGAGATCGAAGTGGCCGCCCATGATGGTGGCAAAGGCGATCTGGTTGTTGTAGAACCCGACTGTCTCGGCGGTAGCGTGATAAGCGCCGAGGTCATGCTCGAAGTCGCCGTAGGTTCCGCCGGCAAGCACGTGCGCGGTGATAGCGCCGTGTTTATTGTGGGGGCCGAGCCATTCCGGCCCGGCGGCGAACATGTACTCGGCGATGAACGGCCCCTGAATGCCAGCCGCGTTGGGTGCGGCGCCGCTGGTGCCCAGGGAGGGACGGAATGTGCCTTCAAGCCGCCAGCGCCGGGCCAGGCGATACGAGGCGTTGAATGTGGGGCCGCCCAGGTTGGCGCCCTGCAGCAGGTTGGGGCCGGCCTTGATGTGGCGGTAGGCCAACTCCACGGACATCTCCCATTTGTTGTCGTAGCGGACCCCGGCGAGCGGGTCGATGGCGATGTAGGCGGGCTGGGGGGTGGTGTCCGCGGGTGGCGGCACCTGGGACTGGCTGGACGATTCTTGTGCAGAAACACGAACACCGGCGCACACGACGAGCGCGGCAACAGCCAAAGAGGCGGTAAAACTTGCTGGGAAACGCATCGTTTTCAAGATTACAGGACCGTGCCAAGGCCGGACAACGCGGCCGATGGCCTTTTCGGTAGTCGGTTGGTACAGGGGTGGGACGATTTTGGGAACTCAGGGTGAGCAGCGCTCAGCCCACTGGGAGTAGAGCAGGTAGTAGCCGGTGTGCAGAATCTCGCTGACGGTGTCATCCCATTCCGAATCCTCTCCGGGGGCGGCGAGCGAGGGAGCGGCATGGCCATGCCAGAGGATGGGTGTGCGGCTGAAGATCAACTTCGACCGGGGCAAATGGCTTGTGCTGGTCACTACCTCGGCTGTTTTCCATCCATACTGCTTCATGATCCGCACGGAAAAGCAGGCGTTTTCGATGGTGTTTTCGGATTTGGGTTCGAGAACGATGGCGGACGAGGGAACGCCCTGCGCCTCAAGAAGACGGGCCATGACCGCGGCCTGGATGTAGCGACCATTTGGGCCGCCCGAGACGATGACGTGCCCAGCCACGCCACGATCGTACTCGTGCACGCCTTCAGTGATGCGCGAAACGAGGGCGGGAGTGGGGGTGCCGTCGGGGTCCACGTGGGCACCCAGGATGATGATGGCGTCAAAGCGGCTGGCTGTGGTGTTTCCCTGGGGGGCGAAGACGCGGGCCAGGATTGCCCAGAGGAGCAACGCCACACCCGTTGCGAGAACGGCGAGGATGATCCGGGTGCGCGGCTTGAGGCGGCTGCGGGACCGCGAGACGGCGCGCACGTGCGCGGTGGAGGAGCGTCGCGGGCGCTTCATGGGGGTTTGTTGGCGGAGCTGTCTGGGAGTGGATTGCACGGAATCGCGGGGCGGCCTCTGGCTTCACTTTATCGCGAAGGGCGGGGCTGGCGGGAGAGCCGATGCTTGATCCGCGGATGGCCAATCTCTCCTGATGGATCGAAACAGGACGGGCGTGGTCAGATCAGGTCGAGCGGCTGCTCCCACCCGGAGAAGACGATCTCCGCGAGCGGCTTGCGGGTGCGCGGTACCGTTTCAAGGTTGCGCTGGTACTCGACCTTCAAGGCCGCGGGCTCGCCCAGGTAGCCGATTGCGTTGACTGAACCGAGGTGGTAGTCCTCGGGAATATTGAACAGCCGGCGCGCCAGGGCGTGATCGAACCCGGCCATCTGGTGGCTGTGCAGGCCCAGCGCCGTGGCCTGATAGCAGAGCGTCGCGTCGGCCGCGCCCAGGTCGTGCATGGCGTACTGGTTGGCGCTGCCATCCTTGGAGAAGCTGGCTTTCGCGAGGCCCAGGACCAGCACGGGCGCCGAGCCGGCCCAGGCCTGGTTCCACTCGCCCAGTGACTGGAAGATTTTGTTGTAGGCGTCGTGATGCGGTTCGGGCTGCGTTTCCGGGTGCGCTTCAGGGCCCGATTCGGGGCCGCGGAGGCCCACGATCCAGCGCCAGGGCTGCTCATTGCTGGACGAGGCCGCCCAGCGCGCCGCCTCGAACAAGATGCGCAGGTCTTCGGAGCTTACATTGCGGGAGGCATCGAAGGAGCGCGGGCTCCAGCGCTCCAAGACGACGGGCAACACGCGCGGAACAGCCGGAGCGTGCTTGAGTTGTTCAACTTCCTGGGCGGTCAGGGTCATGCGGGGAGCTCCACAAAAGGGGAATGGCTGCCCTAATTGGATTGCAAGGAGGCGGGGAGGATTCCCGGATTCAGCCGCCGCGCCGCTCAGTGTTTGTCAGACGACGCGAAGGCGGCGAAGCCGCCGGCGATGGCGACCACGGCCAGCAGGCAGCCTACCAGCAGGGCTGCGCCGGTCGCGTTTTGCAGGGACTCGGGAACCAGGGCTTCGAGGTGGAGGGCGCGGGGCGCGTCGGCGATCCAGGCAAACCAGCCGGCACTGTTGCGCACCTGGGAGATGAGGAACGCGACCGCCGCCACCAGCGCCACGGCAACGGCAAACACCTGCGCGCCGAGGAGAGGGCGGCTGATGCGCTGGATGGCTGCATTGCGGCGGCGAAGCTGGGCGCGCCACCACAGCACGCCCGGTGACTCCAGGCGAGGTTCTGACGATGCCATGGCCCGTTCACGCCGGAAGGCCTGCGCCAGCAGTACGCGCTGCGAGCAGGCATTGCAGGCAGTCACATGGGCGCGGAGTTCTTGGGCCGCGGCATGGGGCCAGTGGCCGGCGCGCAAGGCATCGGCCAGTTCCCTTTCGCGAGTGCACGTGCCGAAACTCATCGCGCGCCTCCGCTGTTGGGACCTGCATGGTTTGGACCGGACTGGTTTGGACCGGACTGGATGAGATGGGCGGCCCGGCGCCGCGCCCGGAACAGGAGGAGGCGGACGCTCGCCGAGGCCAGCCCGGTGATGGCAGCGATTTCACGGTGGGAGTAGCCCTCCGCATAGGCGAGCCAGAGTAGCTGCCGCTCGCGTGGTTTGAGAAGCAGCAGCGCCGGGCCGAGCAGCGCGCGGGTGTCCGCGGCCTCTGAGGTATCGGGGGCGCGAAAGTGCTCTTCAGAGAGATCGTCGATGGCGGTTGTTTTGGGACGACGCCAGTGATCGCGCATGAGGTTGGTTGCGATGCGGAACAGGTAGCGACGTGCGGCCACCTCACCATCTACATCGGTGCGCGGGGCGTCCGCGGCCAGAAAGCGGATGTAGCTCTCCTGCAGCAGGTCGTCAGCCAGCGCCGGATCGCCGGAGACGCGGGCGAGGTAGGCCCACAGGGGCCGTGCGGAGCGCTCATAGAATCCTGCGAAGGCATCGCTATCCATGTCCGCCCACGAGGGAGCCCCAGGTCTCACTTCTGAAACCCGGGCTCCTGCGATCGGCTGCGGAATGGTGTTTTCGAGCGGCATGGGTCTGTGCTTCCTCACTGTACGCTCTCCGGAGCACTAGCGGTCCAGAGGCGTGTCGAACGTTTGCGCGTGCCCTGCGGGCGGCATCAAGCCCAGCCGCCCGGCCAGCACCCAGGTGATGCCTGCGGAGATGATGAAGCCGACTCCGGGCATGAGGGTCAACACGCCCAGGACCCGCATGGGGGCCTGGTAATCGGCACCGGTGTTGCGCAGCAGGAGGAATCCCGCGCCCAGCAGCACCAGCACCACGCCGATCTGGATGGGTGTGAGTACGCGCGCCACGGCATTGGGCATGCGCTGGGCATTTTCGGCATGGAGCGGGATGGGCGCCGCTTCGAGGAAGCGGCGTCCGGCGTCCGTCTCCATGTACGCGGCGAGCTCCTGGCTGGAGGAGAACTTGTCGATGAGGCGGCCATGGACGTCTGACTGCAGCTTGAAGATGCGGCTCCAGCGGCGGCTCTCGATGAACACGCGCGCGCCCCAGACGGCGGCGGCCAGGAAGCACCCGAAGGCCAGCAGCGGACCCAGGGCATCGCCGATGAACGAGTCGAAGCCGGTGTGGCGGTTCACGCGGTACACGTCGGGCCACACCTCGCGGGAGAGCGCCTCATCGGGCGAGCCGTCCTGCGGGTCCATGTGGGTGAAGAGGTAGAAGTCGGGATTGCGCGCGACCTCAGGATGCGAGGTGAGGAAATCGGCCAGCTGGGGATTGTTGCGGCTCACGTAGCTCTGGTCGGACAACAGGGACGGATCGTGGGAGATGACGGTGGTGAGGGTGGGGCTCAGTCGCAGCAGCTCGATAAGCTGCCGCTGGGTGGCGGCTATTTCTTTCTTGCTCAGCTCGGGATTTGCGGGCTGCTGCGGGGCCTGCGCGGCGGGGGGCTGCTGTGCGGCGGGGTGCCGGGGGGCGGGGCTGGGAGCCTGAGCGCCGGCGACGGCCAGCGGGAGAGCCAGGAAACAGGAGAGCCAGGGAAAACTGCGTTTGTATGCCATTGGGACACCTCGTTCAGCGGTTCTACTGAGACAACGTTTAGACAACGGACTTGGTTAACCGATGATTCCGTTCCGCTGCGTTTACAGAAGAGTGAAGTGTCAAAAAAGTCCTAACGCTATGTCACGCCTGACACGTCACAGGCGCATGAGTTTTGCACCTGATTTCACAAGTGCTGCGCGACAGATCTGGCGTTTCCGAGGGAATGGCGGGTTCAGTTCTTGGGGGCCCTGACGGATCTTTTGCCTGATTCCGCGCCGTCCACCTCAAGGGACGAGCCAACACCTCTCATCGAGGGGCAATCCATTGAGGGTGCGCCTGAAGACGAAGAATCTCTTGAGAACTGACCGTCGTACTGCCTTCGCGCGCGGTCTTATCAAGGATTCAGAGGGTTTATCATCATCAAGGGTCGTGGCTTGAAGTTGCCGCGCTTTTTTTGTGTGTTCGGGGCGCGGGGAACAGCGGGTCCTTCGCTGCGCCAGGATGACAAGTCCTTGGGGTGTTTGGACAATTCCTTGGGGTGTTGGGACAATTCCCTGGGTGTCCGAACGATTTTCTGGAATGTCCTGGAATGTCCGAACGGGAAGACGGAAGAGACGTGATGCGAGCAAAGACGGCGGTAGTGCTGGGCGCCCAATGGGGCGACGAGGGCAAGGGCAAGATTGTGGATGTGCTGAGCGAGCGCTTCAGCGCCGTGGCACGTTACGCCGGCGGGCATAACGCCGGGCACACGGTCATCATTGGAGGGCAGAAATTCGTCCTCCAGCTCATTCCCTGCGGGGTCTTGCGGAAGGGCTGCCAGGGCGTGATCGGCAACGGCGTGGTGCTTGATCCCATTGCGTTCCTGAAAGAAGTGGCGCGGGTGAAGGAACTGGGCGTTGAGGTGGATGGCGCGCTCAAGGTGTCGAACCGCGCGCAGGTCATCCTGCCTTATCACCGCATGATCGAGCTGGCCGCCGAGTCGGCGCCGGGGCGCAAGAAGATTGGTACCACCAGCCGCGGTATTGGGCCGGCCTATGAGGACAAGATGGCGCGCGGCGGCCTGCGGGTTGTGGACCTTCTGCGGCCCGACCTGCTCAAGACGCACATCGAGGCGGCGTGCGCGGAGAAGAACAACATCGCTCACGCGCTGTTCGGCACGGATCCGCTGGACTCGGCAAAGATTTACGACGAGTACGCCGCGGCAGCCGAGCAGGTTCGACCGTACGTGACGGACACCGCGAGGCTGCTCAACGACATTCTGCGCGACGGCGGCAGCGTGATGTTTGAGGGCGCGCAGGGTACGATGCTCGATATCGATCATGGAACCTATCCCTTCGTCACCTCTTCGAGCGCCACGGCCGGGGGCGCCTGCATCGGCACCGGCGTGGGGCCGACGGCCATCGGCACGGTGATCGCAGTGACCAAGGCTTATGTGACGCGCGTAGGCGAGGGACCCTTCCCCACCGAGATTCACGAGCCTATCGGCGACCAGCTCCGCGCCCGCGGCAACGAATATGGCGCGGTCACTGGACGGCCCCGGCGCGTGGGCTGGCTGGACATCCCGCTGCTGCGCTATTCCAACCGGGTGAACGGCGCCGAGTGGCTGGTGATCACGAAGATGGACGTGCTCGACGAACTGTCCGAGATCCCCATCTGCGTGGGCTACGAGATTGACGGCAAGGTCACCGATGAGATTCCCGCCGATGTGCTGGGGCTGGAGCGGATCAAGCCTGTCTATACAAATCTGAAGGGCTGGCATTCTTCCACGGAAGGGATTACCGACTTCGAGAAGCTGCCGGCGGCGGCGCGCGAGTATCTCCGTTTCCAGGAGCGGGAGAGCGGGGCGAAGATTGGCATGGTGTCCACGGGCCCGGATCGGGACCAGACCATGGTTCTGCCCGAGTTTGCCGCGGCGCTGGACGAAATCCACCGCTAACGTGTGGTAAAAGCAGACAACAGGCCCAGTCCGGCACTACGCGGCAGGCGGAAGGATTGCCCCAGATGGTTGTCACCTTTACGGTTCGAATGACGTTTCAATCAGAAGACCGGAACGAGATCCAGGACGCGCTGCGCAAACTGGCGGAAGCGTCACGGCAGGAGCCGGGCTGCGTCACCTATATCCCGCACTGCGTGCAGGGCGACCCCGACGCGGTGCTTATTTACGAGCAGTACAAGGACAATGCGGCGGCAGAGGCGCACCGGGCCTCCGACCACTTCAAGAAGTATGCGGTGGGCTGTCTTTACCAGAAGATGCGCGAACGCAGTCGGGAGGACCTGATCGCTCTCGTATGAGGAGCGGCTGCGTCCAAAAGGGTAAGTGGCAGGCATGCGCTCTCAAATGAGAGAGATTACAAATAATTCATGGCAAATCGTTTGACCGGCACGCCAATTCAGGGCTACTATCCGGTACGCTTATGCCCCACATAGTTGTACGCTTCTCTATCCGAAAGGCGCTTTCGGTGATCGCCGCGCTCGTGTGCCTGAGCACAGGAGCAGCCCTGGCGAAGCCGGCGCTGGACCGTGCCGAGCGGCACGAGAGCCGGCATGAAATCGACCAGCTCGAACAGAGCTGGAAGGATGCCATTCTGCGGCGGGACGTGCAGGCCATGGATCATCTGCTGGCCGAGGATTACATCTCCATCACGGCCAACGGCACGCTGCAGTCGAAGGAGCAGACGCTTCAGGAGCTCAGATCCGGATCATTGCACTTTAATTCCATCGATTTCGCCGACCGCAAGGTGCGGTTCTACGGGCAGACCGCGCTGGTCACTTCCCGCGCAGAGGTGAATGGAGACTCGGGAGAGGGCAAGATCATTGGCAGTTACCGGTTCACCCGGGTGTATGTGCGCGATCCGCATGGCGAATGGAAGATTGTAAGCTTTGAAGCCAGCCGGATCCGCGAGGCCGGAGAACGCAAGTAACCGTACCGCCCGCGATTGAATTTGCCGGCGAGCATCCTTCCGCAGTACCTCTCGCCAGGCGATGCCGTTACTTTATATCGTTTGAAACATTGACCCGGGCAGACACATACTAAAGATCAGGGAAATTGCCGCCAATCAAACTGTGTGGCGTATTCGCAGTTAGGATCAGGCGGGAGAAGCAGCAATCCAGCTGGGGGCGTGCTTTCAGCCGATTCCGGCGGCAAGCATACAGAAGCTTCGGGTTTGCTTCTCTCTGCGCACAGCATCCGCAGCAGGCCTTGAACGTCAGGAGTGGACACCATGAACCATCGGCAACTGGGGCTCCTAAGATCTTTTTCGCTATTCTTCCTGCTTCCGGGACTTGCCGGTCTTTTGTTTTCGGCCATGGTTTCCACGCACTACCTGGACACGCTGCCGCGTCTGCCTGTGCCAGCCGAGATGCGCATGGTCCCGCGCAATATTCACGGGACCGTGGTGTACCAGACGGAGCAGGAAGATCGTATGCTCACGCTGGTGGAAGATTGCTCCGTGGGCGTCTTTCTCATCGGCCTCGGGACCGGACTGGTGTACCTGAGGAAATGGGGAATCGCGCAGGCGCTTAGCGCGGAAGACGACGACCAGGTGCCTGAACAAGCCTGAGACAAATTTCGTCATTCTTTGTGCAGGGCGCATTTCGGGGCGCAATTCTCCTCTTCTACAATCTGGATCATGCCTGAGCTTCCCGAGGTAGAGACCATCGCGCGAGGCGTGAACGAGCGCGTTCGCGGCGATCGCATTGCCGAAGCGTGGTTCAGTTCCGCGCCGCAGACCTTCAAGACCGCGCCGCAGATCCAGGCGGAGGGGTTGGAGGGCAGCGTCATTCTGGAAGTTCATCGGACGGGCAAGCACATTGTGTGCGAACTCAGGTCCGGAACGGCGCGGGGCGGGGGAAGAGCGGGCAAAGAGGCGCGAGCGGATGGACTGGGGCGCGATGCGCAGTCCCCGGATGCGCAATGGATCGTGCATCTGGGAATGACCGGCCGTCTGCTCGTCACCACGCCTGACGGAATGGTGGAGAAACACACGCATGCCCGGCTGCGCCTTGTCAGCGGCCGCGAGATCCGCTTCGTCGATCCGCGGCGGTTCGGACGGCTGGAATATCGGAAGTTGAAGCACGACCAGGGATTCACGGCGCATGGCGCCGAACCGCTTACGATCGCCAACGAGGATTTTGCGGCGCTTTTCCGCGGCCGCAAACTGGCGATCAAGGCAGCCCTGCTCAACCAGACGCTGCTTTCCGGTGTGGGCAACATCTATGCCGACGAGAGCCTGTTCCGGGCCGGTATTCGTCCGCGGCGCGCTGCCGGACGGATGACGCGCGCCGAACTGGAGCGGCTCCGGGAATCGCTGCGGAGCGTCCTTCAGGACGCGATCCGGCTGGGGGGCTCTTCTGTATCCGACTACGTGGATGCCGAAGGGGTGCGCGGCTTCTTTCAACTGGAGCACAGGGTTTATCAGCGTACGGGGGAGCCCTGCCGGGAGTGCAAAACGCCGATTCGCCGCATCGTGGTTGGCGGCCGGAGCACGCACTACTGTCCGAAATGCCAGAAGTGAAGGCACGTGCCGGGCTTTGGGTGGCCGAGGCCGACGGATTCTATGAAATTCCGTATCAGCTTCTACCAGGAACTCTATAAATTCGGTATGAAGAGCGTCGCGTGAGCCACAAGTGGCTGAAAACAATGAAAGCCAGCATTGGCACGGTGATTGCTATATAGAGGGTGCCAGTGATGTACAGGCTGTCAGGAAAAGCGGCAGCCCAGGAAACAGCGGCACCCGGATATGAGTCCCCGCCTAAGAGCGGATAAGAGTGGCCAGCCGGGGCCCGATAAGAGACGGTAGGCTTAAGCCGCCGCGCAATCATAACGGGGGAGGCCAGTGACCCCGATCGTTACCGAGAACGCCGCTCCTTGCGAGTGGCGTTTGTCGTATACGACAGTTTTCCCAGGGAGTTCAGTGACGCAGTTCCGGGAACACCGGAGCTTGTGTGAGGGAAGACACGAAAGTGCTACTTGCCACTGGAGCCCGGGCACTGTAGTATCAGATTTGCCGAGAAAGTGGCTGAAGCGAGCCCCCGTTTCCGGGGAGAGCGCGCTCGCCACCAGACTAGGAAATTCGCCCGGGAGTTCTGGATTCACGGCTCAGGATCGGCGCAATCTCCCCGTTGAACGGCATCACGAGAGGATGAGAGTAGCGGCGCTGGGATAGAGGCTGTGCGCCTGACTCGTCGGCTGTGAAACTCGGGGGCCGAGTCAGATTGAGCGCTTAGATTTTTCCGCGATATCCGCAGATTGCTGCTCTGAACACGAGAACTCCGGTGCGCCCGAAGGCGTAGTCACCCATAAGTAAGCCGCGATTTTTTAGAGAAAGGCCCCGCATAGGTCAGCACATCAGCGCAACAGACGTGACGAACCGGGTCATAGCCGACGCCGGGCAGAAGTTGCAGCGTTTGATGACCGAAGGGTCCTCTTGAAGAGAATGTGGCGCGTCGCAGTTCGCTGCGCAAGCAGGCCGACGCGCACAGGGTAGTGCTGATTCCGGTAAGGAAGCAGCAAAAGCAAGGCAATCCAACAGCACAGTGCCAGGAAGTGCACGCATGACGACAGAACCAACGCAGCCCCAGTCTGAATCGGGGCCGGGCCCGGCAAATGGCCAGGGCCAATCCCAGGGGCATCGGCGCCGCCGCCGCCGCCGCAAGAACAAATCGAGCCACTCGGGTGCTCCCCAAACGCAGCAGGGCCAGCAGCCCCAGCCCCAGCCCCAGCAGGCGCCGCTGCCGCCGCCGCCCCAGGCCGCCGCTCCCAGACCGCCGCAGCAGCAGATGCAGCAGCGCCCACAGGGACAGGGTGGCAGGAAGAAGAAGAAATTCTTCCAGAAGGGCGGCTCTCAGCAGGCCCAGGCAAGCCCCGGAAACAGCATTCATCCGCCGCAGAACAAGCGCAAGACCAAGCAGCGCGGTCCGCGCGAGTTCGTCGGTCCCATGGACCATAGCTACCGCGTGGCAAATGGCAATGTGGCTGATATGGCTGGATCCACCATTCCCTCGCCCAACAACGGGAATTTTTATCCAGACGTGTACGTGTCGCCCACAGCGGCGGCGTCTGTCCGCCATGACTCCCCTACGCGCATCTTCTGCTTCATTGAAGACTTGTTCTTTCTGGCGAAGATCAACGAGACCGCGCGCAAGCTGGGCGTAAAGGTGGAGTTCGTCAAGGGAAGCGAGAAAGACTCGGTTGCCCGCATCCTGGAGGCTCCGGAAAACGAGCGAGCGCGCCTCATCGTCTTTGACCTGAACAACGCCAACGCCAAGCCGATGACGTTGATTCCCAAGTTCAAGACGAAGTTCAAGCGCTCCACCTCGATTGTCGGCTTCCTCTCGCACCTGCAGGGCGACCTGAAGGCCAAGGCGGTGGAAGTGGGATGCGACACGGTGATGCCGCGCTCCGCGTTCTCGCAGAGCCTGCCGAACCTTCTGCGCCGGTACGGCCTGGAAGAAGAAGAAGAATACGTCCCACAGCCGGTGTAAGAAGGCAGGGAGCAGGGAGTAGAAAAGCCAAGAGCGCATCCTCGCGGGTGCGCTCTTCTTTGTTCGAAATCTACCACCAGAGCTCCGAGCTGCCCCTATGTTCCCTATTCCTGTTCCCTGCTTTTATCCCGGCGGCCAGCTCAGATGTCGGCCGCCCAGCACATGCACGTGGAGGTGATCTACGGTCTGCCCGGCGTCGCGACCGCTGTTCACGACCAGGCGATATCCGTTCTCCAGCCCTTGCGTGCGTGCAATCTCCGCGGCTTTCAGCAGCAGGTGGCCCAGCACATCGGCATGCTCGCTGCTCGCATGGGCGATGGAGGGGATGTGCTCGCGCGGCACAACCAGGAAGTGCACCGGCGCCTGGGGATTGATGTCGGCGAATGCGTACGAGTGCTCGTCGCTGTGCACGGCTTTCGACGGAATTGTTCCCGCGGCGATTTTGCAGAACAGGCAATCCATGGCGACCAGTGTACAAGAGGGGGGACGCACTCAAGGATTGCGCTCTTGCCAAGGTAGGGCAACTTCGATGTTTGAGGGCGGCATCCTAGCACTCGGAACAAGAAGCCCTATCTTACTTGGAGACACTTACAATGAAACTAAACCCCACCTTCAGGCGGTTGCTGGGAGGCCTGGCACCTGTGGCGCTGCTTCTGGCATTCGTCGCACCCAGGACCGTCGCTGCGCAGGCAACTGATCAGGATCACGTCGTGTCCTCGCAGGCGCTCGACCAGCAACTGGCGAACTCCTCCGCCGCACGCCAGCAGAACATCGACACGCTGCAGAAGCTGCTGGAAACGCCGACCGCGCAAAAAGCAATGCACGATGCGAAGGTGGATCCGCAACAGGTGAAGAGCGCCATTCCCACGCTGAGCGACGACGAGCTGGCGAATCTCTCAGGACGAGCTAACAAGGCGCAGAGCGATCTGGCTGCTGGGTTCATAGGACCTGGGCTGTTCACCATCATCATCCTGGCCATCATCGTCATCATCATCATCATCGTGATCCACTGACGATGCGGAAGCCGGCTGTTTATGCAGGAATGGCGCTTGCCGCGGCCATGTTGACCGCGCAGGCGCCGGCTGCTTTCTTCATCGATGTTCCCTTTGTGCATCAGCCGAAGGAAGGCTGCGGGGCCGCGGCCCTGGCAATGGTGATGCAGTACTGGGATGGGCAGGCCGCGCACGCGAATAGCGCCGCGGCGGTGCCGGCCGATCACGATGTCGCCAGCATTCAGGAGGCGCTTTACTCGCCGCACGATCACGGCATTACCGCGTCGTCGATGCAGAGCTATCTGGAACAGCATGGGTTTCGCGTATTCGCTTTGAACGGGACCTGGGATGATCTGGAGCAGCACCTGCGCAAAGGCCGGCCGCTCATCGTCGCCATCCGACCCGACGGGCAGCGCGCGTTGCACTATGTTGTGCTCGACGGTCTTGATACGGCGCGTGGACTGGTGATGATGAACGATCCCGGCGAACGCAAGCTGCTTACCGAGGAACGTACTTCATTCGAGAAAGTCTGGAAGGCTACACACAATTGGTTGCTGCTCGCCGTTCCTGCCGCCGCGCACTAACTGCTCTCGCAGGTCTCGCGATCGTTCTCTGCATACGTGCGGAGTCGCAGTGCCGTGCGGCTGAAGATAAGTGGTCGCAGATACATCAGCTCTACTTACAAAAGAACTGGGAAGCGGTGGCGCGGGACGCGGAAGGATCCGGCGAAGCGTCCGCTGACGTGGCGTTCGAGCGTGGCATGGCCCTTGCGCATCTGCAGCGCTGGAGCGATGCCCACGCCGCGCTCGTCGAAGGTCATCGGCACTGTCCTGAGGACAAGCGATTCCCGGTTGAGCTCGCGGGTGTCTCCTTCCAGCAGAAACATCTGCCGGAAACCGCGGCGTGGCTGCGCAACGCGCTGAAGCTCGATTCACATGACGAATACGCGCTGAACTTTGCGGGCACCACCTATTACCTCATGGGCAATCTTGACGCGGCGTTGAAGTACTGGAACCGCGTGCACAAGCCGTATATTGCGAGCCTGAAGGTGGATCAAAATTTGCAGCTCCAACATCGTGTTCTCGATCGCGCGTTCGCGTTCAGTCCGGCGGCCGTTTTGCGGCGCGACGAGTTTGCCGCAACCGAGACGCGGCTGCATGCCCTCGACATTTATCCGATCTACAGCCTCGGCCTGCAGGCGCGCCCTGATGGCAAACTTGACGCGGAGTTTCACGCTTTCGAGCGGCACGGTTTTGGCAGCAATCGCTGGCAGGCGCTGATCTCCATTTTCGGCGGCCTGCCCTATGAGACCATCTATCCCGCTTATTACAACGCGGGGCACGGCGGCCTGAATGTGGAATCGCTCTTTCGATGGGATGCCGAGAAGCAACGGGCCTGGGCCGATATGAGCGCGCCGTGGCATGGTATGCCGCAGTGGCGCTGGAGGGTGTCTGCTGACAATCGATGGGAGAACTGGAGCGTGCGGCCGTTGTCGGCGAATGGCTCCGAAGCCGGATCGCTGCGGCTCACCAAGCAGGCGGGTAGTGCGACCTTTGCCTCGTTCCAGAGCGGGCGCACGCAATGGGCGCTGGGCGCCGAAGTTTCGCATCGCCGCTTCACGAACGTGGCGTTCGGGGCCGGCTCTGTCTCTGGGCTCAATTCCGAACTGGTGAATGGCGGCTTCCAGGTCAAGCAGCTTGCGTCGATGGACGACAACACCGTTGACCTGCCGGAGCACCGCTTCACGATCCACACGGGCGCTACCTCTGAAGTGGCGCGCCTGTGGTCGACACCAGCACGCATCTACGGCAAGTTGCAGGGCGATGCGCGTCTGCGCTGGTTCCCACGGCAAAGCGGCGATGCCTGGGAAGTACAGCAGCGCGTTCGCGGAGGGACGACGTTCGGCACGCCGCCGTTCGACGAGCTGTGGATGCTGGGCGTGGAGCGCGACACAGATCTGTGGCTGCGCGGCGATCTGGGAGCGCGCGGCGGTCGCAAGGGCAGCTCTCCACTTGCCTCGCGCTACATGCTTGCGAACTCGGACCTGATTCGACGTGTTTATTCAAACGGGCTCATCAGCATCAAGGCCGGGCCCCTCTTCGACGCTGCGCGCGCTGCTGCTCCTGCGACCGGTCTCGCACCCAACCAATGGCTGTTCAGCACGGGAGCCGAAGTAAAGCTCACCGTGTTGGGCGTGGGCGCGGTTTTCACCTACGGCCGCGATCTGCGCACCGGAAATAATGCGTTCTTCGCCACGCTGGCGCAATAGTTCTCAATCACTCACTTCGCGGTTGCTGCCGGCTGTGGCGCGGATTCAGCGGCAAGACGCCGCAACCGCTCACTCACATTCCAGAAGGCGCGGCCGTCGTGATACGCCGCCTTCCAGATAGACCCTTTGTCCTGGGTCAACGGCTTCCCGTCCGCTGTGGTCAGGTTGAAGTCGCCGCCATTCTGCCCATCGATGGTGTGATTGCGGATAAACTCCCACTGCGCCAGAAAGCGCTCGAAGTATACGGGATCATCTTTCCCGTACCGCTCGTGCATGAGGAGCAGGGCATTCAATCCTTCGCACTCCACCCACCACTCCTTGCTGGTATTCTCCGGCTGGCCGAACGTGGTGCCCTCGTGAAAGAAGCCTCCGTTCTTCGCGTCCCATCCGTAGGCCAGGGCATGATCCACCAGCATTTTCGCCATACGCTCAGTGGCCTCGCTGGCTTTCTTGTGCAGCACCTCATCGGTCTCGAGCATCAGGTACGCGGTTTCCACGTCATGCCCATAGGAGTCGTGATCGGGGATGGCCTGCCACTCATTGGTGAAGTAAAGGTTCATCACTCCGGGCGGCCCGCTGATTTTGTCGCGCACAATCGCAAGCAACTCTTCGAGCCGCGCGCGGATGGTCGCATCCGGCCACACCGCATAGAGCTGCGTAAAGGCCTCGAGCAGGTGGATATGCGTGTTCATGGACTTGAAGCCGATGGGGCCAATGCCGTTGCTCTCCACACGGCCATTCACAATCCGCATGGGCACCGGTGTGCCATCGCGCGTCAGCCACTCGAAATAGCCGCCGCTCTTCGTGTCATGCGCGTGCTGATCGATCCAGGAAAAGCCCTTCTTCGCAAGTTCCAGCGCCTGCTCGTCATGCGTGGCCTGGTAGGCGGCGGCGGCGCCGTAGATGCAGAATCCGATTCCGTAGAGTTCTTTGTGATCGCCGAATTGCGGCGTAGTCTTTCCTTCGTCATCCAGTCCCCAGAAGAAGCCGCCGTCCTGCTTGTCCCACATCACGTCCCGCAAAAACTCCACGCCGTGGCGCACGATGGGCGCGAACTCCTGCTTTCGCTGCGGCTCGCGCATGGCGGCCTGCGCGGCGACCCACGTCATGCGCCCCTGAAACACTGAGAACTTGCCATCGCTGGGCAGCTTCTTCCAGTCGCGCGCAAAGTGCGAATGAAACCCGCCATGCTCGTTGTCCACCGCGCGGGGAAACCACACGCCCAGCACGTCTTTGTGCAGAGCATCTTCCACTTCGCCTGCCAATTTGAGATACGTGTCACGCGTGGGCTGCGGCTGCGCCGCAACGTCGGGCGACTGCGCCACGCACATCCCGCGCACCAAGAGCAAAAGCAAAAGGACGGAACGAAACCGCACAGGCGAACACCTTTCATGCAACCGGAATCCGCACGATGCTAGCACACGGGTGGGGCAGAGCGCGTCCGCCGCAGGGTTCTGTCTACGCGATCTTTTCCTCACGCTCACGCGGCGGTATCAGGAACAGCCGCAGGCGCAACAACGCGTCGGCGTGAATCAGCACCGCGATACCAGCTCCGATGGCGGTGCACCACCCGCGCCGGTGCGCAATCTCGATTCCGGGGATCTGATTCAGCGAAAGAAGAAACACGATATATCCCGTTAGAGCGGTGGTGAACAAGGCGTAGTTCACCGCATTGGTGGCATATGCAAGGAGGGCGAAACACGCCGCAATCGCCGCCAGGTAGACTGGACGCGGCGCGATGTGCGCGATGAACAAACTGCCTAGCCATGCGCCGGCGAGCGTACCCAGTACGCGAGCCGCCGCGCGGGTCAGGCTCTCCGCCCAGGCTGGTTTCTGCACCAGCAGCGCCGTCATTGGAATCCAGTAGCCGGATTGAATACCGAGGCGACGGTAGACCTCAGTTGCCAGCAGAATGGTGATTAACAGGCGCAGAGAATAGCCCGCCGCCTCACTTGTGGAGAGCGCCGGAATGCTGAGCGGAATGTCGTGCAGCAGTTGCCGCACTGTCCCGTCTTCCTGGCGCACGGCGTCCAGCAGCGACGAGGCTACGGTCCACACGTCCCTGTGCAGGTTAGGCAGCAGTTTCAATCCTGCCGAGGTGACCACCAGTTGCACCAGTCCGCCTGCAGCCACCAGCCCCGCGCGGGTCAGCGCCGGACCCGCTGCGGTGGGGAAGGCCGAGGCCACGAGCAGCGCGACGCCGGCCTGCTGGCCCACCCACGCGAGCCCCGAGTGCCGCGTAGTCAGCACTCCATAGACGACCGCGCAGATGCCCGCGGCAACCAGCAGCGAATAGTCGCGGTGCCCGGCCACGGTGCCCGCCAGGGTCGCGACGGAGGTTGCAATGACGGCGGCAATCATGGGAATCAGCCGCGAATCTGCAATGCGCTGATTGGGCCCGAAGCCCACCGTGAACGCGCCGCCGCCCGCGATCAGGCCGCCCGCGGGGTGACCTACCGCCACGCCCGTAAACAGACATGCGGCTACCGCGGCGGCACTCACCAGCGGCAATTCGAACATGAATGCAGACCAGTTGAAGCTGTACAGGTCCGCAAAGAAGTGCGGACCCGCCGGGGCACTGCCGCGGGAAACTTCGTTGGCTGCCATCGCAAGAATAGGATGCGGGTCGTCGCGGAAGTGCTCGCTTTTGTTGGGAGCCCGAGTTCCGACTCCGCTCGCATCGCTAACTCCGGCGCCCTTCAGCTCGTGTGATCCAGAACGACTTTCCACCCCTTCGGCCCCTTGCGCCACACCAGCGAGAAGATGCCGTCGTCCTTGGTCGCTTCGCCTTTTTCAGTGCGTTTCAGGTGGAACTTTCCCGTCACCAGCGCCACGTCTTCTTTGCCGCAGGCTGCAGGCAGCAGCCGCACGTCAATATCAGAAAACGTCAGCGTGCCCATCTGCGCGGGGGTGCTGTACGCCTTCTTATAGCGTTCCAGAATCGGACGATATCCCTTGCCCACCTGCGTTCCGATGAAAGTCGTCTCGGGCGAATCCTCGTAAGCTTTCATGAAAGCGTCCACGTCGCCGCGGTTCCACGCGGCCGTCTGCTCCGTCATGATGGAGCGGATGGCGGCCTCGTCGCCTCCTGCGGCCGGCGCGCCCAATTGCGCCCAGGCTGGGGAGGTGCAAGCCAGGCGACCACAGCAGATAAGCATCGTCAAGAGAATCAGTTTCCGCTTCACGGCGGACCTCCGAGGAAGTAGTTTTCGATCAAGCTTACAATGAAATCATGGCCTCGGCTGCAGCTTCCTCCCCGTTTCGCGTGGTGCACACGGTCTGCTCGCACGACTGCCCGGACAGTTGCGCCGTGCTGGTTACGGTGAATGAGGAGGGCCGCGCGATCAAGGTGGAAGGCGACCCTAGTCAGCCCGTCACCAACGGATTCCTGTGCGGTAAAGTGGCCAAGTATCTTGATCGTGTCTACGCCCCGGACCGGGTCTTCTATCCTCTGCGCCGCAAATCCGGAGTTCCCAAAGGCCCGCTGAGTCGTGGACGAGAGCTCGATAATTTCGAGCGGATATCCTGGGACGAAGCGCTGGACGGTATCGTCGCGCGCCTGCAGCAGATCGCCGAGCGATACGGCCCGGAGTCGATTCTGCCCTACAGCTACGCCGGCAACATGGGCCTGCTTGGTTACGGCTCCATGGACCGCCGCTTCTTTCATCGGCTGGGCGCCAGCCAGCTTGACCGTACGATTTGCGCTGAGGCCGGCGGCCAGGCATGGAACCACGTCTACGGGCAAAAGCTCGGCACGGCCACGGAAGATGTGCGGCACGCCAAACTGATTCTTGCGTGGGCGGGCAATATCCACGGCAACAACATCCACCTGTGGCCCATGGTGGAGCAGGCGAGGCGCAACGGCGCACGCCTGATTGTGATCGATCCGTACCGCACGCGCACCGCGGCTCTGGCCGACTGGCACATTGCAATCCGTCCGGGCACCGACGTGGCGCTCGCCCTGGGCATGATGCATGTCATCCTGCGCGAGGGGCTGGAGGACCGCGCCTATATCGAAGGCATGACGCTCGGCTTCGAGCAGCTTGCGGAGCGGGTGCGCGACTACACGCCGGAAAGCGTGGCCCACTGGACCGGCATGACCGCGGCCGAAGTGGAGCAGCTTGCCCGCGAATACGCCACCACCCACCCTGCTTTCATCCGTATGAACTATGGCGTGCAGCGAGGCGAGAATGGCGGCGCCGCCACCCGCGCCATTTGCATGCTGCCCGCGCTCACTGGGGCCTGGAATCATTGTGGCGGCGGCGCGCAGCTCTCTACCTCCGGCGCTTTCAAGTGGAACAGACAGGCGCTCGAGCAGCCCGACCTCGCTTTGAAGTCGCCGCTGAAGCGGCTGGCTCGCGTAGTGAATATGTCCACTCTCGGCAAGGCTCTCACCGAACTGGGCCAAAACGGCGATGCGAGCGACGGCCCGGCGGTGCACGCGCTATTCGTCTATAACTCCAATCCTGGCGCCGTCGCGCCCAATCACAACGCGGTGGTCCGCGGCCTCGCTCGGACTGATCTTTTCAGCGTCGTGCACGAGCAGTTCTTTACCGATACGACGGACTACGCCGACTACATCCTGCCCGCGACCACGTTCCTGGAGCACACCGACGCGCAAGGGGCCTACGGTCATTACTTCGTGCAGTACTCGCATCAGGCCATTACGCCGCTGGGAGAAGCCCGCTCCAACGTGTGGCTGTTTGGTCAACTCGCCGCGCGCATGGGCTTCGACGAACCATGCTTTCAAGACACGCCCGAGGAGATGATCGCCCAGGCTTTGGCGCTGGATGAGACCGGCCATTCCACGAATGCCGGGATGGACAACATCACGCTGGCCGAGTTGCAGCAGAAGGGCCATCTCCCGCTTGCGTTCCATGGCGACCCTGAGAATCGGCCGTTCCTGCCCTTCACCTCGGGAGCAGTTCCGACGCCCTCCGGCAAGATCGAGTTGTACTCCGAGACTCTCGGCTCCATGGGGCTCGACCGTCTGCCTGGTTTCGTTCCCCCCACAGAGTCCCGCTGGTCGGAGGCGGCAGAGCAGTATCCGCTCGAGCTTCTCGCCCGCAAGAACGACAACTACATGAACTCGACTTTTGCCAATCTGCCGGGCCACCGCAAGATGGAAGCCCGCACCAGCCAGAAGCTCGAGATCCATCCAATGGACGCGCAGCCCCGCGGGATCGCCGCCGGCGACGCCGTCCGCATCTTCAACGACCGGGGTTCGCTCAAACTGACGGCACTGCTGAACGACGCCCTCCCGGCCGGTGTTGTGGCCGCTCGCCTGGACTGGGCCAAGCTCCACCCGGACAGGGTCAATATCAACGCCCTGACCAGCGAGCGACTCACCGACATTGGCGCCGCGCCTACTTTCTACTCCACGCTGGTCGAAGTTCTGAAGGATCAGGACGCGGACACATAGGCTGCGCAAGCCGTCAATCGTCAGCGAATGTCCACCGTTTTTACCGGGATGGGGAGGCTGAGAGCTGAGGGGTGAGAGCTGCTTTCCAGGAGCTCAATCAGGTTTTCAGGGATTACACGCGCGGCCCGGAAGAGTTAGAATTCCCACCGCGGGCCCGCCGGGACTGGCGCGGCCTCTGGAAAATCAACAACCATGAGCATTACGACTGTTCTCATCGTGGTGGGCGTTCTTGCCGCATTTCTGCTGTTCAAGCGGATGGGGCAGATCTCCTCCAAAGCCGCGCGGGCACACCTGCTCAAGGGCGCTCTCATTGTGGACGTGCGCAGTAACGCCGAGTTCCAGGCGCATCACCTGCCCTACGCGCTGCACATCCCGCTGGAGGAACTCGAGACGCTGATCGCCCGCCGGGTGCGCGATAAGAACCAGGTTTTATTGCTGCACTGTCAAAGCGGTATGCGGAGCCAGACGGCGCGGCGCAAGCTGGTGCACCTTGGCTACGCTCATGCCTTTAATCTCGGGTCTTATTCCCGTGCCGAGCGCATTGTCGGGCATCGATGAACTCAGCCTTCGTGCCGACTTTCCGTCTGCGCGCCGCCACAGAAGATGACCTCCCGGCACTGCACGCCGTCATTGAGGCGTCGGTCCGGGGCCTCCAAGCAGGCGACTACACACCTGCCCAGATCGAAGGCGCTCTTGGGACGGTACTCGGGGTCGATACGCAACTCATCCGTGACCGCACCTATTTCGTCGCCGAAACCGCAGGCGATCCGGTCCGGATCGCCGGCTGTGGAGGCTGGTCCATGCGCAAGACTCTCTTCGGTGCAGATGCAGGTCCAAAGCGCGAGCCTGCCCGCCTCGACCCGCGCACCGGTGCCGCCAAGGTCCGCGCCATTTTTGTGCACCCTGACTTCGCGCGCCGCGGCCTCGGCTCGCTGATCCTTGCCACAGTCGAAGATGCTGCGCGCCAGGCAGGCTTCAGCCGCTTCGAGATGGGCTCCACACTCACCGGGGTTCCTCTCTACCGGCTCAAAGGTTATGTTGAAATTGAACCAATCGCCGTTCCTCTCGCCAACGGCGAGTTTCTGCGCGTCGTGAGGATGACGAAAACTGCGGAGGATAACCGCGGGTGAGATAGCGCCGCAGGAGCGCGTTCACACCCGCGCGCCCGTTCTTCGATTTTTGGCCTCAACGGCGTTTTTCAGTTCCCCTGCTCGAACAACGCTCCTAATTTTCCTCCAGCCTGGGGAGCCTGCGTGTCAAGGAAATGAACGAGCTCTTTCAGGACTGCTCCTATGGAAGCTGCATTTTGCGGGTTCATTTCCCGCATATAAACATCCAGAGGCCGCAGATAGGGAGCTCGACGAAACGCATCCTCACTGTCCAGATCCCTGCACAATTCGGCATAGGTCATCCGTGAGCCCTGCGCGGTGGTGAAAGTGTCTCCGATGACCTCTTGCACGGGCAGCCAAATTCCTTTCTCGCCTCGGTCCCATACGAAAGCTCGTCCGGCACTTACCAGATGCTTTTCCAGTTCGACGCTGAACGAAGGCACAATCTCCCGGAAGGGCGCCTGCGCCATAAAGCCTCGGGCGCACTGAAAGTAGCAGCATGTGTAGTAAATGGTGCTGACTGAGAATACGCCTTCATAGCAGGCCCACACGGCGAAATCCGGACGCGTATGATCGCGAGCCACGTGGTCTTTGAGCAGCGTGAACCAGCCGAGCACTTTTCCCTGTTCCGGCGAGTTCAATTTGTCCCCCAATTCGTCGAGGCGACCGGACAGCATATCGGTGTAATACCGCAGAGGCGCGAGGTATTTCTGCTTGAGCGCCTTGATCTGCTCGCGTTGTTCGGCCAGCTTCTGCGCGTCTATCTGTTCATAGATCCGCTGCTTTTCGCGTTTGAAGTTCGCCCGCGCGGTAAAGTACGCGATCAGGCCGCTCACGACAGCCAGCAGCAGACTGGCCACTCCGCCAATCAATGCCAACAATGCACTTTCGTGAAAGCTTAGCGGCACGGATACCAGGAAAGCCAAATTGGACGACACTGACAGGTGCGGCATGGGAAACTCCCTCCCGTTCTGTGACCGGGGTCGGATTGGCCGTAAGGAACAGCGAGTGTAACAAGCCGAATGAGGCGGAGCAAGTTCATTCAGCGCGCAGCAGCGTGACCGCGGTGTTGACACCCCTAGCAATCTAGGTCTACTGTGTCCATACCGAGCTGCCTAGGGGTGAAACGATGGCCACCAATGATCTGCAGGGAACACTTGAACTATTGGTCTTGAAAACGCTCGCTGCAACGGGATCACTGCATGGCTATGGAATCGTGCTGCACATCCAGCGCGCGTCCGATGAGTTGCTCACGGTGGAGGAAGGGTCGCTCTATCCTGCACTGCACCGTATGGAGCAGAACGGCTGGATTCAGTCGGAATGGGCGCTGACGGAGACCAGGCGCAAGGCGAAGTACTACACGTTGACGGCGCAGGGCCGCCGCCAGCTCGATCGCGCGGAGAAAAGCTTCGATGACCTGGTGAAGGGCGTGAGGGCGGTCTTGCGCTATGCGTGAGAAAAAGCAGGGGGCCTCAAGGACAAAGGGGCGCAGGGGCAAGAGCAGGTCGGGGAGGTTGTGATGAGTGCATTACGCCGTATCGCTAATTTGTTCCGCAGGCCGCGGATGGACGCGGAGATCGCTGAAGAACTGAAGGCGCACGTTGATATGCGGATTGAAGACAACGTGGCGCGCGGAATGCGGCCGGAAGAGGCGCGGCGCGAGGCGCTGCTGGTTTTTGGCAATACCACGGTGATGCGGGAAAAGGTGGCTGCGGTGGATGCGAGCCTGGCGCTCGAGAATCTGGCCCGGGATACGCGGTTTGCGCTGCGGCGCATGCGCAAGTCGCCGGGGTTTGCTGTGACGGTGCTGCTCACGCTGGCGATTGGCATTGGCGCCAACGCGGCGGTATTCAGTGTAGTGAACAGCGTGCTGTTGCGGCCGCTGCCGTATCCCCATTCTGACCGGCTGTTGTCGTTGTGGCTGGATGCGCCGGGTGCGGGTGGCCTGTCGAACTTCGAAAGCGGGCTGCAGATGTCTCCGTCAATGTACCTGACGTTTTCAGGGCACAACAAGACTTTTGAGTCGATCGGGGTGTGGGCCGCGCAGCCAGTGAGCGTGACGGGGCTGGCGCAGCCCGAAGAGGTGCACGCCAAGATGGTGAGCGGAGGTGTGCTGGAGGCGCTGAGCGTGCCCGCAATTGCGGGGCGTTGGTTCAGCCAGGCGGACCAGGACCCGCACGGCGCGAAGACCGTGATCTTGGGCTACGGGTACTGGCAGCGCCGTTTTGGCAGCGATCGAAACGTGATTGGTCGCAGTATTCAGGTGGATGGAATCACGCGCGAGATTGTGGGCGTGATGCCGCGCGGCTTTCGCATTGTCGACAGGGATTTCGACGTGCTGCTGCCGCTGGCTTTCGATCCGCAGCACCAGAAGCTGGCGCCGTTCGGGTACAGCGGGGTGGGGCGGCTCAAGCCGGGAGTGACAATCGAGCAGGCGGACGCGGATGTGTCGCGGCTGATGGGTTTGTGGATGGATTCGTGGTCGAACGGGCCGGGGACGAATCCGCACTTCTACGAGCGGTGGAAGATCACGCCGCACTTCAAGAGCTTGAAGAACCTGGTGATCGGCAACGTGGGCAGCGTGCTGTGGGTGGTGATGGCCACGGTGGGGCTGGTAATGCTGATTGCGTGCACCAACGTTGCGAACCTGCTGCTGGTGCGCGCGGAGGCACGGCAGCAGGAGCTGGCAGTGAGGGCCGCGCTGGGCGCGGGCCGGGCGCGGATTGCCCGCGAGTTGCTGGTGGAAAGCGTGCTGCTGGGCGTGCTCGGCGGGGTGCTGGGGATCGGGCTGGCCTACGGCGGATTGCGGCTGCTGGTGTCAATCGGGCCTGCCAATCTGCCGCGGCTGGCGGAAATCTCGATGGACGCACGATCGCTCGTGTTCACGCTGGCATTGTCGGTAATGGCGGGGCTGCTGTTTGGATCGATTCCGGCGTGGCGCTATGCACGGGGTAAGGCAGCGCTGAACACAGGCGGCCGCACGGCAAGCGTGAGCCGCACGCGGCAGCGAACGCGCAACGCACTGGTGGTGGCGCAGGTGGCCATGGCGCTGGTGCTGCTGGTGAGCGCGGCGCTGATGATCCGCACGTTTGCAGAATTGCGTAACGTGTCGCCGGGGTTCACAGGTGCGGAGCACCTGGAGACGATGCGGATCGCGATTCCGGACACGATGGTCAGCGATCCGAAGATGGTGACGCGCACGGAGCAGCAGATCGCCGAGAAGATTGAGGCAATACCTGGGGTGCGGTCGGTGGGCTTCGCTGTGGCGGCGCCCATGGAAGGAGTCGATCCCAATTGGGATGAGATCGGCGTAGAGGGGAAAGTGTATCCGGGCGGTGAGCCGCCGCTGCGGATGTTTAACTATGTTACCCCGGGATTCTTCTCGACGATGGGAACGCGCATTGTGGCAGGGCGCGACTTCACCTGGGACGAGCTTTACGGCCTGCGGCCGAGGGTGATGGTGTCAGAAAACTTTGCACGCGAAAATTGGGGATCGGCAGCGAACGCGCTGGGCAAGCGGGTACGGCAGTTCTCGAAGATGCCGTGGCAGGAAGTGATTGGCGTGGTAGAGGACGTCCGTGTGCACGGGGTGGACGAGAAAGCTCCCGCAATCATCTACTGGGGCGCGCTTCTGGAGGATCCTTACAGCGCGCAGCCTGCGATCGAAACCGAGCGTATGGTGCGGTACGTGATTCGCAGCGACCGCGCGGGGACGGAGAATCTGCTGAACCAGGTGCAGCAGGCCGTGTGGAGCGTGAACGCAAACCTGCCGGTTGCATTGCCGGGGACGATGCAGGAGATCTACAGCCAGTCGATGGCGCGGACATCGTTCACGCTGGTGATGCTGGGGATTGCCGGCGCGATGGCGCTGCTGCTGGGGGTGATCGGGATCTACGGCGTGATCTCGTATGCCGTATCGCAGCGGACGCGGGAGATCGGCATCCGGCTCGCACTGGGCGCGCAGAAGGGCGAAGTGCGCTGGCTGTTCATGCGGTTTGCCATGACGGTGACCGGCGTTGGAGTGGCGATTGGACTGGTGGCGGCGGCGGGGCTGACGCGGCTGATGTCGTCGCTGCTGTTTGGGGTGAGTCCAATGGACCCGCTCACGTTTGTGGCGATTCCGCTGGTGCTGGCGGTGGCGGCGGCAGTGGCCAGCTACCTGCCGGCGCTGCGCGCGTCGGGCGTGAACCCGGTGGAAGCTCTGCGGGCGGAGTAAGGAAGCGAGGGTCAGGGGTATGGCTATCATTCGGCGTATTGCGAATCTCTTTCGGCGTTCGCGCCTCGACGCGGACATTGCGGCGGAACTCGAGGCCCACATTGAAATGCGGGTGGAAGAGAACATCGGGCGTGGCATGAGCAGCGCAGAGGCGCGTCGGGAGGCGCTGGTACGGTTCGGCAATCAGACGTCAACGCGGGAAGGGGTGATGGGCGCGGACGCGGCGCTCAGCATCGATTTGTGGTGGTCCGATGTGCGTTATGCGATGCGCAAGCTGGTGAAGACGCCGGGATTCACCGCGATTGCGGTTGTGTCCCTGGCTGTGGGTATCGGCGTGAATACGGCCATCTTCAGCAATATGGATGCCGTGGTATTGCGGCCGCTGGCTGTGCCCGCCCTCGACCGCGTGGTGACTGTGGCGTCGCAGAATAATAGCGGCTATCAGCCAGTGTCTCTGGCCGATTACGAGGACTGGCAGCGAGAGAGCCGGACATTTGAGGAACTCTCCGCACGACGTGAAGCGCAAATGAACCTGACGGGTGCGGGAGAGGCCGTACAGATTGAAGCCGCGTTGACTTCGGCCAGTTTCTTCAGTGTGCTCCGCGTCGACCCGGTGCTGGGAAGGCTTTATGCGGAGAGCGAGTGCCGGGCCGGGCGGGATGGGGTTGCCGTGCTGAATTACGGGTTTTGGCAGCGGCGTTTCGGCGGAGATGCGCAGGTACTGGGCCGCAAAGTCGAATTGGACGAGCGCGTGTACACGATAGTCGGGGTTCTGCCGAAGTCTGTGCAGTACCCGTCAACGGCGGATGTATTTCTGCCTTTGGCGCCGCCGCCGTTACAACTGCAGGACCGAAAGGCGCACGACTATCTTGTAATCGGCCGATTGCGCGAGGGCGTGACGGTGGGGCAGGCGCAAGCGGAAATCCGCACCATCGCCGACCGGCTCGCGCAGGCTTATCCTGGCACTAACACGGGCCTGACAGTGCATGTGGAGCCGCTGCTGAACGGCATCAACGGCGACTACACGCCCCTCTTTTACCGGCTGGTGATGGGCGCGACGCTGTTTGTGTTGCTGGTGGTGTGCGCCAACATCGCCAATCTGCAGATTGCGCGGGGGATCCAGCGGCGTCCGGAGATTTCCATGCGCAGGGCTCTCGGCGCGAGCCGCTGGCGGCTGATGCGGCAACTGCTGATTGAGAATGTGCTGCTAGGCCTGGGCGGCGCGGCGGGCGGGCTCGTGGTAGGGCAGGTGTTTCTGAAGGTGATGAACTCCTACATGCCGGCAAGCATTGCACGGTACATGTCGGGTTGGTCGAACATTCACCTCAGCGGGCGCACGTTCTTCTTCTCGATGGTGCTTGCAATGCTGGCGGGCGTGGTGTCAGGTCTCGCTCCAGCAGTGGAAGCTGTGCGGGTGAACCCGGCGGAGCAGATCCGAGCGGGCTCGCGGTCCAACATCGGGTCGAAGCGCAATCACCGGCTGCGCAGCGTTTTCGCGGTGGCGCAGATCTCGCTAGCGGTTTCGCTGGTGATTGGGGCGGCGCTGATCTCAAAGGGCATGCAAGCGATGCTGCACGGGGCAGATGTGTACGAGCCGCAGAAGACGCTGATGTTTGACGTAAAATTGCCGGCGGCGCGGTATGGCACCGCGCGGGAGCGAGCGGCCTTTTACACAGCTTCTCTGGCACGGCTCAGGAGCCTGCCTGGTGTAAAGCACGCGGAACTGATGAGCGCCCTGCCTTACAGCGATAACGATTGGGTGAGGGATATCGAGATTGAGAATCGGCCGGTGATGCCGGGGAAATTCCAATCGGGCATGTATCTGCCCGTGAGCGAAGGGTTCCTGCCGGCGCTGCAGATCGCGATTCAAAAGGGGCGTGGATTCACTCGGAACGACACGCTCGACACGGTTCCAGTGGCGGTGGTGAGCCAGCGGTTTGTGGAGCAGTTTTTCCCAAACGACGATGCACTCGGGCACCGGGTTCGCATGGGAGGGCACAACAGCACGGAACCGTGGCTGACGATTGTCGGGGTAGCGCAGGAGACGAGCTATTCACAGTGGGACTCGACCCCGTACGCTGCGGTGTACGTGAGTACGGCGCAGGTGGCGCCGGCGAGCACAGAATTTGCAGTCATCGCAAGTAGCGAGAATGCTTTGCCGATGGCGCCGGCGGTCAGACGCGCGCTCGCCGGCATCGATCCGGCACTGCCGCTGAACGCGCTCCAGACATATCAGCAGTTCATGCACGAGAAGCTCACGGGGTTGATTTACGCATCCGCCATGCTGGTCATCGACGCGTTCATTGGTCTGCTGCTGGCGGCGATCGGTATCTTTGGTGCGATGGCCAATCTGGTGGGCGAAAGGACGCGGGAGATCGGAGTGCGGCTGGCGATGGGGGCGAGCCGCGATGATGTGCTGCGGATGATACTGCGGCGCGCTTCGTGGCTGGCGGGAACGGGGCTTGCACTGGGTCTGACGATGGCGTTCTGGCTGGCAAAGGTGCTGGCAAACCTGCTGCGCGGGGTGAGCCCGCACGACGCCGTTGTGTTCACGTCGATCAGTATAGCGATCGCCACGGTGGCTCTTGCGGCGAGTTGGCTTCCCGCGAGGCGTGCGGCGCGCATCGATCCGATGGAAGCGCTGCGCGCGGAGTAGACCGGCTGGTGCGTGGGCGGCCGGGAGGCCGTCCTCTGCCCAACTGACTCCTACCGAACTGGCCGCGGCTGCGTCCAATGGGCATCGGACGCCAGGGGACGGTTTTCCGGGGAAAGCCCGCGCCGGATACAATAGGTCAAAGCTGACCATATTCCCGGCGTACGGCCATTTTGGTGTTTTTGGAGCAGGTGCACGTGAGAAGTAGTTTTTGCCGCCTGGCGCGGCTTTCAAGGTTTGCTGCGGCGATGATGGCTGCGGCTCTGCCCGCCTTTGCGGCTGCGCAGCAGGCCACGCAAACCAGTCTCTCCGCGGAGACGCGGGATATAAATGGCCGCACGCGGGCCACCCTCTCAGTTGCGGTTGCGGCCGCTGACGGCCAGCCGGCCGCGGGTCCGGTAGTCATCCAGGATGGCAAGCAGCAGCTTGCCGGCGCCGCGCTCGATGCCGAAGGCAAAGCGCAGATCGTCGTGGATCTGCTGCCCGGTGACCACCATCTTAAGGCGGTGTACGCGGGCGGAATCGGCTTCCAGACCTCGAAGTCAGACGCCTCTGCCGTGAGTGCCGCCGCACCCGCGGCGGCGGACTTCGCCATTTCGGTAAGCCCCGGCACGATGTCGCTGACACAAGGCCAGTCCGGAACATTGGTCGCTTCCGTGACGCCCATCGCTGCCAGTGCGCTTTCCGCGCCGATGTTTGTCACGTTGTCGTGCGGGGGGTTTCCTGACCAGTCTTCGTGCTCATTTACGCCCGAGAACGTCGAGATTCTGCCCGGCGCAACCGCAGCGGTGAAAAGCAACCTGGTGATCACGACCCAGGCCGGTAGCGCGAGTCTGGCGAAGCCACCCATGAAGCCGGAAGCCAACCCGGTGAGTTGGGCGCTTATTCTTCCAGGCGCATTGGGATTTGCAGGCATGGCATTCGCCGCCCGGCGGCGACGCTGGCTGAGGCAGCTGTCGCTTATTGCCTTCATTGGGGTGGTGACCACCCTGGGAATGACGGCCTGTGCTCCGCGCTACAACTACTTTAATCATGGGCCGACTCCCAATCTGCCCACCCCAGCCGGTACATATACGCTGAACGTCACAGCGCAGTCGAGCAACGGCGTTACGGCGACAACGCATAACACGACGTTTGTCTTGACGGTGAAGTAAACCGCTGCACCGTTTTCATGCAAAACTGGCATCCTCTTCCGGCGGGGGTCTACTCGGTCATCGAGCAGACCCCCGCAAGCGTTTTGCTCGAATCTGCGGCGCGCGGGACTCCGTCGCTGGGTGCACAGGTTTCACGTCTGTTTCTTGGGCCAGCGCAGATTCTAGTTCCACGCACCCGAGCAGAGGTCGACGAGTGCCTGGTGCAGATCGAGACCGCGGCGGCTGGGGGGCAGTTTGCCGCCGGATTCATGACGTACGAGTGCGGCACATGCTTCGAGCCGCGTGCGGGGATGCGCGGCCCTCACCATGCCGAGCCGCTTGCGTGGTTCGGCATCTACGACCGGTGTTACACCTGGGATCACATGGCGGGCAAGTTTGTTGGCGTGGTACCGCCCGAGTTCAATTCGAGTCAGCGCACGCACCACGAAGACGCGGGAACGGCGACGGTGGTCGGCTCCGTCTCACTGGCGCTGACGGAAAGTGAGTACGCGGCGCGCATTGCGGCGATCCATGAGTGGATTCGGGCCGGGGATGTATATCAACTCAACTTCACGCTGTTATCGCAGTTCCAGGCGCCGGAGCAGTGCGCTGCGCTCTACGCAGAACTGCGGCGTCGCCAGCCGGTGGAGTACGGAGCGTACATTCACTGGGAACAGGGCAGGCACATCCTGAGCTTCTCGCCGGAGTTGTTCTTCCGTATCGATCGAAAGGGCGAGTCGCGGCATATGACGACGCGGCCGATGAAGGGTACCGCGCGGCGCGGCAGAACCACAGCTGAAGATCGAAATGTTGCACAGTGGCTGCAGAACGACCTCAAGAATCGCAGCGAGAACGTAATGATCGTGGACCTGTTGCGCAATGATCTGGGCCGGCTGTGTGAATTCGGCACCATCGCGGTCTCAGATTTGTTCGCGGTAGAGCGCCACCCTACGCTGTGGCAGATGACATCGACCGTGTCAGGCGCGCTGCGGCAGGGCGTGTCGTTTGGCGATGTTGTGCGCGCGTTGTTTCCGTCGGGATCGGTGACCGGTGCACCCAAGATCCGCGCGATGCAACTTCTGGCTGAGTTGGAGGTGCAGCCGCGCGGCGTGTACACCGGGATGATCGGATTCTTGTCGGCGCAGGAGGCGGTTGCCAGCGTGGCGATTCGCACCGTGGAAGTGGAGGGACGGAGCGCGAAGATGGGCGTGGGCAGCGGGATCGTGATCGACTCGGATGCGCGGGAGGAGTATCAGGAATGCCGGCTGAAATCGCAGTTTCTTACCGAGCGTACGCCGCACTTCGAGCTGATAGAGACGATGCTTTGGCGCGGAGCGTTTCCGCTGCTGGAATTGCACCTCGATCGTCTGGAAGATTCAGCGGACTACTTCGGATTTGAATTTGATCGCGCTGAGGCGCAGAGCCGGCTCATGGCTGCGGGCACTGCCATGCGCGACGCTGAGGCGCGCAAAATACGCATGCTGCTGTCGCCGGACGGCAGCCTGACGATTGGCTCAGAACTGCTGCCGGGTCCATCCGCAGCGCCGCTGCGCGTGTGCATCGCAAGCGAGCGGACCGATGCTGCGGACAAATTCTACTTCCACAAGACTACGAACCGGCCGCTCTACAGGCGCGCACTCCGAGCCGCGCAGGAGGCGGGATTCGACGATGTGCTGTTTTTGAATCTCGAAGGGCAGGTGACGGAGAGCGCGCTGGGAAATGTTTTCCTTGAGAAAGACGGACAGCTCTTCACGCCGCCCGCTGCCTGCGGGCTTCTTGCGGGCGTATTTCGGCGGCATCTGATGGAGACACGCGGCGATGTTGTGGAGCGTGTTCTTTGGCCCGAAGACGTGAAAGCCGCGGATCGCGTTTACTTGTCGAACGCGGTCCGCGGCCTTCGTGCGGTGGATTTCCGGTTTACGGGAGAAGCTTTTCCCTCTGCTTAGAACGAGTAGGACAGGCCGGTGATGACGGTGTAGTCGGCAAAGGCGGCGTCACCATGAATGCCGTTGGCCAGATCCGTTACGCTCGTCTTGCGGTTACGCTCCATGGCCCATGGGCCGCTCGCGGTGAACATGTAACGGCCACGAGAGTACATCATGCCGGGCTCGATGGAGATGACGTAGCCAGGGCGGCGGAACCCGTTACTCGAGCCAAAGGCATCGCGGACCGGCACGCCCTCCATGCGACCGCCCATGCTGAGCGCCAGGCCGCGCAGAACATTGACGCCGGTGACCGGCCGCGAGAATCCGCCGCGCCACAGGTACTGATCCGTGGCGGAGACAACCTGCTCGCCGGGCTGCTTGCGATAGGTGAGCACGCCGGTGGTGTCCTGCGGGCTGAAGAGCCAGGAACCCGTGAAGTAGGCCGTGGTGTGCAGGTAGAAGGGGTGATAGGCCTCCGTGCCCAGGCTGAATCCCCATGTTCCATCACCGGGCTGAATCGATTCATCGAATGGCCTTGTCTGCGCGCCGCCGCCGGCCAGGGTCGTGGTGCCCTTGGCATCGTTGATGCCCGTGGGGAGCTTGAGCTGCGCGGAAATAGATACGTTACCGCTATTTTCTGTGGGCGGACGGAAGATCCAGCTGTGCACGCCAACCGTGACGTCGCCGATGCCGCCGGAGTGGTAATAGTTCGTGTCGGTGGACTGGCCGTGGCGCGAAGCCGTCATGCCAGGGATGCTGGCGATAACGCTGAGGCGCGGGGTCATCTGGTAATTCAGATCAAGTTCGAACAGGTTCACGTGATTGACGACAGCAGAGTGCTGTTCCTGGCGCTGTTCCTGGTAATCCGTGCCGATGTAGTGGCGGTACGAATTGTAGACGCGGTATCCGGTGGTAATGGTGAGCCCGTGCAGCAAGCCACTGCCGGCATAGTGGTGTGCCTGGGCCTGGGTGCCAGGATCCAGCCCGGAGATGACCGGCTGCGGAGAGTGCGCCGCGACGCATCCCTGGGCGTGGGCGGAACGATGCGTTCCGAGCAGGGACACCAGGAGAGCGGCGGAGACAGCCGCCGGCTGAAGGATTCGTTTCATCGAACTGTTTCTCCTCAGGGAAGTGGGGAATGCTGCGCAAGGGCAGCGTGGCCTCGTTAAACCCGCCACGGGCTCGATCCACGAGCGACTAAGGCGGGCAATGCTGACGAAAGTAACAGGCTTTCAGTGATGGAGTCGTGAGAAGAGCGATGGAGGGGAATCTCCAACTTTCGGTGGGGGAAAGGAAAGCGGCTCGGTCGCTATCGTGAGAGAACTATGCTTTGGAATTTTCGGCTTTCCCGATGGATTCTGGCGCTGGCCGTGTGTGCCTGTGTCGCGGCTCCGGCCTTTGCAAAACACGCGCCGGATCCTGGTTTCAAGTCCATGGATGGGCAATCGCACAAGCTGTCAGCGTTGCGAGGCCAGGTGGTGGTGGTGAACTTCTGGGCAACCTGGTGCGGGCCATGCCAGGAGGAACTGCCGCGGCTGGCGCAGATGGCGGCGAGCTATGAAGGCAAGCCGGTGAAGTTCGTGACCATCTCCATTGACGCACCCAAGGATCAGCCGAAGATCCCCGGCGTTCTGCAGCGGCTGAAGGTTCCCGCAGACAGTTGGGTAGGCGGAAACACCGACATGCTGGCGGATTTTGGTTTGGGAAACATCGTGCCCGGTACCGCTGTGCTGGACGAGCGCGGCGAGGTGGTGGCGCGCATCATGGGCGAAGCACGCGAGCAGGATGTGCGCACCGCGGTGGATTGGCTGCTGGGCGGGAAGACGGGGCCAGCTCCAGCGGCGGTGACGAAGCGGTATTAGAGCAACGAACCTGCTCTCGGCCAGGGCTCAATGTTAAAAATGTTTGACATCGATTGAGAGGCGCGCTAACGTTGCAATGTCAAACGTTTTTGACATGGAGCGATCCCCATGGCGACCCTTTCCTATCGAGAGAAATCCCTCTACGCCTCCCTTGCCGCTGAGTTTGTGGTTTACGGTCCCTACTTCTTCCTGCACCAGCAGAACTCGGTAAACAACGTGGCGGGAGTGATTGTGGGCATCATCGCGCTGCAGTCTGTTCTGCAGGCGATTATCGCGCTGGTGACGAGAAACCGCGTGACCGACGAGCGCGACCACCTGATCGAATTGCGCGGCTATCGCGCTGGCTATCTGACCATCGCCACGCTGATGGTCGTCGGCCTGGGAATGCTGTGGTTCCATGCCACGATGGGCCATATTCACCTGGAGAACCGGCAGGCCGGACTGCATTTTCTGAGCGTGTTCTTTGGAATGTTGATCATTGCCGATATTGTCAAGACGGCGACGCAAATTGTGTCGTACCGGAGAGCCCTGTGAAGTCCGGGATCCGCAATCAGATTCGAGAGCTGCGGGCTGGCCGCGAGATGACGCAGCAAGATTTGGCGGATCGCGTGGGAGTAACGCGGCAGACGGTCATCGCCATGGAGCAGGACAAATATTCGCCTTCGCTTGAGACTGCCTTCAAGGTCGCGATTGCGCTGGGCGTGACGCTGGAGCAGTGCTTTCGCTATGAGCCAAACGGCAAGCGGGCCTGATTCGAGTTCGTGTGGTCAAGCTTGCATCAAGTGTCGGCTGAATCGGGCCCACTGCACGGGACGGGTCCTTGCAGGCACACGGGGTGTTGGAGAATGATTGCCGGAGTGGCGGTTGGTCTCATCACCCGGAGCGACACCAACGTCCGGCTGCGCACGCCGTGAGGGTACTCGATGAAGGCATTGGTAAAGAGCAGGAGCGAACGCGGCCTGTGGCTGGAAGACATTCCCGAACCCACGATTGGGATCAATGACGTACTGATCCGGGTTCAAAAGACGGGCATCTGCGGGACCGATGTGCATATTTACCAGTGGGACGAGTGGGCGCAGAAGACCATTCCGGTTCCCATGGCCATCGGGCATGAGTTCGTCGGCGAAATCGTTCAAGTGGGCTCGAACGTACACGATTTTCATCCCGGCGACATTGTGAGCGGCGAGGGGCATGTGACCTGCGGCCATTGCCGCAACTGCATGGCTGGCAGGCGTCATCTTTGCGCGCAGATTTTCGGGTTGGGAGTTGACCGGCCTGGCGCGTTTGCGGAGTTCGTCTCGCTGCCCGTGGCCAACATCTGGCGCCACGATCCCGGGATTAATCGAGAGGTCGCCGCCATCTTCGACCCGTTCGGCAATTCCGTGCACACGGCGCTGTCATTTCCGGTTACGGGGGAAGACGTCTTGATCACAGGCGCGGGACCGATCGGGATCATGTCCATTCCGGTGGTGAAACATGCGGGCGCGCGGCACGTGGTGATCACCGATATGAATCCTTACCGGCTGGAGTTGGCGCGGAAGATGGGCGCGACGCTCGCCATCAATGCCAATGAGACTCCGCTGGCCGAGGTGCAGAAGCAATTGCACATGGCGGAAGGTTTCGACGTAGGCCTGGAGATGTCCGGCAATCCGGTTGCGCTCCGCGACATGATCGCCAACATGTGCCACGGAGGAAAGATCGCGCTGCTGGGCATCCCCGCAAGGCCGTCGGAGATGGACTGGCGGAAGGTGATCTTCAACATGATCACGATTAAGGGCATCTACGGGCGGGAGATGTACGAGACCTGGTACAAGATGAGCGTGATGCTGGAGTCGGGCGTGAATATTTCGCCGGTGATTACGCATCGGTTCGATCATACGGAGTTCGAGAAGGGATTTGAGGCGATGATGTCGGGTCAGACGGGGAAGGTGATTCTGGACTGGACGACGGCCTCGAGACGTTAATCACGTACATAGATGGGTGCCCCGTTCAAGCTCTGCTTGGGCGGGGGAATCTCCCCTTGTGAGCCCATGAGGACAGGGTGGTACAACGGTAGCCATGCGCGACGGATGGGTGCGGATTTCACGAGGGATGCGAAAGAGAATCGGTTTCGCTGTGGCTTTGCTCGCTGCGGCTGTGAGCTTTGATGTTGCCGCCTTGGCGCAAACTGCGCAAGACGGGTGGCTCAAATACTCCGCTGAGTTCGGAGTAGCCATCGACGCCGACCACTCGCTTGTCCGGACGAAAGTGCTCGGTTCGGGTAATGTCCTGGCGAGCGCACAGGGCGAACTGAGGGGTCTACGTGACTCTACACTCCCCGCGAAGCGGCTCAATAAAGCAGATGTTTATGTGGTTCTTGGCATTGCGTCGATGTTTCGCAAGGAGCTTCCCTCGGTCGCGATTCCTGCTGACCTGCCAGCCGAAGGCTATTGGATCAAGGCTCTGACGCTCGAGGGGAAGAAGACCATAGTCGTTGCCGGCGGGGATGAGCGCGGAGTGCTGTACGGGACGTTCGACTTGAATAGGCGGCTTTCGCAGCGTGAAGACTTCGCCAAGCTCGAGATACGGAATCAGCCGGCGATGCCTATCCGCTGGGTGGATGAGTGGGATAACGCGGATGGCTCCGTCGAGCGCGGGTATGCGGGACGGTCGATCTTCTTTGATGGCGGCCACGTGCGCGAAGACCTCAAGCCCGCAGCAGAGTATGCGCGGCTGCTGGCTTCGGTCGGTATCAATGGATGCAACATCAACAACGTGAATAACGCGGCACCCTTCCTGGAGCCCGGAATGCTCAAGGAAGTGGCGCGCATCGCCGATGCCATGCGGCCGTGGGGCGTCCGAGTGGGCCTGAGCGTTGATATCGCCAGTCCGCAGAAGATCGGCGGCCTGAAGACATATGACCCCGTCGATCCAGATGTGATTGCGTGGTGGAAGAAGAAGGTCGATGAGGTGTACGCCACGATTCCGGATCTGGCGGGGTTTACGGTGAAGGCCGACAGCGAAGGGCAGCCTGGGCCGGCGAGTTACGGGCGTACTCCCGCCGATGCGGCCAATGTGCTTGCGAATGCGCTCATCTCCCATGGCGGCGTGGTGCTGTATCGCGCATTTGTCTATAACCACCATCTGGATTGGAAAGACCCGAAGGCCGACCGCGCGCGGGCGGCGTATGACATCTTTCATCCGCTGGATGGGAAGTTTGCGCCCAACGTGATCGTGCAGATCAAAGAGGGCCCCATCGATTTCCAGGCGCAGGAGCCGGTGTCGCCTCTGTTCGCGGGGCTCGAGAAGACGAACCAGGCGATGGAGCTGCAGATCACGCAGGAGTACCTGGGGCAGCAGCGGCACCTTGTCTACATTGCGCCGATGTGGAAGGGTGTGCTGGATTTCGATCTGCGCGGGGAGAATCGGTCGACGCCGGTGAAGGAGATCATCGCGGGAAAGAGCTTCAACCGACCGCTGGGCGGCATGGTCGGAGTGGCAAGCGCGGGGCAGGATGGGTGGCTGGGTTCGCCGCTGGCGCTCGCCAATCTGTATGCATTCGGAAGGCTCGCGTGGGATCCGAATCTGACCGCGGAGCAGATTGCCGAAGAGTGGACGCGGCAGACGCTGGGCAACAATGCCGAGGTGGTTCGCACGGTGGATGCGATGCTGATGCAGTCGTGGCCCGCATATCTGCATTACACCGGGCCATTAGGCATGCAGACGCTGACCGATATTACGGGCTCTCACTATGGGCCCAACATCGAGGCCAGCGAAAACAATGGCTGGGGGCAGTGGCATCGCGCGGACCACGAGGGTGTGGGCATGGACCGCAGCGTGGCGACGGGAACTGGATATGCGGGGCAGTATCCACCGGAGTTGGCGAAGCAGTATGAAGACGTGAAGACCACGCCGGATGAACTGCTGACGTTCTTTCATCATGTGCCGTATACGTGGAAGCTGCATGACGGTAAGACGGTTATTCAGTACATCTTTGACAGCCACTACCAGGGCGCGGAGGAAGCGGCGCGGCTGGGTCGGGAGTGGGCGACGCTCGCGGGGAAGGTCGATCCCAAGGTTTATGACGAGATGCATAAACGGCTGGAGTACCAGGCAGGGCACGCGATTGTGTGGCGCGATGCGATTGTGCAGTACTTCCTTAAGCTGAGTGGCATTCCCGATGACAAGGGGCGCGCGGGGCATTACCCGGGAAGGCTGGAGGCGGAGAACGCGCGGCTGTCGGGGTACAAGGTGGTGGATGTGCAGCCATGGGAGGATGCGTCGGGCGGCAGAGCCGCCACCTGTGGTAAAGCTAGCTGCTCCGCCGAATGGGCATATGACGGAAAGCCGGGACGGTACGACCTTGCCGTGCAGTATTTCGATCTGCAGAGTGGAGATGCGCTGTTCCGGTTGACGGTCAACGGGCAGGAAAAGGCGAAGTGGGTGGCGGATGCGAAGCTGCCTTCGCGGACGCTGCATGGAGATAACTCGACGCGGTACGTCGCGCATGGCGTGGATTTGAAGGAAGGCGACATCTTGCTCGTGGAGGTGGCGCCCGAGGGAAGCGACCCGGCGGCGCTGGACTATGTAGAACTGACTCCCACGGCAGCGCACTGAGTCAGTATCGCGTTAGGGAAGCGTGCTGCAGCAGCAAGGGTATGCTGGGAACAGAGTGCTCTTCCTCTCCAGGAGATTTCCTTGACTCGACCCTTCTCGCGGCGCGGGTTTCTGAGCGCTGGTGCGGCGGCTGCGGCCGGCGCTTCCTTGTCATTTGCGCAGGATGAGCCGAAGCAGAACCCTGCAGTGGAGCCGGCGGCGATCGCGGCCCTCCCCAATCTGAGCAGTCAGGCGCGGCCGTTTACCAAGGCGGAGCGTGAGGCGCGGATGGAGCGGGCGCGCGGCCTCATGGCGGAGAACAAGATCGACGCGGTTCTGCTGCCGGCGGGAACGACCAATCTCTACTACTTTGCGGGCCTGAAGATCTGGGGCGGCGAGCGAATGATGGCGCTGGTGCTGCCGGCGAAGGGGAAGTCGTTCTTTGTCTGTCCTGCATTTGAGGCGCCGCGGCTGCACGAGGCAGTTGCGGCTGGTCCGTTTGCAAATGGTGCGGACGTTCTGACGTGGCAGGAAGACGAGAGTCCGTATGAGCTGGTGGGCAAGGGACTGCGGGAGCGCGGCATCGCCTCCGGTACGCTGGCGGTGGACGAGGCGGCACACTTTTTCTTCGCCGATGGCTTGCGAAAGGCAAATGCGCAGCTCACGGTGGTGAATGCGGTGCCGGTGACAGCGGGTTGCCGCATGGTCAAGGAGCGGCACGAAATTGAATGCATGCAGCTGGCGTGCCGGGCCACATTGGCGGTGTACAAGGCGGTGGCCGAGTCCGTGCATCCGGGAATGACGAACGCCGACGTGGAGCGGATGGTCGTTTTGGCTTATCAGAGGGTTGGGTTTCGCGGCGATGCGAGTCTCAACATCGATGAGTTCACGGCGGTGCCGCATGGGTCGACCAAGCCGCAGACGCTGCGCGAGGGCTCGATCCTGATGCTCGACGACGGCTGCACCGTGGAGGGGTACAACTCCGACATCACGCGCACGTTTGTGCTGGGCAAGCCTACGGCGAAGCAGGCGGCGGTGTTCGACCTGGTGAAGAAAGCGCAGACAGCGGCATTGCACGCGGCCCGGCCGGGAGTGCCGGCGGCCGACGTGGATGCGGCGGCGCGCAAGGTGATTGAACACGGCGGCTACGGGCCGGGTTTCACGTACTTCACGCATCGCGTGGGGCACGGCATTGGCCTCGACGGCCACGAGTGGCCTTATTTCGTCAGGAATGACATGTACGGGTGGGATCGGGCGCCGCTGCTGAGGGCCCGGATGACGCTGAGCGACGAACCGGGCGTGTACATCAAGGGCGAGTTCGGAATCCGAATCGAGGACGAATTGCTGGTGACGGAAAGCGGGGCGGAGCTGTTGACGCCTCAGAGCCCATCGTTGGCAGACCCGTTCGGCGCCTGACGTCCGGCAGGTGGAGCCGGGTACCGCACTGCATTCGAATGCGATGCGCGACCAACGCCTGGACAAGTCGGTCCCTGTTCCCTGACCACCTGGGTTTCGCGTTATGCTTTTTGTTTGAGGTGAACCCGAATGGCTTCGACCGCGACGCGTCCTCAACTAGCCCATTTGACAGCTATCCTGAACGAACTCAAGGATAAGGGTACTTATTTCCACCTCCGCGTCCTCGACGACCAGCAGGCGCCCGTGTGCCACTACGACGGCAAGCAGGTGATCAACTTGGCCAGCAACAATTACCTGGGCCTGGCCAACCATCCCAAACTGATTGAAGCCTCTCTGAAAGCCACGCGTGAGCTTGGAGTGGGCTCCGGCGCGGTGCGAACCATTGCCGGGACCATGAAGATCCACATGGAACTGGAGGAGAAGATCGCGCGCTTCAAGAATGTAGAAGCCTGCGTTGTCTTCCAGAGCGGATTTGCGGCCAACGCCGGCACCGTCAGCGCTATTTTGGGCAAAGAGGATTTCATCCTCTCCGATGAGCTCAACCACGCCAGCATCATCGATGGCGCCCGTCTCTCTCGCGCGAAGATTAAAGTTTTTCGCCATAAAGATGTGGCGCACTGCGAAGAGCTTCTGCAGGAAGTGGCCAACGAGCCCGGCCGCAAGCTCGTAATCACGGACGGCGTTTTCTCCATGGACGGCGACATTGGCCCAGTGGACAAGCTGGCGGTCCTGGCTGAGAAATACGGAGCCATCATGATGGTGGATGATGCTCACGCTTCCGGAGTCCTGGGCCGCAACGGACGCGGCAGCATTGACCATTTCAAGATGCACGGCCGCGTGGACGTGCAGGTCGGCACGTTATCAAAGGCCATCGGCTCGCTCGGCGGATACGTCTGCGGATCGCGAGATCTGATTGATTATCTCTACCACCGCGCTCGTCCCTTCCTGTTCTCCACATCGCACCCGCCGGCAGTGGCCGCGTCCTGCATTGCAGCGTTCGACATCCTGGAACAGGAACCCGAGCGTATTGACCGGCTGTGGGAGAACACGCGCTACTTCCAGGGCGAACTACGCCGCGCCGGCTTCAATGTGGGCGGCGTAAACACCCCCGCAACGGAGACACCTATCACGCCGGTAATCCTTGGCGAAGGCAGGAAGACCATGGAATTCTCACGCGCCCTCTTCGACCATGGGGTGATGGGCACTGGCATCGCCTTCCCCACCGTTCCCGAAGGCAAGGCGCGCATCCGCCTCATCGTCACCAGCGAACACACCCGGGCGCAACTGGACCAGGCGCTCGAAACCCTGGAGCGCGTGGCAAAGCGCATGGGAGTCCTACAATAGCAAGCAATGATCGCTCATCTGCGCGGGAAGCTCATTCATAAGGAGCCCGGCCAGGCCATCTTGGAATGTGCCGGTGTGGGATACGACGTCACCATCTCTGTTCCGACATTCACTGCGCTTCCAGGCGCGGGGGGTGAAGCGTCCCTGCACATCCACACGCAGGTCAGCGAGGACGCGATCGCTCTTTTCGGCTTCATGGATCGCGAAGAGAAGCGCCTCTTTGAGCGGCTGATCACGGTGAGCGGCGTAGGGCCCAAGCTGGCCATCAAGATTCTCAGTGGCCTCTCCAGCGAGCGAACCGTGCAGGCCATCCGATCCCAGGATCACGCGCAGTTGGTGCGCATCCCGGGTGTTGGCAAGAAGCTGGCCGAGCGTCTTGTGGTCGAACTGAAAGATAAGCTGGACGACTTCGCTGTCGCACCCACGCCTAGCGCAGTTCAGGGCGCGGCGGTGGACGATGTTCTGTCCGCCCTGGTCAATCTCGGCTACCAGCGCCCTGCCGCCGAAAAGGCCATTGAGCAAGCGGTCAGCAAAGAAAAGGCGCTGGCCGGTGACTTCGACGGTCTGTTCCGAGCGGCCCTGAAGATCATTCGCTGATGTTTCGTATCGAGCTTAAGGACTTTCCGCGGTCACGTACACTAGCAACGTGCGCCCGTTGGAGGTAAACTCCCGCGGGCGGCGGTGGGACTTGAGAATGGGTCGCCTGGCGGGATGCAGGAGTTCTTGATCACCACGCCTGTGCTCATCAGGCAGTCGCGGATATAGTCTCGCGCTTCTTTGCACCTAATGTATGCGCGAGACACTCTCGCCATTCAGAAACGGGCGCACCTTCGCCCCTCGGGAAGCGTTACACTCTTCTCTGCAATGGCTATTGTGAAGACCACCGCACCCGCACCTGCCGATCCCTGTTTTCGCTCTGAGGCCCTGAAGTTCCTTCGCAACCTGGCGCGCCACAACGACCGCGAATGGTTCACCCCGCGCAAGGCGGAGTTTGAGGAACTGCTGCGCCAGCCCATGCTCTCCGTCGTCCGGAAGATCACCGACGCCATGCTGGACTTCGCGCCCGATCACATCCGCCCCGCGGAGAAATCGCTCTTCCGCATCTACCGCGATACCCGATTCTCCAATGACAAGCGCCCGTACAAAACGCACATGGCTGCCTGGTGGACACACACCGGGCTGGATAAGACTTCAGGCGCCGGCTACTACTTCCATGTAAGCGCCAAGGAAGTGATCATCGCTGCTGGCTCATATATGCCGGAAAAGGAACAACTCGCTGCCATCCGGCATTGGCTGCTCGATCACCATGCCGAGTTCCGCAAGCTGCTGGGCCGCCCAGCCATCAAGAAGGCCTTCACGGAGTTTGAAGGCAACACCCTCTCGCGGCCGCCCAAGGGATTCCCTGGCGATCACCCGGCGCTGGATCTGGTGAAGTGCAGGCAGTGGGGGCTCAGCGCGACTCTGCCCGCGGAGGCGGCCCTCGATCCCAGGCTCGCCGCCACAGTAACCAGGTACTTCAGGCTGGCGGCGCCTCTTGTAGACGCGCTCAATACACCCATTGCGGCAACTCTGAAAACGAAGAAGAAGGTGTTATTCGGTCTTCATTAGTGGATTGTCGCAGGGAGGCTGGGCGTAATTGCGGAGCCGGGTGTAGGAAGCTTGCTTCACCCGGCCCCGCTCCTGAAGGGATCGCTGCCGATCGGAAATCGCCGGGACTATTCGGAAAGAACCTTCTCCACCGCTGCCGCAAGATCTAACTGCCCGGATTCCGTCAAGTGCTCCACATCCCAAAACAGCGTCTGATTGGGGTTTGCACAAACTGTGGTCGTCGTCAGGCAAGGTGTGGTCACGTTCACAAATCCGTAGTTCGCCGGCTTTTTCACGATTGCATTCAGAAGCGCAAAGGCATCTACGCGCAGAATGGACACGCCCTCTACGTGCTGTTCCAGGCTCACTAGAAGATTGAGCCATTGGTTCGTTGACTTGCTTGCAGCCGCGGCGAAGACCGTGCGGGCTGCGGCCGCGGGCAGCAAGCCCACGTTGAACAAGTTTGGAATCAAAAAGTGCCGTGCACCGGCTTGGCGGAGCGCAAGTTCGCTGAGCGCGATGTTCACTGCGATTTTGAAGCCCAGCGCCTCGGGATTCCCAGACCCCAACAGAATGTCGTTGCCCCCACCTTCAATAAGGTAAAGCGCATTGGGATCAGCCTTTCCCCCATGCGCGCTGAGATACAGTCCCACCTGCTGCGGAACGCTCGGGACGGTACCCTGCGGGGTGACGAGCGGCGCGGTGACCAGTGCGCCCCCGAACGCGTAGTCATTGCCGCCCACAAGCGAAGGCCCTACCGGCACGTGCAGCGATGCGGCCACGTATTCAACCCATATGGGGCCGTTCGAAAATTGGCCCAGAAAATACGGCGGCGACTGAGGCTCGGCTCCGTTGGTCGCCAGATAAATATTGCCCACATCGGCGTAGCTATCACCAAAAACGTAGAGCGCAGAAAAGGATTGCCCGGCAAACGCCGGCACCGCGGCCAGCATCAGGAAGCACGCGAGGACCAGAGAGCGAAGAGCAGCAGACATTTTCATTCTCCTTGGCTGGAATAGGCTTAAACAAAGGTTGGGGAACGTTCGCGGCGATCTTTGCGAGAAGAGTACTACACCAGGGATGAAAAATGAGAGTTTTTGGGGCGTTCCGAATGAAAGCCGTATGGCTCCGGACTGTCATACCGAGTTCGTTCGTATCAATCGTCTTTTGCCAGTGTCCCCAACCATGCGGTTTTAGTGGGAAAGGCTTGCCCGAGCCGGCAAGAATCGCGCCGCAGCTCAGTTGTGAACACGCGGGCAACTTCACGATAGTCGACTATACGAAGTCCATGCGGCGAGGAAGCGGGTGAACCTGTGTCGCAGGAATGGCCCGGTGAACACCTTCATCCAAGCTTAAGGTGCCGGTGGTATGGTCACATTGTCGTAGTGGGGAGACACAATGCAGAGTGTTCTTAGCCGTTGGGCGCTTCCGCTGCTGGCCACCTCGCTCGCAATTCCAAGCGTCGTGGTGGCGCAGGCGAACTACCAGGTCATTGATCAGTGGAAGATTGGCGGCGACGGGGGATGGGATTACCTGGTCGCGGACGGCGCTGCGCACCGGCTCTACATCACGCATGGCACCAAGGTGGACGTTGTGGACGCGACGTCAGGCAAGATCACAGGATCCATCACGGGGCTTCACGGTACCCACGGCGTGGCGCTCGACCCGGAAGGCAAGTACGGATACATCTCGGATGGGGGCGGAAACGCTGTGGTGGTGTTCGACCGCTCCAGGCTCGCGACGGTGGCTACGATCCCGGCGGGTACGAATCCTGATGCAATCATCTATGAGCCCGCCACCAAGACGGTGTGGGCGTTCAACGGGCGCAGCAAGGATGCTTCAGTGATTGACGCCGCAACCAACAAGGTGGTCGCCACGATTTCGCTTCCCGGCAAGCCGGAGTTCGCTCAGGTGGACGGACAAGGGAACCTGTACGACAACATCGAGGACAAGAACGTCATTGTGAAGCTGGACGCCAAGGCGAAAAAGGTGGTGGCTACATGGCCGATCACTTGCGATTCGCCATCGGGACTGGCGATAGATACCGATGAACACCGGCTCTTCAGCGTGTGCGACGGGAAGAAGATGTCGGTTGTTGACTACAGCAGCGGAAAAGAACTGGGCACCGCGACAATTGGCGACGGACCGGACGCAGCCGCCTATGACGCGAAGGACAAGCTGGCGTTTGCCTCGTGCGGCGAGGGCGTGCTGAGCGTGGTGAACGCGGGCGCGAGCGGCTACCCGACTGTGCAGACTGTGCCCACGCAGCGGCGCGCTCGGACCATGACGTATGACCCGACGACCGATCGTATCTATACCGTGACGGCTGAATTTGGGCAGGCTCCGGCAGCAACAGCTGACAATCCAAGACCGCGGCCGCCGGTGGTGCCGGGGTCCTTTACCGTCCTGGTGATCGGGCGCAAATAGGCACGCTGCAGAAAACCCTTTCGGTGCCCCACCTTCGCTCTTGCCCTCGCGCGGAGCGAAGGTGGGCTTCTTTTTTTGCGGGCAGATCATCGCCAGTTTGTACACTGTAACTGTGAAGGTGATTCTGATCATTTGCGCCGTTATAGTGGCTGCCGCGCTGGTTTTTGCCGATTACAAATGGCGCAAGTGGGTTGCCGCACGGCGTGCCGGCCGAGACGGGAGCGCCAATTCCCGCGTATGAAACATATGACCGCCCGCAACTTTCCGGTCGTGCATTTCGTTACAATCGACAGGAGGGAGCCGTTCAATCACTATGCTCACGGTCTTTCGCGCCTCGGGCGCTCGTTTTCTGGTTGCCTTTTCTGTTCTTGGCATTGCTACCGCAGCGCCTGTTGCGCGGGCGCAGTTTGCCGCACCTCCCAAAGGAACACAGGTGCATGACGCTTCCGCGCTCAAGCCGCCGGCGGGCGCACGCGTGGCCATTGTGGAGTTTGGCGACATGGAGTGCCCAGACTGCGCGCGGGCCAATCCACTGCTCAAGGAAGCCAGCGAGAAATACCACATTCCGTGGGTGCGGCATGACTTCCCCTTGGCGCAGCACGCGTGGAGTTTCCAGGCCGCGGTGAACGCGCGGTGGTTTGACCAAAAGGCCGGCAAGAAAATGGGCGATGAATATCGTGATGCAATCTTCGCGAACCAGCCCTCATTCGGAGACGAGCCCGCGCGCATGAACGACTTCACCCAGAAGTTTGCGGCTGACCACAAGATTGCGTTCCCGTTCAATGTGGATCCGCTGGGAAAACTGGCTGCCGATGTGAAGGCCGACTACGCGCTCGGGCAGCGGATCGGCATTGAGCACACGCCCACGATCTGGGTGGTCACCGCGCAGTCGAAGGGCGCCCCTTTCGTCGAGGTGGTGGATCGAAGCAAGCTGTACCAGCTAATCGATCAGGCAGTTGACGATACCAAGGGCGCCACTCCAGCTACGAAAGCGGCAGTCAGGCATCCGCAAGGAAAGTAGCAAAATAAGCTATCAGGTGGACATGTGCTGAAGGGCAGGCGCAAAGGGCGCGGCTGATGTCGCGCCCTTTGCGCGCTGGCCGTGAGTTCAATCAGGCGTTCAGGCGGCGCTTGGCTTCGAGCACGCGCTCCAGTGCTTCATCCGCCGTTGCGCCAACAGAAGATAGATGACCCATCTTGCGGCCGGGCCGGGCCGATAACTTCTCGTATAAGTGGACCCGCACGCCAGGTACTTCCATGGCGGCTGCAAAGTCTGGTTCGCCGTTGAGCCAAACATCGCCGAGCAGGTTCACAATGGCACAAGGTGAGATGAGTGCCGTATCTCCGAGGGGAAGGTTCAGCGCAGCGCGCACAGCCTGTTCAAACTGACTTGTGACGCATCCGCGCTCGCTCTGGTGATAGCTGTTGTGAGGTCGCGGCGCGAGCTCGTTCACGAAGAGTTCGCCTTTCTTCGTCACAAACATTTCAACGCAGAGCAGGCCTTCAATTTCAAGGCCGGCGCTGATCTCGCGTGCCAGTCTCTCAGCTCGTTCTTCAAGTTCCGGTGGAATGCCTGCGGGCAGGACGCTCCACGCGAGGATCTGATTTTCGTGGTGATTGCGTGCGGCGGGAAAGCTGCGGACTTCGCCGGACGGGTTGCGCGCAGCCATCACGCTGATCTCGATGTCAAGGTCGAGCGCCTGTTCCGCTACGCAAGGATTTCCGCCTAGCGACTTCCATGCTGCCGCGATGCTCTGTTCGTTTGCGGCCTGCTCAAGCCCAATGCGCGCCTGCCCTCGGCCATCGTAACCGCCGCGCCCAATTTTGAGGAACACGCGATTGTCGAGCTCGGACACGGCTGCCGGCAGTCTTTCTTCGCTGTCAACAACGCGGAATGGACCTACGGGAAAACCATGGTCCGCTAGCCACGGCTTCTGAAGAGTCTTGTCCTGGATGATGCGGATGGGTTCCACACCAGGGCGAAGCGGCGCGATGTCGGAAACGCGCTGCAGCGCATCCACACCAATCTGCTCGATCTCGAGTGTGACGGCATCAGCTCCTGCTGCCAGGCAATGCGCGGCGTCGGCGTCGTCCCACTTACCCACGATGGTTTCATCGACCACGAAACTGGCGGGGCATCGTTGCTCAGGATCCATTACGCGAATGTGATAGCCCATAGTGCGCGCGGCCATCGCCATCATGCGGCCCAACTGTCCGCCCCCGAGAATGGCAAGAGTGCCGCCGGGCTGTACTTGCATTGGACTGTTACTGAAGGTCAAGCTGGCAGCTCCTGATCGAGAACTTCCTGGGTGCGCGCGGCGCGCCATTGCGCGAGGCGTTGATAGAGGGCTTCGTCGGTGGTGGCGAGCATCTCAGCGGCGAAAATAGCGGCGTTTGCTGCACCTGGCTTGCCGATAGCCAGAGTTCCGACCGGCACTCCCATCGGCATCTGCACAATGGAAAGCAGCGAGTCAAGACCGTTGAGCATCGTAGCAGGCACGGGCACGCCAAGCACAGGGAGCAGCGTCTTTGCAGCCAGCATGCCGGGCAGGTGCGCGGCGCCTCCGGCTCCCGCGATGATCACCCGCAGGCCGCGCTCGCGCGCCGTTTCAGCGTAGTGGAAGAGAAGGTCAGGCGTACGATGCGCGCTTACAACTTTGGCTTCGTGAGGGATCTCGAGAGCGCGCAGAATCTCCACCGCAGCGGAGAGGACCTCGTAATCGCTCTTGCTGCCCATAACTACGCCGACCAATGGCTGAGCATCCATGGGCTGATTATACGAGGCGGCGCTCTGGGTCTTGAGTTTGAGAAACACTGATTACGAGCTCACAACCTTCTGAGATAGCGAGGCGCTCAGTGGCGATGCCAAGCCTCCACAGCTACCTGCAACACTGCTATGAGAACACTGAACGCGGCGACAAAACCCTTGGCGCGCTGCCAATTCTGCTCGTGGCGTTCCATGCGTCGTTCAAGTTCTGCGAGACGGCCGCCGTTGCCATCCCCCATGAGGCCGTTCATCTGGTTTTTGAGGACTGAGAGATCGCTGAGCACTTGGGCTTCAAATTCATTCATCATGCGCATGTTCGGAACTCCGGTGATCCGAGTGGAGGACCTCGCTACAGCCCGCAGGCCCTCCGCTCCGCTCAAGAAACAAAGCTGAAATGTGACAGTTACGCGCTGAGTGGCATGTTAAGGACTAATACCGCGGAAAACTCGCTGTAGTTCGGCGGGTCAGCGCCATCGAACATGCGTACGTAGAAACGGTCGGACGCGCTGCGCCGTGTGAATGTGAGGTTCGGCTGCGAACCCCGCATTACTAAGCTAGAGTCTTCGCCCGGCATGAAGGCGTGGTCGCGATTGCGGATTTCGAATCCGCCGCCCCCTGGCGCTGCCGATCCGGTGTTGATGGAAACATTGTTGCCGCTGATCGCTGTCACTCTGAGCGCATTGAGGTTCGCGGCATACGCGGGTGCGGCAGGCACAGGAAGCCACGTGTCGGAGGGCACGGAATCACTGGCGCGAATGGCGAGGTCCTCGATCCAATCGTTGGCGAAGTCGACCTCGTACGTCACCAGGTCAGGCGTGCTTGCGCCATAGACTAGCTTCACCCTGCGCACCACCACTTGAGTATCAAGATGGCAAGACGGCACGTTGAGAGCCAGAGCATCTCCTGGCCAGACGTCGGCTTGTAATTCGAGGTTGTTCCCGCGCCACATGCCGGACCACAGCGCCGCCGAACTGGTCGAGGATGCAAGCAGGGCCGCGGCCGCATTGCGGCAATCAGCCGAGCTGCGCGGGGCGGGATTCGTAACCGATCCGATCCAGGCCAGTGTGAGATACGAGCCGTCCGGCGGCAGTGTTTGCTGACTCCCGTTAGCTACAGCTCGTCCCACAGAACGGCCCACCGCGCGATACCACACCGTGATCTGCTCCCCCGCCGCAGGAGTAACGCCCGTAGTGAACACCAAATGCCCCGAGCGTTCCACGGCGCATTCGGCAGATTGCGCAGCCGTCCCGAGCCGGCGCGTGAACAGGGTGCCATCGGATGCCTTGCTCATAACCCATGCAGATCCCAGGCTGCTAACGCTGAGCGCCCGCATAGAGCCATGCAGGTCGATGCTGCTGGCCGCCAGCACTGAACACGATGCAGGCAAATTAGAGAGATCACCCTCATAAACACAAACCGGCATCGACGCAACGCCGTTCACAAATTCCTGAATCTCGAGCTGCAGCCGCGCCGGAGAAAAGACAATCTGGCCTCCCAGCGCAATCAAGCCCGCGTCACCAAACGACAGATACATCGCGCGGGCGCTTTGCTGCTCGGGCGAGTGGACACGAATGCGCAACGTGTATTCGTGATCTGGGTCAAGGACGACCGTCGGACCGCACGCAGAGCCGCACACCACAGCTTGGAGGGATACACCCCCTGTCCCCGGTTGCGCCGTCGCCTGGAACCCCGCGAAACAGGAAGCGCTCGTCACATCCCCAGAGAAAAACGCGGCAAGAAGACCGGCGCTTTCGGCGGCGAGTTTCACACCCGCGGCTTCGAGTAAAAGCGTACCGGCCATTTCTACTGGATCAAGCCAGGTCAACTGCGTCTCACCGTCGATGCCGTTGCCTCCTCTCATGATCAGTCCCGAGGCTCCCAGCCCGAAAAACGTGTTGCCGCTTGGATTGCTCCAGTTACGGGTATCGATACCCGGTTCGTCAAATCCCTCCGCGAGGATATTCGCCTTTGATGCGGGCGGAAAGTATGGCGCGTCCGCGAGCACAAAGGAGTTAGTCAGGCCATCTGCCACGAATACTTCCGTAACATACGCTGCAGGTTCGTGCAGTCCGCAAACTGTAATGTCATTAGCCAAATCGCGTCGCACATTGCGGGTAAACGTGAGATTCGCGAGAGTCAGGCTGCCGTCCGCTTCATCCAGGGAGTGAACGGCCGTTGGTATCGAGTTGAGTACGAGTTTTCCCGCGTGAGCACGGTAAGCGGCCCGCGCCTGACTTGCTATTTGGCCCGCCGACTTGCTGAAAGGTGCGCCGGGATCGGGGGTGAAGTGGCTCACTCGCGTTTGCAGAGTGAGGCCGCCATATTCGAGTTCGGAGGAACCGGTGTGCGCGGCAACATTGGCCAGCAGTGCACCCGCCGTGAGTCCGCTCGCCCCTTTGCTGCCTGACACCGCCGCTTGGTCAAGAAGGATTTCCTCGCTCACTGCATGAATGAGGAGCCGGTATTGCGCGCCTTCCATCGCCATGCCGGCATACTCCGGCTGTGGAGTGGCCGCAATGTAACCAGTGAAGTAAATGGAGCCTTCGTCGCCTGCAACCTCGATGTGCTGAAAGCGCGCCGGAGACGCTAGCGAGCCGCCAGACGGCAATGCGAGCGAAAACCGGCAGACGGAGGGCGCATTCAAGGTGCGTTCGATCGCCAGTGGCGCCGAGGCATCCAATGCCATGGTGTAATCCTGATTGTTGATCGTAAGATGCATGAGTTACCTCGGCTGAGTTAGCGGCGAAACGATTGATGCTGGAACATTCTGACGAGCGGCAACCGTGAGCGTTAGACCAGCGTGTTCTTCGCCGGTAAAAGACTGCGATAGCAAACCACGCGCTCGTTGTCGAGCGGATCAGTGATGGGGAGCGCCAGACACTCCGCATTCAGGCAGATGCGTTCAAGGCGGCCCTGACCTTTGCCCGTGAGCGATTGTGCGGTCTCTTCTGCGCTCGCCATCGATTGCAGCCGCGGGTAATGGAAGCAAATACGGTCGCCCTGCGAGCCTTCCATGACGAAGAGCGCCGACCACTCGTGAAAGAAAGTGCCGCCCTCGCGATCTACAAACCCCGCAACAACCTGCGCCTTAGCGCCCTGGGACGGAACACCGCACGGCAGTGGCGACGCCAGCGTGAGCGACGACGCATTCACCTGCGCCACCAGTGCGACGTTGAATGTCACTCTGCGCACATAGTCCGCATCCTTCAGAGGCTGCCGGAGATAGGAACCAACAATCGGCCACCCTAGGAATCCGGTTTGTCCGGTATAGTCCACGTCTATTGCAACCAGCTGTCCGGGTGAAAACTTCCCGGCGTCACCTGCAGCCATGGCAAGGCAGATGGAGGTGGATCCACTCTGCACGGAAACGGCCTTAATGGCCTCCGCCCCGGTAGGTTGCGCGATCCCTCCTGCAGCGGGAGCAAGGACGTTCATGTGCTGCGACCCGGTCGCAAGCGCCATGTTCAGCTTGGTCCAGGCGAGAAACTGAAAGCTCACCTGAGCGCCTAGAGCTTCATGCACTTGCTGCTGTGCGGCGATGGGAATCCCGGTGTTCACCGTCGTTGTCTTGCTGACCGGCTTGCGGGTGAAGTTTTGAATGAAGCCGAGGCTGATCCACGGCGGAGGCGGATTGTCTAAGTCGAAGCTGCTCGCGCCAGCCGGGTCAAACAGAACCGGCTGCTGTGCCGCACGACCGACGGGTGCATAGTAAGCCCGCACGCGGCGGCTTACCGGCGCGACGGCTTTAATCCAGTTCACGGCGGCGGACATCATTCACCTGCTTCCTGGTAGCTGTAAACCATGACTTTTGCGGATCGCATCAGGCGATCGCGCTGTGTAACCACCGGCGAGAAGACAGGATCATCCCAGAAGACCTGACTGAGCATCGCCATAGTCGGCTGCCGGGAGTAATCCAACTTAGCGGTGGCGAACGGCTGAAGAATGGCAAGAAGCTCACCATCCATCTTACTTAGAGCCCGGCCGCGGTCCAGCCCCCCGAAGGTTTGGCAGCCGCAGGTGTTGTATACGATCTCGCACTCGTCCGCGATGAGAGACGAGGCAAGGTCGATGTCCGCACCATGCCTAAGCCAGCGCAGAATGAAGACATCATTGGGTAACTGCGCAAACGGAGCTTCCGCTTCTTCCACGAGAATGCCCGGGCGTACGGTCCCGCGCAGTACGAGAGTACGCTCGGGATTGAGTGCGGCCAGCCGGTTGCGAAGGGCCATATAGAAGGAATCTTTCGCGTTTTGCATAACATCTCCGAGGGTGTTCAGGTCATGCTTCACAATCAACAGGGTTATCTCGCTGAGCCGGCGCATCGCCCCTCTTACACGCCTTGCGAACGCGCTTCGCGAAGCAACAGGCGATAGAGGTAGATCCGCCCGAAGGCCTCATTGGCTGCAATTGACTCGATCAGATACTCCTGTCCGGCGACAGTGATTGAGAGAGTCATGGCGAACAGTGCCTGCGCAGAATCAACTTCCAGGGCACTCAGTTGGTCCTCCACGCTGCTGGCAGAAACCAGCAGCTCCCACTTGGACGGGCTTCCACTCTGCCAACTGGGACGACACTTGCGCATCACCGCCGGACTGAGGATGACATCGGCAAACGTCGAAGGAATGAGGCCAACCTCGCATTGAGCGCCGTCGGAACAGGGGCTGGCAACGCGAAGCTGTGCTACGGCTCCACCTACCGATCGGAGCAGCGCGTCTGCCAGCATCTGTGGTGCGCTGGTTGCATTGCGGGATGCGGTATCTGACATGGATCACCCCACGCGAGTCGCAACATAGGGACGAAGCCATTGCTTCACGGTATCGTCCAGGAGCGAGCTCGAGAAATACTGCATTTGCATGGTGTCGATCTTGCTGGCCTTTGCATTCAGTGCTGGCGTGGATTGCGCGTTGCGCACAATCTGCGCACATGCGCACTTGATGTCATCTCCAACCTGTGCCAAGCCAGCCGAGTAAGCGACAGCGATCTCGTTGAATGGAAGACCGAACAGGTTCGTCGGCAGCGTCAGTTCCCCGGTTTTGGCATCCAGGTCCACGCTTCCTGCATCGATCGAAGTCCATTGGCCAGGGAGCGAAAAGGCCCAGGCCGCATCGAACAGCAACTCATTCGATACCTCCCCGCGACGCGGCCGCGCGTACCGCGCCTGGATGCTGATGATCGGCGAAGTGGCTACACCTAGTGCCGCGAGCGGCAGATAGGTGAGCCGCACCGCTTGTACATCGCACGTAATGCGAAGACGTTCCGTGTACTCGATGATGTTGAGGTCGGGACGGCGGCAATAGCTGTTGATCAGCGCAGTAGCCGCGCTGATCCAGTCTGCCGACGTGGACGCCGGGAGACCGTAGTCGGGGTATTCCTCTGGCTGGAGGTATGCCATGGTTCCTTCTTTCCGCAATGCGTAATTCACGGCTTGTGGTTGTCATTCACCAGTTCTCAGCTACAGAACACGAACCGGACCTGATTGCAGGCAGCGTCTGTGAACTGTGAACTGAGAACTGGGAACTGTCCGTGGTTTAGCGGTCTACGAGCACTTGATAGTGCGCATAGCTTGCGCCCTTCACTACAAGGCCGCCGAACTTCACCGCGACATACTGGTGTGTGAGCGAGTTAGGCATGCCAAGCTGGAAGATGCGCGGCGCCGCATCCCCAAGCCAGTGATACTCGATCAGATCCTCGGTGACGATATAGGCCGGAAGTACCGCTGACCCCGAACCGGGAGTGCCGGTGTAACCCAGACTCCAGTCTGGAATCAGCGGAAGGTCCCCCGCCTGCGTGGAGAGCATCTTTACGCGGAAACCGCCCGTCACCTCATCGGAGTTCAGAACCACATTGAAGTCGCTCTTCATTTCGCGATCGATGAGATCGAGCAGGACGGGGTTGGCGTAGATGGCGGTCGGACGTACGTGGTAGCCGTTGTTAGCCACCATCTGCGCTACCGTTGACTTAAGTCCGTCGACAATGGACTCCGATATGCCGATCGTCTTGGTATTGCCGGCGGCGGCAATCTGCGCAATCGCACCCATGTACTGCGTGGTCGTCGGCCCGGAGAGGCTTGTGTCATTACCATTCCACAGCGCCACGTCGTGTGTCACCATCACACCTGAGACGGTATCCACCAGGTCCTTCGCCTGCAAATACGCGAACTGTTGCTGCTGCTTGCCGAGTTCGATGTCGAACAGGTTGTAGTTGATCTGCGCGACAATCGCCTTCAGAGGGACGCTGCGCTCCACACGGGTGGGACTCACTGTGGGTGCCGCGATGGAACGCGGGTTCACAAAACCCGCGGCGCCGGGATTCGGGATCGCGCTCTCTTCAAAGAAGCGCGAGGGATGACCGGTAGCGGGAATCTGCTTGATTCGCTGCCCGAACGGACTTGAGCGGCGGCAGATGTCGAAGATTTCCGTCTGGTACAGCGGCACCTCCACGGCCCCAGGTCCAATGTAGTCGGCTGCGGCATGGATGTCGGCGAAAGAGACTGAGTTATTCATGATGTGCTTTCTGCCTGATTGGCGGGTTGGCGCTGGAAGACAGCTATCAGCCGTCGGCCATTAGCCAGGCGTAGTCCAGCGTAAGTTGTGGTCTTGCTCCCTGACGGATTGATCCGCGTGAGCAGGAATCAGCCCTTCTGCGAGTTATGTGCTGAAGGCTCAGAGCTGATGACTGACAGCTGAACTTAAGACAGCGCGCCCGCACGGAGTAACTGGCTTTTCACCGCGATGCGCTGTTCAAGACTAAGTCCGCCCAGCGCCGCGTCGAGGTTGCGGACATCGACCGGACCGTCGCCAATGCCGCGTTTCGCCAGCATGTCCGCGGTTGAGGCGGGCAACGTCTTCCGACCCGCGGGCGGCGCAGAGACCGTCGCAGTTGAAGACGCACCGGCCGCGGCTGCCTTCAAATCCGCGATCTCGCGCTCCGCGGCCGCGAGCTTGTGCTCAAGCTCTTCTTCGCGCCGCGATTGTTCAACCGTCGCGGAGATCTTCTCGACTTCGCCTGTGATCGCAGCTTGGCGTTCTTCAATCCATCCCAGCGTGCGTTCCAGCAGGGTGGCTGCATGTTCAAGACGTTCGGCAACTTGCTCGTGGTTTTCCATAGGTTCCTTTCGTGAATGGCAGCTATTCCCTTTCGGCTCTTAGCTGCTGAGTGATCCGGCACCACGCCGGCTGGATGAAGTGGGCAAAAGAAAAGCCCCGCGCATGGCGGGGCAATCATCGCGAGGCCAGAGCTGTTAATTCACGCCGTTGGGCCCTCATGACCGGCAACTACAAGGAGCCAACAGGCCTTTCGCAGAGCGTTACGCCGAAAGCTGCTGGTCAACTGCTGACGTCTGGCTTTTAGCAATCCAGAAGCTGGTTCTGCGGTAGGCGGCCTTGTCTCGCAACAGAATCGCCGCGCCCGTGAAGGTCACCTTGGTGAGCTTCCAGATCGGAGCGCGCATATCTTCCACTTTCGCGTCTGCGATTTCGTAACTCATTCCCAGGATGCTCGGCCCGTGAGCATCAATCGCCTTCGCCACATCCGGAAAGTCGCGAGCGTAGAGATAACCCCGCACCAGAAGATTGTCGCCGCTAAGCGTGGCCTCGGTAAGCAGGCCGATCTTGCAGCGGCAATCGTGGCCGTCCCAGGCAGGGCGATAGTCGATAGCCATGCCCAGCAAGGATGGAAGCGCCTGCTCGGCAGCCTCACCGGTGAGCAGCACACGGTGACCGCGCGCGCCCGACGGAGCTTTGTCGCTGGGCGTGTTAACAAGGGTGAGAATTCCTTCAAAGGGCACCCGGTTAGGGTGTCCGTGGACAGGTGGAATGTGTACTGCCATGGCGTGCAGGTGCATGTCATTTTCCCAATTCTGATATGTGGGTGGCGAAAGCCTCCATCGGCAGAGACTCGTAAGTGAAAGATGGAATCAAACGGAAGGCTTAGCGCTCAGAACTGACGCCGCGCCCAGTGGCGGGTAGCCGCGCAATGCGCGGACTTCATTGACAGTGAGAACTCCCGCCTGTAGAAGCTGAACCTGCACCGACAACTCGGTCTCCTCATCGCGGGCGCTCAGATCGTTGAATACAAACTCGAATTCACGCCAGCCGATGCACTTACTGAACAGATCGCGCGTGATGTGGCCCGCAATTAGTTGCGCCAGCGGTGAGATAGCTCCGCGGAAAGCCTCGTCGGCTAACTCGCCGGCTGTGGAGCGATTCACGTCGCCCTCCAGCCCCAGCAGCATCGGCGGCAATCCAAACGCATTGGCCACCATGCGGATCAGGAATTTCTGCCACTCAAGGCGCAGATCTGCGTCCGTGCCCTGGGCAAAGCGCAACACCTCCGGCTTCTGCTCAGTGGAGATGAGCGGAACACGGCCCGTGCCCTCGATCTCGTCCTGCCACCAGCGGATAAGCCGGTCGTGCTGCGCGGGTGTCGCCTCATTCAGCCATAGCGCATATTGCGCCACAGAGTTAGCAGCCAATTTGCCTGCAAATCGATGCGCCGCAAGAAACTGATTGATTGTCTCGAAGGCAACTTCCAGAGGGCCGAGGCCGAACGGCGTGAAACTGCGCGGGTTCATCCGGATGTACATCAATTCGTCGTCGCGCAGGTCCACGCCGCTGTCCGCTTGCCCAGCAGGGCACTGCGCGTACCGCGGCACGTCGAGCGAGCCGTCCCACTTGCCGTTGATGCGCACTGACGCGCCATCCACCGGCCATAGCATGGCCGGCCGCTCGGCGTCGCCGGTCGTTTCCATTTCAATGGCGCCGAAGCCGCCCGTGAGCGCGTCTTCAATCACCTGCTCCATGAGAGTACGAAAACTGTCGGCAGGGTTAGGCTCCTCGAGCACCAGTCGCAGCGCGTGAGTCCTGGCAAGCGCCTCGGTGGGATCCATGCTGCAACCCCGCCGTATGCGAATCTGCCAGTCCATCGCAGCCACCCTGTCTTTAATCACGTTGATAGCGCGCCGCACCACAGGCGTTTCCGCAAAGCGGCGCAGGTTGGCCGGCGTAGGTTTGGGCATGAGCTTCCCGGGATACTGCACCGGGCTGAGGATGGCGGGCAGAGCCAGCGTTTTTCTCTCGCCTTCAGCGGCTTCGAGCCTTGCCGGCTTATTCTCGCTGCGCAGAAAGGCGCGCAAATGGGTGGTCAGTTTCACGGGTCACTCCTTGGGTGAAGGAAGAGATAGGGAAACCGGGGCCTGCGAAAAGCGACTTAGAGCAAAAAAGCAACAGCCGCTGTCCGACTGCCGCAGCGGCTGTTACTCGCAAAAAAAGCGATCGCCCGAAGACGATCGCCGGCTCTATTCCTTAATCCCTGCTCCTGTTCCCTGCTTCCAATTGTTATTCCAGCCGTAACTCGCGTCTCGCAGTTGCGGCGATGTTAGGTAAGTCGGTGGTGGTAAGCACCCGTATCTCGTGCTCCTCCATGGTCTCAATGCCGAAGCGGTACATCTCAAGCCGCTCCGGCTCCTCGTCTGTGGCGCCAATGCGCGCGGCCGGTTCCACAATCGCCGTCAGTTGCAGTTGCGCTTTCTCCATCCGCTCCACGCCAGCGCGCAGACTCGCTGAAGAAAACGCCAGCACCTTCGCCATCTCTACTCCAGGATCAAGCGAAACACCCTGAAACATCTTGATGACACCATTAGGCCGATACCCAGCGTCGATCCGCAGCGGATCTCCGGGCCGAGTGTAGTCGGCCGCGCGGATCTGCTTGCGCATCAGGCCCCACACCTGGGCCCGTTCAAACTCATTCCTCATCGCCGACTGGATGGCGGCACGCCCCGACAACCTCGACACGCGCTCGCGCCTGGGGGGCTCTACGTACATGCGCATCAGCTCTTCCATCCCGGTGATCAGACTTTCCGCAAGATATCCCTTCGGTTCAGTCATCTGCACGTTCAATGAGAGCGACTCATCCAGAATGCGGGTGAACTTACGTTCCGCTTCAGGCCTGCCCAGGTCCTCCTGCAATCGCCGGCGAAGCTCGTTCTCCATGCCCTCCAGCATGGCAGTGTCGGCATCCGGATCCAGGCACCGCACGCGACGCCAATCACGGGTAAACCGCACATCGAGCCGTCCGCCTTC
>NZ_DASXYM010000172.1:0-5410 GCF_036502485.1 Occallatibacter sp. | reverse complement strand
GCCCTGCTGCTGAGCAGCAACGGGCAAAATCCGCCGGGTTCGGCCATCCCGCCGCTCCTGTCGGCCTATCTCGGCCTGCTGCAGCACTATCAGCGAATCGCCGCCCAACCGATACACCAATGCTGAAAAGAAACACAAAACAACAAACCCCACCAAAAATGATGGGGTTCGTCAGCAGTCTAGGGACGACTGAGAGTCGTGCCTTTTCACCAATTCTGCTGGCAGGCGGCTTTGCCCACGGTGTGAAGTGGTGCCCTTTTACGATGCTGACGGCGCCTGGCATTCCGCAGGCTGCGTGTGGTTTTGGGGACCTTCCCGCGAAGAATGGCAACGTTACCATTTAAGATTTTCGCGGAAAGGATTTTCGATGGCATCGACCCTGAAACGCTTCTCCTGCACTTCCCTGTGGGCCCTCTCCCTTGCTGTCTTCACCTTTGGAGCCGTATTTTCCGCTCCTCCAGCGTCCTCTCAGACCGCAGTGGAGGCCCAGCGCGTGGCTGCCGAGGTGGCGCGAGTCGCGGGCAAGCTGCCCAAAGAGTCGCAGGCCGTGATCACGCGGCTCACGCTGCTCGGAAACCTTCCTGAAGGCGGCTGGAAGATGCACGCCGGCGACCTGGCTCACGGGGAAGCCGTTGGACTTGATGAGTCGTCTTGGGAGACTCAGAAGGTGCCGGGCCGGGCTCCCAATGATCCGGTCTGGTTCCGCCAGACCTACACGATTCCGGACACGCTGGATGGGTACGATCTCACTGGCTCGCGCATCTGGTTCCAATTTCACGCGGAAGCGAACGGGCCGATGCCGGAGATTCTGTACTTCAACGGGCGGCGCGTTGCGCTGGGCGACGACCTCGAGCCAGTTGTCCTGTTTGACAGCGCCAAGCCCGGCGAAAAGGTGACAGTAGCGGTGAAGCTGATGCACACCGTGGACACCAAGAACATCCGCGGGGCGACGCTGAAGATTGACTTCCCCGAGAACCGGCCGAATCCGGAGGACCTGCGCACGGAGTTACTTTCCGCCGCGCTGCTGGTGCCCTCACTGGCCAAGTCTGACGCCTCGCAGATGGATACGCTCAATAGCGCGATCGCGGCGGTCGATACCAAGGCTCTCGACCAGAAAGACCAGCAGGGGTTCGATGCCAGCCTGAAGGCCTCGCACCAGAAGCTGGAGGCACTGCTGCCGCTGGTGCAGACGTTTACCTGGCACCTGACGGGGAATTCGCACATCGATGCGGCGTGGCTATGGCCGTGGACCGAGACGGTGGACGTGGTGAAGCGCACCTTCGGGACGGCGCTGCAGCTGATGTACGAGTATCCGCAATACACCTACACACAATCGGCAGCGGCTTACAACGAGTGGATGGCGGAGAAGTATCCCGACCTGAACGATCAGATCAAGCAGCGGATCAAAGAAGGGCGCTGGGAGATTGTGGGCGGGATGTGGGTGGAGCCGGACGTCAACATGCCGGACGGTGAATCGCTGGTACGCCAACTCCTGGTGGGTAAGCGCTGGTACAAGCAGGCCTACGGTGTCGATGTTCGGATCGGCTGGAACCCGGATTCGTTCGGCTACACGTGGCAACTGCCGCAGATCTACAAGAAGTCTGGGGTGGACTATTTTGTGACGCAGAAGATGACGTGGAACGACACCAACCAACTCCCGTTCAAGCTGTTCTGGTGGGAGTCGCCGGACGGGTCAAAAGTTTTGACGTATTTCCCGCACGACTACGCGAACAACAATCTGAGCCCCATCCGGTTGTCGCATGACACGGTGCAGGCGCGGGACCGCGCACCGGGCATTACGGAAATGATGGATCTGTACGGCATTGGCGATCACGGCGGTGGACCGACGCGGGCGATTCTGGACGAGGGCTTCCACTGGGCTGCGCAGTCGACGCCGGCCAAGGTGATGCCGAAGATGGAGTTTGGCCTGGCGCAGACGTTCTTCTCTTCGGTTGAGAAGAAGGTGGCGGACCAGAGCCCCGAGTGGAACTATCAGTCGATTGCGAAGGGCTATACGCCGCCGCCTGCGGTGGAAGGCAAGGTGTCGATTCCGACGTGGAAGTCAGAGATGTATTTCGAGTATCACCGCGGGGTGATGACCAGCCAGGCCAATCACAAGAGGAACATGCGAGACAGCGAGGAGCAGATGCTGAACGCGGAGAAGTGGGCGTCGCTGGCATGGCTGGATGGCCGGGAGTATCCGGGGAAGGAGCTGACGGAGGATTGGAAAAAGGTCCTGTTCAATCAGTTCCACGATCTGGCGGCAGGGTCCGGTATCGGCGTGATCTACAAGGATGCGCAGAAGGACTACGACGTGGTGCGTTACTCGACCAACGAGATCAGCGAAGGGGCGTTGCAGACGCTGGACGAGCGCATCAATACGGCGGGCAGCGGCACGCCGGTGGTGGTGTATAACCCGCTGGGCTGGGAGCGCAGTGGGGAAGTGACGGTGCATCTGGCATCCGGCAAGACGGGGCTTACGGCTACGGGCGCGCAGATTGTGGAGACGACCCCCGATGTGGGATCGGGCGCGGCGGAGGTGAAACTCCATGTGCTGAAGGTGCCGGCGTTTGGGTACAAGGTGGTGTGGCTGGGCAATGGCAAAGCGAAGCCGGAGCCGAGCGATGCGACTGCCAAGGATGCCGGGAACGCGATCTCGCTGGAGAACGCGATGATGCGGGTGAGCGTGGACAAGAGCACGGGCTGCGTCACCAGCCTGTTCGACAAGAAGACGAACTTTGAAACGCTGGCGAGTGGAGCCTGCGGGAATGAGTTGCAGTTCTTCCACGACACCCCGCGCGATTACGATGCCTGGAACATCGATCCGGGCACGCTGGACAAGAAGCCGGAGACCATTGAGCACGCCGATGCGGTGGAGTTGGTGAAGGCGGCGGAGCCGTATATCCGGGTGACGCGGCACTATGGGCAGTCGAAGTTTGTGCAGGACCTGTCGCTGTCGGCCGAGGGCGACATGGTGGACGTGGACAACCAGATCGACTGGCACGAGTCGCACATTTTGCTGAAGGCGGCGTTTGCGCTGGCGGCATCAGGGCCGTTTGCCACGTACGAGATTCCTTACGGGACGATCGACCGTGCGACGACGCGCAACAACTCGTGGGAGAAGGCGCAGTTTGAGGTGACGGGTCTGCGCTGGGCCGATCTGGGCGATGGGAAGCATGGGTTGTCGATCCTGAACCAGACGAAGTATGGGTACGACGCCGTGGGGAACGTGCTGCGTTTGTCGCTTCTGCGTTCGCCCAAGTGGCCGGATCCTGAGGCCGATATGGGGCATCATCACTTTCACTACGCGCTGTATCCGCATGCGGGTACGTGGAAGGAGTCCATGACGGTGCGCCGCGGCTATGAGTACAACTATCCGCTGCATGCGGTGGTTACGACGGGCCACACGGGTTCGCTTCCGGCGCAGCACTCGTTTGCCGGCGTGAGCTCAGACAACGTGGTGCTGACGGCCGTGAAGAAGGCCGAGGACGCCAACGGGCTGATCTTCCGCGTGTATGAGTGGGCGGGCAAGGGAGGCGAAGTGGAGTTCCATGTGCCGCCGGGGGCGCAGAGCGCGACGATCACCAACCTGATGGAGACGCCGGAGGGCGGGGCTCTGCCGGTGAGTGGCGACGTGGTGAAGGCGCCGATTCATCCGTACGAGATTCTTACGGTGCGGGTGGATTATTCGGCAGGGGGGCCGAAGATGTAGCGGCCGGGAACGGCTGGATTGCCATTGGCGGCTCCGCTTTCGGGCGGGCCGCTTTGTTTTGGGAATGTTTACTGTGAGTTAACTTGATGGTGGAATTGAAGGTGCAAGATGCGGTTCCAAGGGGCCGGAAGGGGGGGGTGGATAAGGTAGATAATGTGATATATGTCACAAGCGAAGAACTAAATCATTTTATAACTTATACTTAGCCTGGCAACGGCCCGAGTGGCGAAAAAAGCGTACCTCATAATTTTCTGGTAAACAGCGGAATGGATGCTGGATGGGCTGATTACCGAATGCGGAGGGGCCTCATGGTGGAGGAGAGCCCTTTCCGTGAGAGACGAGTATGGGTCAGGTCGCTGCGGTGGGGCTGTGCTGCCGGTCACATGAGATTGTGACGCAAGGACCGCGGACCGATTGCTGTTTACGTACGAGCACAGCAAGTCAGCGCCGCTTCGCGGGTTGGCGCCGTGGCGGGTCAGCGACGGCGAGAGTCTCACACTTCAAGGAAGCTCAGCAGATCATCGCGCCACCCCCCCCGGAGAAAACTCCGTGAGTGTGCTCCTAGGGGCGGGCGGGGTGGGGCGGTTGCTGATTTGGCTGGTGGTGGCGTTCCTTCTCGTGCCTGGCCGCCATGTTCTTGCGAACTACAGCCTTCTGCTCCGGGGTGAGGATCTCGTACATCTGGCTATACTCGAGGCGCTGGTAGCCCTCCAGCATGGCGGATTTCTGGCTGCCGTCCAGCTTGGGATCGTTGGCCACGGTACTGAGTCGCGACTGACCCTGCTCGTGGATTTTTTGCAGCCTGGCTTTCTGTTCTTCGCTGAAGGTCAGGCCGGAGAAATCGCCCGCGGGAGCAGGGAGGGGGTTTGGCTGCGCCCCGGTTGAGGCGGTGGCAGGAGCGTGCGTAGCGGGGCGAGGAGTTTGTTTGCTGTCTCCGCGAGAGGAGGCGGACACGCACAGCGCCGCCGCGAGGACGGCCAGCAGAATCTTTGTATCAGATAACTTCATGTTCCCTCGAGCCTGAATGGCCGGTGACATCTCACACGAGACGATTCAAGCAGGAGGCGGCGAAAGAGTGCTTGCTCTGGTGCAAAGAGGGGTGGTGCGGCCAGGGCGGCCAGGGTCGAGGTTCGTGGTTTCCCACGCTAGCCGCAAGACAGGTGGGGGGCCCGGGGGTGTGGAGGAACGAGGGCGGGCTCGTGGATTTCGTGGCTTCCCACCCTGTCGCCAGAAACAAAGCGACAGGATGGGGCACGGAGGTTTGTGGTGGAACGGCAGGGCGCGGACGGGGTTTGTGGGGCACGGGAGGCTGGCTGTTCGGTGGAGCGAGAACCGAGGTTCAGCGGGAATCAACCTCGGGTGAGGGCGGAGTCGGAGAAGTGGTCGAGGAGGTCGCCGGGGTCGCGCCACACCTCGACGCATCCCGCGTCCAGGAGGTCGTCTCGTTTCCAGCCGCCGCAGGTGACGCCGATGACGCGGATGCCCAGCTTTCCGGCCGATTGCGCATCGTAGGGGGTGTCGCCGAGGGCGATGGCCTGCTCTGCGCGCATGCCCATCTTCTGGAGCGCGGCCGCGAAGATGTCGGGCGCCGGTTTGGAGTGTTTCGCATCTCCGGAGGAGGAGGCTTCGTCTACGAGGTCCTCCATGCCGAGGATTTGGCCGTAGGTTTTGAGGTCTTCGGGGTCGGAGGAGGTGGCG
>NZ_DASXYM010000171.1:0-2063 GCF_036502485.1 Occallatibacter sp. | reverse complement strand
GAGGTATGCTTAGCCTCCCGCGCGCGCATGACCGAGTTGTGGGAGCAGCGCGGGCGCGATCCCCTGCGCGGCCATCGCCTCTTGAGGATCGGGCTGAATCCGCCGCGCGAATCTCTGTATGAACGTATCAACGCCCGCGCGCGCGCAATGTTTTCGAACGGCTTGGTCGAGGAGACGAGGTCGCTATTGGAGCACTTCGGCGCGATCGCGGCGCTGCAATCTTTGGGGTACCATCAGGCGGCGCAGCTTCTGCGGGGAGAGTTGAACCTGGAGCAGGCCATCGCCGCGGCGCAGCAGGGGCATCGGAATTTTGCCAAGCGGCAAATGACGTGGTTCCGGCGCGAACCAGAGGTGATCTGGCTGGAGGGCTTCGGAGACGATGCGGCGACAGCGCAGCAAGCCGCCGAATACGTTTTGAAAGGGTCCTCCGGTAGCGGCCTGGTTCGGCACGACTGAACAGGCTGCTAAAAAAACTCTCCGAAATGCGCTGTTCGGGTAGAGCTGGCCTTCAGAGACTGTGTCGCAACCGGAATGATACTTGAACTACTGCGGCAGTTGGGCGATAAGGAGTCATGCCGAGCTATAAGCCATATCACCCTGAGCAAGCCGAACTGCTGCCGAGCCATGTGAAAGACGTGTTGGGCGACAACCATTTGTGTTTTGTAGTGCACGAAGTGGTGGAGAAGCTGGACATCGGGCGCTTCGAGGCGGCCTATGGGGAGGCGGGCGGGGAGTCGCCGTATCATCCGCGGATGATGCTGAAGGTGTGGCTGTACGCCTTTGCGCTGAAGGTGAAGAGCACGCGCAAGTTGGAGCGGCGCCTGCACGAGGACCTGGGGTTTCGCTTTCTGGCGGGCGGGTGTGCGCCCGACTTCAAGACCTTGAGCGAGTTTCTGCGGGTGCACCGGGCGGCGATCCTGGAGATGTTCACGCAGGTGTTGCAGATGCTACGGCGGGCGGGGCTGGCACGGGTGGGCGAGGTGGCGATCGACTCGACGCGCATCAAAGGCAACGCTTCGCGCGACCGGGTGGTGCAGCGGGCGGTACTGCAGAAGCAGGTGAAGCAATGGATGGACGCGGTGGAGGACGATCCCGACCGGCAGCCGGGGCGGCAAGTGAGCGAGGGGGAGCGGCAGCGGGTGCGCGAGCAGTTGCAGCAGATGGAGCAGATGGGGGAAGACAAGATGTCGCTCACCGATCCCGAGGCGCGTTTTCTGCGCACCCGGCAAGGTTATGAACTGGGGTATACGGCGGAGCTGGCGGTGTCGGAGGACCACTTCATCGTGGCCCAGCGGGTGACGCAAAACAAGACGGACAACGCCTCGTTGCTGCCCCTGGTGGAAGAGGTGGAGCGCCAATGCCGTGAGCGTCCGCAGCGGGTGCTGGCCGATACCGGCTTCTACGCTAATGACAATGTGGACCAACTGGAGCAGCGCGGCATCGATGGCTATGTACCGGATTCGAATCTGGCGAGCGAGTTGAAGGGCAAGCGTCGGGCGGAGGATTTGGATCGCTATGCGGTGCAACATGCGGGGCTGCAGCGCATGCGGCAGAAGTTGCGCAGTGCCGCGGGACGGGAGCGGTATCAACGGCGCAAGGAGTTGGTGGAACCGATGATCGGCAGCTTGAAGGAACACGGCGACATGCGCCAGTTCCAGCGCCGCGGGTTGGTGCTGGTAGGAGTGGAGTTCACCCTGGCGGTCATCGCTCTCAATTTGAAACGCTGGCACCGGGTGCGGCAGGCGTAATCCGTGGTACTCGGCCCCGGTCACGCAGCCAGGCGGAACCCGACAGCCGAACTAGGCTCGTAGAGGCGGCTTGCACGCACTCGCGACACAGTCTCTAAAGCCCGGCCAAGACAATGAGGTAACAGAGATGACACAGGGCAAGTTGTTGATCGTGGAGGATGAGCTCAGCGTACGGGACTCGCTGGCTAAATGGTTTGCCGAGGAGGGCTACGACGTGGCCACCGCTGAGAGTGCCAATGAGGCGCTGACGCGGGTGGCCCAGCAGACGCCCGACGTCGGCCTGGTCGATATCAAGATGCGCGGCACCGACGGCAT
>NZ_DASXYM010000170.1:0-5780 GCF_036502485.1 Occallatibacter sp. | reverse complement strand
CTATCTGACCCGCTGGTGCAATTTGCTGAGGTCATTGCCACCGCGACCCCACGCGCCAGGCACGCCTCGGCAACTTCGTCCGAGTCGGTCGCCACTACCACTGGGTCCATCAGCCCGCTGCTGACAACCGCCCGCCAAACCCACACAATCATTGGCCGCCCGGCGATCTCCCGCAGCACCTTGCGAGGCAGCCGCGTAGAGCTGAGCCGAGCCGGAATCACCCCCGCTATCCGTAACTTGCTCATGCACGCGAGTCTACAGGAGCAGCCATGACAATTTATCCGCAGATTGCCCAAGTTGGATGAGGCCGACCTGAGGTCGTCCTGCGCAACGGTTTGACCTTAAATTCAACCACCCGTATCATCTAGAGTGGTGCAGCTGTTCCGCTGCATGCCCAATCCGGCGGGGTAGCTCAGATGGTTAGAGCGACGGATTCATAACCCGTAGGTCGGCAGTTCGATCCTGCCCTCCGCCACCAGGCCTGCAATCAAACACATCGCATCCACGTCAATGCGTGCTGGAACCGCTGTTCCGGCCCTTCAACGATCCCCATGCGCGCGCAATCGGGCCGTGAATCAGCCGCATCTGCTCGGCCTTCAGCGCCGCGTACGATCTGCGTACATAGGCGTCGAACTCCGGTGGCCACCCGATGGTGGAGCGCCGCTCGCTGAAATCGCCGTCGGCCCATTTACGCAAAACAGCCTTGTACCCCACCACGTGCGTCACGAAATCCAGCAGGCACTGCGGCATCTGCTCTTCCACAATCAGGTGAGCATTTTCGATGATGATCTTCTCGCGGACCTCGTTCAGGGGAACGAAGATGGTCCGCATCCACAGCACCCACTCCTTCAACTGATCGTCCGTGATGGGTTCGCTCTGCACCTTCCCCTGCTTCTTGAGCAGGGAGCGGTAGGCGATATTGCCAGCCTCCGACGCGACATAGAGCGGCCCGTAAAGCTCGTTGAGCCGTTTGTTCACCAGGTCAAGCTTGTCGCGGCGCCGCGCCAGGATGTGGGCGCTGAGAGAGGTGATGGCGTAACCGGCCAGGGCCACCAGAACCGTGAGCACCAGGGCGTTCTGGAGGATGCTGGGAACCGAAAGCAGGGAAAACTCCATGGCTAACCTTGGGCAAGAGTATAGCGAGGCCGCGGCCGCGGGGCATGTGATGGAGAACAGGAGCGAGGCGGGGCAGTTCAAGGAAGGGAAAAAGGGCCAAAATGGCTACAGCCCGGCGCGGCCAATTCCGTTAGCCGGCTACCGCTTCCCGGGAGTGACCGTGATCTCGAACAGCTTTGGCCAGAGCTTGCCGGTCACGTAGAGGCGGCCGCGCGCCGCGTTCCAGGCAATACCGTTGAGGACGGCCTCTGGCGAGCTCTTCTGGCCCTCCGGCAGCAGTCCGGCAAGATCGATCCAGCCAAGCACCTTCCCGGTTGCGGGAGAGATACGCGCGATCCGATCCGTATGCCATACGTTGGCGTAGATCTGGCCGTGGATGTACTCCAGCTCGTTGAGCTCGGTGACGGGCCGGTCCTGATCCCGCACCAGGACGTGCCGGCGCTCCTTCATCGTGGCCGGATCGAGAAAGTGAAGCGTTGCCGTGCCGTCGCTGAGAATGAGCGAGCGGCCGTCCTGCGTCAGTCCCCAGCCTTCCCAGGGGTACCTCATCGTGCCAAGCTGGCGGAAGCTGAAGCGGTCGTAGACAAAGGCCACGTGAGACTGCCACGTGAGCTGAATCAGGGTGTTTTTCCAGTCCGTGAGTCCCTCTGCAAAGTACTGCTGCGGAACCGGAATCTCCTGTTCCACCTTGCCGGTCTGAACGTTCACCATGCGCAGCGTCGACTGGCCGTTCCGCCCCGTGCTCTCGTAGAGATGCCCATCCACAAACACCAGTCCCTGGGTGAATGCCTGACCGTCATGCGGATAGGCGTGCACCACTCTGTAGCCATCCACATGAGTGGCCGGGGCCGAAGAAGCCAACATCGCGGCAAACAGAATCGACGAGAGGAGTCGCATCTGGTTCGAGTGTAGATGGGGGGGAAGCGAAAGAGGGAAAAAGGGAAAGAGGGAAAGAGGGAAAGAGGGAAAAAGGGAAAAAGGGACGGAGTTACAAAGTGGCAGGAGTTGCGAAGTCGTGCCGGGCCGGGCCGTCACGGATAGTGGCACGAACGCCCATCTTGGCTGGGCTGCCGCTTTCAGAGTTCGCTATTGCACATCGTCGGCGATGACCACGTTGACCGGCGGATTGCTGGTCAACTGGCTGTCGACCATCACCACCGTGCGCACCTCGCCGCCAGTAAGCCCCAGCGGCGTGGAGGTGTACTTCGGCGTGATTTGCCCCGTCGGCGTAATCACCATCGTGACCGTCTGCGAGGCAAAGCTGACGTATCCGCAGGTCTGGCCCACCGGGATGTCGGTGCAGATCGGAATGCTGTTGGCGAGGGTCGTACCGGTCGGCACCATGTATACGTCCAGCGCGCCCGTGCGCGGCGCCTGGTTCAGGAAGCGGAAGTCCGAGTGTCCGCTGGCCGCCGCAATGCTCTGATCCTCCAGCACAGACACGTCATAGAGCGTCGGGGTGGATCCGTTGTCGGTAAGAAACACCGAGTGATGCGCCCCGGCCTTGAGCGTTACCGCGGCTGAAACCAGCGTGGCGCCTCCCGTGGCTGCCGTCACCGTCACCAGCGCCGCCGTCGAGGGCGCAGCCGCACCGTAGTTGGAGATAAATCCCTCCCCCACGTTGGACGCAAAGATGGTTTTCTCGACATAGATGTTCACTGCGGGCGCGATGTAGGAAGCGTTGATGACGCGCACCAGGCTCGGCTGTGAGAATCCGGCAACCACCTGGCAGGCAGAGAGTCCCAGCGCAACCACCAGCGAGGCTGCCGCCACCGCAACCAGCCGGGTCGCAGTCAGGGCGTCCTTCGCTTTTCCCATCCTGTTCATCACTTCTCCCACGCTCGCCTGCCGATCCCACTCGACCGTTACGCTCTGGTTTCCTAAACATGGTACAGGGCTATGTTGAACCGATTTTACGACTTTTGCGCCACCGGGGCGGCCGCGGCGATAACTTCTATGGTGCGGAATGGGCGTGGCCCGCCGGATCATCCGGCGCCCAGATACACGAAGCGCGCCAGGAACAGAACGGCAAGGATGTACAGCAGCCAGTCCTGGCGGCGCACCCTGCCGGTGGCCAGGTGAAGCGCCGCCCACGCAATCACGCCGAAGCCCAATCCGTTGGCGATCGAGTACGTCAGCGGGATCAGCGCCAGGGTCAGAAAGGCGGGCACCGCAACCAGCGGGTCGTGCCAGCGAATCTCCGTGACCGACCCCATCATCAACGCGCCCACAATGATGAGCGCCGGGGCAGTGGCGGCCGCGGGCACCATGCCCACAATCGGAACAGCGGCAATGGCGAAAAGGAACAAAATGCCGGTGACGATGGCCGTGACCCCCGACCGCCCTCCCGCCGCCACCCCCGCGGTCGACTCCACGTAGCTCGTCACGGTGGAGGTGCCGGTCAGCGAGCCCAGCACCGTCGCCGCCGCGTCCGTGAACAGGATCCGGTTCAGCCGGGGCACGGTGTTGTCTGCCTCAATCAGCCCCGCCCGCTTGGTGACCGCCACCAGCGTGCCCAGATTGTCGAACAGATCGACGAAGAAGAACACAAAGATGATCTCGACCAGCCCCTCACCCATCGCTCCGCGCAGATCAAGATGGAAGGCAGTGTCTTTCAGCGAGCCGAAGCCGCCGCTCATCGGCGTCCAGTGCACCATGCCGAGAGCCCACGCCAGTCCCGTTATGCTGAGCACGCCGATCAGGATCGCTCCGCGCACCTGCTTGACTTCAAGCACCACGACGATCAGCAGCCCGAGGAGGGCCAGTCCCGAGGTTGGATTGCGGATGTTGCCCATCGTCACCAGGGTGTTGGGGTCGCCCACAAGGATCCCCGCATGCTGGAACCCGATGAACGCAATGAACAGGCCGATGCCGCCCGCCACCGCCGCATAGAGCTCATGCGGAATGGCCCGCAGAATCATCTGCCGCACGCCCGCCGCGGTCAGCAGCAGAAACAGCAAGCCGGAAAAGAACACCGCGCCCAGTGCCGTCTGCCAGGGGATGTGCATCTTCAGGCATACGGTGTAGGTAAAGTAAGCGTTCAGGCCCATGCCCGGCGCCAGTGCCAGCGGATAGCGCGCGAAGACGCCCATGAGAATCGACCCCGCCGCGGCCGACAGGCAGGTAGCCGCTGTGACAGCCGCGAGCGGCATGCCCGTCTCATGCAGAATCGCGGGATTGACCAGCACGATGTACGCCATCGTCAGGAATGTGGTCAGGCCGGCGAGGATTTCCGTCCGCCAGTTCGTGCCCAGGCGCTGAAATTCGAAATAGGCTTCGAGCTGTTTCCGCATGAATAGCCTCAGAAGAGCACACCGCGGCAAAGGCTGAAAGTGACTTGTAGGGGACCGCTAGACCCGTCGATCCGGCGCAGCGCTACACGTGCGCGGCGGTGCGCCGGGTGCCGCGGGTCATCAGTATGTGCAGCGATCCGCCCTGAATCAGGATCGAGAAGACGACGACAACATAGGTGGCGCCCAGAATCCAGGAGCCACCCAGAGATGCGGGAATCGACAGGGCAAGCGCGATGGAAAGGCCGCCGCGCAGTCCGCCCCACGTCATCAGGAAGATGGCGCGGCTCCGTCCCCGGCGGCAGACATAGAGGATACCGGCGGCAGCAGCCATGATCGCCAGCCGCACCGCGTTGGCCGACACGATAGCCACCGCGCCCGAGCGCAGCGCTGCGGCGTTCAGCGTCACGGAGATGACCTGCAGTCCCAGCAGGACGAAGAGCACCGAGTTCTGCACCTCCTCCGTGAGCGTCCAGAACTCGTCCACGCGCTCGTCGGCAATGCGGCCGTCCGGCTGCGCGCGATTGAAATGGCGCAACGCCAGGCCCGCCACCACCGCCTCCAGCGGAGCGGAAAGATGCCAGTTCGCGGCAAGCACGTATCCGCCCAGGGCTAGTGCGAGCGTTAACAGGATGTCGATCTGATAGGAGAGCACCCGGCACATCAGCTGAGAAGTGATCCAGGCGCCGGCAATGCCCAGCAGCGTGCCCCCGCCGGCCTGCAGCAGCAGCATCCAGGTAACATGCCACGCCGTGGGCGCGTGCCCGCGCGCAATCTCGATCATGGTGAGAAACAGCACCGCGCCTACGCCGTCGTTGAACAGCGACTCGCCCGCAAGCTGGGCTTCAATGGATTTGTCGATACCCACGCGGCGCAGCATCTCCAGCACGGCTACAGGATCGGTCGGCGAGATCAGCGCGCCGAAAATCAGGCACTCCGTCCACGTGACCTGCGGGCCGGCCAGCAGTTTCATGAGCCCGGCCACGGCCAGGAAGTTGACCACGGTCCCCGGGATTGAGAGCAGCGCAACGGGAAGTTTTTCTCGCGCCAGTTGGTCGAGATCGAGCAGGAAGGCTCCCGCAAACAGCAGCAGTGGCAGCATGCCACGGAGGATGATGTCGCCAAGGTCGATCTGCTGCGCGAGTTGCTCAGCCCACACGTGCACGCCCGGCGCGAGCGGCCCAAAGTCCGCCAGCAGCAGCGAAACGACAAACGTAAGCAGCATGGTGCCGATCGTGATGGGCACGCGCAGCACGCGCACGCTCACCCACCCGAACAGTGCGGCTGTGGCCACCAGGATGCTGACAAGCTCGAGGGTCTTCAAACCAGCCTCGCGAACATGAAACTACTGTAACCAAGTTGTGAGCTGCACGT
>NZ_DASXYM010000169.1:0-32548 GCF_036502485.1 Occallatibacter sp. | reverse complement strand
GCAACTTCATGGCCGCTTCGCGCCCCGCGGGTACGAGGGACCTTGTCCCATGCACTGTGACAGCCCTCACAGCCATCCCCGCCCAAACCCCGCATACTTCCCTTCTGTTGGCTTCACGGCCGGCCCGGATTCCTATGCTTTCGCTGACCCATTCCGCAGCTTCAGACGCTAACGCTCCGAAATATCACACCGGGCAAATGTTTACCATTCAGTTACCTAGTGCACTTTTTCCGAGTTTTGCTCTCTTGAATTCTTTAAATTCTTATTTATCTATGACCTATCAACAAGTTACAGGTGATTCAGATCACCACGCGGAATGCCAAACTCGCATTCATACCCCGGAAGCGCTCGCATTTGCGCCAATTCCAAGTTGGAAGATGTTTACACAGAAGTAACTCCTACCCCCCCCCACCCCCCCTACTTTCCCGGCCCCTCACTCAAAATGGCCCGCAGCGCGGCATCCAGTTGCGGATGGGCGAACGAGAACCCTGACCGGCTCAGCCGCGTCGGATGCACACGAGCGCTGCCCAGCAGCGCCTCGTTCCCCATCTCCCCGAATACCGTCCGGAGCGCGAATGCCGGCACCGCCAGAAGCGCCGGCCGATGCAGGGATCGGGCCAGAGCCCGGGTGAAGTCGGCATTCCTGACCGGCTCGGGCGAGGTAAGGTTGAAGGGCCCCGAGAGCTCGGACGCAAGCAGAAACTGCACCGCCGACACAGCGTCATCCAGACTGATCCAGCTCATCCACTGCCTGCCGCTGCCGAGCCTCCCGCCCAGCCCCAACCGGAACGCCGGCAGCATCTTGGCCAGCGCTCCGCCCCGCGCCAGCACCACCCCAAACCGCAGAGACACAACCCGCGCTCCCGCCAGCTCAGCGGGGTCCGTCGCCGCTTCCCACGCCCGGCAGAGATCGGCCAGAAACCCCGTGCCGGCAGTAGAAGACTCGTCCAGTACTTCCTCGCCGCGGTCCCCGTAAATGCCCGTCGCGGATGCCACCAGCACAGCCGCCGGCGGCTGTGGAAGGCTCGCGAGAATCCCGCACAGCGTGCGCGTGGACTCCACGCGGCTCGTCCACATCTCCCGGCGGTACGCCGGCGTCCACCGCTGAGCCGCCACATTCGCGCCGGAAAGGTGAATGACGGCGGAAAGCCCATCCAGAACTGCGGGCTTTGCGATCGGTGCCGTTGCCCCCGGGTCCCACCGAACTTCCCGCGGCCCTGCGGGAGCCCGCCGAACCAGTTGCACAGTCTCCGCGCCCGCAGCGACGAGCGACGTGCGAAGCGCCGTGCCAACCAGACCCGATGCGCCGCTGAGAAGAAACCTGTGCCCCGCAAAACGCGTAGGACTCATGCATCCAGCATCTATGGGCAAGGCGCGTTCGCGCGCGGCCGATCGATTGCCGCTTTGACGCTGCTTTGGTACCATGCGAATAGATTTTGATCTGGGCAACAGCGGCAGCCCCAGCCGAGAGGGTTCCCATGAGCGATACCTCCACCGTCCGAACAGAAGAAACTCAGAAGACGCAGGTAGACAGCGAGACTGCGGAGCGATTCATCGCCGAGAAGCACATCGGCGAGCGAATCAAACGACTGCGCCTTAAAAAGTCCATGGGCCTGGTGGAACTTGGCAGGCATACCGGGCTTTCAGCCAGCTTCCTTTCCCAACTGGAAACCGGCCGCGTCGTCCCGACTCTGCGCAACCTGGCGCGCATCGCCATGGTGTTTTCGAAAGACCTTTCCTACTTCTTTGAGACAGAGCCGCAGGCCATGTTCCGCGTGCACCGTCGCAAAGAGAGGGTTCGCCTGCCGCAGACCGGCACGGACGCGCCGACATACTTCTTCGAGAGCCTGGGCTACATGGTGCCCGACCGCCACATGGACCCCTACTTCGCGGAGTTTGTCCCGTTGGGTCCCCAGCATGAGCCCAAGGCGCACCTCCACCCCGGTTATGAGTTCCTTTACGTGCTCGATGGAGAACTGACCTTGCATCACGGCGAGAACCGGTGCACGCTTGGCCCGGGCGACGCCGTGTATTTCGATTCGGCGACGGCGCACTCTTACTTGTGCCACGGACCAAAGCCCGCAAACGCGCTCATTGTGACTATGCACCAACCCCTGCCCCAGCCCACGGCTCAGCTGCGCAACGCATTTCCTCCGGGAATTCCGCGGCCCACGCCGGTCGCGGGACCTGTGCCGACTGTGGGCGAGCGGCGTTGATCCAGGGGATGCGTTCTGTGTAGGCTTGCACGCTCCAACTGCGGCTCGGGATTCCAACTCTCGGGCCATTCAATCAAGCTTACCTATGACTCAGTATTACGAATCTGTCATTTCGGAACACGTGCCGCATCGCGCCTCGTCAAATCCGCATCCACTCTTGCAACAGCCTTCAGGTTGATTTCATGCAGCAGCCGATATCCTGAACGGGAAATCTGGAGCGGGCGGCTGGAGGACGTTTGGGCGTAGACAGAAAGCGATGCAAGCACCTTGTTTGGGTCTGGGGTCCACTGACCGTCCTCGCTCTTTCATCCATGTTGGTGATTGCGCAAAGGCTGAATCTGAAGCGCAAGCCGGATGTCCAGAACGGCAAGCAGGTCTTCAACAGCGGCTGCAATACCTGCCATGGGCCAACGGGAAAAGGCGCCGCCGAGACCAGCACTGTATTCAAGCGACCGAGCACATTTCCTGATTTCACAGACTGCGGTGGAACCACGCCGGAGGCGGATTCTCAGTGGAAAGGCGTGATTGTGCACGGGGGCCCTTACAAGGGCTTCTCCACCATCATGCCGACGTTCGGGCAGGTACTTTCACAAAATGACATCGACGATGTGATCTCCTACCTGCGGACGTTCTGCACGCAGCGCGGTTGGCCGCGGGGGGAGCTGAACCTGCCGCGGGCCATCGCGACGGAGAAGGCCTTCCCGGAAAACGAACTGGTGCTTACGACCGCGGCGAACGCGACCGGCGCGCCCACATGGGAAACGCACGCGATCCACGAACAGGCGTTCGGCAAGCGCGACCAGATCGAGATCGACGTGCCGTGGAATCTCGAGGACATCAATCACAGCTATTCGAGCCACATTGGAGACATGACCATCGGCTTGAAGCATGTGATGTTCTCCAACCTGCGCACGGGATCCATCTTGAGCCTTCAGGGCGGCGTGCTTCCGCCTACCGGCAGCACAAAGCTGGGCGGCGCGGGCACCACGGTATTCGAACCCTTTGCGGCCTTCGATCAATTGTGGCGCACCAACACCTGGGTGCAGTTTCAGATGGGAGCGGACCTGCCGGCGGATACCAAAAAATCGCCGCAAGGCTTGTTCTGGTACACAGCGCTGGGGCAGACGATCGCGCCGGACCAGAGACTGGGACGGCAATGGTCGCCGATGGTAGAGTTCCTGGCCAACCGCAATCTTGTGGACGGGGCTAAGACCGACTGGGACGTGTTGCCGGAAATGCAGGTGACGCTGAGCCCGCGCCAGCACATCCGCGCCGACGTAGGCGTGCGTACCCCTTTCACCGACACCGCCGGAAGGCACCCGCAGGTGCAGTTTTACATTTTGTGGGACTGGGCTGACGGAAAGTTCTGGGAGGGCTGGTGAGGGCGGCGCACAGTCAGACGTGGATGTTGGCGGCAATCGTCGCTCTGGGTGCGGCGCCGTTACTGCGCACCGGTGCAGTGCAGGCGGCTTCGCACCCGCATTCGGATCCGAAGGAGGAGTTCCGCACGTCCGACCGGTGCCAGGCGTGCCACAACGGGCTGAAGGCGCGGAACGGCGAGGACATTTCGATCGGATTTCAGTGGCGGGCGAGCGTCATGGCGAACGCAGGCCGTGACCCCTATTGGCAGGGAAGCGTGCGCAGGGAGACGATTGACCATCCTGAGTCGTCAGAGGAGATCCAGAACGATTGCTCCACGTGCCACATGCCCATGCAGCACCTGGCTGACCGCGATGTTGGCCAGAAGACGTCAGTGCTGTCGCGACTTCCGTTTGCGGCGGAACACGACCGCTTTGCGGCATACAAGGATGGGGTGTCGTGTTCTGTTTGCCACCAGGTTGAAGCCAAAGGATTGGGCACGCCGGACACCTTCAACGGCAATGTGGCGGTTGCGGCTTCGGCGAATAAGAAGGAACGGCCTGAGTACGGACCGTTCGCCGTGGATTCAGGCCATCAGCGCGTAATGCAGTCATCCACCAAAGGGTTTGTGCCGACGGAAGCTGCGCATATCCGCGATGCGGGACTATGCGGGAGTTGCCACACGCTCTATACGACCGCGCGAGGACCAGGCGGCAAGGAACTGGGCAGACTGCCAGAGCAGATGCCGTTCCTCGAGTGGCAGCACAGCGATTACAACGATCGGGAATCATGCCAGAGCTGTCACATGCCTGAGGTGACGGAGCCAACGCGGATTACCTCAGTATTCGGGCCGGAACGCACGGGAATGCACCGGCATGTATTTGTCGGGGGGAACATCTTGCTGCCGCAGGTGCTGAACGAGCATCGCGATGAACTGGACACCCAAGCGCTGCCGGAGGAACTCAAGGATGCAGTGGGCCGCACGACCGAGTTCCTGAAGACGCGCTCGGCGCGAGTGAACATTCAGATCGTTCAGCAGAGCTCGCGCGGTTTGGAATTTGCTGTGCGCGTCGAAAACCTCACAGGGCACAAGCTGCCGACGGCGTATCCATCGCGGCGGGCGTGGCTGCACGTGAGGGTTCGCGATGCAGCGGACGGTGTGGTGTTCGAATCCGGGGCTCTGCGGCTGGATGGATCGATTATGGGCAACGACAACGATGCGGACCCGAAGCAGTTCGAGCCCCACTACACGGAGATCACGAAACCGGACGAGGTGCAGATCTTCGAGCCGATCCTGAAGGACATGGATGGAAACGTTACGACAGGGCTGATCGCGGCGGTCGGGTACTTGAAGGACAACCGGATTCTGCCGGCCGGGTTCGACAAGAAGACCGCGGTGGCAGATGTATCGGTGAAAGGCAGAGCGGAAGACGATCCGAATTTCACCGGCGGCTCGAGCGTGACCCGTTACGTGGTGCCGGCCGGTAATGCGCCGCTGCACATAGAGGCAGAGTTGTGGTATCAGCCGGTGGGATTTCGCTGGGCGCATAACTTGGAACCCTATAAGGCAGCCGAACCCCAGCGCTGGGTGAAGTATTACAACGAAAATGCGGCGCAAAATGCGGTGATGCTGGCGCGGGCGGAGGTGATGCAGCCCAAGATCACTGCGCATGTGAAGATCGCGCCAGGAACTCAGGCATCCTTCTAACGCCGCATCCCTTCTCACCGCACATGGAAGGAGCGGCGAACCATCGGCGCGCCAAAGTGCGTCCGGGAAGACTGTTGATCAGTGTCGCGTTCGCGACAGGGCTGTGGATCCTGCTTGTCTCCTCGTCTATCAACAAGCACGAAATGCTGGTGGGCGCCGCGTGTGTCATTCCAACCATCGTGTTCGCGTTCTTCACGGCCCAGTGCATGGACGTGAGGTTCGGGCTTCGACTGCGCGATCTCGCGGAGGCATGGCGGATTCCTTGGTACATCGGCTCCGACACCGTGACCGTTACCCGGGTTCTGATCAAGGATCTGATGCATATACGGCGCGCGGGCAGTCTGTTCCGCGTGTGCGGGTTCGACACCAGTAAACACGACCCGGTTCGCATTGCGCGAACTGTGCTGGCGGTAGCCTGCAGCACGTGCTCGCCAAACACGATCGTGATCGGGATCGATCAGACGCAATCGCGTATGCTGTTTCACCAGATTGAGCGAAGCAGCGTGTCCACCATGACCAAGCGGATGGGGGCAAGGGGATGAGCATGCTGGCCGCGAATCCCTGGCTGTTTGCGGCTGGTGCGGTGGCCACCACCCTCATTCCCTGCGCGGACATGTGCCTGAGGGGATCGCCGGAGCGGCGGCTGGTGGGTATGGAAATGACGAGCGTGCTGATCACGGTGACCATGACACTGCTCACCATAGGGTTTGGGCGCATGCCCCTGATCGATATCCCCCTTGCGCTGGCCATCATGAGCTTCGGCGGCGGCCTGGTGTTCGCGCGCTTCTTTGAGAAGCATCTATGACCGTTCATCAGATCGTCGTCTCCGGACTGCTTGTGGCAGTCGTGCTGGCGTGCTGGATCGGTGCCTTGGGAACATGGAGTATGTCGCATCCGATCCAGTCCCTGCACTATCTGGCGCTGCCCGCAACGGCGGGTATTGGCGCTCTGACGCTGGCCGTGTTTATGGAAACCGGCCTTGGAGCCACCAGCATGAAGACGCTCCTGATTGCGCTCGTGATCTTGGCGTTCAACTCCGTGGTGACGCACGCCACGGCGCGCGCCTTTCGCGCGCGCGAATTGGGACACTGGGAGCCGCTGGATGGAGACCCGATGGAGTTTGTGCCGAGCACGCATCATCCTGCCCGATCGGAAGCGGAACCTGCCGACAATGTAGAGGAGAGCCGAGCATGATGTGGGTGGGCGCGGGAATCCTTATGCTCGTGGGAGTAAGCGGCTTTGCGGTGGTGCGGACGCGCGACGTGACAGCGCAGATCGTAGCCTTGGGATTCTACGGGCTGGTGATGGCGTTGATGTTTTTCTTCTTTCAAGCGCCTGACGTGGCCCTGTCGCAGGTAACGGTGGGCGCGGTGGCGCTGCCGCTGATGGTCATGCTGGCACTCTCTCGGATGCGCTACCGCAAGACAGCGCTGCGCGCCCAAACTCAACGGAAAAATTCCAAACAGGGCGGAAAGGGGAACGAGCATGAGTGAGCGCGTGCGGCTGTTTGCGTTCCTTCTGTTCGGCGGCTTGTTCCTGGCACTCTATTGCTACGCGATCATGGATCTGCCGGCGTGGGGCTTCTATCGCGGCCCCTATGGAGACGTGATCGCAGGCGTTGCCGTGTTCGAGCGGCATGCCACCGACGTGGTGAATGCCATCAACTACGACTATCGCGCTGTGGATACGCTGGGCGAGGAGTTCATTCTTTTCACGGCGGTGCTGGGCGTCATGATGCTGCTGCGGCGTGAGCGCGGCGAGAAGAAGAAATCTCGATCCGTCGAAAGCGTTCCGGACAGGCGCGTGCTCTCAACGACCATTCAGGCGGTAAGTGTGCCGGCCGTGTTCCTGACCGTGCTGTTCGGGCTTTACATCGGACTGCATGGGCAACTGACCCCGGGCGGTGGGTTTCAGGCCGGTGTCATTCTGGCAACGGCGCCAATCCTTGTCTATCTTGCGCAGAATACGGAAGCTTTCAGGCGAATCACCTCGCATCCGGTGATGGAGTTCATTGAAGCCCTCGGCGCCGGTTCGTACGCGATGATCGGCCTCACGGCACTGGGGTTCGGCCTGCCGCTGCTGACGAATTTCTTGCCGCTAGGTGAGACCGGCGACGTATTTTCGTCCGGGACCATTGCGCTCATCAGCGCGATGGTGGGCGCGGAGGTAACAGCGGCGTTTCTGCTGGTGGCCTACACCTATCTTGAGGAAATCATCAGCGGCGAGTTATCAGAGGAGTAAAGCTCGGAAGAAATTAAGCAGGCGAGTGGAGGTACCCGAAAATGCCGCCGCATATGGAACTGCTGCCTTACATCGTGGCTGGATGGCTATTCTTTTGTGGGCTCTATGGGATTGTGACGAGCCGCCACCTCGTGCATTGCGTCATTTGCCTGGCTGTGCTGCAGACCTCAACGTACGTGCTGTTGCTGGGGATCGGCTACAGGCTGGGAGGCTCGGCGCCGGTGTTCGCTGATATCTCGCCGGGTAAGGTGGTTGTCGATCCAGTGGTGCAGGCGCTGATGCTGACAGACGTGGTCGTAGAGGCTGTGGTTGTGGCGCTGATGCTGGCCCTCGTGGTAAAGGCATACGAGAAGTCAGGCTGCATCGACCCCAAGGACCTGAGCACGCTGCGAGGCTGAGGGTACCAGGCACATGACACTTCCCCCGCACATTGCCGACGCACTGCCTGCGCTGCCGATTGCATTGCCGCTGCTGACGGCTGCCCTGCTGGCTGCACTCCGGTCGCATTTGTCCCGCGCGCTGATGGATGGGCTGGCTATGCTGGCGGCAGCGTGTAGCGTGGCAGATTGCGCGCTGCTGATGATGAGTTCGCATGAGCACACCATCGTCTACTGGTTCGGCAACTGGGGTCCGCGCGGATCGACCGTGCTGGGCATCACGTTCGTAATCGATCCGGTCTCCGCGGGATTGACGCTGTTGTGCTCGGTGCTGACCCTTCTGGCCCTGTTCTTTTCTTGGAATCACACCGATTCGGGTGGGAACCATCTTCAACCGCTCATGCTGGTATTTCTGGCGGGAATGAGCGGCTTCTCGCTCACCGGCGATCTGTTCAACATGTTCGTGTGGTTCGAACTGATGAGCACAGCGGCATTCGCGCTCACCGGCTTAAAGACGGGCGAGCCGGCGCCGCTGCAGGGTGCCTTCAATTTCGCCGTGACCAATACCGTGGGGGCGTTCATGGTGCTGACCGGAATCGCATTTCTCTACGCGGTAACGGGCGCGCTCAACATCGCGCAGATCGGGCTGGCACTAACGCACCGGCACGATCCCCTTGTTCTGTTTGCGTGCGCCCTGATCACATGCGGGTTCTTCACCAAGGCGGCGGTGGTGCCATTTCACTTCTGGCTGGCTGACGCGCATGCGGTTTCGCCCACACCGGTGTGTGTTCTGTTCTCCGGCGTGATGGTGGAGCTCGGGCTCTATGCTGTGCAGCGGCTGTATGCGGTGATCTTCATTCCCGCAGTGGATGAGAACGCGGCGGTGCTGCGGCACATCCTCATAGTGTTCGGCGTGCTTACAGCAATGCTGGGCGCATTGATGTGCTACGCCGAGCATCACGTGAAGCGGCTACTGGCCTTCTCCACCATTTCGCATGCGGGGCTGATGCTGGTGGCCCTATCCATTCAGGGCCCCCTCGCAACAGCCGGCTTCCTGACCTATTTGCTGAGCCATGCGTTTGTGAAAGCTGCGCTGTTTTTCGTGTCGGGGATATTGCTGCATCTTTATCGAACGGCGAGCGAGCCGGTGCTGTTCGGCAAGGCGCGTAATCAGTTCATTCCGGCGGCACTGTGGTTTCTGGGCGGACTGGGGCTGGCGGGATTCCCATGGTTTGCCACCATGCTGGGCGACGCGATGACATCGAACGCCGCCGAGGCAGTGGACATGCGATGGGTGAGCTATGTGTTTCTCGCCAGCGGACTGCTGACCGCGGGCGCGGTATTCCGGGTGGGACTGCATACGTTCCTCGGTTGGGGCAGCGAACCGATCAGCGACAGCGCAGCCAAAGTCGACGAGGAGCCGGACAGCCCTGAGAATGCGCGCACGCGGTGGTTTCAGTTGGCGGCCCCAGCTCTGTGTGTGGCCGCGGCAATCGGGCTGACGTTGATGCCGCATTTCCGTGAGGAGATGCTGTCCGCAGCCAACCGGATGTGGGTGCAATCGGGGTATCTGAGCGCGGTGTACAGGAACACGACAATCCCCTTGCCAACCCCGCACAGCGGGGATCTCGAGGTGAAGTCGGCCGCCACGCATGGAGCCATCGCTTCCCTGCTGGCCCTGCTGCTGGCGCTGACGTCTGTGTTTCGTGGGCGCTTGGCGCGCTGGTTGCGCGCGGGAGCATTCCTGGAAGGGCCGCTGTACTTTCTGCGCGCGGTGCAGACCGGGCAAATTGGAGATTACGTGACGTGGATGACCATTGGCGTCGCGGTGATGGGAGCGGCGTTTGTGTTTCTCTTGCGATAAGGCACTCTTTGGCTTGCCTTCAGCGCATTTTTGCCGGGATTGACAGACACCGCGCCAAACGTCAAAAGGGCTTCCCGGAGGAAGCCCTTTTGACGTTGATTTGGCCCTAGCGGCGGCCCTGAATCGTGGACGGGGCTTTGCCCAATTTCTTAGCCGCGCGCTTGGCGGCGATGGCGTGCATCTCCTTGCCAATGTGCGACTGGTTGATGGAGAGCTGGATGGCAAGGTTAATGAGGTTGCCGGTACACCAGTAGAGAGCCAGGCCTGAGGCATAGTGCCACAGTGTGAAGCCGAAGATAATGGGCATCATAATGGCCATCATGCGGCGCTGATTGGGGTCCATGCCCGGCGAAGGCGTGATGAACTGCGTGAGGAACATGGTGATGATGATGAGCGCCGGGAGAACGTGCCACGGGTCGGGCGCGGCCAGATCGTGCAGCCAGCCCCAATTGGCCTGGCGGAGTTCCACCGTGTTCTGCAGCACGCGGAAATAAGCAAAGAACAGCGGCATCTGGATCAGCAGAGGCAGACAGCCGCCATACATGTTCACGCCCTCGGTCTTGTAGAGCGCCATCATCTCCGCGTTCATCTCGGCGCGCTTGGGATCGGTGGCCTTGAGATTCGCGTACTTGCGCTTGATGGCCTCGACTTTGGGCTGGATGCGCATCATCTTGAGCGAGGACCTCATCATCATGAGGCGCGTGGGCAACAGGATCATGTTGAACAGCGCAGTGATAATGATGATGGCCCATCCCCAGTTGGGAACGCCGTGCTCGTAAAGAAAACGCAGCGCCAGGAAGAGCGGCTTGGCAATAATGCCCAGCCAGGAGCCAAACTGAATCAGCGACTCGAGCGTGGGGCCGGTCGGCTTGCCGTCGGCGCCCACGGAGTGGATGCTCGAGACTATATCCATCTGCTTGGGGCCGGCGTAAATGCGAAGGCTCGTGTCGCCGCTGGTGTTGCCAACCGCAAGACCGATCACATCGGCTGGTTTCTTTTCGCTCTTGGGGTCGGCGGGGTCGGTCGGCAGATCAACGGTGTTGTGGAACGTGACCACAGTGGCGTGCTCGGGAACATCCGGCAAGAAGGCGGCGGCAAAGTAAAGGTCGGCTGCGGCGGCGTATTGGTATTCGCCATCGAGGGTAGCGTTGTTGCTCACCTTGCGGGCATCGAGAGTATCCTGCTTGCCGGCCAGTGACCACGCAAACATGGAGGGCGTCCGGGAGAGGCCGGGGATGCTGCTGCGGCCCTGGAATTCTTCCATGTCGCCCAGGCCCGCCGGCCACGCGATCAATGCGCGCACCGGCTGGCCGTTGCGGAGAACCTTGACCTCCGCGCTGATAACGTAACTCTGGTCGAAGCGGAAGGTCTTCACCACCTCCAGCCCGTTCTGCGCGTACCTGAACGTGAGCGAGTTGGGAGCTTGCAGCACGCCGCTGGCGGAAGACTGATAGAGCGCCTGGTTCAGTTGCGTATTGAGCGCAGGATCGTAAGTGAAGAGCGAAAGCGGGAACCCGAAGCTTTGTGCAGCCTGCTGCTGCACCATATCGAGTTGATGGGTCTGGGTGGAATCCTTGTAGTGAGAATTTTTAAGGATCCAGTGCTTGACTACGGCACCGCGATTGGAGAACACGATACGGAAGTCGGCGTTTTCAACAGTAGTTTCGACCTCAGACGCGGCGGCGATCGCGGGCGTCGCGGAGGCAGGAGAGCCGGCTGCGGGCTGCGCACGTAATGGAGCCGCCGCGGGCGCGGAGTTCTGCGGGGCGGCGTTCTGCTGCTGCTGTGTCTGCTGCTCCGGGGCCGGGGACGCGGGCTTGGGCTTCTGGAAGTACTGGAATCCGAGAAACACGGCGACCAGGACGAACATCATGACGAGCATGGACTGCATGCCGCCGCCACCGCCGCCACCGGCACCTGGGCTCCCCTGTGATTGAAGATTGGGATTTTGGAATTCGGGCAAAGGAATCGTCCTGTCTTTCAAACACGCGGCCAGCTATAGCCTGCCGCTGCTTCTATGGTAAAGGTTTGTGGGGAACGGCCCGGTGCGATTTGGGAACCGGCACCTGATCGAGTCCACCGCGGCTGAATGGATTGCAACGAAGCAGGCGCCAAGTAGCCAGCCCGCTGCCGCGCAGAGCTCCGTGCATAGCGATGGCGCGCACCGCGTATTCCGAACAGGTGGGCTGGAATTTGCATCCGCCCACGCCAAGGGTGTGGACGGCGGGCGACAGCCAGCGGCGATACAGCGCAAGTAGGGCGAGCAGGATGCGGGTCATTCGGTCGGCTCGGACAGCCTCGTGGATCGGCCCTGGTCGCGCGGGCTCGCTGAACGGGCGGCACGCTGGGCCTCTGCCCTTGCCTGCGTAAGGATACGTACAACCTCGCCTTCCAGTTTCCCGAATTCGAGGGCAAGGACGGTGCGACGGGGATGAAAGATAAGATCCACGCCCGGATGGAGCAGGTCCACATGGCGGCGCAGGACATCCCGCATCCGCCGCTTGATGCGGTTTCGCTCGTGGGCTTTGCCGAGTATCCTGCCAGCGGTGAGACCTACACGTGCGGGTCGACAAGGAGATTCGGACTCCGACGGAGGCGTCATGAACCAGCTCATGGAAGCGGATTGGCGCTTGCGGCCTGCGGCGGTATACGCGCGCTGATAATCCGCATGCTTCCGCAAACGCAGCCCCGCCAGCGATTGCTTACGCTCAGCAGGATTGGCAGGGGTGATCATGGTGAAGCCGGGAGGGGCTGGCCGAAACCACGGAAACATGCGGGGTTCGGCCCCCCTTTTTAGGCGGGATTAGTCGCGGTAACCTGCGCTCACGCTCACGCGCTTGCGGCCCGCTGCACGGCGGCGGCTGAGCACGGCGGCGCCGCTCTTGGTCTTCATGCGGGCACGAAAGCCGTGCGTCTTCACGCGGCGGTGGCGGTTGGGCTGAAATGTGCGCTTAGGCATGGAAATGCGCTCCTCTATGCTGACTGATTTCTGAGCCTTGACGGCAAGATTTAAGTATATCGCATATGAGGTTTTGATTCCAGCACGAGGACTCGCAGGAGCGGAACGAAACGACGCGGCAACCCGCCTCATACTGAGCGTGTCCAAGCGGGAAACGGAGCAGAGAAATGGGCACGAATAACCGGGAATCGCAGCAAAATCGTCATCATGGTAACTTGCGAAGTCGTGTTTCACCAGCTATGGTGCAATGACCTTTTGCCATGCCGAAGAAGTGTGAATGAGGCGTTGCAAGGCGGTCCAAATGTGCTACCATCGGGACCGTTCAACAAAAGTTTCTAGCGTCCCACGAAACGAAATTTGTCCACCGCCCCGGGGCCGAAAGCGCAAGGGGCAGATCAACGGCAGAATCACTTAAAAGCAGCAGATAACGACGGGAAGCTATCTCTCCCGCCTGCGCTTTGGTGTTGCCTGAAGATGACGTTCTGGATGATGCGTTCCCAAGGGACCAGGCAAGGAATGGCTCGATGGCATTTGCAATGACGCCGGCGACAACGGCACTCAATCCCTGGCATCAGATTCTCGCCGCTCTCGAGAAAAAGGTGATTCGTCAGTCGTTCGAAACATGGCTTAAGCCAACGCGCTACAGCCACACCGCGGGACGAACACTCTATGTCCGGGTGCCTACCCCCGAGTTTCGGCACATCGGCGATAAATACGGGGACCTCATCCAGGAAGCCATCGATATCCAAGCTCTCGACCTGGATGATGTCTGTTTTGTAACCATGGAAGAAGACCCGTCCATTCCTCCGCAGCGCAAGGATGGAGGCTTCGGACCGGTGCCCTCTCATGCGCCGACCGCTCCTCAGGCTGGGGCGCAGCGCACTCCCGAGCAATCGCGATTTGACTGGTCCACCGCCGCGCAGTTGAACTCCCGGTACACGTTCGACAACTTCGTTATCGGCAACGGCAACCAGTTCGCGCGCGCAGCCGCCCTGGCAGTGGCGGAGCGTCCTTCCCGAGCCTACAATCCGCTGTTCCTGTATGGCGGCGTGGGTATGGGCAAGACCCACCTGATGCACGCCATCGGGCACGAGGTGAAGCGGCGCAATCCGGCTTCGGTGATCTCCTATGTCTCAGCGGAGAAGTTCACCAATGAGATGATCACGTCGCTGCGCAACGATCGCATGACTAGCTTCCGCGACCGCTTCCGCTCCGTCGACGTGCTGCTGATCGACGATATCCAATTCATTGCGCAGAAAGAACGTACGCAGGAAGAGTTCTTCCACACGTTCAATGCGCTGCACGAGAGCATGCGGCAGATCGTGATTGCATCGGATCGGCCCCCCAAGGAACTCGCCGAGATCGAAGACCGGCTGCGTTCCCGCTTCGAATGGGGGTTGATTGCCGACATTCAGCCGCCCGATCTGGAGACCAAGGTCGCCATCCTGCAGAAGAAGGCGGAATCAGAGCAGGTCACGCTGCCCACCGACGTGGCACTCTTTATTGCGTCGAACGTCCGCACCAACGTGCGCGAGCTCGAAGGCGCCCTGGTGCGCCTGATCGCCTGGTGCCAGCTGAACCACATGGAGATTACGCTTTCAGCGACGCAGCAGTGCCTGAAGCAGTTCATCGATATGCAGGTTCGTAAAGTTACGATTGAAGCCATTCAACGCGCCGTGGCCGAGCAGTTCGGCTCGCGGGTGGCCGATTTGAAGCAGAAGAACAATTCGCGCCAGGTGGTTGTGCCACGGCAGATTGCGATGTACCTGGCCAAGCAGATGACCGAGGCCAGCCTGCCGGAGATCGGGAGACAGTTCGGCAACAAGCATCACACCACGGTCATGCACTCGATTGCGAAGATCGAGGAGCAGCGGCGCACCGACAAGGATCTCCATCGGATGCTGAACAAGCTGCAGGAACTGCTGAACAGCTGAAACTGGCGTAAGTGCAAGTCAAAAAGAGAATGGCCGCGCATCGCACGCGGCCGTTCTCTTTTTTTTAACGCCAAGCCATCAGGCAGCTTTGGGCATGATCCGCAGCTGCTCGCAGCGGTCGCAGTTACCGCAAGGACCGGCATAGTCGTCCCCGAAGTAGCGCAGGAGAAACTCGCGGCGGCAGGAGCGCCACTCCGCGTAGCTTTGCATCTTCTGCAGGCGCTGCTTGCGAAATTGTTTCTGGAGCCTCTGGTTTTCGGCAGCGGCTTCAATGATCTCTGACAGAGGATGTGCGCTGGTAGCCTCGAAGTCACAGGATTCAAGGTGACGGATCGCTTCCGTCTCCTCAAGCTTGTGGAGTAAGCCGACGAGTTTACGGGCATTGATGCCGGTCTCCAGCACGATCTCGTCGCGGGTCATCGGCCCCTTCATGGCGACCAGAGTGTTGTAAACGGCTTCGAGACCTTCAGAGTCGACGTGGGTGGGGCCAGTCTTGAACTGCTGCGCAGAGATATCCTGGGGGCGATAGAAAAGCACAGCCTCAGCTGGCTCGCCGTCACGGCCGGCGCGCCCTACCTCCTGGTAATACGCGTCAAGCGAGTCGCTCACATCGGCGTGATACACAAAGCGGATGTCGGGTTTGTCGACTCCCATGCCAAACGCATTGGTGGCGACGATCACCGGCACCTCGCCGCTCATGAATTTGTTCTGTATCTCCTCACGTTGTTTGGCCTTGAGCCCGCCGTGATAGCAGAGCGCGTCGACCCCCATCTGCTGCAGGTCGGCGGCGATAGTCTCCGCGTTCTTGTGCGTTGAGACATAGACAATGCCCGGCTTCTCGGCAAATTCGACGCGGCGCAGGAGCGACTCGCACTTCTCGTCTTTGCTGGAGAACTGGTCGACGCGCAGCGAGATGTTGGGCCGATCGAATCCATGCAGCAGGATACGCGGGTTTTCGAGTCCGAGACGGTCGATGATTTCAGCGCGCACCTCGCGCGAGGCGGTCGCCGTCATGGCCAGCACGGGCGGGTGATCGAGGGCTTCAATCACCTGCGCGAGGCCCAGGTAGTCGGGCCGGAAGTCGTGGCCCCAATGGCTGATGCAGTGCGCTTCATCGATGGCGATGAGCGACACGTTGGCGGCGCGAAGGCGGTCCAGCGTCTCGGGCTTGCGCAGTTGTTCCGGGGCGAGAAAGATGTACTCCACCTTGCCCTGTTCGATTCGATCCAGGACTTCACGCTGCTCACTGGCCGACAAGGTGGAGTTGACCACCGCAGTCGCCTCCAGTTTGCTGGCCTCGATAGAGTCAGCCTGATCCTTCTGCAGCGCTATGAGCGGCGACACAATGACCGTTGAGCCTTCAATGAGGGCTCCGGCGATCTGATAGACAGCGGATTTGCCTGAGCCGGTGGGCTGAACAAGGACGGTATCACGGCCCTCAACCAGCGATTGGATGGCGTCATTCTGGCCGGGTCTGAGCGACTTGAATCCGAGGAGACGTTTGGCGGCCGTGGCGATGTCGACAACATTCCGAGTGCTTTTAGGCATAAGAATTTAGGGTCGGAGGAACCGGTCGCGCGGATGGTCCAGGCTGGAAGACCCGGGCAGGGCGGCTTCACACACTTGATACGACGCAGAAAAGGTTGCGCGTGCTGCTTTGATGTTCAGAAATGAATAATTGCGAGTTGCCGATTCGTTAACACCACCTCGGAGCCGCGCGAGTGGTGTGATGCGCGACATTCAAGACGCCACTGACGCACTTCTATACTGGGGAAACCATGTCCAGCCCAAAGACAGCCCCCGTCCGCAGCCGATCGCAGGAACTTCAGCAGCGCGCCGAACACTATTTTCCCGGCGGGGTGAACTCGCCGGTGCGGGCCTTTCGTGCGGTGGGCGGCCATCCCCCATTTATTGAAAGCGCAGAAGGCGCGTACCTGACCGATGCAGACGGAAATCTCTATATCGACTACTTCGGGTCGTGGGGCCCGATGATTCTGGGTCATGCGTTCCCGCCCGTAGTGGAGGCCATCGAACACGCGGCGCGAAAGTCGGCGAGCTTTGGGGCGTCGACTGCGGCCGAGGCGGAACTGGCGGAACGAGTGGTGGCGTGTTATCCCAAGTTGGAAAAACTGCGGTTCGTCTCTTCGGGCACTGAAGCAACGATGTCTGCCGTCCGCCTGGCGAGAGCGGCAACCAGTCGCAACCTGATCGTCAAGTTTGAGGGATGCTACCACGGGCATGCAGACGGCCTGCTGGTGAAAGCCGGCTCCGGCGTGGCCACGTTCGGAATTCCGGGCTCCGCGGGCGTGCCCGATCAGATTGCGCATTTAACGCTGGCCTTGCCCTACAACGACCTGGTTGCAGTAGAGACCGCGTTTGCGGCGCACCGCGGTGAGATCGCCGCAGTCATACTGGAGCCTGTGGTTGGGAACGCCGGGTGCATTCCACCTGCGGAGGGCTATCTTGAGAGGCTGAGGCAGATCACCCGGCGCGAAGGTGCGCTGCTGATTGCGGATGAGGTGATGACGGGGTTCCGCATCGCTCTGGGCGGAGCGGTGGAGCGCTACGCCATGGACCCCGACCTGATCACGTTGGGCAAGATCGTGGGCGGTGGGTTGCCCGTAGGCGTGTTCGGCGGCAAACGCGAGTACATGGATCTCCTGGCCCCGCTCGGGCCGGTGTACCAGGCCGGCACTCTCAGCGGAAACCCGCTGGCGATGGCCGCAGGGCTGGCAACCGTGGGCTATCTGCAGGAGAATGCCGGTCAGGTGTATCCGCGGCTTGAGGCAATGGCGGCTGCGGTATTTGAAGGCGTAGCGGTCGAGGCTAAGAAAGCCGGCGTGCCGCTGACAACCAATCGCGTGGGTGCGATGGGAACGTGGTTCTTCGCGCCCGGGCCGGTTACCGATTACGAATCGGCGGTCAAATCGGATACTGCGATGTTCGGGCGATTTCACCGCGCCATGCTGGATGCCGGCGTGTGGCTGCCGCCGAGCCAGTTTGAGGCGGCTTTCCTGGGGACGGCGCACGGGGAAACCGAGATAAAGGCCACCGTCGAGGCAGCCGGAGAAGCGTTCCGGTTTGCGCTCGAGGGTTAGCGGGCGCGAGCGGCGATAGGCGTCGGGCCCCACTGCAAGTACTCGGCCGTGACGAACCGGCGCACGCCGCTGTAGCGGCCCATGAGTTTCTCGGCGGCTGCCACTGACGGGCCGCGAGCGGCGGAGGGATCCAGATGGCCCCCATCGTGCAATACGACAGTGGCAGACCGGCCGCCTCGCCCCAGAGCATCCACCTTGCGGGCCAGTCGCTCGGCAATCTGATCCGCAGAGGGCTCCTCCCAATCCTCGGTCATTGCATTCCAGAGCACAGGCGACATGCCGAGTTGGCGAGCCTCATCGAGGACCGCCGGGCGTCGCGCACCAAAAGGAGGACGGAAGTAGCGGACGCTGGTACCGGTGATCTGCTCAAGGGCGTGCTTGGTCCGGTAGAGTTCGTCCCTGATCTTCTTGCGGCTGGAAAGCGCCATGTTGGGATGGGACCAGGAATGATTGCCAATGATGTGGCCGGAATCGGCAATGTGGCGAGTCAGGCAAGGCTCCGCCTCCGCGTACTGACCCACCAGGAAGAATGTGGCCGTCACGGCATGCGCCGCCAGCATATCGAGTAATCGCGGCGTACAGGCCGGATTGGGCCCGTCGTCGAACGTCAGAGCAATCTCACCGAGGCGTTCCGGAAGCACGAGAGTCGGGCCGAAGAGTTGGGACGTGGGATAAAGGGCAGCGTACGCCCATCCCCCGGCGGCCAGGCCAAGGGCTCCAGCGGCGCCGAGTCCTTCGGCGACCAGTCTTGCCGTATCTGAAAGCATTGCTATCAGTTTGCGGCGATTCAGGTGAGACTGCAAGGAAAGACGCGATCTGGACGCGGGCCGGTGAAAATTCCCAGTCCGCCCGCCGCTATGCGGCATCTACCTCAAAAAGCGGGTGTAAACTCGCCGTAGTACGGGCCGCATCCTGTGTATACCAGCCCCCGCGACAAGACCTTCGCCAGGGCCCCGGTCGGAGCGGCACTGGAGAGCATATGAGCCTCACGAACTTCCCCGCCGGGGACTCTCCCGGTGCTCCCATTGTCAAAGTAACCATTCCGGCGCTCAGCGAGATGAAGCGCCAGGGCAAGCCCATTTCGGCTCTGACGGCGTACGACTATGCGACCTCGCGCCTGGTGGATGAATGCGGCATTGATCTGATCCTGGTAGGCGACTCACTGGCGCAGGTGGTGCTTGGACACGACAACACGCTGGCCGTCACCGTGGACGAAATGCTGCACCACACCCGGGCCGTGCGGCGCGCCGTGCGCCGCGCGCTGGTGGTGGCCGATATGCCGTTCGGCAGCTATCACGGAACGGTGGCCGAGGGAGTGGCCAATGCAGTGCGCTTCATCAAAGAAGCCGGAGCCGAGGCCGTGAAGATTGAAGGGCCGCGCATTGACTTGGTGCGGGCTCTCACCGACGCGGAGATCCCCGCGGTGGGCCATCTGGGGCTGACGCCGCAGAGCGTGCATCGCATGGGCGGATATCGCGTACAGGGCAAGACTACGGAAGCGGCCGAAAGGCTGCGCGCCGACGCGCATGCCCTGGCTGAGGCCGGTGCGGCTCTGCTGGTCTTGGAAGGCGTGCCACGCGAGGTAGCCACGCAGATCACCGCGGAGCTTGTCATTCCGACGATCGGGATTGGCGCAGGACCGCAATGCGATGGGCAGATCCTTGTGTTTCACGACCTGGTAAACCTGACGTTTGCTCCGCCGGCCAAGTTCGTGCGGCGCTATGCGGATGCGGCGGGGCTGATCCGTGCGGCCGTGGAGCACTACCGCGAGGATGTGGAGCACCGGGCGTTTCCGTCCGATGAGGAGAGCTATCATCTGCCGGCCTCCACGCGGGAAGCCCTCGAAGACAGGAAGCTGCGCAGGGCCTGATGCAGATTATCAGTACGGTAAACGAACTTCGCGCCTGGTCGCGCGCTCACCGTAAACAAGGAAAGACGATCGGGCTGGTGCCCACCATGGGCGCCTTGCATGCTGGGCACGGCTCCCTGATCCGGGCGGCACGCGAGCGCTGCGATGTTGCAGCGGTGAGCGTCTTCGTCAACCCCACCCAGTTTGGACCTAATGAGGATTTCGCGCGCTATCCGCGGACCTTCCATGCTGATTGTTCGCTGGCTGAGTCGCTAGGGGCGCAGGTAGTGTTCGCGCCAGCAGTCGACGAGATCTATCCGGAGGGCGCGGAGACGTTCATCGAAGTGGAAGGCTTAAGTGATCGCCTCGATGGCAGATCCCGGCCGGGGCATTTTCGCGGCGTGGCGACTGTGGTGGCCAAGCTGTTTGTGGCCGCCGAACCGGATCTGGCGTTTTTCGGGCAGAAGGACGCCGCCCAGGTGGCGGTCCTGCGGCGCATGACGGCGGATCTGCGGCTGGGGACGGAAATCGTGGTGTGCCCGATTGTGCGCGAGGCCGACGGCTTGGCCCTGAGTTCGCGGAACGTGTATCTGAACACGTTGCAGCGCAGTCAAGCGCTTGTGCTGAGCCAATCTCTCCACACCGTTGAGGCTCTGGTGGCTGGTGGAGAGCGGGGTGCCGAGGCTCTCCTGGCCGCCGCCAGGTCTGTTTTTGCCACCCAGCCGGCGGTGCGCGTGGACTACATCGCGCTGCTCGATTGGGCAACCCTGCAGCCTGTGGATCGCGCACAGCCGGGCACACTGTTTGCGGTGGCGGCATGGGTCGGCGAGACACGGCTGATCGATAACACAATTCTGGCGTAAGTTGATTTTGCGATTCCGGTTGCGTGTTTCCTTTCCATAGCTCACTCTGTTTTCACGTGCCAGAACTTCCTGACATCTCCGCCTACATTCATGCGCTTGAATCGCGCATACTGGGCCAGACGCTGGACCACGTGCGGCTCACTTCAGTGTTTGTTCTGCGGACGGTGGACCCGCCGGTGACCGCGGTGGAAGGGCGCGCAGTCACCGGCCTGCGGCGGGTCGGGAAACGTATCGCGATTGGAGTCGAAGGGGACATCTGGCTCGTCATCCACCTAATGATTGCCGGGCGGCTGCACTGGAAGCCAGCAGGAGCGAAGCTTGCAGGCCGCAATGCGCTGCTGGCCCTGGATTTCCCGAACGGGTCGCTGGTGCTGACGGAGGCCGGGTCGAAACGAAGGGCTTCCTTGCACGTGGTCCGCGGGGAACCGGGCCTCCACGAGATGGACCCCGGAGGGGTCGAAGTCTTCGCGGCGGATTTGGACCGATTCCGATCGGCGCTGACGCGGGAGAATCGCACTCTGAAGAGGGCGCTGACCGATCCGCGGATTTTGAGCGGCGTGGGCAATGCATACTCCGACGAAATTCTGCATGCGGCGCGGCTCTCACCTGTCACGCTTACCCAGAAGCTTAAAATTAAAGAATGGGACCGCCTGTTCGCTTCCACCCGGGCGGTGTTGACGGACTGGACGGAGCGGCTGAAGGCCGAGGCGGGGAAGACGTTTCCGCAGAAGGTGACGGCTTTCCGCCCTGAGTTTGCCGTGCACGGCAAGTTTGGACAGCCCTGCCCCCGCTGCGCCCGCCCAGTACAGCGGATTCGCTACGCAGACAACGAGACGAACTATTGTCCGGCGTGCCAGACTGGCGGCAAAGTACTGGCCGACCGGAGCCTGTCGCGGCTGCTCGGGTCGGACTGGCCGCGGACACTCGACGAGTTGGAAGCGCTCAAGCGCAAGTAGCTAAACTGCGGCAGGCTCGCCGAGCTTGCGCAGGATCATCACCAGATTGGGCGAGCAAAACGGCAGCGGGTCGCGCGGGCTGAACAACAGATTGAGAAACGCATTCATCAGCTTCTTCGTCGGCACGGCGAAGAGGCGGTGCGGCGTATGCGTCGGGCCGGCCCATAGGGCCTGCACTTCATGCCAGACGTAGACCACCTGGAACCTTGTAACCTCGGCCAGCCATTTTGCCCGGTGCGTACCAATGGCAGTCCTGTGCGTGGGGTCTCCGTTTTGAAGATGACGGCCGATGGGCGAATCGCCATTGGGGAACCGCGCAAGGAACAGACCTCCAGGTTTCAGCACGCGGCGCACCTCGAGGAGAAAGCCGGGGAGAGACTCAAGTGGGATGTGCTCAAGGACATCAAAAGCGCTGACCAGGTCGAAGGTGTTCTCGGGGAAGGCATTGAGGTCTTCGGCCTGAATCGCCCGGAAGCCCTTCAGCCGGGCATGGTCGACGAGGGCGGGGTTGGCCTCTGTGCCATGCATCTGCCAACCGCGGCGACGGCCGTACTCAAGGAAGGCACCGTTACCAAAGCCGATATCGAGGGCCACAGAGCCGGATGGGAGCTCAGTTCGCGCCTTGCGGAGATTGGCGTTGAAATCACACGCTTCGCGCGTACTGAGCGCTCCGAAGGAGTCGGCCGTCCAATGCTTCCACTCCGCGTATTCGGCGCCATAGCCTGAGCTCGGTGCGCCTGAGTACGCCACCTGACCCGGACCGGGCCCCCTTTCCGGGGGGTTATTTTTTACTGCCAGATTGTTCATGCGAAAGCTGCCCCATGAGCGGACACAGACACGGACACACCGTCCCTGCCAATTTCGATGCGGAATTGTGGGTAGTCGTTTCTCGGAAGGCAAGCAGGATTGCCGGCTGCTGAGCCTGTGGTTCAAGCAAGCGGTGCCGGGTTTGTGGTGATGACAGCAAATGCGCGCAGATAAAATGAGGCCATGAGCAAAGAACGCGTCTCTACTTCCAGCGCTCCCGCCGCCATCGGTCCTTACTCGCAGGGCATTCGCGTGGGCAATCTTCTTTTCACCGCAGGCCAGGGGCCCATCGATCCCGCCACAGCCAAAATTGTAGAAGGCGACATTACCGAGCAGACCACCCGGGTGATGGAAAACCTGAAGGCCATTCTGGAGGCGGGCGGATCGAGTCTCGAAAAGGCAGTAAAGGCGTCAGTGTTCCTCAAGGACATGAACGACTTTGCGGCCATGAACGCGGTGTATGCCAGGTATCTGGCCCCGGAAGGTGTAACCCCGCCGGCTCGGACCACAGTGCAAGCGGCAAGGCTCCCCGGCGACATCCTTGTGGAAATCGATGTGATCGCGGAAATCTGATCGATTCCGCGTTGCGGCGGCAACTGAATTGGCTGGTCGGTCCGCCCGGCGGCGCCACATTGCATCTGAACTGGAGAGAGTAAACACCGTCACGGCTGCGCTACGTCGATGATCGAAACCGAGGTTGACCGATGGACTGGACGCCGGGAGGAATGAGTAACGACGTCGAAGACCGCCGGGGAGAATCCGGCGGTTTCGGCATGGGCGGCGGCGGAATCGGGATCATCGGCTTCATCATCCTGCTGCTCATCAGCCTGTTCACCGGACACAACTTCATTGGCAGCATGTTGCATGGCGGCGCGACAGGCAATGACGCCACCAATGCTCCGGCGCCCGCTGCTCCCGCATCGCCCGCCGAAAATCGCGACGTGCAATTGATCAGCTTTGTGCTGGATGACGCCCAGAAGACCTGGACCCAGATCTTCGCCGCCCATCACCGCACCTATCGACACGCCAAGCTTGTGCTGTTTCGCGGAGCTACGTACTCCGGGTGTGGCACAGCGCAAGCGACCACGGGGCCGTTCTACTGTCCCGAGGACGAAAAGGTCTACATCGACCTGAGGTTCTGGAATGAGTTGAAGCGTTTCGGTGGAGATACCGGCGACTTTGCGCAAGCTTACGTAATCACCCATGAACTCGGTCACCATGTGCAGAAACTGCTGGGCATCGAAGGGCGCGAGCGGCAATTAGTCGAAGGCAATCCGGAAGAACAAAATGTGCTCTCCGTCGATCTGGAACTGCAGGCCGACTGCTTTGCCGGCGTGTGGGGTCACACCACGGAACAGCGCAATATGGTTCACCCGGATGATGTTGCCGGTGCGCTGCGGGCCGCCGCGGCAGTGGGGGACGACCACCTGCAACGCATGAGCGGACGAGCCGTTAGTCCTGAAAGCTGGACGCATGGATCCAGCGCGCAGCGGGAGCGCTGGTTCCGGCAGGGCCTGGAAGCCGGCCAGGTAAGCAACTGTTCTACATTCGACGGCAGGCTGGCTCCCTGACAGCAATTGTTGTGCAACCATTTATTTGAGGTCACGATGAGCAGCTCTTCCCCACAAGCACCGGAAAAGATGGTCAAGTCTGAAGTCGAATGGCGTGCGCAACTCACGCCGGAGCAGTACCACGTCCTGCGCGAGAAAGGGACCGAACGGCCCTTCACCGGGACGCTGGAGTACAACCACGAAACCGGAGACTACCATTGCGCGGGCTGCGGAACCCTGCTGTTCAATTCCGGTGCGAAGTTTGACTCCGGATGCGGCTGGCCCAGCTTCGTCATTCCTGCCGACTCCAAGGCAGTAGAGGAGCGCGAGGACCTGACCTACGGCATGCGCAGGATTGAGGTAACCTGCGCGCGCTGCGGGGGCCATCTGGGGCATGTGTTCCCAGACGGTCCCGGACCTACCGGGTTACGCTATTGCATTAATTCTGCCTCGCTTACGTTTACACGCGCAGACAAGTAGAATTCTGCGCGACAGGTGCTGTCACCCTCCAAAACCAGCGAGAGGCTGTGGGGATAATGCCGGAGAGCATTCCTCAGCGGCTGAGCACCTATCCCTTCCAGCAGGTGAGCAGTACTCAAACCTGCAGCCTAGAGCACGAACCATTCGCCGTCGTGCACTCTAGGGAAAAAAGAGTTTTAGGATGGGGGCAGGCGTGAGTTGTGCGCCGGGTGCAACCCGGCATCTGCCTGTGGAGCACAAGAAGCTTATATTGGAGTGAGCCTGGCGAGTGAGCCCCTGATGAAACACGAAAAATACAACCAGTTGCCGCAAGAAACCGTCGATGCCACAGGGTCAAACTCGGCCGACCCGCTGCCGCCCGGGCACGGCGCAGAAAAGGCTGAAACGTCTGACGATCATACCAACGCCCCAAGCGACCCGGAGGTCGTGGGCTCAGAATTCTCCGTCAGCGTTGAGGCTGGATCTGAGGAGCCGCAGCCGCCGTCACTGCTATACCCCGTTGTGGGTTTCGGCGCTTCGGCCGGCGGTTTAGAGGCGGTGCGCGAAATCCTGGAGAATCTCGATCCCCAAACAGGTATGTCCTTCGTTCTGGTCACGCACCTCGCGGCCAACCAGCACAGCTTTCTGTCCGAGGTGCTAGAGCGTTATACGCGGATGCCCGTCATCCCGATTGAAAATGGACAGCGGCCCACGCAAAATCAGCTTTACGTTCTCCAGCCCAACCAGCGGCTCATGTTAAGAGATGGCCTGTTTTCAGTCACCGACGGTTCGGCCGAAGATCGGACTGTGCGCACCATAGACAAGTTCTTCCGTTCATTGGCTACGGACCAGAAGAATCACGCAATCGGAGTGGTTCTCTCTGGAGCGGATGCAGACGGCGCACTGGGCCTGAAAGCGATCAAAGCTGAAGGCGGCATTGCCATCGTACAGAGTCCGGAAACGGCATCCTATTCCGGGATGCCACGCAGTTCCATTGCTGCCGACCACGTGGATATGGTTCTGCCCCCTTCCGAAATCGCCGTCGAGCTCAGCCGGCTGGGCCACCAGTTCATGCGCCCTGAGGTGCGGTCGCTCGAGGAAGGCGTGGCTGCGCCGGACGATGAGCAGTCATTTCAGAAGATCCTGCAACTGCTGAGAGGACTGTCGGGGCTCGATCTTCGACTCTACAAGCCAGAGACAATCCGCAGGCGTATCGCTCGGCGGATGCTGCTGCTCCGCATGGGGCGAATGTCGGAATATCAAAAACTGCTGCACATGCGCATTGACGAGCTCCGGCAGTTACAGGAAGACGTGCTGATCAATGTGACGCACTTCTTCCGTGATCCGGGGTTCTGGGAGTCGCTGCGGACAAACGTGTTGCCTGCGCTGCTGAGGGACCGGCCACCAGAAACTCCGATACGCGCGTGGTGCGCAGGATGCTCGACTGGTGAAGAAGCTTACTCCCTCGCCATTACCGTACTGGAGTACCTGTCTCAACACGGTGTTGATACGCCCGTGCAGATCTTTGGCACGGATGCCAGCGACGAGTCTATCGAGACAGCGCGAATCGCTTTATATCCGGACACCATCGCCGGAGAGGTGTCGCCGGAGCGCCTCCGCCGCTATTTCGTGAAAATCGATCGCGGATACCAAGTGTCCAAGCGCGTTCGCGATACCTGTATCTTCGCGCGGCAGAACCTTTGCGCCGACCCCCCGTTCTCGCATATCGACATCCTCAGTTGCCGGAATGTGATGATCTACTTCAATCAGGTACTACAGCGGCAAGTGATGCTCACGTTCCACTATGCGCTCGACCCCGGCGGATACATGCTGCTGGGCCTTTCTGAAAATTTGCGCGACTACGCCGATGTGTTCTCCACCGTCGACCGAAAACATAAAATCTACATGAAGACGGGCGCGCATATGCCATTCCCTTACGAGCCGCCTCGCGCATATGCCATCACCCAAAACTCCGCTGGCGTACGCTCACCCGTTGTGGAGATTGAGAGCATCGCGTGGCCCGAGCAGGAATTGCAGCGAGCCGCGGATCGCATTGTATTGGCAAGATTCGGGCCTCCCGGACTCATCATCGATGAGCGCATGAATGTGCTGCAGTCGCGCGGCCAAGCTTCACAGTTCCTCGACATCACGCCTGGAGCCGTAAGTTGGAGCCTGCTTCGCCTGCTTAAAGACGGCTTGGCGAATGACGTCAGATCTGCGGCGCAGCGTGCCATTCGCGACAACATACCTACGGCCACCGAAGCGGTGTTGCTCGATGATCAGCGCGGCGAGCAGAACGTTCATATCGATGTTCTGCCGATTACCAGCGCGGAAGCGCGTCCCCGATGCTTCCTCATTCTGTTCCAGGCCCTGTCGAAGCCAAGCGATCTAAGGCTGCCTGAGCAGTCCGCGCAGCCACAGCTTACACCTGACGAAAAGGATCGGCTGATTGCGAAGCTACGGCAGGACCTGAGTACCACCCGCTTCCAACTTCAGTCTCTGGTGGAAGAACGTGATGCCCGCAACCAGGAACTTGTCTCCGCAAACGAAGAAATTCAGTCCGCCAACGAGGAACTGCAGAGCACCAACGAAGAGCTTGAGACGACCAAAGAGGAGTTGCAAAGCGCCAACGAAGAACTGCAGACCGTGAACGACGAACTGCAGCAGCGTAACAACGTCCTCACGCAGACCGGTAATGACCTCACAAACCTGTTGAACAGCGTGAACATTCCGCTGCTCATGCTGAACAGTGAATTGCAGATCCGGCAGTTCACTCCTCCCATGCAGCGATTATTGAGCGTGCGGGCCTCGGATGTGGGCCGCTCCATCAATGAGATTCGGCTGCAGCTTAGCATTGAAGATATCGAGCCGATTCTGCATGAGGTGCTCGAGTCGCTCGGAACGCGAGAGATGGAAGTGCAGGACAAGGAGGGGCGCTGGCATCTACTGCGCGTTCGTCCCTATCGCACGTCCGACAACAAAATCGAGGGACTGGTCGTGCTACTGCTCGACATCGATCAGTTGCGGCGCAGCCAGCAGCAACTTGTGGACGCGCGGGATTTCGCAAGCTCGGTTGTTGAGAGCGTTCCAGTTCCAATTGTTGTTCTCAATGATGATTGCACCATCAGAGCCGAGAACACCGCATTTCGCGAACTCGTGCAGATGCCAGGAATGGACCTCGAGGGTCGGTCCCTACCTGACCTCGCCAGTCTGCTTTGGGGGATCAACGGGATTCGCGAGATGCTCGCCCGCCTGGTACTCGGGCAGTCCGGATCGCTGATCGAGTTCGAGCATGAGTCGACCACGACTCAACGCAAGACTCTGCTCATAAAGGCGCAGGTGCTTTCAACCGATGGAAGCCGCGTGCTGCTGCTGATGGTGGAGGATATCTCGCTCCGGCGAGAAGCGGAGAGGCTCATCGCCAAGGAAAAGGAGGCCTTGGAGAGCGAGATAGCCGTTGCCGCGCGACGATTGAATCGCACCCAAGAGGAATTGCGCGGCTTGACGGCGCACCTGTTCATGGTGCAGGAAGAGGAGCGGCAAAGAGTTGCCCGGGAACTGCATGATGACATCAGCCAGCGCCTGAGCTTGCTGGAGATCGCGCTCCAGCAGATTAATGCAACCGACAACAAGCCGCAGATGCCCGGCGGGCTACAGGACCTGCGGGACCAGGTTCACGCACTCAACTCCGATGTGCGAACCTTGTCGCACCGCCTGCATCCGGCCATCCTGAACGATCTCGGATTGCCCGCAGCTCTGAAGGCGCTTGTCACCGATTTTGGTCAACGCGAGGAGATGCCGGCAACCTATTTCAGCCATGAACTTCCCGAATCATTGCCGCACGAGGCTTCCATTGCCATGTATCGGATCGCACAGGAAGCCCTGCGCAATGTGGCCAAACACGCCGGCAAAACGCATGTGAAGGTTATGCTGAGCGGGACCGACGATGGGCTTCAGTTAAAGATCATGGATTTTGGGTTGGGCTTCGATCGGGAAGCTGAACCTGCAGCCCCGGGACTGGGAATGATCTCCATGCAAGAACGCGCACGACTCGCAGGCGGTACTCTTGACGTGCAGTCCGCACTTGGCCATGGCACGACCATCACGGTAGAGATCCCCCTGGAGGATCATGCGTAAGCGCCTTCTACTCGCGGACGATCACGCGCTCATGCTGGAGGGCTTGGGGCGTCTGCTTTCGGGCGAGTTCGATATCGTGGGCACGGCTGCGGACGGCCGCGCTCTCTTGGCAGAGGCTGAGAGGCTGAGGCCGGACGTCATTGTGCTCGACATCGGCATGCCTGAACTGAATGGGATTGAAGCGGCCCGGCGATTGTCCAAGCTCGTACCATCGGCACGAGTGGTCTTTGTTACCCAGCAGCTTGATTCCGCTTATGTCCATGCCGCTTTCACGGCCGGAGCAAGAGCGTATGTTTCCAAGCAATCTGCAGCGACCGAGTTGCTGGAAGCCATCCGCCTCGCGCTCGACAATCGCTACTACGTAACGCCCCTTGTGGGAACTGAATCCGCGCAGTTAGTTAGTCTTGACCGAAGAAAGAACCCGGCAGAGTTGTTCGGTTCCCGGCTCACGCCTCGTCAACGTGAGGTCCTGCAACTGGTAGCCGAGGGCAAGTCGACAAAGGAGATCTCGACCTCCTTGAATATTTCACCGAAGACCGTCGAATTCCATCGCAACAGTCTGATGGATGAATTGGGGCTGCGCACTATCGCCGAACTTACCCGCTATGCGATCGCCAGAGGCATCGTTCACGATTAGAGCCGCATTGGCCAGTTTCGCAAAGTCTGTGAAGCGAGGCTCTCTCGTGTGATGAAATCGCGTCGCGAGACTCATTGTGTGCAGCAACTTCAAAGTCGCCTTCGATCGCCTCTAATCTGCTGAACGATTTGAGCTATCCCTGCGTTCGCGACGATGACGGAGTTCAAATCCTCCGATGTGCTCTAAATGAGTCCGTGAGACTTCCGCGTCCGGATGCCCTGTCGCAAGAGGCGGACACAACTCTCTGCGCCATGGAGCAAAGATTCCTGCCTTCGGCTTGACCTCGATTTTCTCACGCAATCAGATGTTTCGATCGTCGCTTCAGGTGAGGCTGACCAGCGATTGCATTAAAGCAACATCCGCCTTTGCAGGGTTGCTTCCAGTGATAAAAGTGCTCAGATCAAACGTGCGGGTTGGGTTGAGGGCATACAAGATAAACATGGCGGAGGGCAGTATGCCGTCCGATCCAAGCGCAGCCGATGCCTGGACCAACAACATCGGACCGATAATGCGGTCGGATATCCCAGTGTAGGTTGAGCTGACATTCTCATTGAATGTATCCGTTAGTTGCGCGGCGAAGTCGGCGAGCAAACGCATCGCCTGGGCGGGCCTGGCGGCCATAGTAGCGAGCGCCAATGCTAATCGCTTCAACGCGTCCGCCGCACCTTGGACCAGTTGTGCTTCGGTAAAGAGCAAGCCTCTAAGCAGGTTGTCCCCCGTGGTGTTCAGCGCGAGGTCAATGAATTTACCGACTCCACTTGGGTCGAAGAAGGCGGCATTGGAACTCCCCGCTTCGATTAGTTGAGCGTGAATACTGGCGAACTGCTGGGCAAGGGCCGCGACGGTATGTGAATCCCGCGCAACTCTGCGGCGCAGATCGATGTCGGCGAAATCCCAGTAAACATCGCCTTTGCTGGTGTTGAATCTGAGGGTTTCGCCGCTGGCGTCGATCGTGGTAGAAACCGGCATGGCCGACCAAACGAGCATGGCTGCAATTGCTTCGTTGCTTTGGTATTGGTCCACACTCTGGAAGTAGAGAGCAGGCAACGTGCTTTTCCACGCCGCCTGCAATGTGTGCGAAAGGGTCATCTGATCGGCGGTGAGCTGGCTCGGGTCACGAGGCCGAAACCAACCGCTCAGCACAGCCGACTGCAGCGACAGTTGCATGGAAAGCACCACGTCGCCGAGGATATTGCCTTCGTTGTGCGTACTCGCTGCGAGCGCATTGTTGAGATCAACATAGAAGGTGGGAAGCGATGCGTCCCCGACTCCGAACTGGCCAGCAAGATATTGACGGAGAAATGTCTCTGTGCGGGCCTTGAGATCGATAGGCCTGATAGAGGCCTTGACCTGCCGCATCTCATAGGAGATCGACCCGTCCGCTTCGAGTTGCGGCGCTTGGTCGGGAGCGACCTTCAAATTGGCGAGAATGGCAAGTTGGCTGGCAGTGCGGTTTTTGACGGTGACGCTGTTGTTTGCGTGAATTTGGTAAAGCAGGATGCGGCCGCCCTGCTCTTCCGCAGTGAGCGAGACCATGGCATCCGTCACACTTTCGCCAGTGAAATCAAATACCGGCATGTGAAGGTCAACAGTGCTCTTGCGACCGATGTCGTGTGAGAGCGCGGCAACCTTCAGCGAAACTCCGGCGGTATCCCTGCTGAGGAGAGAGTCAAGATTGCTTTGCGCCACGGCTGACTGAAACAGGCTTGCGGCATCCCTGACCGACAAATCGAAGACCACATCGATCAAAGCCGTGTCTGTGGCAGTGCGCTGATAGGTTGCTGCGAATTCAAAGTTATACTTTTTGATCATCGCCTGCACCGCGGTCTTATAGTATCCAGCGACTTTGGTGTCAAGAGATCGAATGGCCTTCTGGATGTCTTTCAAATCGTCAAGGCCCAGCTTCTTGTCGAGGAAATTGGCAAGGCGATCCTGGAGCCACTTATCGATTTTGGCGAAGTCGGCATCGCTCGCTGCATTGCGGATCTGATCAAGGTCCAGTTTTTGACCGATGAAAGATTGAAGTTTCGCGATGACGCCGCCGTCAAGGATGTTGATCACCTGATTGGCTGCCAAGGTCACCGGCGTGAGGTCATTGGCGAGCGCCAGAATGCCCTGATCCGCGATCGATGCTAGGAACTGGCCTGCCGGACTATCGCCGAAGGTCGCCTTCTGCAATGCCGCAGCAAACGCGCTCGCGCCTTTCGCTGGATCGGCCAGATCCGCGAGCACGGACTTGAACTCGTCGACCGTTCCGGGGCTTGCCTGTTTTCCGAGGAATGTCCACAACATGGAGGAGAGTTTGGCGGGCAGCGCGCTCCACTGGTTGAGTGCATCGGCGACGATCTGCTTGGCTTTGTCGAACTCCACGGCAGGATCGATTCCCGTCGTGCTCTTCAAAAGATCCAGAGCCGTCTGATCGGCCAAACCCGCAATCTTCTGTCCGAGGTCGGTCGACGGGTCTGTCCACTGGCGCAGATCTGTGAGGACTTGGATGCCGTGCACCCCGAACGTCGATTTTATGAAGTCATCGAAGTTCGCAGGGAGCTGTGGATCGGCCCCCTGCACACCCACGTTGAGGTTGAAGCCGAAATTCAGGCCCTTGCTTTGTTGCCTGGAAAGGCACAATCGCACGGAATTGGCGGTGCCTTCGCGGCCGACCACTAGAATGTATTTGCCGCTCACGTCGAAGCCGAAAGTCGCCGAGAGTCCTGCTTCGATCTTCGCGCTGAGATTGTGCGTGATACCTAGCAGTTCGAGATCCCGCGCATAATTTATGTTCCAACCAAGCGTAGCGGCAAGATTGAGGGCCAGCGAGCCATCGACTTCCACCAAGAGCCAGGTTTCCGGCTTGATATTGAGATCGGTTCCGTCAAAGGCAACATGGCGGGGCAGCCTCCAACTGGTGCTGGAGTCCTGGATCACGTCCGAGGCGCCCTGGCCGGCATCAAATCGATGCAATAGGGCATAGGTCGAGTCGCCCTTTGCATCAACCCCAAAGCTCACCGATCCGAGCATTCCGACTGGATGAGAGGCCGATCCCGAGAACAATCCGGAATAGCCACAGGACAACAGCAGGTAGCGTCGGCCGGTCACATCGGCAATTTTGAGGCTCGGTTGGTTGGTCAGATTGAGAGCGGACAGGGCATCGGCAAACCTGTCGTAGACGCCCATACCGCTTTGGGCAGAAGCAGAAAAATCAAAACTCACAGATGTTCCAGCGGGAAGCGCGGATGGCTGCAGCGAGACCTCACCCGTGTTGGCCTTGACTGAGAAGTTACCGACCTTGATATCGCCGTCGGGGAATCTGCTATTTAAAAGGACCGCCTGAATGGCGTTTGCATCGGCCGAGCTGCCTACCGTCACCTTAGCGGCGGTAAAGATACCCGCGTCGATGGAAAATTCCTTGGACAGGCTCAAAGGATCTGTCATGATTCACACCTTTCGGGTCGTCTAGAGATCGCTGCGCAACGAAGGGTTTGGGGGATGGATCTCGAACAGAAAAGGGTTGCGGTTGCAAGTTTCAAATGGCTC
>NZ_DASXYM010000168.1:0-6441 GCF_036502485.1 Occallatibacter sp. | reverse complement strand
GAGAACTTTGTGGTCCACACCCTGCTGGTCGGCTCCCGTTCCATCGGAGCACTCGCGTGGCGCCCCCCCTCTCTTTCGCGCGAACTTTCCACCGCGGTTTGCGCTCAGGTAGCCATCGCCCTTACCCGGGCCGTGGCCATTGAAGCCAATGCGCGCCTCGAGGCCTCGCGCCAGAGCGAACGGCTGCGCGCCGCCCTTATCGATTCCCTCACCCATGAGCTGCGCACACCTCTCACATCCATACGCGCCGCGGCGACCACCCTCATTGACCCCAGCGGACTCGACGACGCTACGCGACTCGACCTCGCGGCCATTGTGGACGAAGAAGCGACGCGTCTCGACCACCTCATCGGAGAAGCCGTGGAGATGGCCGAAATTGACAGCAATGTGAGCACACTCAACTTGCAGCCGCACCATCCGCGCGCTTTGCTCCGGCATGCCCTCGATCAGTCCGGGCTGCTGCTGTCGAAACACGTCGTTGAGATCTGCGCCGCCGAAGATGAGCCCGCCGTCCTTTTCGACGAACGCCTGATGAGCCGTGTGCTCCGCCATCTGCTCGAGAATGCGGCGCGCTACTCGCCCCAGGGAAGCCGCGTCACCATGAGTGTCGAGCGCACCGAGGGGCGCCTGCAATTCACCGTCGCCGATAACGGCCCCGGCATCGACATGGTCGACATGCCGCTCATCTTTGAGAAATTTCATCGCGGACGCAAGGCAGCAAAATTCGGCAAAGGATCGGGCATGGGGCTGGCCATCGTCCGGGCGCTCCTCAAGGCACATGGCGGCTCCATCCAGGTCGCCAGTACGCCCGGCCAGGGTGCCGCCTTTCGCTTCTGTATCCCGCTCAAAGAACAGCCCCCCGCTGTGGAGGACACTCAACCTGACGGCCCGGTCGCCCACGATGTCCGCGCGTAATACCCGGATCCCGCTGCCCGTTTCCCCTCTGAAAGCCCACCGGAACGCGTGAGCCGGCGCCCATGGTCGGAGGTCAAAGGTTACCGGTCGCGATGAAGTAATACGCCGAAGTCCTCGACAAAGCTGATCACCACCACCACCGCCGAACCTGCCATCCCCAGGAAAAAGATGGTTTCCAATACACGCACGCCTAATGTCAAAAAACCGTTCATGGGCGCAGTCTAAGGTGCAGCCGCATAAAGGCTTCGGTCATCTTTCGTAAGGGTTTGGTAAACCGCGGCGAGTGCGGAAATGGGTTCCGGCTGCCCGCTCTCCACCCTCCCGCATAAAATTGGAGATTCGGGCGCCCCCTCAAATGTTCACTCGTTCTCACCCTCCGGAACCGCGGCGCCCGCCCTCACGTAAAATAGTCGTAAAGGTCCGGTGCATCCAGGATTCTCCGTTCCGCCAATCATGACGGGCTCGCAAACCCAGATCGTCGAAAAACCGCCGATACACCACGCCGGTCTTATATTGATCGCAGGCTACAAGTTCCTGTGCGCCCTGCTGTTCGTGCTCGTCGGTCTGGGCGCCTTCCATCTGGTGCACAGGGATGTGGATGACTTCGCGTGGCACACCCTGGTTGAGGTGCTTCACCGCAACCCGGAATCGCGTGTAGTCAACTTCCTGCTCGAAAAGGCCGAGTTGCTCAACGACCCCATGCTGCGGCGCATCGGCTTCGGCGCCTTTTGCTATGCGGGCGTTTGCATTGCCGAGGGCGTCGGTCTGTATCTCGAGAAGATTTGGGGAGAAGTCCTCACCCTGCTGATTACGGCCTCGTTTCTGCCGTTTGAGATTCACGAGCTCTTCCGGAGAATCACGACGGTTCGCGTTGGGGTTTTGGCCATCAACCTGGTCGTGCTGGGCTACCTATCGTTCCTGGTCATCGAGAAGGCCACGCGGCGGCCCAAAGCAAGACACCAGACCGCCGACAAGTCTGTCTAGGCTGTGATTTCTTGATAGACAACAGATTTGCCGACCTTGCATTGGCTGATCTCAGGGCTCCCAAACGGTCGTGACCGCCATCACTGATCCAAAGCTGCCGACCTGTCACGATACCGACGCGATGTGCTGCTGGGAGTAGTGTGCCCCGTCTCGAGGGATTCCAGAATTCAAAGCTTTCGGCCGGGTTTGTAAATCAAGGCTGAATTTATTTTTTTACTTGCGGAAAACCGGGCTTACACCCGGACTGCCTCGCTGCCAAGAGGCTCTTGCCGGACATGAACCATATTCATAAACACTAAATATGGTGGTCATAGATCAACCGTTACCCAACTGAGGTACATCTCTGGATTCAGGCGCCAGCCGCACGGATGGATCAGCATTTTCCTGTTGGATAGGGCCCAGATGTGGGCTATGATCGTTCGTGAAGTGGAGCAAAAGGGAGTAAAAGTGAGCGTGGTGGCCAACAATCAATTCATCCACGCCAAGAATACCTAGAATTCGCCTCCCTTACGCTAATTATTCGCTTCCCCAGGCAGCTGGGGAATCTGCTTGGCCACCCGCCAGCCGGAGCGCCCGGCAACCACACATCGCGCTGCAGTTGAGCCAGAGGCAAGTATGTTTCGCGGCAACCACCCGGCCAAGGTCGACGAGAAGGGCAGGCTCAAGCTCCCTTCTGCGTTCAAGCAACTGGTGGATGCCGGAAGCGTGACCCAGTTCTACGTGACCAGCACGGATGGCGAGAGCGCCCAGGTATGGCCGCTGCCCGAGTGGGAAAAGCGTGAGGCTCAGTTGAGCGAGTCGAGCGAGATGGAAGAGGCCGTCCAGAAATACCTAAGCATTACGAGCTACTACGGCCAGCAGGTTGAGATGGACGCCCAGGCACGGTTGCTGATCCCGCAGATTCTGCGCAGCGCGGCCGGGCTGGATGACGAAGAAGTCGCGGTGATCGGGATGGGAGGCTACATAGCCGTCCACAACCGCAAGCGGTTTGAGCAGACGGTTCTTGGCAACAAGCTCACGCCGGAAGACAGGCAGAAGCTGGCGGAGATAACCCGCCGCAAGCAGTAGGGACTACCAACCCCTCAGGGGGGAGCGCATGACGACCGAACGAGAACGCCATGTGCCGGTTCTTTTACAGGAAGCGTTGCAGCACCTGGCTCTGAAGCCGGGCAGCACGGTGGTGGATTGCACCCTTGGGCTCGCCGGGCACAGCTCGGAAATCCTTCGGCGGCTGGGGCCAAGCGGCAAATTGATCGCGTTCGACCGCGATCCGCAGGCGATGGAGTTGGCGGCGGCAAAGCTCGATGCGGTTCGGACAGAGCTTGGAAGCGAAGCGCCGCAGGTAGAGCTGGTGGGGGATGCATTCAGTTCGGCTCCGATGCATGTGGCCGCAGGGTCAGTCGATGCGGTGCTGGCGGATTTCGGAGTGAGCAGTCTGCAGCTGGATGAAGCAGCGCGAGGATTCAGTTTTATGGCGGAGGGGCCCCTTGATATGCGCATGGATACGCGCCGGGGCGAGACCGCCGAACAGGTGGTAAATGAGGTGAGCGAGCGAGAGCTGGCAGACCTTATCTACGAATACGGAGAGGAAAGGAGGTCGCGGAGAATCGCCAGAGCCATTGTGCGCGGGCGGCCGGTGACGACGACAGGGCAATTAGCCCGGATTGTCAGAGCTGCCGCCCCGGCAATGAAGCAAGACAGGATTCACCCCGCAACACGGACATTTCAGGCACTACGGATTTATGTGAATCGCGAGCTGGACGAGATCAAAGCGTTAATGGAGGCCGCACCGAAGTTGCTTAAGCCCTCTGGACGATTGGCAGTCATCAGCTTTCATAGTTTGGAAGATCGCATTGTGAAGGACAGCCTGCGCGAGGGAGCGCAGAAGGGGATCTGGACGGTCCTGACGAAGAAGCCGGTGACGGCGGGCGAAGAAGAGATTGAGCGCAATCCGCGCTCGCGCAGCGCGAAGCTGAGAGCGGCGGAAAAAGCGGGGATTAGGCGTTAGGGATCAGGTTCCATGAGGTTCAAGCTAGCGGCTAGAAGCTAGCAGCTAGAGGCCAGGAGACGACGATGGCGGCAGCAACGACAACATACTTTGAGACAGGCCGCAGCTGGACGGCGCGCGTAACGGAGCGCAACACGGAGTTGCTGGCGCAGCAGGGTCAGCGGCGCCGGGGCGTACGCACGCCGGAGTTCTACTTCACCAAGCACTTTGACAATTCCCGGCTGGTAAAAGCGCCGGATCCGGTACGGGTGCGCGAGATGCGCGTGTTTACCGCGGCGGTTACGGTCCTGTTTTCCCTGATCATGATTTACGGTTTGCAGCACTTCAGCGCCATTGAGCGGTCCTATCGGGTGGAAGCTGAGAAGCAGCAGCTCGATCAGCTGCGCGAAGAGAATCGTCAGCTGAAGCTGAGCGAAGCCCAGCTCACGCAGCCGGGTCGCATCGACAGCAAGGCGCGGGAGCTGGGACTTGCCGCACCGCAGCCCGGACAGGTGATACATCCGAGCGCGCGGATTGATGCTTCGGCTCCCGCGCTGGCTCAGGTGAATGCACCGATGACTTCGCCGGCCTCGCCGGTACAATAAGCAAGGCTTTTCCCTTCCCTGTCCTCGGAGCGACGCCATGGAGGCAGCTACTCTTCGCAATCGCACTCGCAATCGAAATGTGCTTCCGCGCGCCATTCCGCTCCGGGTGGCGCGTTTTTGGGTGATCTGTCTTTTCTTTCTGGGTTGGGCGGGAGCCATTTCTGCGCGTCTCTTCTGGCTGCAGATTCTGCGCCACCAAGACTACGCGGAGCGCGCGCAGAAGCAGCAGCAGCGGACGTTTGAGGTTGCGCCGCGGCGCGGGATGCTCTTTGACCGCAACCTGCATGAGCTTGCGATGACCGTGCAGGTGGACTCGTGGTACGCGGATCCCAGCGAGATTGACGATAAGGACGAAGCCGCGCGCCGGCTTGCGGCCGTTGTTCACGTCGATCCGGCAGATGCGCAGACGGCGGAAGAACAGATCCTGAATCGGCTGAATACGGGCGGGCGATTCGCATGGATCGCGCGGCGGGTTTCGAATGAGACATCGGCGCAGGTAAAGGCGCTGGGTGTGAAGGGACTCTATATCCAGAAGGAGTTCCAACGCTTCTACCCCGACAATGAAATTGCCGCGCAGGTGCTGGGCTACGTGGGCACGGACGACACCGGGCTGGGCGGTTTGGAACAGAAATTCGAAGGCTCCCTGCACGGCCAGCCGGGCCGCATGTTTACCGCAATGGATGCGCGGCGGAAGGTGCTGGGCTCAACCGAGAAGGAGCCCGAGCCGGGGCAGGACCTGGTTCTCACCATTGATTCGAACATCCAGTTTCTTGCGGAGCGGGCGCTGGATCATGCGATGGAGCGCACCCACGCGGATAACGGAACCGTGGTCATCCAGGATGTGCACACGGGGCAGATTCTGGCGTTGGCGATCCGGCCCACGTTCAATCCCAACCAGTATCGCCACACGACGCCGGCGCTCCTCAAGAACCATGCGGTGAGCGATGTCTATGAGCCGGGCTCGACGTTCAAGCTGGTTGCCTACTCGGCGGCGATCGATGCGGGGGTGGCCAAGCCGGATGACATGGTGGATTGCCAGGGCGGGCAGATCACCATTGCCGGTCGCGTGATCCACGACAACCAGGGCGAGCACTATGGCGTGATCCCGGTGCACAAGGCGCTGGAGGTCTCGAGCGACGTGGGCGCAATCAAGATGGCGCTCAAGGTGGGACAGGACAGGTTCTACGATTATGTGCGCGCGTTTGGGTTTGGGCAGAAGCCGGGCGTTGAGCTTCCTGGGGCGACACGCGGGCTGCTGCGGCCGGTAAAGAAGTGGGGATCGTCGTCGATTGGCTCCATCGCGATGGGTCAGGAAGTGGGTGTGACGCCGCTGCAACTGGTGTCGATGGTTTCGACGATTGCCAATGGCGGGACGTATCTGCCGCCGCATGTGCTGCTGTCCCCTAATGCCAAGACTGCTGCGGCGCAGCCAGTGAAGCTGGGAGAGGAGTTGCTCAATCCCCTGCCCCAAGGCTCGCATCGCGTGATCTCGGAGCTGGCATCGGCCGAGATGCGCAAGATGATGGAAGGGGTGGTACTGAACGGCACGGGCAAGGATGCGCAGCTGAACGGCTACTCCTCGGGGGGCAAGACGGGCACCGCGCAGAAGATCGATCCGGCGACGCACCTCTACTCGAAGACCATGCATATCGCGTCGTTCGCGGGGATCGCGCCGGTGAACAACCCGGTGATCGCGGTGGCGATTGTGATGGATAACCCGCGGGCGGGTTCGTATTACGGCGCGGCGGTTTCGGCGCCGGTCTTTGCGGAAGTTGGGCAAGAAGTTCTGGAGTATCTGGGCGTGCCGCACGACGAGCCGGTTCGTCTTGCGAAGGCGGCGAAGGGTGCGAAGGAGACGCTGAAGGCGACGCGCGAAGATGATCATGACGAGACGGGCGAGGACATCAACGCGCTGTATGCCGCGGTGAACGATCTGCCCAGCGACGATGG
>NZ_DASXYM010000167.1:0-13518 GCF_036502485.1 Occallatibacter sp. | reverse complement strand
ATGAAATGAGCGACAGCGATTGCTACGGAGACGAAGGCCACAAGGCCAGCTCTCGTTCCTCTGGGACTCCTTAATGCCGTGATGAATGACAAGAGCATGCTCAAAAATCCGGCAAGGCAAATCCTAAACATCCACCATCGTCCAGACATGGACATTGGCTGTGCATAAGCATTGATGCCGCCCCAAACTGCAAACATGGCTATGGCAAATATGATTAGCCAAATAGACAATCGTGATCCAAGTGCACGAAGCGGGATGAGCAGAGCGACAATAACGGTTACAGCGCAGAGACTCGCGAACGTCCTCCAAAGTGTTTGCATATTTTGTCCTATTCGTCTGAACAAGAAAGGCATCTCAGTAGGCCCCTAACCGTGAACACAACACTTGACTCACGACTCGGTGCGTTAGTTTGGGATGAGGGCAGGTTGTGCACGCACATCGCAAGACTTGCATCACAACCGCGTTCCCACTGCGTTTGGGAGTCTTTCTGTTTCTGAGTTTGGGATCCTGCTAGGTCGGACGTCCCACCGCTTAAAACGCGACCGTTCGAGTAGCACATATCGTGAGATTGGTAGCAGCCGTCGTGTGGGTCGACCGGGGCAGCCAGCTTTTTTTGGTCTCCAACGCTCAGATCTTCATAGGCTTCTGTTCGTCCTCCGGTCCAGCCCGGGCCGCCCCAGTTCCCGTAATGGATGAAGCCTCCGTTGTTGAGTTTTCCTGAGCTCTTCTCTTTGTCGGTTGGGGCTTTCGGCTGTTTATCCTTTACCCCTTGCTGAGTTTTCCAATTTGCATAGCCGTCTTGTATTGAGCCGCCGTTTGATACAGCATCGCGAATAGCTGCACACAAACCAGGATTAGCCTTACAGGAATCTCCTGCGTGTCCATCTGGATCGACTCCGCTCATCGGATTGTTGAGCATGTACGAATACAGATTCAAGGATTGTGGATTGCCCAATTTCGCATAGGGCACTGGCTCAACCTTTGCACTCCAGTCAGGCGACATGAAGCGCCCCATCGTAGACGCGTAGTATCTAGCCCCGAAGTAGTCGTTGCCTGATTCTGTGTCTCTTTCTTTGCCGGTGGAACGAGATGGCGGGCGCGACACCTCATCTGTCCGTGTGGTGATGAGCATCGTAAATGTGGCGGGTCCCACCGTAACGCTATCCCCGGTCTCAAAAGCGAGACCGGGGGCACCCTCGCGTTGTGGTTGAATCAGCATTTCAAGACCGGACCATCCGGCGTCGTAGCGGTGGCGGGGCGTCGCAGCGATAGAGGAGGTTGAGCCGGGGTCATCGGCTTGGTCTGGATTTATTTGCGATCCAGGCGGAAGGCGGCGGCTTGGAAGTCGCCGCGGAAGTTGTCGTCCATGTCGAGGCCGTGGTTCATCCAGAAGGCGCCGCTGGCGGTGGCGGGGGCGTTGTGGCTGGCTTTGCCTTCAATCGGCGTGACCGTGTACTGCGCCTGGGGGTCGAGGCCTTTGAGTTTCAGGATGGGGAAGCCGCGGCCTTCCTGGGTGGAGTGGATGAAGGCGAAGACGACGGACTGGGTCTTATCGTGGTTGACGGTCTGGGTGGCGGAGAACTCGCTGCCATTGCGCGGTGAGATGAGGCGGTACAGGTCGCCCTGCACGATGGTGGGCTGCACTTCGTGATAGGCGGCGATGAGGCGCTTAGCGACGGCGAGGTCCTGGTCGCTCCACTTGGCGATGTTGTCGCCGATGCCGAGCGAGCCCTGCATGGAGCTGAGCATGCGGTAGGCGAGGGAGGTGGTCCGCTTATTGAGCCAGTGGGGCGAGGCCGTGACCCAGGCCATCATGATCTGCGGCGTGTAGGCGTAGCTGAAGCCGTCCTGGATGGTGAGGCGGTCGAAGGGGTCGGTGTTGTCAGAGGGCCAGACTTCGTCGGTGTAGCGGAGGATGCCGAGGTCAACGCGGCCGCCACCGCCGGAGCAGGATTCGATTTCGACGTTGGGATGGCGCTTACGCAGCTCGGCGAGGATGCCGTAGAGGTTCTGGGTGAAGGCGACGTAGACCTTTTTCTGCTCGGCGGGTGGGAGCTGGTCCCAGCCGGGCTCGCTCCAGTTGCGGTTGTAGTCCCACTTGAGGAAGGCGATGTCGTTCTCGTTGAGCAGCTTGTCGAGGAAGCCGAGGACGTAATCACGGACGTCAGTGCGGGCGAGGTTGAGGACGAGCTGGTTGCGGGCCTCGGAGCGGGGGCGGTTGGGGAAGTTCAGGACCCAATCGGGATGGGCGCGGTAGAGGTCGGAGTTGGGGTTCACCATTTCGGGTTCGACCCAGAGGCCGAAGTCCATGTGGAGGGAGTGGACCTTGTCGATGAGGGGTTTGAGGCCGTTGGGGAATTTCTCTTTGTTGACGTACCAGTCGCCGAGTCCGGCGTTGTCGACTTTGCGCTGGCCGAACCAGCCGTCGTCCATGACGAAGCGATCGATGCCGAGGGCGGCGGCCTTCTCGGCGAGGGCGGACTGGCCCGTTTCGGTGACGTTGTACTCGGTGGCTTCCCAGGAGTTGTAGATGACGGGGCGGGGCTTGGGCAGGGGCTGGCCGGCAGTTTTGGCGGTGCGGGGCAGGATGTTGTGGTTCTCGAAGGAATGCAGCAGGCGGGAGGCGCCGCCAAGGCCGTGCGCGGAGTAGCCGCCGTAGAAGATGGGGGTGTCGAGCTTCTCGCCGGGCTTGAGGACGTAGCCGAAGTCGAAGGGGTTGAAGCCGCCGGTGACGCGCACGGCGTCGAGCTGGTCTTGCTCGACAACGATGCGCCAGGAGCCGGACCAGCCAAGGGCGCCGAACCAGACTTCGCCGTGGTCTTCGTCGGCGGCGCCGGGTTGAGTTACGGACTGGACCGCGAACCAGGGGTTGGCCTGGTGGCCGGTGGAACCGCGGCGGCTTTCGATGACGCGGGCGCCGTGCTGCAGGGGTTCCTGGGTGAGGTTGTATTCGCCTCCCCAGCGGCCGGTGAGGTAGTTCAGCGTGTATTGGCCGCGCGGGAGGGCCCAGGCGGCCGCGGCGGCCTGCTCGATGGTCACTGGCGCGGACTCGCGGCTCTCGATGGTGGCGGAGCGGGCCAGGATGCCGGTTTCGGGGTCGATGGCGTAGTGCAGGGTGACGTAGATGGGGCGGGAGATGTCTTTGAGGACGACGTCAAGTCCGCCGGGCTTGTCGGTGTGGCTGTCGTAATGGAGGACGAGGTCGCGGTTGCCGTCGGCGAAGGTGATTTTGAGAGCGGGCTCGACGTAGAGGCCGGCGCCCCAGCCGACGTACTCCTGGGGTGTGGTGGAGTAGGGCGGGTCGAAGGAGGCCACTTCGCGCATGGGCTGAGCGGGGGAAAGCTTGTCGGAGTCGGCGAGACGGGCGCCCCAGTACATCTGCTGGAGTTCGCCGCGGGGATTGACGCCGAAGACGTAGGTGACATTGCCGCCGTCGAGGCGGAATTCCTTTGTACCCATATCGAACCTCGCGGCGGAGGATTGGGCGGGAAGCAAAGCTGCGAAACAGAACAGGAGGGTGGCTGGAAGCGTTTTCAACATGCGCGATTCCTCTTTTTTCGAACCAGATAGATAGTACGGTACGAGGTGCCGTGGCCCGTACTATTGGCTCGTGCTGAACCTGTCCAAGAGAAATGGAAGCTCGTGGTCTGACACCCTGTCGCCAGAGACAAGGCGACAGGGTGGGGCACGGAAGGTTCGTAGCGAATCAGCATCGCAAACGGCGCCTGCTTTGGGTTCTTGGTTTCGCACCGGATAAATGCCGAGGTTCGGGTATTCTGAGATTGGGTCTCCCCCGGAGGTCGCGGTCATGCTCTCGTCCCTTGCATCCCCACCCGCCACACCCACGCCTGTAGAACAGATAGTCGATGCCCTGGAGCGTGTCGCGCCGCTGCAGGGGTTAGCGTATCAAGACCGCTTGTGGCTTGCCGAGCATGGCGAGGAACTGGTAGCGGAGGCGGGCGAGGTGCTGTTTGAAGAAACCACGCCGGCAGACAAGCTGGTGCTGATTCTCAAGGGCGAGATCCATGTGCAGCGGGCGCGCGGCACAACCATACCTATCTTTATTGGGCGCACGGGGCAGATGACCGGTCTGCTTCCCTTCTCGCGCATGAAGACCTTTGGCGGGCACGGCGTGGCAGCCGCCAAGGTGTGGGCGCTTACGGTGCCACGGGCGTTGTTTCCGGAGATGCTGCAAGCGATTCCAAGCATGGCGCAGCGGTGTGTTTCCACGCTGCTGGACCGGGTGCGCGAGGTGACGCGGATTGAGCAGCAGGCGGAGAAGCTGACGGCACTGGGCAAGCTGGCCGGCAACCTGGCACACGAGCTGAACAATCCGGCGTCGGCCGCGCAGAGAGCGGCTTCAGGGCTGGTGATGGAACTGCGCGCGAACCGCGAGAACCGCTTCAAGCTGGTGAACCTGTGCCTGACGGAAAAGCAGATCAGCCAGGTGGAAGGCTGGGAGCGGACCATCTTCGCGCGCAAGCCGACGCAGCCGGGTCCGGATGCGGCGGAGCAGATCAGCCGTGAAGAGACGTTGCGCAACTGGCTGACTTCCCTGCCCTGCGAAGGTGCGTGGGATGTGGCTCCAGACCTGGCGGAGCATGGCATCACGATTGAGGATCTGGATCAACTGCACAAGATACTGGAGGCGAACGGGACCTGCGTTACGCTGCAGTATTTTGCGCGGTATCTGCGCTCCACGCGGTCAGTGGAGACGCTGATTGCGTCGACGGCGCGCATCTTCGACCTGATCAGCGCCGTGAAGACGTACTCGAACATGGATCGCGCGGCGATCTCCGAGGTGGATGTACCGGCGGGGCTCGAGGCGACGGTGCAGATGCACAACTCGCGCCTGAAGCGAGTGACGGTAGAGCGGCACTATCAGGAGGATCTGCCGTGTATCAGCGCCTATGGCGGTGAGCTCAACCAGGTGTGGACGTCGCTGATTGAGAACGCGCTGGACGCGATGGCCTGCATGGATACGCCGAGGCGGCTGAAGCTGGTGGCGCGCCGCGATGGCGAGATGCTGCTGGTGGAGATCTCGGACAATGGGCCGGGCATTCCGCCGGAGTTGAAGGACCGGGTATTCGAGCCGTTCTTTACCACCAAGCCGCCGGGACACGCGCTGGGCCTGGGGCTGGACCACGCGATGCGGATTGTGCGCAAGCATCGAGGGCACCTGGAGGTGCGCTCGGAGCCGGGAGACACGTGTTTCCGGGTGCGGCTGCCGCTGGATCAGTTCCAGGCGTATTGAGAGAGCAGTTCCAGGCGTATTGAGAGAGCTCCACCCCCCGGGGGGGGTGGGAGTACTGATTGGTAACGGGCCGGCGCTCTGCTGCGATGCGGGAGTGGCTCGAATCTCAGCCTGGGGCCTGGCGATGCGCGCTCGGGCAGGTGATGTGGATCACAAATCTAAGTTTCATAAGCCACTTATCGTCAGCGACCTAGTTCACTCTTCGCCCTAAAGGTCAAAAAAAACGTACTTCGTAACTTTCTGGTAAACATTGCTCCAGATGCTGGGGAGCGGCTGCGGAGAATGCTGAAGGTTGAGACGGGTTTTGAGCGCAACACTCCTTCGCCGCCGGCGCGCAGCAGGAAGCTAGTATGCCGGGATCGCAATGGGGACGCTGTGCGCGCCGTCACAGGCAGTGAAGAGCAGCAAACCAAACAGCTCCGCAAGTGCATCCAAGTATTCACGTAGCCGAAAGCAGACGTGTGAATTTTTCATGATGTCGTAGGCAGACGATGCATTTCCGCCTGCAGGGCCCCCGCACATAGAAGGACTGCAGACCTGCAGGAGCCCTTTCGTTCATGAGCGTGACGGAAAGCCGAATCCCGACGACCGCCAAGTATACGCCCCCTCTTCAATCCGAACGCGTGTTCCGCATCCTGGTGGAAGGGGTGCGCGATTACGCGATCTTCCTTCTTGATCCGGTGGGCAATGTGGCTTCATGGAATCCGGGCGCGGAGCGCATCAAGGGGTACACGGCCCAGGAGATCATCGGAACCAATTTCAGCAACTTCTATCCGCAGGTGGACCGGGATGCCGGCAAGCCGGAGTATGAGCTGAAGGTGGCGGCGGAGACGGGCCGGTTTGAGGACGAGGGCTGGCGCATCCGCAAAGACGGCTCGCGTTTCTGGGCCAGCGTTGTGATCACGCGCGTGTGTGACGAGAACGGGAAGTTGATCGGCTATGGAAAGATCACGCGCGACCTCACGGAGCGGCGCATCGCCGAGCAGCGCTACCGGCTTCTGGTGGAGGGCGTATCGGACTACGCCATCTACTCGCTGGACGTGAACGGGAACGTGACGAGCTGGAATGCGGGCGCGCAGCGGATCAAGGGCTACAACGATTTCGAAATTCTGGGTAAGCACTTCTCAAGCTTTTACACGCCGGAAGATGCGGCGGCGGGAATGCCGGCGAAGGTGCTGCAGACGGCCGCGGATACCGGGCACTTTGAGGGCGAAGGCTGGCGGATGCGCAAGGACGGGACGCGGTTCTGGTCGAGTGTTGTGGTTACGCCCATCCGCAACGACGAGGGCATACTGATTGGCTTCTCGAAGATCACGCGCGATGTGACGGACCGCAAGAAGCTTCTGGACCAGATTCAAAAGCACGCCGAGGAACTGGAGCTGCGCATTGCCGAGCGCGAACAGACCAACGCGGAGCTGGAAGCATTCAGCTATTCGGTTTCGCACGATCTGCGCGCGCCATTGCGGGCGATTGAAGGATTCACCCAGGCGTTTATCGAGGACTACGGCAAGGACGTGCCGGAGCAGGGCCTCGAGTATCTGAGCGAGGTTACGGCGGCCAGCAAGCGCATGAATCGGCTGGTGCAGGACCTGCTGAACTTCAGCCGGCTGGGGCGGATCCATTTCGAGATGCAGCCGGTGCGGGTGGCTGAGATGGCGCAAGAGGCGATCAAGCAGTTATCGGAGGGGCGGGAATTTGTGCACGTGCGCGATCTCGATCACCTGCGGGCGGTGGCGCATCCGCAGACGCTGGTGCAGGCGGTGAGCAACCTGGTGAGCAACGCGCTGAAATTTGTTTCTCCGGAGAAGACGCCGGAGGTGGTGGTTTCAGCGGAGCGGATCGGCGAGTGCGTGCGGATTTCAGTGAAGGACAATGGGATTGGCATTGCGTCCGAGCACCAGGAGAAGATTTTTCAGGTGTTTGAGCGGCTGCACGGGCAGGAGCAGTTTCCGGGCACGGGGATTGGACTGGCGATTGTGAAGCGGGGGATACAGCGCATGGGTGGGCGAGTGGGGCTGCAATCGAAACCCGGCGAAGGCAGCACATTCTGGGTGGAATTACCGGAGGCCGCTGAGAACGTATGAACCATACCATCCTGCTGGTGGAGGATGATCCTTCCGACAGTATTTTGATCAAGCGGGCGTTCGACAAAGCCGAGTTGAATGCGACTCTGGTGCGCGCCAAAGACGGGGACGACGCGGTGGCCTACCTGGACGGCACGGGGCCGTATCAGAACCGGGAAGAGTACCCGCTGCCGTCCCTGGTGCTGCTGGACATCAAGCTGCCGCGGAGGTCGGGGTTCGAAGTGCTGTCATGGATTCGGCGCGACCCGAGGCCGTTGCGGAGGCTTCCAGTGGTGATGCTGACGTCGTCACGCCATTCCGTGGATATCAATCGCGCTTACGAACTGGGCGCGAATGCTTACACGGTGAAGCCGGACACGAATGCGGAGCTTACCGAACTTTTGCGGTGTGTGAAGGATTTCTGGCTTGGCAAGAACGAGTACCCGATCACCTGCGCGACGCCGGCCGACGGATCGACCACGGGATTGAATGGGGCGAAGGCGCAAGAGCGCACGATTCTGCTGGTGGAGGATGAACGATCGGACGCGATGCTGATTACGCGCGCGCTGAATCGCGCCGGGTACAACGGCGCCATTGAGCATGCGCTGGACGCCACTGTGGCTCTCTCGTGGCTGCACCGGCAAAGCGAGGGGCCGACGCTGCCCTCGCTGGTTCTGCTGGATCTGAAGCTCCCGGGCATGTCGGGGTTTGAGCTGATGGACGAGATCCGGCGTACGCCGAATCTGCGGCAGGTGCCGATTGTGGTGCTTGCAGGTTCAAAGGACGCGGATACGATCAACCGCGCCTACGAGCGCGGCGCAAATTCTTACCTGGTGAAGAGCCCCGATCCGGATGAAGTGAACCGGCTGATGACCTTTCTGCAACAGTACTGGCTGAACGTGAATCAGCACGCGACGAGGCATCGCCCTTCGCCGCGGGGAATGGACGCGTGAGGGAGCCCCTGGTGCACCAATTCGATCCAGATGGACCGGCAAGGCCGGCACTTTCGCCCACGGAAGTCCAGACCATTCTGGGTGCGGAGCAACGCGGACTCTGCGTGATCGATCCGCAGGGCGCGTGCCGCTATGTGACTCCGAGTTTCTGCCGGCTGCTGGGCTATGCGCAGACGGAAGTTGTGGGCAAGCATGTGGACCGAATCCTGAAGCCTTTTCCGCAGGAGGGGCTCAAGCCCGACGCTGTTCGCGATCTGGAAGTCGTTTTGACCCGCAAAGACGGCTCGCGGTTTCCAGCGCGCATGAACCTGCAGGAGCTTACGGGGACAGGCGCGCCGACCGGATCGGCGCTCTATGTGGAGGACCTGACCCAGCAGAAGCACATGGAAGATGTGCTGCGCAAGACGGAGAAGCTAGCCTCTGCGGGACGCATGGCGGCGGCGATTGCGCATGAGATCAACAATCCTCTGGAAGCGGTGACGAACCTGCTCTACCTGTTGCGAACCGAGATGCCGAACTCGCAGGCGGAACGTTATTTGTCGCTGCTGGAGAGTGAAGTGGAGCGGGTTTCAAGGATTGCGCGGCAGACGCTGGCTTTCTATCGCGAGAAGGGCAATCCAGGGCGGGTGGACGCGCGCGAGTTGCTGAACATCGCCGTGGATGTGCATTCGACGCGCAATCCGGATGTTCGCGTTCATCGCAGGTATCGGACCACGGCGGTGGTGTCAGGTTTTGCGTCAGAGCTGCAGCAGGTGTTCCACAACCTGATTGGAAACGCGATTGACGCGGGAGCGAAAGACATCTATCTGCACACGCGGACGTGCGTGGAGACGGCTCCGCCGCGGCGGCATGGATTGTGCATAGCGGTGGCCGATAACGGCAGCGGCATCGATCCTGCGGTGCGGCGGCAACTGTTCCATCCATTTGTGACCACCAAGGGCGATCACGGGACCGGTCTTGGCCTGTGGACCAGCCGGGGGATCGTGGTGCGCCACGAAGGGAACATCAAGGTGCGCAGTTCCACTGCGCCCGGGCGTTCCGGTACGTGCTTCGTGATCTTTCTTCCACGCTGAGGCGGCTGCGAGAGCGGGCGGGGAGTGCAGGAAGGGTATTGGGGCGCGGGACGGCAGGCCGAAAGCGGGCCAATGGGCGAATGCCGCCTTCAGCTGTGAGCGCCGTCACAAGACATTGCTGTCCCCGGTGAAACAATCCCCCAAGTGCCTCAACTTCCCAAGATCATTCAGGGCGGAATGGGCGTGGGTGTCTCGAACTGGCGACTCGCTCAGGCCGTCTCGAATCTCGGACAGCTCGGCGTGGTCTCCGGCACCGCGCTTGACCAGGTCCTTGTGCGCCGCCTGGTCGATGGCGACCCAGGCGGAGCGATTCGCCGCGCGCTGGCCGCGTTCCCCTTCCCTGCCATGGCAAGCCGCATCTGGCACGAATTTTTTGTCCCCGGCGGCAAGCCGCCCGAGCAGCCCTACCCAAGGCTGCCGCTGCATCATCATCGCCAGCCGCGCAAGCTGGTGGAGCTGTGCATCACGGCTAATTTTGTCGAGGTGTTTCTGGCGCGCGAGGGGCACATCAACCCGGTGGGCATCAACTTTCTTGAGAAGGTTCAGCTGCCGCATCTTGCGTCGATTTACGGGGCCATGCTGGCGGGGGTGGGGTATGTCCTGATGGGGGCTGGAATTCCTTCGCAGATTCCCGGGATTCTGGACGCATACGCTGCCGGGCGTTCGGCGGAGTATCGCCTGTCGGTTTCCGGTCATGCGGAGGCGACGGAGGAAGCGGTGGCCCGCTTCAATCCTGCCGACTACGCCGAGAGGCCGATTCTGCCGGTGCTGGCACGGCCGCAGTTTCTGGCGATTGTCTCCTCACACACGCTGGCGGCAAGCCTGCTGCGGCGGGCGTCAGGCCGCGTGGATGGATTTGTGGTGGAAGGGCCGACGGCCGGCGGACACAACGCGCCGCCGCGGGGCAAGCTGCAGCTCAACGATGCCGGCGAGCCGCAATATGGGCAACGGGACAGGGTGGATCTGGGCGCGATGCGGGCGCTGGGCGTGCCGTTCTGGCTGGCCGGCGGATACGGCACTCCGGAGAAGCTGGCGGAGGCGCTTGCGGAAGGCGCGGCGGGTGTCCAGGTGGGCACGGCATTCGCGTTCTCCGATGAGTCCGGCTTGCGCGACGACCTGAAACGCGATCTCCTGGCCAAGGCCGCCGGAGGCGCGGGCCGAGTGCTGACAGACCCCCTCGCTTCGCCTACGGGATTTCCTTTCAAGGTGGCGCAGCTCGAGGGGACGGCGTCTGATCCCGGGGTCGCGCAGAATCGTTGCCGGGTGTGCGACCTGGGATTTTTGCGCGAAGCCTACGCGCGGCCCGATGGGGATTTGGCGTGGCGCTGCTCCGCGGAGCCGGTGGACTGCTACGTGGCCAAAGGCGGCGCGGAGGAGGCTACCCGCGGGCGCAAGTGCCTGTGCAATGCCCTACTGGCCAACATCGGCCACGCGCAGATCCGAAGCGTGGATGGGGCGATCGTACTGGAACCGGCGCTCGTGACTCTGGGGGACGACATCAACAATGTCGCGCGGTTCCTGGGTCCCGACAAAGCCACTTATTCGGCGGCCGATGTGCTGTCGGCGCTACTGGTGCCGCAGGCGGTCTGAGCCGGCATTCCGGACGGCGCATCCGACAGCACCATCACGTTTTTGGCAAAGATCAGGGATTCTCCAGCAGACCGCCCAGGCGATCCATCCTGCGCTCCCATTCCGTGCGATGTTCCCTCACCCAACGATCCAGTGCGTCAAGGCCCGCGGTGCCGATGCGGCAGGTGCGCACGCGGCCCAGCTTCTCGGTGTGAGCGAGGCCGCACTCCTCGAGGATTTGAAGATGCTGGGCCACGGCGGTGAGGGTGATGCCCAGCGGCGCCGCGAGCTCTGAGACGGAGTGCGGGCGCTGCGTCAATCGATCCAGAATGGCGCGGCGTGTGGGGTCGCCGAGGGCATGAAACAGCCGGTCCACGTTGATGTTTGCTGTTGGCGCCATGCTGTCTCCCGGTGTCAATTCTGATGAACCACGTCAACGAGCCGATTGAGCAAGCCGTTCCATCCGGCTTTGATCAGCGCTACCGGGTCGGGGCCGAGGCCTTCAAAGAAGGCTCCCTGAACGGTGCAGATGAGGTCCGTTCCTGTGTCGGTGGGGAGAAGCTCGAAGGTGGTGAGGGATGCTTCGAGGCGCTTGTCGCCTGAGGACATGGTGGTGGCGGTCACGACGCGTTCATTGGGGACGATGTCCTGAAAGTGGCCGTCGTTGATGATGACCATGCCGGCGACGGGGGTGGTGGGGCCGAGCCGGTAGACGAAGCGGCGCGTGCCGCCCACGGCGAAGCGGAGGGAGAACTCCAGGGTTTCGCTGGTGCTGGGGTCGGTGAACCACTGCCGAACTTTGTCGGGCTCGGAGAGGGCCGCGAAAACGGTCGCGGCGGGTTTGGAGAAACTGCGGTCGATTACGAATGTGCTGTGTATGACTTTCTGGTCTGGCATGTTGATCCTCCTTCTGCTGCAGCATTCAATACTGAAGCAGTTACTTCACTATCGGCTCGACGAGGATAATTGTCAAGTGGATACTTCAGTATTTTTGGGAGAGCGTTTTGGGGAAGGTTTTTGGGGGGTGCGGGGCTTCCAGCTCAGGGTTTGCTGCGGGCTTGCTCAGGGTTTGCGGCGGGCTTGTTTCTGCACATCGCCGGTCCAGGCGAGGAATCTGAGTAGCTCCCAGCGGGAGGTCCACATGAAGGCTAATATGTCGCGCATGGTGAGCTTCTCTGCCCAGAGGCCGGAGTAGGTCTCGATGCGCCAGCGGAGGTATTCGCTGCGCCAGGGGGTGAGGCGCGAGCCGCGGGTCGCGTTCCATAGAAAACGGATGGGTTCGAACACGGTGGTTCCTGTGTTCCAGTATAGCGAGCGGCGGGGTGTGGCCTGGGAGTGTGGCTTCCAGGTTTGTGGCGGTGCAATCATTGCGGGCGGCTGCCCGGCATTACCAATTGCAAGCCCAAACACAGGCAGGCAAACGGACTCTTCCCTTTCGTTCTTCTGCGCAGTTCGTCGGGGAGTCCGTTTACGCGCGCCGCACCCGAAGCGAAGCAGGGTGTAGTGACCAGCAAACTCAACAGGGGACTTTGCACCGTCGCGGATTCGGGTTCGGAAGCTCCTCTGGTCGCTAGTCAGAATCGGGCGGGCAGGCGCGACGGGATGGACTGCCCTAAGAGCGCAGTTGGAATTAGCGCGAAAAGCAACGCGGCGCGGTTCATTGTGCAATGATAGCCGCGTTATGCAGGTCCCCTCTGATTTGTCGTCGCTGGAAAGTTTAGCGTGAGCCAGATCACCTCGACGACACCGACCTCGAGATTTTCTCCTAGGCGGTGACTCAGGCGGAACCCCGCGATCTGCTAGCCTCTACTCGTGGAAATGACGCACAGGTTGGCTTGGACGGATCGGCTGTTCCCGGTTTTCGTGCGACAGGGGCGAAGCCGAAAGCGATACAAAGCCGGGTACATCAATTGTCTCGGCGAAATCGCCGTGCCAGCCGTATTCGAGGAAGCATTTCCCTTCCGTAACGGACTCGCCTCGGTCAAACAAGGTGGCCGATGGGGAGCGATCAATTCAAACGGTGATTTAGTGATTCCAGCGGCATACGGAAGCCCGCTCATCTTTTCTGAGGAACTCGCACAGTTCTCTACCAGCGATCCGAAGAGCGGTGACATTCGCGGCCTGATCTCTGCAACCGGAGAAGTCGTCGTCAGGCCGCGTTACCGAAGCATTAGCCATTTCAGCGGAGGTCTTGCCTGTATATACGACGGCACGCTTTATGGCTACATTGACCGGGACGGAAATCTGGTGATCCCACCGTTTTTCGAGGATGCGCGGGCATTCTCCGAAGGAGTCGCGGCTGTGAAACTCAATGGCGCGTGGGGATACATCAATCCCGACGCTTCTACCGCCATTCCCATGCGTTTCTTTTGCGAGCGCGGGATGGCTGGCCCATTCAGACAGGGCAGGGCACGGGTCGCACGAAACGGCAAATGGGGGCACATCAATCGGGATGTTGAGTTCGTGACCGAACCGCGCTTCGATATGGCCTATGAATTCTCAGAAGGAATGGCGCCGGTGATTCTCGATAAACGAACCGGGTACGTGAACCTGCAAGGAGAACTTGCCGTTCAAGCCGCCTATCTAAGGGGAGACCGATTCTCGGA
>NZ_DASXYM010000166.1:0-23522 GCF_036502485.1 Occallatibacter sp. | reverse complement strand
TTCACCGGTGTGCCACAAAGCGCGGTCGATTGTGCGTTCCTGTTCGGCCTGCTGCAGCACCGGATCGAGTGCGACCATCGCCTTGTTGCACTTGCTGCCGAAGGTGCCGTCCGCGTCGTAGACAAACGCTACGCCGCCCGACATCCCCGCCGCGAAGTTGCGCCCGGTTTCGCCCAGCACAACCACCGTGCCGCCGGTCATGTACTCGCAACCGTGATCGCCGGTGCCTTCCACGACCGCCGTCGCGCCCGAGTTGCGCACGCAGAAGCGCTCGCCCGCGACGCCGCGGAAATACGATTCGCCTTCGATCGCGCCGTACATCACCGTGTTGCCGCAGATGATGTTTTCCTCGGACTTGCCGCGGAAGTCGTTGGTCGGGCGAATGATGATGCGCCCGCCCGACAGGCCCTTGCCGACATAGTCGTTGGCTTCGCCTTCGAGCTCGAACGTGATGCCGCGCGCGAGCCACGCGCCGAAGCTCTGTCCGGCGGTGCCCTTGAGCTTGACCCGGATGGTGTCGTCGGGCAGGCCGACATGGCCGTAGCGCTTGGCGATCTCGCCCGAGAGCATCGCGCCAGCGGTGCGGTCGGTGTTCTTGATCGTGGTGACGATGCGCACCGGCGCGCCGCGATCGAGCGCCCCCTGCGACTCGGCGATCAGCCGCCGGTCGAGGATCTTCTCGATCTTGTGATCCTGTTCCTCGGAGTTGTAGATCGCGACGCCTTGCGCCGCCTCCGGCTTGGTGAACAGGCGCGAGAAGTCGAGCCCTTTCGCCTTCCAGTGCGCCACCATGGCGCGCTGGTCGAGCATCTGCATCTGCCCGACCATGTCGTCGAACTTGCGGTAGCCGAGTTCGGCCATGATCGCGCGCACTTCCTCGGCGACGAAGAAGAAGTAGTTGATCACGTGCTCGGGCTGGCCCTTGAAGCGCGCGCGCAGCAGCGGGTCCTGCGTCGCGACGCCGACCGGGCAGGTGTTGAGGTGGCACTTGCGCATCATGATGCAGCCGGCCGCGATCAGCGGCGCGGTGGCGAAGCCGAACTCGTCGGCGCCGAGCATCGCGCCGACGACGACGTCGCGGCCGGTGCGGATGCCGCCGTCGACCTGCACGGCAATGCGGCCGCGCAGGCGGTTGGCGACCAGCGTCTGGTGCGTCTCGGCGAGCCCGATCTCCCAGGGCGAGCCGGCATGGGTCAGCGAGGTCAGCGGCGAGGCGCCGGTGCCGCCCTCATAGCCCGAGATGGTGACGTGATCGGCGCGCGCCTTGGAGACGCCGGCGGCGACCGTGCCGACACCGACTTCCGAGACGAGCTTCACCGACACGTCGCCGGTCGGGTTGACGTTCTTCAGGTCGTAGATGAGCTGCGCCAGATCCTCGATCGAATAGATGTCGTGGTGCGGTGGCGGCGAGACGAGCGTCACGCCCGGCGTCGAGTGGCGCACCTTTGCAATCGTTGCGTCGACCTTGTGGCCGGGTAACTGTCCGCCTTCGCCGGGCTTTGCGCCCTGCGCCATCTTGATCTGCAACTCGTCGGCGTTGACGAGATAGTTGGTGGTTACGCCAAAGCGTCCGCTGGCGATTTGCTTGACGGCGCTGCGGCGCGAGTCGCCGTTCGCATCGGGTTTGAAGCGCGCTTCTTCTTCGCCGCCTTCGCCGGTATTCGACATGCCGCCGATGCGGTTCATGGCGATGGCGAGGGTCTCGTGCGCCTCTTTGCTGATGGAGCCGAACGACATGGCTCCAGTCACAAAGCGCTTCACGATCTCCTTTGCAGCCTCGACTTCCTCAATCGCGATGGGTTTGGGAGCGTACTGCAACTGCAGCAGCCCGCGCAGCGTGCACAGGGTGCGGTTCTGTCCGTCGATGAGGTCTGTGTATTCCTGGAACGTCTGCGGACTGTTCTGCCGCACTGCATGTTGCAGCTTGCTGATGGTGAGCGGATTGAGCAGGTGATACTCGCCGCCCACGCGGTACTGATACTGGCCGCCGACGACGAGTTCGGTCTCGGAGTCGGTGAGCGGCTGGAAGGCGAACGTGTGCTTCATCTCGGCTTCGCGCGCCAGCACGTCGAGGCCTACGCCTTCAATGCGGGATGCGGTTCGGGAGAAGTAGGTGTCGACCATGGACTTGTTGAGGCCGACGGCTTCAAACACCTGGGCGCCGCGATAGCTCTGGAGCGTGCTGATGCCCATTTTGGAGAAGGTCTTCAGGAGGCCCTTGTTGATGGCCTTGATGAAATGCTTCTCGGCCTGGGTGCCGGTGACGTTGTGGGGGAGAAGACCGCGGCGCTTGAGGTCGTGCAGGGTCTCGATGGCGAGATACGGGTTGATGGCGCTGGCGCCGTAGCCGATGAGCAATGCAAAATGCATGACTTCGCGCGGCTCGCCGCTCTCGATGATGAGCGCCACCTGGGTACGCGTCTTCTCGCGGACGAGGCGGTTGTGCACCGCGGCCATGGAGAGCAGCGAGGGGATGGGAGCGTAGGTCGAGTCGACTCCGCGGTCAGAGATGATAAGCAGCGTGTAGCCGGAAGCCACGGCATGGGAGGCGCGGCTGCCCAGGTCATCCAGCGCTGTCTTCAAGCCCTTTTCGCCGTCTTCCGCGCGGAACAGTGCGGGCAGGGTGGTGGCCAGCAAATCTCCGGAGGACACGCGGCGCAGCTTTTCGAGATCGCGATTGCTGAGGATCGGATGCGGCAGCTTCAGGGTGTGGCAGTTCTCCGGCGCCTCATCCAGGATGTTGCGCTCTGTGCCGATGTAACTGATGAGCGACATCACCATCTCTTCGCGGATGGGATCGATGGGCGGATTCGTCACCTGTGCGAAGAGCTGCTTGAAATAGTTGAACAGCGGCTGGGGCCGATCGGAGAGGCATGCCAGGGGGGTATCGGTCCCCATGGAGCCGATCGGCTCTTCGCCTTTGGCGCCCATCGGTCCGAGCAGGATGCGGAGGTCTTCTTCGCTATATCCGAAGGCGCGCTGGCGGCGGAGCAGAGTTTCCGGGTTGGAGGCGATTACGCGTGAAGGCTCAGGCAGCTGATCGAGTGTGACCTGCTGCTCCTCGAGCCATTTTGCGTAGGGCTGACGCGCGGCCAGGTCTTTTTTGATTTCGGCGTCGGCAATGATGCGCTTCTGCACCGTGTCGACAAGGAACATGCGGCCGGGCTGGAGGCGGCCCTTTTTGCGGATGTCTTCGGCAGGCGCGTCGATCACGCCGGCTTCCGAGGCGAGGACGACGATGTCGTCCTTGGTGATCATGTAGCGGCCGGGACGCAGGCCGTTGCGGTCCAGCGTGGCGCCGATGACGCGGCCGTCGGTGAAGGCGATGGCCGCAGGTCCGTCCCACGGTTCCATGAGTGAAGCGTGGTACTCGTAGAAGGCGCGCTTGTCTTCGTCCATGTCGGGATTGCCGGCCCAGGCTTCAGGGATCAGCATGGCCATGACGTGGGGAAGGGAACGGCCGGACTGGTAAAGGAACTCGACGGCGTTATCCAGCGAAGCCGAGTCACTGCCGCCGGGTATGACGACCGGAAAGAGATCTTCCATCTTCTCGCCGTGGAGTGAATGTTCGAGCACGCCCTGGCGCGCGTTCATCCAGCTCACGTTGCCCTTGATGGTGTTGATCTCGCCGTTGTGAGCGACGTAGCGATAGGGATGTGCCAGCTTCCAACTGGGGAAGGTGTTGGTGGAGAAGCGCTGGTGCACGAGGGCCAGCGCGCTCGAGACCAGGGGATTGGCCAGCTCGAAGTAGAACTTCTGGATCTGCGGCGCCAGCATCAGGCCTTTGTAGATGATGGTGCGACATGAGAACGAAGGAATGTAGAAGTATTCCTTGTTTTCGATCTCGGACTCGGCGATCTCGTTCTCGGTGCGGCGGCGGATCCGGTAGAGGAGGCGCTCGAAGCTCTCCTCGTCGAGGCCTTCTGGCCGGCGCACGAAGAGCTGCTCTATATAAGGTTGGGAAGCACGCGCTTCGCGGCCGATGGCGTCGCCGTTCACGGGCGTGTCGCGCCAGCCGATCACGGCTGCGCCTTCTTGCTTGGCGATGCGTTCCAGGACGCCTTCGCACTGCAGGCGGCTGTGGCGGTCCACAGGCAGGAAGCACATGGCCACGCCGTAAGCGCCTTCATTGGGTAACTGCATGCCCAACTCTCCGCACTCGCGCGCGAAGAAGACATGCGGAATCTGGATCAGAATGCCCGCGCCGTCGCCGGTCTCGGGATCGCAACCCGCGGCTCCGCGGTGGGTCAAGTTAATGAGAACCTCGAGGCCCTTGCGGATGATGTCGTGGCTCTTCTCGCCGCGAATGCTGGCGACCAAGCCCATGCCGCAGTTATCGTGCTCGTTTTGCGGATGATAGAGCCCCTGGGGGGCAGGTACACGAAGACGGCGATCGGATGATTGCATTGATGAACCCTTTGCGATCAGATGTGACGGCACAGATCGTCTGCCGTCATGTGCCAGATGATTTACCGATGCTCGTGCGGCGTCCGCCGAGGTAGTAGAAAATCTGCGTGCAAGCGTCCCTGGGTGGGTGGCACCCGAGGGGTGCTGGAATTTTTAATATAACCGAAATGTTCGTCAAGACAAAGTGCGAAGTTGCATGAAAAGTCAATCAAAAAGCCCCGGACACTGTGCATGTTCCGGGGCTTCTCTCACGATGTGAACCGCTTAGAGTCTGTAGATCAACAGTTCCCGCTCGTAGATCATCTCGGGCGGCAGGTGATCGTGCACTTCAATAAAAAGGCCTTCGTGTGCAATCACTTCCTGCTTCCATGCTTCGCGGTCAACTTCCATCAGGGCATCGAATTTTTCACGCTGGAAGGTCATGCCCGACCAGTCGATGTCGTCATATTGCGGGACCCATCCGATGGCGGTCTCGCGGCCATGCGTGCGTCCTTGTACGCGCTCCACAATCCAGCGAAGCACACGCATGTTGTCACTGAACCCGGGCCACAGGAACTTTCCATTTTCATCTTTGCGGAACCAATTGACATGGAATATGCGGGGTGTGCGATCGAGGCCGCGCTGCATTTTGAGCCAATGCCGGAAATAGTCGCCCATGTGATATCCGCAGAAGGGGAGCATCGCCATGGGATCGCGGCGCACTTTGCCAACCGCGCCCGCGGCGGCGGCGGTGGTTTCAGAGCCCATGGTGGCGCCGATGTAGACACCGCTCGACCAGTTAAACGCCTGATAGACCAGCGGCAGCGTGGTGGAGCGCCTTCCGCCAAATACGATGGCCTGGATGGGAACGCCATCGGGCGACTCCCAGTCCGGATCCATGGTGGGGCACTGCGATGCGGGAGCCGTGAACCGGCCATTGGGATGGGCAGCGGTGCGCCCGGTCTGCTTTGCGATCTGGGGAGTCCAGCGCTCGCCGCGCCAGTCCTCGCACTCGGCAGGCGGCGTTTCGGTCATGCCTTCCCACCACACGCCCCCCTGGGGCGTGAGCGCGACGTTGGTAAAGATGGAGTTCCTGGCGAGCGCCGCCATGGCCATGGGATTGGTGTGGGCGCCGGTTCCGGGCGCCACGCCGAAGAAGCCGGCCTCGGGGTTAATCGCGCGCAGATTTCCATTTTTATCCGGGCGGATCCAGGCGATGTCGTCGCCGACTGTCCACACCCGCCAGCCTTTCATGGCTTTGGGCGGAATCAGCATGGCGAAGTTCGTTTTGCCGCACGCTGACGGAAAGGCGGCGGCTACATAGGTCTTCTCGCCGGAAGGATCTTCGACGCCAAGGATGAGCATGTGCTCGGCCATCCAGCCTTCGTCGCGGGCGATGTTCGACGCGATCCGCAGGGCGAAGCACTTTTTGCTGAGCAGAGCATTGCCGCCATAGCCTGATCCGTACGACCAGATCTCGCGCGTTTCCGGAAAATGCACGATGTACCTGGTGTCATTGCATGGCCAAGGCACGTCGTGCTGTCCTGGCTTCAGCGGCACGCCCACGGTGTGCATGCAGGGCACCACGCGCTTCTCGTCTTTGTCGATTTCGGCGAACACCGGCGCACCGATACGCGCCATGATGCGCATGTTGACGACGACGTAAGGAGAGTCCGTGAGTTGCACGCCGATGCCGGACATGGGCGAGCCCACCGGGCCCATGCTGAAGGGCAGCACGTACATGGTCCGGCCGCGCATGGAGCCCTTGAAGAGCTGCTTGAGACGCCGACGCATCACAAACGGATCTTCCCAGTTGTTGGTTGGGCCGGCAGCGTCTTTCGAGAGGGAGCAGATGAAGGTGCGATCTTCTACGCGTGCCACGTCACTGGGCGAGGACCGCGCGTAATAGCAGCCGGGCCACAGTTCCTGGTTCAGCCGGATGAACGTGCCTGCCTGGACCAGTCGTTGGCAGAGGAAGTCGTACTCCTCCTGCGATCCGTCCACCCAATGGATCGAATCGGGCCGGCACAACTCGGCCATCTTCTCGACCCAGCGGATCAGGTGCTTGTTTTTGGTGAGGACTTTACTCCCGAGTACCGAGTCAACCGCCGCCACAGACGCTTTCATCAACCCGAGCTCTCCTTTCCGCCCATTGTAATTGCGAATCGCTCAAGGCGGTCCGATTCGGACCGGCGGGTGATTCGATCGACCACCGGGGCGGATTTGGCGGAGCGGCGATAAGGAATTGCGGCACAATCAACCGCACCGGGGAATCGGGCATCCGAATAAAAGGGCAAGAGTGTTTGTCCGCCGAGGGACTGGGATGTTTTCTGTAAAAGAGAATCAGCCTGAGCATATCCTCATCACGGGCGGCGCCGGCTTTATTGGAGCCAACCTTGCCGCGCACCTGCTGGCTACCACGGATGCGCGGATCACCGTGTTCGACGACCTCTCGCAGCCCGGCGCCGAGGTGAACGTGACCTGGCTTCGTTCCCAGGCGCGCGCGGCGCGGCTTCGCTTCCTGCGCGGAGATGTGCGCAGCGAACTGCGCGTCAGGGAAGCGCTCAACGATGTGGATGAGGTCTATCATCTGGCTTCCCGTTCGGAAAGCCCGGTGGAGTCTTGTGAGACCTTCGATGTCAACGTGCGGGGCACCTTGCATGTGCTGGAAGCGGCGCGGAATTCCGGCCGCAGCCCCATGGTGTACTACATCTCTACTTCGAAGGTGTATAACGCGCTGAGTTCCGATGTGCTGGAACAGCATGGGGATCGTCTGCAGCCGATTGAGGCGGGATTCCGCGGCATAGCCGAGCAGGCGCCTGCCAATTTCGCGTCGCCGCACATCTGCTCGAAGGGGGCGGCCGATCGTGCGGTGCTCGATTATGCGCGGTTTTACGGACTACCGGGTGTGGTGCTGCGCGCCGACAGCGTTGCCGGTCCGCGGCAGTTCGATGGCGCGGGGCACGGCTGGGTCGCGCACCTGGTGTACTCCATTCTGGGGGGCGAACCCGTGACGGTGTATGGCAGCGGCATGCAGGTCTGCGAAGTGCTGCACGTGTCCGATGTGGTGAACTCCCTGATGGCGGCGCGCAATTTCCGCGCCATTGCGGCGGGCAACGCCTTCAATATCGGCGGAGGCCCCGCGCACACCATTTCAGTGAATGAGATGATCGGGCTTATCGAACGCGTGTGCCACCGCTCAGCCCAGGTGCAGCACGCGCCAGCTCGGCCGGAGGACCGCCTGTTTTACATGGCCGACAGCTCGGCTTTCATGTCGTCCACTGGATGGTTCGCGCGGCGCTCTCTGGAGCAGACGGTGCGCGACGTTGCAGCCTTCTGGCACGCGAGTCAGGCGCACGTCAGGAAGGCTCCGCTCGCCGGGCTGGCTGTGCCGCAGCATCGCCAGGCTGCTTAGCGATGTTCTAGACGTTGAACTTGAAGAAGAGGATGTCGCCGTCTTTCACGACGTAGTCCTTGCCCTCAGAGCGGTAGAGACCCTTCTCCTTGACGGCCTGCTCGCTTCCGTATTGAAAGAGCAGGTCGCAGTGGTAGGCGTCTGCGCGGATAAAGCCGCGTTCGAAGTCTGAGTGGATGACGCCGGCGGCCTGGGGCGCCCTGGTGCCGACGGGGATGGTCCAGGCGCGGGCTTCCTGAGGGCCGGCGGTGAAGTAGGTGGCGAGCCCAAGGAGTTTATAAGCCGAGTGAATGAGGCGATTGAGGCCGGGCTCAGTCAGGCCCAAGTCGGCGAGAAACTCGGTGCGTTCTTCGGGCTCGAGGAGGGCGATTTCGGCCTCCATGGCACCGCAGATGCGGACTACCTGAGCGCCTTCTTCGGCAGCGCGCTGTTCGACGGCGGCGGTCCACTGGTTACCCTCTGTCAGGCCAGCTTCGTCGACGTTCGCTACGTAAAGAACTGGTTTCGCCGTAATCAGGAAGAGCTCGCGGGCGGCAGCGCGTTCTTCCTCGGAGAGGTCCACGACGCGAGCAGGCTTTCCGGCTTCAAGGGCTTCCTTCAGCTTCTTGAGGGCTTCGAAGTCGGCCTTGATTTTGGCGTCGGAGGTGTTGCGGGCGGCCTTTTCGGATTTGGCCCAGCGTTTTTCGACAGAGTCGAGGTCGGCAAGCAGGAGCTCGGTATTGATGATGTCGATGTCGTGGAGCGGATTGACGCCTCCGGCGACGTGGATGACGTTGGGGTCGTCAAAACAGCGGACGACGTGGCAGACGGCGTCGGTGGAGCGGATATGGCCGAGGAACTGGTTTCCGAGGCCCTCGCCTTTGCTGGCGCCGGCGACCAGGCCCGCGATGTCAATGAACTCCATGGTGGTGGGCACCACGCGGCTGGGTTTGACCAGTTCAGCGATCTTGTCGAGGCGCGGATCGGGCACGGAGACGATGCCGACATTGGGGTCAATGGTGCAGAACGGATAGTTGGCGGCCTGGGCCTTGGCGGCAGTGAGGGCATTGAAGATGGTGCTCTTGCCCACATTGGGCAGACCGACGATTCCGCAGTTCAACGGCATGGAGGATCAAGTCCTTTTCTAAAGGGTGACGCGGGCCATGCCGGGATTTCCTGGGAGACCTGAGACGCCGCAAAGGGCCTCAAGGATTCGGGAAGGAGAATACTGCGATCGGCTAGCTATAAACGTCCTGAATCTATTATCGCCGATTGGCGCAGCGAAGCGGGGCGAACGAGCAGTGCATGAATAGCTACGCAGAAGAGGCCGCTCTCGGGCGGCCTCTTCGTAGGACAGTGCGTAGCTACTGGTTTATGCCCGAAGCGGCTGCAAAGCCGGCGGTCTGCGGCGCGGCAATGGAGTTCGCCGGCGGCGTAGCGGGAGCCGAGGCCACATCCTTGGCATTGATGGCGGTGGAGTAGTCCGGTCCGAGGCCCAGCTTCACCAGAGCGCGCGAGTCGGGCATCAGCTTGGTCTGCCAGCCCTGGTCGGACTGGAATTTCCGCATGGCGGCCTGGGTGGTGGAATCCCACTGCCCGGTTGCGTCGCCGCTCATGTAGTGCTCGCGGATGAGAGCCTGCTGAATCTGCGTAACGCGCTCAGCGTCAATGGCTTGCTGTCCGTGGAGCTTGTGGGATTTGGGGGCTTTTGCCTTCGTCCGGCCGTGGGCTGCGGTCTTATGGCTGGCGGTCTTGGCGTGGGCGCTGCCGGTCGCAGGGTGGTTGGTCGTGCTAGCAGAGGCCGATGCCGCGATCAAGAACGCAGCGAGAGACGAACAAAGGACTACTCGGATTGACTTCATCCTGAGAGCACCTCCAGGGTGAAAAATTAGAAGTTTTTCGGGCGCTTCTCGTTCCCGCAGTATACCGGACGAGCCGGAAGGGTAGACCAGAAAAATCAAGGAGTGCTTGCTTAGTCTCTCCCGGACCGTTTCTGGTGGTTCGGAAACGGAACGGGCGTATGGAGACCCAACCCCATACGCCCTTGGATGCAAGTTTATTGTAATGTTCCGCCTACGTAATTGATTCCCAGGTCAGGATGACGCGGGTCCATGATTTCAAAGACTACGTCATCGCCGATCTTGAGTTTGCTCACCACCTGGTTGAACTGATCACGGTTGGCGGTGGGCTGCTTATTGATGCGGATGACCACGTAGCCCGGCTCGAGCCCCTGGAGATCGCCAAATGAGCCGGTCCGGACCGACTGGATGACCACGCCAGGATGCTTGAGCTTGGTGGCCATCTCCGGGGGTGTGTCGCGTACCACGATACCCAGTTTGGTTTCGCCGGGGTTGCCGCCTTCTTCGGGTTGCTGGTTCTGTTGGGCGTTGCCCATGTCGGCAAACACCTTGTCGCGATCGCCGATGGTCACAGTGGCATCCTGCGGCTTGCCATCGCGGACGAAGCCGAGTCGGATGCTCGATCCGGGCCGGCGGCTGGCGATCTCGCTGACCAGGTCGTCGCCGTCCTTGATCTGGCGGCCATCGATGGTGGTGATGATGTCACCGGGCTTCAGACCCGCTTTGTCAGCGGGACCGTTGGGCTGTACCTGTTGCACCAGTACTCCATTTTTGAACCCATAGACGCGGTTGACCGCGCCCGAGAGCCCCTGGCGGAACTGGATGCCGATGGAGCCGCGCACGACCTTGTGGCCGGGAGCGATCAGGTCGTTGTAGATTTCGACCACGGTGCTGGAAGGCATGGCGAACCCGATGCCCTGATAGCCGGCGCTTTGCGTGTAAATGGCGGTGTTGACGCCGATGACTTCGCCGGCCATGTTGAGCAGCGGGCCGCCGGAGTTGCCGGGGTTGATGGCAGCGTCGGTCTGAAGGAAGTGCTGGAACTGGCCGGACGCGCCGGGCTCGATGGTGCGATTTTTGGCGGAAATGATGCCGGCGGTGACGGTCTGCGCGAGCGCGAACGGGCTGCCGATGGCCTCGACCCAGTCGCCGACCTGCACCTGGTCGCTGTTGCCCAGCTTGACGGTGGGCAGGGCGGAGGGAGCGTCGATTTTGATCACGGCGAGGTCGGTGGCCTTATCGGTGCCGATGACGCGCGCCGGGCGGCCGAGGTCCTGCGAGTCAGGATCGGTGGAGAGCTTTACGTAGATCTTGTCGGCTTTGTCGACTACGTGATTGTTGGTAATGATGTAGCCCTTGGAGTCGACGATGAATCCGGAGCCTAGCGATTCGCGCACCTGGCCGCCATCATCATCCTGATCGGGGGCCTGGCCGCCGAAGAAGCGATTGAAGAAATCCTGAAATCCCTGCTGGCCCTGGTCGCCGCCGCCCTGACCACCCTGACCACCTTGACCCTGGCCACCCTGGTCCTGCTCGTCATCATCGCCACCGGGAGGGTTCTGCGGATTGGGTACGTTGCGGCCGTGGAAGCGCCGGTTGGGGCGGTTGGCGGACTGCTTGGGCAGGGTCTGGGTGTTGATGTTCACCACCGCCGGTCCCACCTGCTTGGCGATTTTGGCGAAGACGCTCTGGAACTCGTTGCTGGGAAGGCTTGAGTTGCCAACCTTCAGCGGAGTGGCATCGGCGCTGTCGTTCTGCTTTTCCTGTCCGCGTACCCCGTGAGCCATGAACGAGCCGCCCACGATGGCGATGGAAAGAGTGCCGAGAAGAACGAAGACTGTAGCGAGACGGCGCGTGCGTAGCCGTTCGATGAGAGATTTCATGTAGTTCGTAGACCTCGTCAGATGCTGAGCGTTCAGTGCACCAACCCCTCAGAGTATACCGGGCTGGATTGGCGCATTCCTATAAGTGCTTGCGCTGCAACAATGTCATGCTGGGAAACGCGTCAAGCGGTGAAGCGGAAGCGGATTGTCCGGGCGGAGTAAACGGAAGAAAACAGCGGAAAGCCACCTTCTCCGCCCCACAGGTTACTTAGACGTAGATGCCGCAGGAGCGTGACGGGACGCATGCTAACATCCGCCCATGGCTTGCCCTCGTAAGGTCCTGGGTTTCTTGCTGCTTTCCTTCTCCTTTGCTCATGCTCAAACTGCTCCCGCCCGTCAGCCCAGCATGATGGATCGCCTGAATGCCCGGATGAACGGCGGCCAGAGTGCGTGGACCGCGGACCAGCTTGCGACCATGCGCAAGATTCGGGAAGCGGCGATGCGCGACCCTTACGCGCTGAACGAGCTTCGGCACCTGACCGACAATATTGGCCCGCGTCTTGCGGGATCGCCGCAGGCGCAGCAGGCCGTGGATTGGGTGGCGGCGGAGATGCGGTCGCTGGGCGCCACAGTCACCCTGGAAAAAGCGATGGTTCCGCATTGGGTTCGCGGGGTTGAAACCGGCGAGCTGGTGGCGTGGCCGGGTCAGGCTGCCGGGACCACGCAGAAGGTGGTACTGACGGCTCTGGGCGGATCGGTGGCGACGCCGGCGGAGGGTCTTACCGCGGAGGTGATCGTGGTGCCGGATTTCGCGGCATTGCGAGCGTTGCCGGCGGACGCGGCGAAAGGCAAGATCCTGCTGTTCAACCATCCGTTCGACAAGGAGCTTGCGGCGGTGGGGAATGGCGGCGCGGCTTATGGAGGCGCGGTGGTGTATCGGGCAGCGGGGCCGGTTGCGGGAACTGCCGCGGGGGCAGCGGCTGTCCTGGTGCGCTCGGCCGGCGGGGCGGATTATCGCCTGCCGCATACCGGCATGACGGACTACGACCCGAATATGACGAAAATTCCGGCCGCGGCGGTGACCGCGGAGGATGCTGAAATGCTGGCGAACCTGGCGGCCCAGGGACCAGTAAAGATGCACCTTACACTGACGCCGCAGACGCTGCCGGACGCGCAGAGTTATAACGTCATCGCGGACTGGAAGGGAACGGAGCACCCCGAGCAGATGGTGATTGTGTCGGGGCACCTGGATTCCTGGGACCTGGGAACGGGTGCGATTGACGATGGCGCGGGGATCGCGGTTTCGATGCAGGCGATTCATCTGCTGCAGTCGCTGGGGATCCGTCCGCGGCGGACTGTGCGCTTTGTGGCGTGGATGTGCGAGGAGCAGGGCTCGCAGGGGGCGGCTGCCTACGTGGCGGATTACAAGGACCAGATTGCCAACCATATTGGTGCGATCGAGAGCGATCTGGGCGCGGATCATCCGACGGGCATATCTTTCGAGGGCAAGCCGGAGTTGGGCCGGTTTCTGCGGCCGGTTGCGCAGGTCCTGGATGGCATAGGCGCGCCGATTGTGGAAAGCGGTGGCTCAGGGGAAGACATTGCAGGGCTGGCGGAGAAGGGTGTGCCCAGTTTCGCACCCATTCAGGACAGCCGATTTTACTTCAACTATCACCACACGGCGGCGGACACTTTCGACAAAGTGAACCCGAAACACCTGAATGAAAATGCCGCAGTGATGGCGGTGCTGGCGTACGCGCTGGCGGACAGCCCGGCGCCCGCGCCCCGGTAGTCGGCCGGCGACCTTATTTCTCCAGACTGCGAACCGAAGGCGGGCTTCCGGGCGCGGGCGGGCCGGTGCTTCGCGATCCGGAGGGACGTTACTGATCAGTAATCAACGCGCGTATTTGTGGCTCTGGAAAGGGGGCGGATATTCGTCTTTGATACGCCTTTTATTCGGGTTTGGGGCGAAGATTTTGATTTTGCGGTTCTTGGCTTTAACTTGATTAAATAGAATAATTTACGCGGAAAATAGCGACTCTATCCCTGCAGCGAATGGGGGTGAAACCCTATTAGTTTTGTAGTTAACAGACTTGCGGGTACTGAAGCTTGGTGGTGAGATGCGGCGCGTCATGGGTGCGAGGCGTTTCATGATCCGGAGGATCGAGTATGGGCCGAAGCGAGCCGCGTGGCTGTGCTGACGGTCACAGCGAAGCGGTCCGGAGAAAGCGGAGCAGACGGGCTTGAGGCGGCGCATTTTTGGAGTGGGCGCTGAGCGGGTATCGCCGAACGCGACCAATACGCCGAGCCCTACAATGGCGACTTCTTCCCGGATCCTTTTCGTGCCTGCGCGACGACATCTTTGATGGCGTTGAGGACCAGGTCCGGCGCGTCCTCCTGGATGTAATGGCGGCTGTTGGGGGCGAAGACTTGTTTGACCTGCGGATTCTGGGCCAGCAGTTCTTTGTGCAGACCCATCTTTAGATCCTGCTCCAGGGGGTTGCCCGGGAAGCCGGGATCCTTCAGCGTGCCGGTGAGCAGTACGGTGGGCACGGCAGGCAGGGGCAGGGAAGCTTCGACCAGCTTGCCGCTATCCTTCGATGCTTCGAGCTCCGCTTTCTGCGCGGGCGAGGCTGCGTCCATCATCTTGTCCAGCATCTGTTGCCGGGCATCCCAGTCGGCTTTGCTCAGGGTGGCATGGAGCTGCTCCAGGAGGCGACCGTCTTCGGGATCGACCAGCACGAGACCTGCAATCTGGCTTGCGTAACGGTGCGCGTACACTTCGACAACCGCACCGCCGAGGGAGTGGCCCACGAGCACGTAAGGCGGCTTCACTGCTGATTTTTCCAGCGCCGCGTGCAGTTCGCTCACCATCTGATCGACGGATTTTTTGCTCGTCGCGGGATCGGATTTTCCGAGTCCTGCGCGATCGTACGCGAAGGTTTGCGTGAACCTGGCGACGTCGGGCGCGACCTTGTCCCAGGTCGATAAGTCCTCTCCCAGACCGGATACGAATACGACTGCGGGATTGCCTGATCCGTTCACGGAAGTGAACAACTGGTAGCCGCCCGCGTCGACGCGCGTGCCGGCCGCCTGCGCGGCACTCACCAGCGACAGGGAACCGATTGCCCACAAGACAGAGAGAGCCCATGTGCCGATGGTTCGTGCCATGACTGACCTCCTGCTGCAAGTACGGCGGAGGCGCTGGGCCGGTTCCGAGTTTCGTCACAAACTTCTTTCCACCCCGAGTGAAGCTTGCTTATGATTCGTCGCGCTGACCAATCCTTTTCTGCGCGCTCTTCGTACATCCATCGGGTCCCCATCGCTGCACAAAGGACAGTTTCCCCATGGCGCGTCTCGGAATCTTCTGCTTCCCGGGCACGGGACATATCAACCCCATGACTTCGCTGGCGCGTGCTCTGGAGCGCCGCGGCCACTCGGTTGTTATTTTCGGCATTGCTGATACGGAGGCTCGCATCCGCGCTGCCGGGATTGAGTTCATGCAGATTGGCACAGCGGACTACCCGGTGGGAACGCTGCGCCGTCTCGATGAGCACCTCGGGACGTTGAGAGGGCTCGCCACATTTCGATTCACCGTGGAGCGCGTCCGCAACACGGCGCGCATGATTCTGCGCGATGGCCCCGAGGCTGTGCGCCGGGCGGGAGTGGAGGCGTTGCTTGTGGACGAGGCCGACATGGGCGGCACCGTGGCCGAACACCTGGGGCTGCCCTTCGTTTCTGTAGCCATGTTCCCACCCCTCATTCAGGATTCGCGTATTCCGCCGTTCTGTTTTGGGTGGCAGGCAGGCGACGGCCGGTTCGCTCGGATTCGCAACACACTGGGTTTCCGGCTGCTTACGCGCGTGGCGGCACCTATTTACAAGCTGGTAAACGAGCAGCGCCGGGTGTGGGGCCTGAAGCCGCTGCGCCGCGCGGTGGATGCCCTGTCGCCCATTGCTCAAGTGGCACAACTGCCTGCCGCGCTGGAGTTCGATGTGCCGGGGAAGCCCGCTGTGGTGCACTACACGGGCCCCTTTGTCGACCACGAGCAGCGCCCGGCGGTGGCATTTCCATGGGAGCGACTGGATGGCCGGCCGCTCGTCTATGCCTCGCTCGGCACGATGCAGAACGGTTCAGAGTCTGTCTTCCGTACGATCGCGCAGGCGTGCGAATCCCTGGCGGTTCAGCTTGTGATCTCGCTGGGCGGAGGGCTGCGAGTGGAGCGCTTTGGCGAGCTGCCCGGGTCACCCATTGTGGTGAGCTATGCCCCGCAGCTTGAGCTGGTGAAGAAGGCGGCTGTGGTTATTACGCATGGAGGGCTCAATACGGTACTCGAGTCTCTTGCGGAAGGCGTTCCGCTGGTTTGCATTCCTCTTGGCAACGATCAGCCGGGTGTGGCCGCCAGGGTGGCTTCGCGCCATGCGGGAGTGGTGGTGCCGAGGAGCAAGCTGGGGGCGCGACGGCTGCGTTCTGCGTTGTGTGAGGTTCTCGGCGACAGCATCTATCGCGATTCGGCTGCAAGGATCAGCGAGGCCATTCGCAGTGTCGATGGTTTGAAGATGGCGGCTGACATCATTGAGGGTTCGCTGCAACTGATGGGCGCAGATGGTGCCGCGCCGGTTTCACGCTCCGCGGCGAGGGTCTTGGCGCCGAGTTCCGAAGCTGAAGGATGATTTTCCGGCGGCGGTTTTGATGGCCTTTTACGGTCGCCGATCTGTGGTGGGTTTCTGCCTTCAGGCTTCATGCGCGGAGGGCATGTGCCCGGGCTGGGGCACCAACTCGGTGAGGGCAATGCCGCAGAGAATCAGCCCGGCACCGGTAGCGGGACGGAGTCCCAGGCGCTCGCCGATCACCAGGAAGGACGTGATCCACGCGAAGACCGGCTCAAGGGTGAGCATCAGCGCGGTATGGGTGGAGGGAAGAATCGATTGCGCCCAGCTCTGGATGGACAGCGCTGCCGCTGTCGCCAGCACCGCTGTGATCAGCAGGGCGATGTCGAGCCGGGGTGACCAGTGCAGATAGGGGCGCCCCATGAGGGGCAGGGTGATGACCATGAACAACGCGCACCATCCCACCTGGAGCGTGGCGAGCGGCTTGAAGTCGATTTTGGGGGAGAGATGCCCGAGGGCCAGGCAGTGCAGGGCGAACCCAACCGAGCAGCCGAACGTGATGACATCGCCCTTGTTGATCTGGCGGAGGTCCGGGATGACGGCTGCCAGCCCGGTGGCTCCGGAGATTCCCGGAGCGGTGAGCAGGGCGATGCCGGCGAACGCCAGAACGGCGCCGAGAAGTGCGTTCCAGCGCGGCAGGCGCGCGTGGGGTGGCCGCAGCGCCGGCAGCAGGGAGAACAGAGGCACCAGCACCACCACCATGCCGGTGATGAATGCCGATTTGGAGGGGGTGGTCCAGACCAGGCCGAGTGTCTGGAACTGATAGCCCATGGCCAGGCAGAAGCCCACGATGGCACCCGCACCTACGTGCCACCAGCGGATCCCCCGCAGAGAGCGGTGGTAGCCAACGGCCAGGATCGCCGATGCCAGCGTCATGCGCGCGAGGTTGAAGGCCGCGGGCGAGGCGTCCGCCAGGGCATCTTTGACCACGACGAAGGTGGCGCCCCACACGGCAACTACAAACAGCATCAGGAGATAAGCCCGGATTTTCATTGTCGAGGCCATTATTTCAGGATTGGGCATGCCCCCTCAGGGGAAGGGAGCCACTCTTTCCGTTGTGACTGCGCTGCGGGGTAACCAGCAAGTTAATGTCGCCTTTACAACTTTTTACCTGACTCTATTTTTTATTTGTGCGAAACTGCATCACCAAACCACCTTTGTCTCAGATTTGCATCTGAGGAAACAGGACGATCCGACCAGCTAAAGCCGAACGCACGAAGGAAAAGACCCCTATGTCGACAGGGTCGGGCCCAACATATCTATGCACGTTTTACGGGGACTATAGTGATGCGCTTTTTCCATGTAGTTTGCCTCAATGGTTTTCTCTCTGCAGCAGCCTTCATCAGCCCAACCCAGGCACGCACCCAAATGCCATCGCCGGCAGCGTGGGTTTACGTTTCGGTGACGCCGCCCAACAGTTCCGTGAATGAGATCATGGGCTTCACGTCGTCGGCCAACGGATCGCTCACGCCTCTGCCCGGATCGCCGTGGACGGCAGATGTTACTTCGATGGCGGTGAGCGGGAAGTTTCTGTTCGCGTCGAACCGGAACACGGTCTACGTCGATGCTTTTCACATCAACCAGAGCAATGGTTCGCTGGCGCTGTGGTCACAGACGGACGTGGCCAAGATGAATGCGCAGGACTGCGGCGGGCCAGGCCAACTGGTGCTCGACCATACCGGCGCTACGCTGTACAACTTCGAGTACCGTGACGACGGGTGCGTGAATAACGACATCCGGTCGCTGGCGGTGAACAGCTCGGTGGGAACGGAGACGAACCTTGGCACCACGCAGGGGAACGACTGGCTCACAGGGCCGCCAACCATTCTGGCGAACAACTTGTATGCTTACGAGGCCTCGTGCCTGGGCAACATGTACTGGGGTGTGTGGGGCTTTCAACGCCAGTTGAACGGCAACCTGACGGACCTGCCGAACTTTACGCGGACGCTGCCTATGCCGAAAGCAGGCGACTTCTGGTGTCCGTCGAATGCCACGGCCGATCCTTCGGGTCACGTGGCGATGATCATGCAGCCTGTGGTTGCGGACAGCTTCGCATCCGATGGCGGAGCGCAGGTGGCCTCATTCACGGCGGACGCGAGCGGCAATTTGGCGAGCACGAACATGGCCGCGCAGATGCCCGTCGGACTGTTTGGTTCGCCGATTGGCACCAGCATGTCGCCGAGCGGGCAGCTTTTCGCGGTGGGTGGAACCAGCGGTTTGCAGATCTTCCACTTCAACGGGGCGGCTGCTCCAACCTATTTCACCAACCTTCTGGTGAACGTCGAGATCGACCAGATGTTCTGGGACAAGCAGAATCATCTTTACGCGATCAGCCGGCCGGCAGGGAAGCTGTATGTCTTCACGATCACGGCGACCAGCGCGGGGCAGGCGCCGGGATCACCGTACGCGATCAGCGCTCCCCAGAACGTGATTGTGCAGCCGCTGCCGCTTTATAAGTAAGCAAGGGCCGAGTTACTCCGCGCGTGGTGAGTGAGGAGTAACTCGGCCCTGGTTTCTGCGGGAATGACAGCGAAGAAGGCGGAAGCGGGTTCTTCGCCGCGCTCAGAATGACAAGTTTGTGGTGAGCAGCAGACTCGCTGCAGGAATGACAGAGAGAAAGGCAAGTGCAAGGCGGGTTTGTCGCTGCACATGTCTCTAACTACTTCACGGCATCGACGAGCTTGGTCTTGTCCTCCAACTGGCTCAACTTCCACATCAAAACGGCGTCGCGCTTGGTGTTGATGGCCTGCGCCTTGAGGTCGACGGTCTCGCCGGGTGCGTGTGCGCCTTCGCCCGTGGCTCCCACACCGGCCAGTCCGGGCAGCAGATCGGCAATAAAAGCGATGTCGCCGGCGCCGCGCTTCATGGGATCGAGCTCCGGCATTTCTCCGAAGCCCAGTTCCTTATTGGCCTGATTGAGCAGCTTGAGCAGGGCGCGATTCTCATCGGTGGGCGCCATCGCGGGATAGCCTTCGCCGAAGTCGATGGTGGCGCTTGTCTTCGGGAGATGCTGCGCGACGAGGTCACGCATTTTCTTTTCCACCCGTTCGGTCTGCTCGTTGCTGATGGTCCGGATGTCGCCGCTGGCGTAGGCAGTGGGAGCGACGATGTTGTCCTTGCCGGCGGCGGTGGCGTTGTTTCCTGCCTCGTCGACGGTGAGAGAGGTGCCGCCGACGACCATGCCGACGTTGAATGTGAGGCTTGGCTCGGGAAGTTTGGTGCGGAAGTCGTCGAGGATGCGCGCGAGCTCGTAGATAGCGCCGTAGCCCATGTGCTCTGAGAAGATGCCGGAGGAGTGGCCGGTTTCGCCTGTGGTCTTGATGTGCCAGGTGATGGAACTGCGACGGCTGACGCTGCCGTAGAACACGCCATTGGAGCGCGGTGTGCCTTCGAACTCGAGGGCCACGTCGCTTTGCTTTGCGGCGTCGCGCATGTCGCGCCGGGAGATGGAGGCGGGCTCGCCGTGGGCTTCCTCATCGCCGCTGAGCACGATGCGGACTTCCGTCTTGTCGAGCACGCCGGCGGCCTTGAGTGCCTTGAGCGCGTAGAGCATGTCGACGAGGCCGCCTTTCATGTCGTTGACGCCGGGACCGGTGGCGATGTCGCCGCTCACGGTGTACTTCTGAAACGGGCTGGTGGTTTCGAACACCGTGTCCATGTGGCCGATGAGCAGGATGCGCTTGCCGCAACGGCCTTCACCGGCCGCACAGGGATGGGTGGCGACGAGCACGCCGGCGCGGCCCACGTTGTCCGGAGCGCGATCCATGGGCTTGAAATCCACCTGGAAGTCGAGCGCCTTCAGTTCGTTCTGCACGATTTGCGCAACGGAGCGCACGCCTTCGAGGTTGTGGGTGCCGCTGTTGATGTTCACGATGCGCTCAAGGAAGGCGTTGGCCTCGGCCTGGTGCGCATCGACATAAGCGACGACTGCCTTGTCAAGCGCCGGCTGCGTCTGGGCTTCAGCAAACGGGGAAAATCCAATGGGGAGGCCGACCAGGAGAGCAGGGAAGAGAATGATCCGGTTCATCATCGTTGCCCCGAGCATATCAGCCGCGCTTCGGGAGGGTGAATGGGAGTGACGAGCAGGGACTGCCGGCGGCCTTTTATAATGGAAGATGGCCCAATGTGCGTCCGCGACGTATTTGTCATCCGTGCACATGCAGCCGTGATTCTGCTCTCTTGAGGTCTCCTTTCCTTTGAGCTCTGCCAATGAAGCTATCGTGATCCGCGGCGCGCGGACGCACAACCTCAAGAACATCTCCTGCGAGATTCCGCATGGCAAGCTCACGGTGGTGAGCGGAGTGAGCGGGTCAGGCAAGTCGTCGCTCGCCTTCGACACAATTTATGCCGAGGGCCAGCGCCGCTATGTGGAGTCGCTTTCGGCCTACGCGCGGCAGTTTCTGGAGCGCATTGAAAAGCCCGACGTGGATGAGATCGACGGGCTGGCGCCGGCCATTGCGATCAAGCAGAAAAACACCACGCGGAATCCGCGGTCGACGGTGGCCACGGCGACGGAGATTTACGACTACCTGCGCCTGCTCTACGCGCGCTGCGGCGTGGTGCACTGCATCTATTGCGACGGGCTGGTGCGGCGGGACAGCGTGGATGAGATTGCGGAACGAATGCTGGCGCTGAGCGAGGGAACGCGCCTGCTGGTGTTGTTTCCGGTGCGCCACGACGAGCCCATGGCGGAGCCCGAGAAGGCGACACGCAAGACCAAGGCCGCGGTTGCAAAGGCTGCGGCCAAGGCTGCAGTCGAGTCGCCGATGACCGATGCGCTGAAGGCGCGGCTGAACGAGTTGCGCAGCGGCGGTTTCAATCGGCTCTATCAGCACGGGCGTATTTTCGAATTCAGCACACCGGAAAGCCTGCTGGAGATTGATTTCACGCTGCCGGTGTTTGTGCTGGTGGATCGCATCGTGGTGGATGCGGAGAATCGCGCGCGGATTGTGGACGCTGTCGAAATTGCATATCGCGAAGGCGGTGAGGTGATTTTCGAGGAAGCGCCACGCCCCACAGACGAAGACCTGTCGGCGGGGAGCCCTGGGCCTCGCGAGGAGCATGCGGAGCGCGCCAGGCACCGATTTTCAGCAGCTTTCGAATGCGCGAGCTGCCATCGGCCGGGGCGGGAGCCGGAGCCACGGCTGTTCAGCTTCAACAATCCCTTTGGCGCTTGCCCGCGCTGCCAGGGGTTCGGCAACACTGTCGACTTCGATTTGAATCTCGTGGTCGCGGATAAGGGCCTCAGCCTGAATGACGGGGCCATCGATCCGTGGAACCGGCCGAAGTATCGGAACTGGTTTACGGATATGAAGAAGCAGGCTGCCGCTCTTGGTATTCCCATGGATGTGCCGTGGCGGGAGATGACGGAAGAAGCGCGCGAGACGGTGCTGCGCGGCAAGGGGACGTTCGACGGGGTGTATGGATTTTTTGCGCAGATGGAGCGCAAGAAGTACAAGCTCCATGTTCGCGTGATGCTGTCGAAATATCGCGGCTATGCGGAATGCCCTGAGTGCCGCGGGCAGCGATTGCGCGCGGAAGCCCGGGCGGTGCGGTTGAATGGACTGAATATCTGCCAGGGAACGGCGCTCACCGTGCGCAAGGCGAAGGAGTTCTTTTCGCATCTGACGCTGACGCCGATGCAGGAGGAGATTGCCGGGCAGATTCTGCACGAGGTGCGGCAGAGGCTCACGTTTCTGGACGCGGTGGGACTTGAATATCTGACGCTGGACCGGCTGGCGTCCACGCTCTCCGGCGGCGAGGCGCAGCGCATTCAACTTGCCACGTCGCTGGGGTCGCAGCTTGTGGGTGCGTTGTATGTGCTGGATGAGCCATCGATCGGGCTGCATACGCGCGATACGGACCGGCTGATCAAGATACTCAAAGACCTGCGCGACCTGGGCAACACGATCGTGGTTGTGGAGCACGACCGTGATGTGCTGCGGGCGGCCGATTATCTTCTCGACCTGGGACCGGGGGCCGGTGAGTTTGGCGGCAAGGTGCTGGCGGAAGGGGTGCTGGCGGAGATCGAGGCGAATCCCAATTCGCTGACCGGGCGATATCTCTCGGGGCAGATCACGATTCCCGTGCCGACGCGGCGGCGCGAGCCGGGCAGGGAGAAGCTGGTGCTGAAGGGCGCGTATGCCAACAACCTGCGCGGAGTGGATGTGGAGATTCCCATGGGCATGCTGGTGGCCGTCACCGGGGTGTCGGGATCGGGCAAATCAACGCTGGTGCACCAGGTGCTGTATCGCGCGGTGGCGCGTGCACTGGGGCAGAGTGACGGCAGTGATCCAAGCGGCGTGTTCAAATCTCTCACCGGTGTGGAGAGGTTGAATGATGTTGTGCTGGTGGATCAGACGCCGATTGGCCGCACCCCTCGGTCGAATCCCATCACGTATATCAAGGGCTTCGATCTGATCCGCGAGATTTTTGCGTCGCAGCCCGACGCCAAGCGGATGTCGCTTACGCCGGGGCATTTCAGCTTCAACGTGCCGGGCGGACGATGCAACACCTGCGAAGGCGATGGCACGGTTACGGTGGAGATGCAGTTTTTGGCCGATGTGGAGTTGCCGTGCGAAGACTGCAATGGCACGCGCTATCAGCCGCGGATTCTCGAGGTGCAGTACAAGGGCAAGAACATCCATGAAGTGCTGCAGATGACGGTGAAGGAAGCGCTGCGGTTCTTCGCGGGGCATTCGCGGCTGCTGGAAAAGATAGCCGTACTGGATGAAGTGGGGCTTGGATACTTGCGGCTGGGGCAATCGGCTACAACGCTTTCAGGGGGCGAAGCGCAGCGCGTCAAGCTGGCTGCGCATCTTGCGGCGGTGCGTTCCGCGAATGCGAACGCCAAGCCTTCGCAGGCCAGCCGGATTTTATACATTCTCGACGAGCCGACAACGGGTCTGCATTTCGACGATGTGTCGAAGCTTCTGACGGCGTTTAAAAAGCTGATCGATGGGGGCGGGTCGCTGATCGTGATCGAGCACAATCTGGACGTGATCAAGTCGGCAGACTGGGTGATCGATCTGGGGCCGGAGGGCGGCGAGGGCGGTGGGCGCATTGTGGCGGAAGGCACGCCGGAGCAGATTGCGGCGAATCTGCACTCGCATACGGGGCATTGGCTGGCGAAGACTCTCTAAGAAACAGAGCAGATGTGAGTGAGAAGATGCCTTGCTCGCGGCAAGCTTTCATCACAGGGCAAAAAGCAGCGGCGAGGCCATTCGGGGAAGTCAATGCTACCCAAAGGTGCCGCTGCTGCGCTATTGGGGAAACCCAGAACGCGATGGTGGAACGACTGCAAACCGCTGCCGGGCAGGGTTGCTGCGGGGGAGGGCCTTCTCTGCCTGGCTGGAGCATGCAGCCATAGTGGACTGTGCAGGACCAATTC
>NZ_DASXYM010000165.1:0-49198 GCF_036502485.1 Occallatibacter sp. | reverse complement strand
CAAAACCCTGCGGGCGAGCGCAATTCCAAGCAGTTGTCAATCACAAGACTGCGAAACTATGTTTACTAATCCGTAAATATACCCCCCCCAGGTCATACCCCGGGAACCGGCGGGCACCCCGGAAACTCCGTCAAATACGTGTTCCCCTTGTACCCCAGATACCGGATCCCAACCTTGCTGGTGAAGAACCCGTCCGCCACAAAGTTCCTCAGGAACGAGAACCCATACACCGCCTTCTCCAGGCTCGCATCGTGCTCCGCGTTCTTGCGGTACGCCACCAGGTCCAGAATCTCCGTCTGCTGCCCCTTGGCGCAGTCGACCCAAGCCTTCCCGTAGCGCTTTGTGCACGCCGCGTCCAGCCAGCCGAAGAACTCGCCCAGCGTCGCCCGGTATTCGGGATTCTCGCTGCTGAGCAGATCGATGAACTCCGGCGCCCCGCCCTCCACCGCCCCGCCTGAATCCGCGTCCGGCGGCATAATCGTATCGGCCAGCCCCTGCAGCGTCTTGAACCCATGCGCATCAAAGAACTTCGGCGCATACGCCCCCGCAGCACCATCCTTCTCCGCTTCGATCATGTGGTGCGCATGCTCCGCCGCCTCTACAGGAATCACCCGCAGCACCGACCCCACCGCCACGCTCATGCCCAGAGACTTGAGAACCGCCCGGCGCGAAACCGTATCCAGCGTCATCCCAGCTCTCCCTTCTTCGCCTGCTCCAGCAGATACTCTGACGTCCGCCACGACAGCGCCATGATGGTCAGCGTCGGATTCTTGTCAGGGTTGGTGACAAACGGCGCCGCATCCGCAACAAACACATTCTTCACATCATGCGCCTGGCACCACCGGTTCAGCGCCGACGTCTTCGGATCATCGCCCATGCGCACCGTGCCCAGTTCGTGAATGATCTCGCCGCCCTCCGAGATGCGCCCCGCGGGCTGCTGGCGAAGCGCCAGGCTCTCCCCCGCGCTCGCCGGCGGCGGCGAATGGCGCCGGAACGTGGCCACCGTTCCACCCGCACCTTCAATAATCTGCCGGAACGTCTGCTGCATGTGATCCGACATCTTGATCTCGTTCTCCCCCCACCCCCAATGAAACCGCAGAACCGGTATCCCCCACTGATCCTTCACGCTGGGGTCAATCTCGCAGAACGACTTCTCGTTGGGAATCATCTCGCCCCGGCCATTGAAACCAATGTAGGTGCCGTAATCCTTGCGGCAGGCTTGTTTGAGACTCGCGCCGTAGCCCTCGTGCTCCTCGCACACGTGCTGGAACCCGCCCACGCCCGGCATATCGCGCCCCCCTCCAAACTCAATGTGATACCCGCGCAGAAACTCGTTCTTCTTTCCGAACAGCCACCACGGCATGTACATGTGCATGCCCCCCACGCCGTCGTGATTGTGCGCGGGCATCCCCTCAAGCTGCGGGAAGTGCCCCACCAGATCGCTGCCCACCGAGTCCGTCAGATAACGTCCAACAACACCGGATGAGTTGGCGATTCCATTCGGAAAACTGGATGAGCGCGAATTGAGCAGCAGCCGCGCCGACTCGCACGCACTCGCCGCCACAACAATGGAACGTGCGTAAACGCGCTGCTCCTGCTTGGTGCTCTTGTCCACATAGGAGACCGCCTCTGCCTTTCCATTGGCGCCCAAAACGATCTCGCGCGCCATGGCGTTGGCAATCATCGTCAGGCGGCCGGTCTCTGCCGCCGGCGGGATCATCACCTGGCTCGAACTGAAATTGGAAGCCGTGCGGCAGCCACGCCCGCACTGCGCGCAGTAGTGGCACGCATCGCGCCCGTTCAGCGCCTTCGTAAGAATCGCCAGGCGCGAGGGTATGCAGGTGATATGCAGCTTGTCGCACGCCTTCTTGACCAGCGTCTCGGTGCAGCGCGGCTTGGGTGGCGGCATGAAGATGCCATCCGGCGCGTTCGGCACGTTTTCTTTCGACCCGAACACGCCGATGTAGGACTCCACCTTGTCGTAGTAGGGCGCGAGCTCCTCGTACGTGATCGGCCAATCATCTCCCATACCGTCGGTAGAGTGCGCCCTGAAGTCGGCAGGCCCGAAGCGCAGTGCGATCCGTCCCCAATGATTGGTGCGGCCTCCTTCGATGCGCGAACGGAACCAGCGAAACGAGGATCCCGGCGCGGTAGTGTAGGGCTCGCCGGGAATGTCCCAGAAGCCGTTGGGTGCCATGAACTCCGTCACCAGGCCGCGCTGCGTTCCGCCTACTCCGACGCCACGGTGCGGAAGCTGATACGGCCAGACGTGTTCTTTGAAATCGGTGTCGGGATTGAGGCGCGGCCCAGCCTCCAGCATCACAACACTGAGGCCGCCCTCGGTGAGGATCTTCGCGGCTGTCCCGCCACCGGCCCCTGAACCGATAATGCAGACGTCATAGACCTTTTTGCGCTGGGATACTTCGAGCATCCGTCCTCCGAGGGGAACCGCTGAATGATTCAGAAGACGGCACATCGCTGTTCGTTCAGCGAAGATACGCCGGCGGCGAAGCACTGTTCCCGGGCAGCAACACTATAGCTGTCCGAACGCTTCACGCGCGAGTTGGCAGTCAGCACCAAAAGCGAAAAGGCCCGCACAAGCGCAGGCCTTCAGGCGTACAGATGGTTCTTGCTCTTCGGCTCTTAGGTGCGGGTCTTCCACTTCGAGGAGAGCAGGTCTAGCTTGTCCTGCACCTGCATCTCCGGCTTCGGCGCCGGCCTGGCTGCGGCAGACCGCTGGCCGCCGGCCATCAGCGCCTTCATCGAGAGCGAAATGCGCTTGGCCTTTTCATCCACCGCCAGCACCTTCACCTTCACCAGTTGCCCCGTCTTCACCGCCTCAGAGGGCTCCCTGATGAACTTGTTGGAAAGCTCGCTGATATGGACCAGCCCGTCCTGGTGCACGCCAATGTCGACGAACGCGCCAAACTTGGTCACGTTGGTCACCACGCCCTCCAGCGCCATGCCCACCTTCACGTCCGCGATCTGCTTCACGTCGTCGTGGAAGCTGGGAGCGACAAATTTGTCCCGCGGATCGCGGCCAGGCTTGCGCAGTTCGGCGAGTATGTCATTCAGCGTGAACGCCCCGGCGGACAGCTTGTTCTTTTCAACCTTCTCCAGCAGCTCCGGCTGCTTGATGATCTCCGCCACAGGCGTGTTGAGCATCGACGCGATCTGCTCCACCACGTGGTACGACTCCGGATGCACTGCGGTGGAGTCAAGCGGATTGTCGCCATTGCGAATGCGCAAAAAACCGGCGGCCTGCTCAAACGTCTTCCGGCCCACGCCCGGAACTTCCAGAACTTGTCGTCGCGAGCGGAAGCCGCCCTTCTCGTTGCGAAACGCGACGATGTGCAGAGCGGTGCGCTCGCTGATCCCGGCCACATGACGCAGCAGCATCCATGATGAGGTGTTGAGGTCGACGCCCACGCGATTCACACAGCTCTCCACGACCGCCTGCAGCGACTCCGCAAGCTGGCGCTGATCCACGTCATGCTGATACTGGCCCACGCCGATTGACTTGGGATCGACCTTGACAAGTTCGGAGAGGGGATCCTGCAGGCGCCGTGCAATCGAGATGGCGCCGCGAACCGTAAGATCGAGATCGGGAAACTCCTGGCGCGCTACGTCAGAAGCCGAATAGACGCTGGCGCCGGCTTCGCTCACCGTAACGGAGAAGATGCCGTCAATCCCCTTTTCGCGCAGGAATCCGCGCACAAACGCGTCGGTCTCGCGCGACGCCGTTCCGTTGCCAATAGCGATGGCGCGCACGTTGTACTTGCGCAGCAACGATTCCATCTTGGGCGAGGCCTCGGCGTCGCCTCTCTTGCTCGTATGCAGGTAGAACACATCGTGCGCAAGCAGCTTGCCCGTTTCATCCACCACCGCTACCTTGCAACCCGTTCGCAGGCCGGGATCAATCCCGAGCACGGAAAGCGGGCCGGCCGGCGGAGCCAGCAGCACGTTATAAAGATTGTCCTTAAACACCTGGATAGCTTCGGTATCAGAGCGTCGCTTCAGCTGGAGGCGGATTTCGCCCTGGATGGATGAGTTGAGCAGGCGTTTCCATGCGTCTTCAATGGCGAGCTCAAGCTGCGAGGTCCAGTCTGCCGGCGCCCGCAGTACGTTGCGACGCAGAACGGCAAGAGCACGCTCGGCCTCAAGCTCGATCAGGAAGTAAAGCACGTTCTCGCTCTCGCCGCGACGAATGGCGAGCATGCGGTGCGAAGGAATCGTCTTCACCGCCTCCGAGTACTCGTAGTACATCTTGAACTTTCCCTGCTCGTCCACCGCGTCCATCATTTTGCGGCTCACCACGGTGCCTTCGTCGAACATGAGCTGCCGCAGGGCCTTGCGGAGGTTCGCGTCTTCGCTCATCCATTCAGCAACAATATGGCGCGCCCCTTCCAGCGCGTCATCGACGTTAGCTACGCCGACCTCCGCATTCACGAAAGTTGCGGCGAAACTGTTCAATGGGTCAGCAGCGGGCTGCTGCTCCCACAGATATTTGGCCAGCGGCTCCAAACCCTTTTCGCGCGCGATGGTCGCCTTGGTGCGGCGCTTCGGCTTGTAAGGCAGATACAGGTCTTCAAGTTCGTTCTTTTCGAGCGTGGCCTCAATGCGCGCCTTCAGCTCGTCGGTCAGCTTGCCTTGCTCGGCAATAGACGCAAGAATCGTTTTGCGCCGGTCGACGAGATCGCGGAAGTACGCAAGCTTGTCCTCAATCGCCCGGATCTGCACTTCATCCAGGTTGCCGGTGGCCTCTTTGCGATAGCGCGCGACGAATGGAACGGTCCCGCCGTCGTCCAGCAGTTCGATAACGGCCATCACCCCGCGCATAGGGAGGTTCAGAGAATTTGCAATATGAAGGAGAATTTCGGGGGAGAGAGTCTTCGATTCAGTCATGAGTGATCCTTCGTTATCGTAAAGGACCAGACTGAGGAAAAGTGGGAGAGCGATTCACACCCCGCGTGCGTCACAAACCGGCTCGCGATGCGCCCGTATAGATCTCAAGCAACTGCCGGGCCGCGCGGAACGGCGTGATGCGCCCCTCAGTTACTTCCCGCTCGTACTCCGGCATGTGTTGACTCACCAGCGCATGGGAGCGGAACAGCCGGGCAAGACCCTGGTCGAGCGCATCGCGCAGCCAGCGGCGGCGTTGGTCACAGCGGTTCCTTTCAAAGCTGCCATTGGCCCGCGCGAGTTCGGCAAACTCCTGGACTGCATTCCACAACGCGGGAATCCCGCGGCCCGTCAGCGCGGAACAGGCGATCGCCCGCGGCGTCCAGCCCGACACCGCAGCAGGGAAGTAGTGCAGCGCCCGTTCGGCTTCGGAGCGGGTGCGCTCAACTGCCGCGATATTCTCCCCGTCCGCCTTGTTGATGGCGACGAGATGGGCAAGCTCCATCACGCCGCGCTTAATGCCCTGCAGTTCGTCACCCGCGCCTGCCAGCATCACCACCAGAAAGAAGTCCACCATGCCGTGCACCGCGGTTTCTGACTGCCCTACACCCACAGTTTCAACCACGATGTTCTGATAGCCTGCAGCCTCGCACAGTAGCATCGCCTCGCGTGTGCTCTGCGCCACCCCTCCGTGCGATCCGCGCGAGGGCGATGGCCGAATGAATGCTCCTTCGCACGACGACAGCGCGACCATGCGCGTTCTGTCGCCCAGAATGCTCCCGCCCGTGATCTGGCTGGTTGGATCCACGGCGAGCACCGCGACCGTTTGTCCGTATTCGCCAAGGATGTACTGCCCCACGGCTTCAATCAGCGTGCTCTTGCCGGCCCCAGGCACACCCGTGATGCCCACGCGCAGAGCGCGGCCGGTGTGCGGCAGGCAGGCTTCAACAACTTCATCCGCCAGATCGCGATCCGCCGCGCGCGAGCTTTCGATCAGCGTAATGGCACGCGAGAGAACATGGCGGTCGCCCCGCAGAATTCCCTCGATATATTCATCGCGCGTGAGCGGCCTTCGAAAACGCAGCGCTGGCTGAGCCGGCCGTTCATGCGGTGCCGACCCGGCCCGGATGCGAAGCGGGCTCCCCATCGCAATGCTCAACGCGCGGCTCCTCCCACCGGAGTTGCGGCCAGCACACGCAGTATCTGCTGCGCAGCCTTGGGAATGGGAGTGCCTGGACCGTAGATCCCGGCCACTCCGGCCTGGTAAAGAAAGTCATAGTCCTGCGGCGGAATCACTCCCCCGGCCACCACAAGAATGTCGTCGCGCCCCAGTGTCCGCAGCTCTCCAATGAGTTGCGGCACAAGCGTCTTGTGCCCGGCGGCAAGAGTTGATACACCCACCACGTGCACGTCGCTTTCCGCGGCGAAGCGCGCCACCTCCGCCGGAGTTTGGAAGAGTGGACCGATGTCCACATCGAACCCCAGATCCGCGAAGGCGCTCGCAATCACCTTGGCTCCGCGGTCGTGCCCGTCCTGTCCCATCTTCGCGACCAGGATGCGCGGGCGGCGGCCCTCCGCCTCCTCAAACTCCGCCACCATTCGCTGCGTCATCCGGAAGTCTTCGCCCGCCGCCTCAGCGGCATAGATACCCGTAACCGCCCGCGGAACGGCCTGGTAGCGGCCCCACGCCTTCTCAAGCACGAGCGAGATTTCGCCCAGCGTGGCGCGGTTGCGCGCCGCTACAACGGCGCATTCCAGCAGATTCCCCTCGACTGCGCGAGCACACGCTTCAAGCTCCGCCAGCGACTGCGCGACGGCCTCACTGCTACGCTCGCGGCGAACCTGCTCCAGCCGCGCGATCTGCGCGGCACGCACCGCAGCATCGTCAATGTCTAGAACCGGGATCGGCGTCTCCTCCGCAGGTTGGTAGGCATTCACACCGACGATCACATCCCTGCCCAAATCAATGCAGGCCTGGCGCCGCGCCGCGGCCTCCTCAATGCGCATCTTGGGAACGCCGGTTTCGATCGCCCTAGTCATGCCGCCCAGACCCTCGACCTCCTCAATCAGCTCCCACGCCGCGTGCATGAGCTCATGCGTGAGCCGTTCGACATAATGGGAGCCTCCCCACGGATCGATGATGCGCGTGATGCCGGTCTCCTGCTGCAGGTAGATCTGCGTGTCCCTCGCAATGCGCGCGGAGAAATCCGTCGGCAGCGCAAGAGCTTCATCCAACGCATTGGTGTGCAGCGACTGCGTATGCCCCATCGCAGCGGCAAGCGCCTCCATGCAAGTGCGCACCACGTTGTTATAAGGATCCTGCGCCGCCAGGCTCCAGCCGGAAGTCTGCGAATGCGCCCGCAATGCCAGAGACTTGGGATTCTTCGCACCAAAGCCCTTCACCAGCTTTGCCCACAGCACGCGCGCCGCACGCATCTTGGCAATCTCCATGAAGTGGTTCATGCCCACTCCCCAGAAAAACGAGATGCGCGGCGCAAAGTCATCCACATTCAGCCCCGCCTTGATCCCGGTGCGCAAATACTCCAGTCCATCGGCCAGCGTGTAAGCCAGCTCGATATCGGCCGTGGCCCCGGCCTCCTGCATGTGATAGCCACTCACGCTGATGCAGTTAAAGCGCGGCATCTGCGCAGCGCAGTATCGGAAAATATCGCCGATGATGCGCAACGAGGGTTGGGGCGGATAGATATATGTGTTGCGCACCATGAACTCTTTGAGAATGTCGTTCTGAATGGTTCCGCTGAGCTTGTTGAGCGGCACACCCTGCTCTTCAGCCGCCACGATGTAGAACGCCATGATCGGCAGCACCGCGCCATTCATGGTCATCGAGACCGACATCCGGTCCAGCGGAATACCATCAAACAACACCTTCATGTCCAGCACGGAATCGATGGCCACTCCGGCTTTGCCAACGTCGCCGGCCACCAGCGGATGATCGGAGTCATAGCCGCGATGCGTGGGCAAATCGAAAGCGACGGAAAGTCCCTTTTGCCCGGCGGCAAGATTGCGGCGGTAGAAGGCGTTCGATTCCTCGGCTGTAGAAAAGCCCGCGTACTGGCGGATCGTCCACGGCTGCAGCGTGTACATCGTGCTGTAAGGCCCGCGGAGGAAGGGCGGCATGCCAGCCGCATACTCCAGATGCTCCAGACCCGCTACATCCTCTGCCGCATAAAACGGCTTGATCGGGATGTGCTCGCGCGAGAGATGCTCCGCTGCCTCCGGAGCCCTTCCGGCCCCGGCGTCTTGCGGAGATTTTCCGGTGCCGTGTTCGAGCGAGACGACTCCGTGAAGTTTCGCCAGCGCTTCGGTCGCAAGGCGCTCGGTGATGGACTCCACTGCGTACGACCCGCCGGCCGCATCGGCCACCTGTGAGAATTGGCACTCGTGTTTAAGAATGATTTGCGTGTTGCGGGCAATCCGCTGAGCCTGCTCCCCTGTGAACTGCCCAACGGCCGCGCAGGGCTCTACGGTGATGCAATCTGCGCCTCCCAACACCGCGGCCGCGGCTCCGACGGCGCCGCGCAGAATATCCATGTGGGCCACGTCCGGATTCGAAACGGAGCTCAACGTAAAAGCGTGAATCCGAGCCGCACCATCCTCGCCTGCCACACCGTACGAATCCAGCACCTTGGCCCATACCACGCGCAATGCCCGAAGTTTCGCAATCTCCACAACAAAGCGCGAACCCATAGCGACAGAAAAAGTGATGGAAGCCGCAGCGCGCTCCGCAGAAATCCCTGCGTCCTGCATGGCCTGAATAAACCTGGCCGCCTGTGCCACCGCGCTGCAGATCTGCTGCGCAGAGGATGCGGAATCCCCCGCTGATCCCCCCACCGTAAATGGACGGAGCCCAACCGGCGCGCTGGCAAGCATCTCAGCCGTAAACGCCAGGTCTGTCAGGGGGTCGAAACTGGCCGACACTGTGGCACCATGCGAGCGCTTCCGAAGCCGGACCGCCAGGGCGCGCAGCGTGTCTCTGTCGATCCCTTCAAATTGAAGCGGAACGTCCTCAAGCTGCGCGAACAGCACCGCCAGGTCAGACGGCGCACGGAGCCCCTCCAGTCGAAACGCTACCTCTTCCACGCCAGCCGACACAGCGGCCTGCGCCCGCCGGTTTGCTTCTTCGGGATCGAAAGCGTCGATCAGCTCGCGAATGCGCCAATTGCCGTTGAACTCCGCGCCGCGCACATACGGAAATCGCCTCAGAACGGCCCTGGTCAGTGCCAATCCCGCAGTGTCTTCAGCGCGGTAGAACGGCTTCAGGTCAAGTCCCTCTTCGGCGTGCCACACAAGCTTTTCGGGATCGCCGCCCTTCAGGTCCTCCCGGATGGCAGCCTCCCACGCGGGCGTGGCAATCGGCGGGAATTCCGAAAGAAGTTTGTCGTCAGGCATGGTCATTCACTTTTGCTGAGTTGTCTTCGACGATCTCAAAAAGAATTCCAAATGCGTGGTCGACATGCGATTTGGGGTGAACGAAAAAGACCGAAGTGCCGCGTGAGCCAGGCCGTGGGGCACTATCGATGATGTTGAAACCGGCTGACCGCAATCCATCAAACGCCTTCCGCGCATCCGGAACGCGAAATGCGATATGTGCAATCCCAGGACGTCCCCCGTTGCGCTCGATGGTCTTGTTCACCGGCGAATCCGGTGAGAGCGGCTCCAGAAGCTGGATGAGGTTGGGGCCATCGCCGATCTGCAACAGCACTTCGCGCACCTGATCGCGCCCCAACACGTCCTCCCGATGAATCTCGCGGAAGCCCATCAATTTGTATGCGTCGGCCTGCTTCTCCAGTTCGCCCGGCGCTACGGCGATGGCAACGTGATCGACGCATCGAATCCCCGGCCCCCCCGCGATTTCTTCCTGCACTTCTGTGCTCATCTCTCTGCTTCTCCTGCGGGCGCTTCTTGCCATTGCATCTCAATCAGCGGCTGATTGGCCTTGACGGAATTGCCCTGCACAACTTGTATCTTTGAAACCGATCCCGCGCGCGGAGCTGTGACCTGCGTCTCCATCTTCATGGCCTCAAGCACAATCAGCAGATCGCCTGCTTCCACGCTCTGGCCTTCCTGCACGGGGATGCGGATCACGAGCCCAGTGACCGGGCTTCGGCACACGTTATCCGAAAATTCCTGCGGGAGCGCGGGGCCCGGCTGAGGCGGTGGGATATACGGCCGCGGCGGCGGAATATACGGCGCCGCCGCTTCGTCGTCTTCAAGCACCTCTACGTCGGCCTCGTAGGTGGTGCCGGCGATGGTGATTCGGAGCTTCAAGGGAACATCCTTTCCGTCGCTCGCACTTAGCGGAGATTGTGCGAGGTCTGCACCAAAACGCGCCCCTGCTGCGACCAGGCGCTGGCATCCTCCTGCGGGTTCACAATCCTGGCTGACCGCACGCGCGCATGCGGTCCTATCGCAACCGCGGCTGCGGCAGCAATCGCCGCCTGAATCTGCGGCTCGATCGCGGGTTGCATGGCTTCCTGAGCCGCCGCCTCTCCCAGCTCCGCAGCCGATTCGGTGTCAGCGTCTCCGGCTGCCGCGGGGTACATAGATGCGTGCAGTTCGGCAAGTCGGGCTTCAATCATTTGAACTGCTTCGTCGAGCCTGCCTGCCTGATTCCCAAGCGCCTGCTGACCGGCCAACAGTCGGTGCTGCAAACGCATCAGGAGGACCATGCACACCGCCGCGGCACCAACCGCAAACGCTGCCAGGATCAGTGCCGCAACTGCCCAGTTCTCCGTCACGTGAGACTCCTTCCTAGAGCGGAATCAGTCCGTGTTTCTTGGCCGGGCGCAGTTCGCGCTTGGCGTGGAGCGACTCGAGTGCGTGCGCCACGTAGCGCCGCGTCTCCGCGGGCTCAATCACGTCGTCCACAAGACGGCGCCCCGCGGCCACATAGGGATTGGCAAACGTGTCGCGATACTCCTCGACGAGTTCCTTGCGGCGAATACCCTGGTCCTCGGCCGCATCAATCTCATGCCGAAAGACAATCTCCGCAGCGCCCTCGGCGCCCATCACGGCAATCTCGGCGGTCGGCCACGAGAAGACGCGATCAGCTCCGAGTCCCTTCGAGCACATAGCGATGTACGCGCCGCCGTACGCCTTGCGCAGCACCACCGTGATCTTCGGCACCGTGGCCGCGGAATAGGCGAACAGCAGCTTGGCTCCGTGCCGGATAATGCCTCCGCGCTCCTGCTCCACACCAGGCAGAAATCCCGGCACATCCACGAACGTGAGCAGCGGGATATTGAACGCATTGCAGAAGCGAACAAATCGTGCCGCCTTATCCGATGCGTTGATATCCAAAACTCCGGCGAGCGCGTTGGGCTGATTCGCCACAATGCCCACGGGGCGCCCTTGAAGACGTCCAAACCCGATGACAAGATTCGGCGCGAACCCCGGCTGAATCTGCAGAAAATCCTGACTGTCGACAATGCGCACAATGACCGACCGCACATCATAGGCAATCTTTGGATCCACAGGAACGATCTCGTTCAGGTCAGAGTCAGTCTTCAAGCGGGAGTTGAACGGGGCGCGAGGCGGATCCTCCAGATTGTTGGAAGGCAAAAAAGCAAGCAGGCGGCGGCAGAGCTGAAGAGCTTCCTCATCGTTCTCAGCGATCAGATCGACCACTCCGGCGTTGTTCATCTGCGAGACCGGGCCGCCAAGCTCCTCAGCGCTGACCTCTTCGCCCGTAACCTGCCTGATCACCTGCGGCCCCGTGATGAACATGCGCGCCGCCCGCGTCTGGATTACGAAATCAGTGAGCGCCGGGCTGTAAGCCGCGCCGCCCGCACACGGACCGCAGATCACCGCAATCTGCGGAACCGTGCCGGAGAGCATCACGTTGCGGTGAAACACCCGCGCATAGCCGTCCAGCGAGTCGATTCCCTCCTGCACGCGCGCGCCGCCGGAATCATTGATGAAGACAAAAGGGCTGCCCGTTTTCAGCGACATGTTCATCATGTCGACGATCTTGCTGCAATGAACTTCCCCGGCCGCGCCTCCCGCCACCGTAAAATCCTGGCTGGCAAGGTGCACCAGCCGCCCCTCGATGGTGGCGCACCCCGTGACTACCCCATCGGCCGGCAGTTCCTTGCCGCTCATCCCGAAGTACGTGGCGCGATGGCGTGCGAACACCCCGATCTCCTGGAAACTCGCCTTGTCCACCAGCGCGGCGATCCGCTCGCGCGCGGCCAGCTTGCCCGCTTGATGCTGTTTGGCAATTCGTTCCTTGCCGCCGCCGAGCTCAACCATGTCCCGCCGTGCGCGCAGATCGGCAATCCTCTCCTGCATCGATCGGGACCTGCCGCGTTCCTGCTGCTTCGCCATTGCGTCTCCAGCGCGAACGCGGAACTCCGCGCTCGTAACCTTGGAGATTCTATGCCTGGGTCGATAGCTCAGGATGTGACGGGCTTCACTCTAGCTGATGAGCGAAAACAAGGCGGAACTGTCTTGATTCTGGTCACTTGCGAGGTTGTTCGCCCCAAGCATCAGATCGATACAGCTCCCGGCCGGCTATCGCGGTCTGTCTAGAGCGCAAGCGAGAGCGCAAAGGCGAAAGCAAGACCGGCGACGGAAATGATCGTCTCGCAGATCGACCAGGTCTTCAACGTCTGAGGAACGCTCAGGTTAAAGTACTCCTTCACCAGCCAGAACCCGCCATCGTTCACGTGCGAGAAGATCAGCGATCCCGCACCCGTCGCAATGGCCAGCAGTTCCGGATGCGCTCCCCCGGTCTGCAGCGCGATGGGCGCCACGATCCCTGCGGCGGTCGTCATGGCCACCGTCGCGGATCCAGTGGCAAGCCGCACCAGCGCCGCCGTAAGCCACGCCAGCAGGAGGAGCGAAACATGGCTGCGAAGGGCGATGGTTATGATCGCGTGCGAAACCCCGCTATCCTGCAGCACGCGGCCGAACCCGCCGCCCGCACCCACCAGCAAAGTGATCGTGGCGGTGGGTGCAAGACACTCGTTCGTAAACCGCAGAATGGTGTCGCGGTTGAACCCCCGCATCTTGCCGAGCGTGAAAAAGCTGATCAGCACTCCAATCAGCAGCGCCATATCGTCGTTACCCACCAGTCGAATGGCCTCGTTCAAGGTGCTTCCGGCTGGCGCAAACCTGTCCGCCCAGCTGCCGATCAACATCAGCAGCACCGGCAGCAGAATGGTCGCCAGGGCCAGCCCAAAGCTGGGCAGGCTTCGCTCCTGTCCATGATCGATGAATTCGGCCGCCATGGGGTTCTCCTCGGACAGCTGGATAAACGGCGCAATCAGGCGCGCGAACAGCGGCCCGGCAAGGAACGCGCACGGAATACCAATAAGCAATCCGTAGAGGATCGTCCGCCCCACATCGGCCTTGTAGATCATGGCCGCCATCAGCGCCGCTGGATGCGGCGGCACCAGCCCGTGCACCACTGAGAGCCCCGCCACCATGGGCAGGCAGACCAGCAGCATATTTGTCCGCGTCCGCCGCGCCACGGTGAAGGCAATCGGCACCAGCAGCACGAATCCGACCTCGAAGAACGCCGGCAGACCCACCACCAGCCCGCTCACCATCATCGCCAGCGGTACGCGTTTCTCCCCGAACCAGCGCACCAGTGTATGCGCGATGGTATCGGATGCACCCGATTCGGCCATCATCTTGCCCAGCATCGTGCCCAGCGCAACCACGATCGCGATATGGCCCAGCGTCCCGCCCATTCCCGCTTCAAAAGAATGAATGATCGTCGCCATCGGCATCGCCGCTGCGATGCCCAGCCCGAGCGAGGCCAGAAACAGGCTGAGAAAAGGGTTGAGCTTGAAAACAGCAACCAGCAGGATCAGCGCGACAACCGCGATCAGCGTGGAGAGCAAAAGAAAGGCGCTGTGGGGATCCATCATGCTTAGTGCGGTACCTGACTTGATCTACCGATTGTTCGATGTGCCGGAGCGTAGGAGAAAACGTCCGGCGCGTTGGCCCGTAGGTCCATCCGCAGTGTACGTGAGCACCCCGTTGACCCAGACCTTCGCGATTCCCTCGGCGCGCTGAATGGGATCAGCGTAGGTTGCCGTATCGATGATCCGCGCCGCATCGAATAACACAAGATCGGCAAAATGGCCCTTCTGAATTCGGCCGCGATCGCCAAGTCCGAACGTCTCGGCAGGCAGCGCCGTCATCTTGCGGACTGCTTCCGCCATGGCGAACAGCTTCTCCTCGCGGCTATAGCGTCCCAGCACTCGCGGGAAAGTTCCCCACAGGCGGGGATGCGGCCGCGAATCATGGGGAAGGCCATCCGAACCGATCATGGTTGCTGGATGCGCAAGAATGCGGCGCATGTCCTGCTCCGCAATGCTGTGATAGATCGCGCCAGCCGGCTGCAGCCTTTGCGCGGCCTCAAGCTGTGAGACATCCCAGCCGGCTGCGATCTGCCCCAGGGATCGCCCGGCGACCTCAGGATGCATACGGCTCCACGTGATCGTGATCTCCACACGGGGATCCACCTGCTTCAGATCGAGCGTGCTCGAACCAGCAGCATAGGGATAGCAATCGCAGCAGAGCGGCTGCGAGGACCGCGCCGCATCGAAGGCCTCAAGCACTTCGGCGCTCCTCCCCCAGTTAGCGATACCGGCGCATTTCAAATGCGAGATGACAACGCGCGCGCCGCCTCCCAGCCCGATCTCGCACGCCTCCTTGATCGCGTCCAGAATCCCTTCCGTCTCCGTGCGCATATGCGTGGCGTAGATAGCCTGTCGGTCGCGCAGCAGTTCAGTCAGCGCAATCACTTCCGCGGTGGGAGCAGCATTGGCATTGGCATACGCAAGCCCGGAGCTCAGGCCCAGCGCGCCACAATCCAGCGCTTCGGCCAAATCGGCGCGCATCGCCGCAATCTCTTCAGCCGTAGCGGCTCGGTCCAGCCCATCCATGTGGTTGTTGCGCAGAGCTGTGTGTCCGGCAAAGGCCGCCACGTTCACCGCGGGGCTTGCGGTTCGAACGGCATCGACATAATCCGCGAATCGAGGATAGCGGAAGAAGCCTGCGGGACCCAGAAGCGTCATCGGATCGGGCGGCTCGCCGCGCAACCGCACCGGCGCCGCGCTGATCCCGCAGTTTCCCGCAATCACGGTGGTCACGCCCTGCGAGATCTTGGGCAGCATCTCCGGGGTCTCAATCACGCTGGTGTCATCGTGCGTATGCGTGTCAATGAACCCCGGGGCCAACGTCAGCCCCTCGGCGTCCACCACCGCTCCCGCGCGAAACTGCAGCCCGGGTCCGACCTCAACGATGCGTTGTCCCGCGATCGCGATATCGCCGAGATAGGCATCACCGCCGCTCCCATCATGGATCGTCGCTTCCCGAATAAGAATGTCGCAATCTGCCATGACGCTTCGCTCCAGAATATAGACTAAGCGCGATACCGGCTGCGCTCATCGGTGCAGGGGCGGAGGTGACATTTGAGCTCGTCAAACACTGAGACCATCGGCATGCTGAACAAAGGCCTGGGCGCGATGGAACACGACTCGACCGCGGACAACCTCGTGCGCCTGGGGTGGAACCTGCTGCACCAAGACCTAAGCCTGCCCACAGCCGTGCTCTACCGCGACAAGCTGCTGCACAACCAGCAATGGATGCGGCAATTCATTGCAGCCTACAAACTCAATCTGGCGCCGCACGGTAAAACCACCATGGCGCCCAGGCTCTTTGACCTGCAGTTGCAGGGCGGCGCGTGGGGCATCACCCTTGCCACCGCGCACCAGACCCTCGTTGCGTATGAGCATGGCGTACGCCGCGTCCTCATGGCCAACCAACTCGTGGGCAAACCGAACATGGCCATGATTGCGCGCCTGTTGCGCGATCATGCATTTGAGTTCTACTGCCTGGCCGACTCCGCGGCCCAGGTGGAGCAGCTAGGCTCCTACTTCTCCGCACAGCAGCAGACCCTCAATGTGCTCATCGAGCTCGGCGTGCCGGGTGGCCGCGCCGGCGTGCGCGACGACCGCGACCTGCATGAGCTCCTCTTCGCCCTCAGTCACTGGCAGAACTCCCTGCGCCTTTCCGGCATTGAAGTCTATGAAGGCGTTCTGGACAACGAACCCGCCATCCGCGAATTCCTCCAGCGCGCCTGCGCCGTCACTCAACAACTCATCACCACAGGCCGCTTCCAGCGCCAAACGCCCATCCTCACTGGCGCAGGCTCGGCCTGGTTTGACATCGTCGCCGAGGAATTCACTCGCGCCAACTTCAGCCAGCCCGTCGAGCTTGTTCTCCGTCCCGGCTGCTATCTCACCCACGACGTGGGCTCCTATCGCAAAGCACAGGAACGGATGCATCACAGCAATCCCGTGGCACGCGATTTGGGACCAGGTCTCCAGACCGCTCTCCACATCTGGGCCTACGTGCAGTCCATCCCCGAACCCACCCGCGCCATCCTCGGCATGGGCCGTCGCGATGCAGCCTTCGATTCCGGCCTGCCCGTCCCGGCCCTGCATTACCGTCCCGGCGCGGAGGCCCCCAGGCCAACGCCCTCGCACTGGGCAGTGACCAAGCTGATGGACCAGCATGCTTACCTGCAGATCGAACCTGGCGATGACCTCCGCGTGGGAGACATGCTGGCCTCCGACATCTGCCACCCTTGCCTCACATTCGACAAGTGGCGGGTGCTGCCGATTCTGGATGCGAGCTACAACGTCATCGACCTGGTACAGACCTTCTTTTAGGGCTTGTTCACAGCGGCCGGCTGATACAGCAGATACTTCGCCCGCGTTTCCTCAAACTCTTCGATCCCCTCGCGCCAGCTCTCCGCAATCCGCCGCGGGTCCTCGCCCAGCGCCAGCGCATCCATGCTTACCTTGTTCACCATCAGCCGGTCGAGTTCTTTTATCTGGAACTGCTTTGGATACAGCGTCTGCAATGCGGACATAAGCTCCAGGCCCAGTTCCGGGCCATCCAGCGCATTGCGATCCGTAAGGACGAGATTTACGCCTCCACACTTTTGCCCCGCATATTCTGAGCTACCCGGGGTAAACTCCACGGCTACAAATCGCACTCCAGGAATCGCGCGCTCGTTCAGATGATGCGCCATCTCAGCCGCGCTGATCCACGGCGCTCCCACAACTTCAAACGGTGTGTCAGTGCCGCGCCCCACGGAGATGTTAGTCCCTTCAACCATCCCCAAACCTGGATACAGCGTGGCTTCGTTCAGGCTCCGCATGTTCGGCGACGGATTGATCCATATCTGTCCCGTGGAGTCGAACCAGTCACCCCGGAACCACCCTTCCATCGGCACCACGGCCATCTTCGCGCCAATACCGCGCTCCGCATTGAACATGCGCCCCAGCTCACCAGCCGTCATTCCATGGCGGATCGGCGTCTTCCAGTAGCTCACAAACGATTCGCGGCTCGCATCCGCCACCGGCCCCTGAACAAACGCGCCGTTCACAGGGTTCGGTCGGTCCAGCACAATCAACTCCTTGCCCGCCCTTGCCGCCGCCTCAAGAAAATACCCCAGCGTCGTCTCATATGTGTAGAACCGCACGCCCACATCCTGAATGTCGTAGACCAGCACGTCTAACCCTGCCACCACCGCCGAATCCGGCCTGCGCTTCGCATCGCTGTCGCCATACACACTGTAGACAGGCACACCGGTGGCAGCATCGCGCGAATTCGCAATATCGGTGGTGTCAACCTTCCCCGCAACCCCGTGTTCAGGGCTGAAGATGGCCGCCAGCTGAACCCCCGGCACGTGGGCCAGCACGTCAATCGTGCGCTCCCCGCGGCGGTCCACTCCGGTGTGATTCGTCACCAGCCCAACCCTCACCGGATGCGCACCATTGCCGTGCAGTTCGCGAAACCCGTGCGCCTCGAGCACGTCGATGCCGTTCTTTACGTCGCCATTGCGCGATTCAATCCGGCGCGACGCCATCAGCGATTCGTTATATCCCGTAATCCTCGCAAGCCGAAGCCTTTTTTCTTCGCTCACCGTGAGCTCAAGGCCTTCCACTACCGCCGTCGCCACGCGTGTCCGCAGCGAAACCACAGAGCGGCCGCCGCGCGGATGCACTGCGTTCGTCAGCAGGATCACGTACGTGTCCGTGCTTGGATCGATCCACAAGGAAGTTCCCGTAAAACCGGTATGTCCAAACGATCCCACCGGCAGCAGCTCGCCGCGGTTACTGGCAAACGGCGAATCAATATCCCACCCCAGTCCGCGCACGCTCGCCGCGTTGGCAGGCGTTTGCGGCGTCGACATCTTTTCCACCGCAACGCGGCTCAGCACCTTCGATCCGCGCAACAACTCCTCCGCAAACACCGCCAGATCGTCCGCCGTCGAAAACAGGCCCGCATGCCCCGCCACTCCGCCCATCCGGCGCGCCGTGGGATCATGCACAACGCCGCGCAGCATGTGGTTCTCCTCGTCATACTGTGTGGGCGCAATCTTCACCTTCCAATCCTCCGGTGGCAGATACCGCGTGTGCTTCATCCCCAGTGGCGCAAACACCTCCTTCGCCGCAAACTCGTTCAGGGGGACGCCGCTCACTTTCTCCACAAGGAACCCGAGCACTTCAAAGTTGATGTCGCTGTAGACAAATTTCGTTCCCGGCGGATTCGCCGGCTTCTGTTCCATTGCCATCCTGAACGCCGCCTCCCGCCCCGACCACGTCTGCGTCAGATCCAGATCTGGGGCCAACCCCGAGTAGTGCGTCATCAGCTCCCGTACCGTTATGTCCTGCTTCCCGTTCTGCCCGAATTCCCGCAGATACGCCGCCACCGGATCGTTCAGACGAACGCGCCCGTCTTCAACCAGCTTCATCACGGACGTCGTGGTCGCGATGCACTTGGTCAGGGAGGCGAGATCGAAAATGGTGTCGGGGGTCATTGCCTCGCGTCTGGGCTCAAGCGAGCGAAACCCGAACGCCTTCCGATAGACAACGTGTCCGTTGTGCCCCACCAGCAAAACGCCCCCGGGCATGTTTTCATCGGCAACAGCCTTCTCCATCAGCGGATCGAGAATTCGCGTAAGCTTCTCCGAACTCGTCCTTCGTGCATCCTCTGCGGTTGCGGAAGACAAAGAAATGAGGAACGCACAGATCAGCAAAGTAGCAATGGATCTCATGGGCACTTGATACACGGCTCCAAATCTCACGATGTGCTCACCTCTTTTTCCGGCCTGCGTGTCCAAACCAGCACTCGGCTCCCAGCATAGCCAATCACGAAAGTCACGGCCGAGCCGAACACGACATACCACGTGAAAGGAATGCGGGTGAACCCCCAGCAATACACGTTAAACCCGAGTCCGCAGAGCATTCCGATCATTGCACCTCGCTCAGAGGCCGAACGCGTAAGCACTCCCAACAGGAACACGCCCAGCAACGACCCGTACGCGACCGACGCAATCGACAGCCCCATCTCAATAACAGTTCCGCCTCGCCGTGAGACCAATGCCAGGAAAAAGAGCACCATGGCCCAGGAGAGAGTCGCCGCGCGCGAGATGCGCACGCGCCTGTCCTCACCTGCCTGCGGAAACAATCTAGCGTAGAAATCCACAACCGTTATGGAAGAAAGGGAATTCAGCGCGGCGCTCAGGTTCGACATAGCAGCCGCAAGAATCGCCGAAATCAACAGGCCCGCAATGAGGTGCGGCATCCGCGTGGCGATGAACGTGGGAAACAACATGTCCGTCTTCGTAAACGCAGTAGCTGGTGGGAACTCGTTGTAGTACACGAACAGCAGCGCCCCAATCAGCAGAAACAGAGTGAACAGCATTGCCACCGCAAATCCACTGGTAACAAGCGCGATCTTGGACTGCCGCTCGTTACGAGCTGCCAGCAGTCGCTGCACGATCAACTGGTCCGTACCGTGGCTCGCAGTCGTGAGAAATGCGCCGCCGATAACACCGGCCCACAGCGAATATGTGGTCGTCAGATGGAAGGACAGGTCGAATACGCGAAAGCGGCCGGCGGGCACGGCGACCGCCAAAACCTGATGCCATCCTCCCGGAAGAGCCCCCACAATCGCGAAGATCGCCACAACGGCTCCAGCAACATAGAGCGATAACTGCACCACGTCCGTCCAGACCACCGCCCGCATCCCGCCCTCAAAGGTGTAAACCAGGGTAAGCAGTGTCACCACCCCGACGGCCGCAACGTCGCGCCCCAGGTCGCTCATGCCGCCAAGCAGCGGCCCCAGTGCGATGCGCACCACCAGCGCCACTGCGAATACGCGTATGCCCTCAGCAGCGGCGCGCGTCACCAGAAACAATCCCGCAGTCATCCACCGGAGCCTCTCACCAAAGCGGCGCGCAATGAGTTCATAAGCGGTAACGAGTTGGCCGCGAAAGTAGTGGGGGATGAACAAAGTCGCCACGGCAATGCGGCCCAGAATGTATCCCAGGGCCAGTTGGAGAATTCGGAAGTTCTGAGCGTACGCCAGGCCGGGCAGGCTGATGATGGTGAGTGTGCTGGTCTCCGCCGCGACAATCGAAATCGATATTGCCCACCACGGTATGCTATTGCTCGCAAGGAAGTATCCGCGCAGCGTGCGTTCCTTCCCGCGGAACCGCAAGCCGAACACTGTGACCGCCGCCAGATAGGCGAGGATCACTAGAAAGTCTGACGCGTTCAACCCCATGCGGTGTGCCTCGTCGCGGCCGCCAGCTCGTAACGCGGCCATCTCTTCAATCCTTCCACCGTTTCGCCTTCAAATAAAGATACGTGCTACCGCCGCCATTGCTGAACACCCGATTGCACGCACTTGCTCGTTCGGGCGAGAATGCGAAGGGAGCCCGCGTGAATCATAGATCCCATTCCATCGCCGCCATCTGCCTGGCGACTCTAGCAATGAGCAATCTGACTTCAGCAGCACAGCAGGACCAGCGGCAGACGGCAATCCAGTTCGAACAGCAGGGCAAAGCAAACGAGGCCGAGGCGGCCTGGCGCGCCTGGACAGCCAGTCATTCCTCCGATGCTGAAGCCTTCGCCCATCTCGGGCTCCTTGAGTCGCGCGATCAAAATTACGTCGAGGCCGTCCGCCACTACAGGAAGGCCATGGCGCTCGCGCCCGGAATGCCCGGCCTCCGCCCCAACCTAGGTCTTGCGTACTTCAAAAATGGCGACTACCGTCAGGCCATCGATACGTTCGCGCCGCTACTCAAAGCCAGCCCCGGCGACGACCACCTCGTGCTGCTCACCGGCATGGCGCATTACGGCCTCGGCGAATACGCGGCCGCAACGCCATGGCTGAAGAAGGCCGCCGAGCGCGACGCGCAGAATCTCACTCTGCTCTCTACCCTTGCGCACAGCTGTCTCTTCGCTCATCAGTACCCATGCGTCCTCGATACCTTCCACAAGATTGTAGCCATCAATCCCAATTCCGCTGAAGCCCACATGCTGATGGGCGAAGCGCTCGATGACATGAAAGACCCCCTCGGCGCTCAACGTGAGTTCCGCTCGGCCGTTGCAGCCAATCCTAACGAACCAAACGTTCACTTCGGCCTCGGCTATCTTCTCTGGACCAAAGGCCAGTACGCCGAAGCCGCCCAGGAATTCCAGGCAGAGCTCAACAACGACCCGAAGCACCCGCAGGCCATGCTCTACCTTGCAGACACCCATATTCAACTCGAGAAGTTTGACGATGCTTTGCCGATGCTCGAAAGTTTGGCAGGGCAGATGCCCGACAGCGCTATGGCTCACCGCGATCTTGGGGTCGTCTATGCGGCACGCAATCGGAACGCCGAAGCTATTAAAGAATTTCAGCAGGCCATCCGTCTCGCACCCAATGACGTGAACGCGCACTACCGGCTCGCGCGCCTCTATCGCGCCATGGGAAGGACGGCCGAAGCCAACGCGGAGTTCCAGAAATCCCGCTCGCTCAACAAAGCCGCAGATGAACACCTGCTGAAAGTCTTGTCGAAGATACCTGCCGGCGCAGCTCCCTCAACCGCCCCGGCGGCCCCCGAAAAATGAAGGCCGGAACAATTTGTTCCGGCCTCCAGCGCTGCAGTTGAGCTGAGTTAAAAATTGACCTTGGCGCCGAACTGGATGCGCCGTGGCGAGTGACCCGAGATGACCCGGCCGTAGTCCGAGTCATCCATGCCCGCGTCCGGTGCGTTCGGGTTGGTGTGGTTGAATGCATTGAAAAATTCCGCGCGGAATTGGAAGTTGACGCTCTCCCAGATACGGAAATTCTTGATGCCGGCAAGATCCCAGTTCTGGAAGCCTGGCCCGATAATCGGGTTAGACCTCTCGCTGCCGAAGTGCCCAGCCGCGTGAGCGAACGAGTCGGTGGAGAACCACTGATCAAAGCTCTTGCTCTTGTGGATCGGAGCCACCTGATCCGGACGCACTCCGCTCAGACCAATGCCGCGGTTTCCGTTCACGTCGAACGGATCCGCGCCTTGCGTCACCGAGAAGTTGGAACCCGAAGTCGCGGCGATGATCCCTGACGCTTGCCAGCCGCCCAGGATCCTGCCCGCAAATCCGCGCTGATCCCTCAAGAACGGCAATTCATACAGAGCGTTTGCTGAGAACACGTGCGGCGTGTTGTACGATGCCGCACCATAATCGAGTTTGAAGTCGTAACTGTTCGTGGATGTCTGGCTGCGGTCGTAGGACTGCACTGTCATATCCTTCGACCACGTGTATGCGGTCCCGAACGTCAGGCCATGCGAGTGATGGTTCGCGCTCACCTGCAAAGAGTTGTAATCGTTGGTGTACGACGGGAAACGGGAATTGATCTTCCCATAACCCTGGAAAGGCCGCAGGTAGTTCACGTCCGCGTTGGGATTCGCAAGCCTGGCCGTCACCGTGGGCTGGTTCTCGTCAAACTGCCCGAGCAGGTGCCGCGCCTGTGCGCCAACGTACGCGATCTCTAGAACCGTATTGGGCAGCACCTGGTGCTGGACAGAGAGGTTGTAGTTGGAATACTTGGGCACCTTGAACTGCGGCGTACCGGTTGCCGTCAGACTGTTGGGGCCGTAGCTGACTGACATTGAGCCGCCCGTGATGTTGTCAAACGGCGCGTTGTTGATGGTCGTCGACTGCGCCAGCGGCGGGTTTGAAAAGGCGTTCTGCTCCCAGATGCCGTTCAGCAGCCGGTCGTAGAAAAGTCCAAATCCGCCCCGAAGAACCGTCTTCCCCGTGCCGAACAAATTGTAGGAAAAGCCGATACGCGGCGCGAAGTTGTTGTTATAGTTCGGATTCACATACTTGCCGAATGGCGAGCATTGCACCATGGGCGAGATGGCCTGCGCCTTGGTGCACGCGTTTCCCTTGGGGAAGATGATGCCGTTGGTGTAGGTAGCAGGAACCAGACCGAAACCGTTGATCGCCTGCCCAGCTACAAAATCACCCGTCGCTGGATCGATCTGCGGCGCCATCTGCGCGCTATAGAGACTCGGATCGAAGTTCGACAACGTGTCCTTCACATCTGTAACTGAAGGCAGGCGGCTCCATCGCAAACCCAGGTTGACCGACAGCCGCGGGGTCACCTTCCAGTCGTCCTGGATATAGAGTTCCGTGTTGACAAAATGCAGGTCCGGAATAATGTCAGGCAGCGTCTGCGAGAAGGTATACACATTGCCGACCAGGAAATCGCCCCATGTGTTGAACTGGAACGACGGATTGCCGTTCACGGCGTTCTCCGTCTTCAGCATCTGCTGAATCTGGAATCCAGTCCGTAGCGTGTGCTTGCCGAAGTTGATCGCCAGATTGTCGAAGTACGTGCGGTCCAGGTTGCGTTCATTCCACGGGGATGAGCCGGCGCTGAAGCCTGTGGGGCCGCTGATGCGGAAGCTGATACCCGGCACTTTGCCGTACGGATCCGGCTGCCATTGGTTAGTCAAAGCTCCGTTTACCGCGGATGAGGTTGCGAACTGCCCGCTCTTGATAGACGAGAAGTACGTGCCTTGCGACCAGACAAACTCAAACTCGTTCACCACCCGGGGATTGATTGTCCATGTCAGGTTTCCCACCACGTTCTTGCCCGGTGAGTTCACCAGTGTATCTACCAGGCCGGGGTAGTTGCTGCCCGCCCACAGACCCTCCGGGTTGTCCACCGGCATATCATCGTTCATGCCGCGCGCATAGAAGTGAATCTTGTCCGTGAAGTAGTGATCCACCCGCACAATATCGTCGCGGAAGTTGTTCTGCGCCGAGTAGCCAAAGGTGTAATTGCTGCCGTCGTTCGCCTGATACTTGGAGAACAGGTTGTCGAGATACACCTTGGAATTTGCGCTGTAGCAGTTCTGCGAAATGGTGGTGGTGTCGCTCGCCGCATCGTATGTCGTGCAGCCTGCGGGAGCGCCGGTGAATTTCCCCGCCACCTTGCCGGCCAGCATGTCGGCCGTCGGCGCCGGCATCGAGTCGCCGCCCGGCTGGCTGATCTTGCGCCACTCCTCTGACCAGAAAAAGAATGTCTTCGACTTCTCGGTGTTGTAAAGCTTCGGAATGAAGACCGGACCGCCAATCGTGAACCCGTACACGTTGTGATGGTTTACCGGGTTCTTATTGGGCTCGCCGTTCGTAACCTGACTACGCTTGGTGAAGTAGTCGTTGGCATCAAGCGCGGTATTCCGTACGAATTCATAGGCATCGCCATGGAACGCGCTGGTGCCGGCCTTGGTAGCCACCAGCACTTGCCCACCGCCGGAGCGTCCATACCCTGCGTCGTAATTGCCGCGCTGCAGCGTGAACTCCTGGATGGCATCCACGTTGGGCGCGCTGATCACTGTGCCGTTCGAACCCGAGTCGTTGATGTCGGCGCCGTCGATGGTCCAGTTGTTGGCCGTCGTGCGCGCGCCGTTCACACTCATCGCCGTGTTGGCGGAGTTGGTCTCATCATCCATCTTGTTGATCACGCCAGGCTGCAGGGTAACCAACTGCTGGAAGTTCCGGTTTGAGAGCTCAAGCCCCTCTATCTGCTGGCCCGTAATCGTCCCCGCCTGCGAGCCGCTCTCCGTCTCAATGGCAACTGCGTTCGCCTCCACCGTGACTGTGGTGTTTTCGGCGCCTGCCTTGAGCTGTACATTCAGGCCGCGCTTCTCGGCGACATTCAGCACCACATTTTTGGCTTCCCACGTCGCGAAGCCGGTTACCGTGACGTTCACGGTGTAGCTTCCCGCCTGCAGGTTTGTCACCACGTAGCTGCCGGAGTCATCTGACGTGACCACGCGCTTTACGCCGTTCACGCCGTTCTGCGTCACCGTAACTGTGGCATGGGGAATCACCGCCCTGGTGGCATCGGCCACCGTGCCGCTCAGCGTCGCGGCCAGTTCCTGCGCCCTCGCCCCACCGGAGACCAACAGCGTCCCCATCAGCAGAGCGAAAAATGCTGCCCAGCGCCTCGACCGTGTACCCGCAGCATCTCGGCAGAGGGGTGAAGAATGCCGATCAGTGCATGCATTCAACTCATACTTGTTCATCGCACCTCTCCTCTAGTCTGTAAACTCAGCGAATTTTCGCTTCATGGATACTCACGAGCGCGTCCAGTTGCTCGCGGAGTTGTCACTGAAATGTGCGCAGGCCGGCGATCTACCTCACCGGGAAGAGGAGAGGAATGCTTTGCACCGGGCCTCCTAAACAGCCTGCAACCGGACTGAAAGTTCTAAACAATTCAAGGGTGGTGGGAATTGGAACGAACTGCCTACCCCCTCAGGCAACTTGGCAATCCGCGCCTGAGTCGAATGGAGTTGCGTCACACTCCATTTCTACGAACGATAGGCCCGAGCGCATAAAGATGGCAAGAGTTTTTTGAACAAATAGGCATGAAATGCCCAAAACCTTGCTACTTACGATTGAATCTGCTCGTTTCTTGCCTCTTTCGAGCTCGAATCAAACTCAAATATTGTAATTTGTTGCAGATAGCCGAGTCAGGCCTCCCCTACCCATCCGTTAGCTCCGCAAATCCACCGCACGACGTCGCCATGAAGCATAGGATTATGCCCATCATAATAAGCTGGTTAAGCACCCGGCGGCCGCGGTCCCATGGCTTGCAAACCAGGGGCAGTCCGCCTCACGCGGTCAGAACGTGTGCAGCACTAAGTCATGAACAATTCAGCCCTTTTGATCAGTTGGCGAGGGTATGATCTCTTCAGCAGTCGCACACAACTGTTCACAGATTGAGAGCGCATTGCGATCTCCTCGCTTGAGGTGAGAATTGAAACCACGGAAATCCTTGGCTGCATTTCAGCGCATAATCTCAACAGCGGGCCTCCTGCTGCCCTGGCTGGCCTTGTCTGTCTCCGCCCACGCACAGGCGCACCCAGCACAAGAGCAACGACTCAATCTCATGCCGCTGCCTCGATCCGTCGAGTTCGGGCAGGGAAGTCTCGCGCTCAACAAGGCCTTCCATGCCGGATTCTCAGGGAACCACGACGAGCGCCTCGACGCTGCCTTCGAGCGCTTCCTTGCGCGCCTTGACTATCGCTGTGGAGGTATACGCCGCATGCAGCACGACGCGCCGGCCGGCGCTGCCGCCCTGCTTACCATCCAGGTCGCCGGTCCGGGTCAGGCCGTGCAAGGCGTGGACGAAGACGAGAGCTACAAGCTGAACGTCACCGCGCAGCAGGCCACCCTTACCGCGGCCACTGATGTTGGTGCCATGCGCGGGTTTGAGACATTTCTACAACTCGTCTCCATGCAGGACGGCGCCTGCCGCCTGCCTGCAGTCGCCATCGACGACGCTCCGCGCTTTCGCTGGCGCGGACTCCTCGTCGACGTGGTTCGCCACTTCGAGCCAGTCGACGAAGTCGAGCGCACCGTCGATGCCATGGCCATCGCCAAGCTCAATGTCTTCCACTGGCACCTCAGCGATGACGAGGGATTCCGCGCCGAGAGCAAAAAATTCCCGAAACTCACTGAAACCGCCTCCGGCGGCCAGTTCTACACGCAGGAACAAATGCGTGAAGTCGTCGCCTACGCCCGAGCCCGCGGAATCCGCGTCCTGCCCGAGTTCGACATGCCAGGCCACAGCACCTCTGAAGTGCTTGCATATTCCGAGATCGGCTCCGGCGAAGACCTCAAAGACCTGCATCTCGTCTACGACGGCCCGCGCGCAGAACTCGACCCCTCCAACGAGAAGACCTACAAGTTCATCGACGCCTTTGTCGGTGAAATGGCCGAGATCTTCCCGGACGAGTACTACCACATCGGCGGCGACGAAACCGAAGGCAAAGCCTGGCTCGCCAACCCGCGCATCAAGGCCTTCATGGACAAGAAGGGCTTCAAGACCACCGCCGAGTTGCAGACTTACTTCAATCAGCGCCTCCTGCCCATCCTCGCCAAGCACCATAAGAAGGTCGTCGGCTGGGACGAGATCCTCACCCCCGGCCTGCCCAAAGACATCATGATCCAGAGCTGGCGCGGCGTTGAGTCCCTCTCGACCGGCGCTACTCAGGGCTACACGGGAATCCTGTCCGCGCCGTACTACCTCGATGCCCAGAAGACCTCAGAGCAGATGTTCCTCGACGATGTCATCCCCGCCGATAGCAAACTCACCCCCGATCAGCAGAAGCTGATCCTTGGCGGCGAGATCTGCATGTGGGCCGAGCAGCTTAACCCCGTCACCATTGACTCCCGCATCTGGCCGCGCAGCATGGCCATCGCGGAGCGCTTCTGGTCACCGCAATCGGACCGCGATGTGCCCGACATGTACCGCCGTCTGCGCGTCGCCTCTCTCGAACTCGAAGAAGTCGGCCTCCACCACTTCTTCGGTCCCAAAATGCTCCGCCGTAGCCTCGCCGGCTCCGCCGATCCCGAGGGCCTCGATACCCTCGCCGCAGTCATCGAGCCCATCAGCTTCGGCGATCGCGAAGACGCCCAGCACACCGACTCCTACACTTCGCTCAACCGCCTCGTCGACGCGGTGGTCGCCGATCCACCTGCCCGCCGGGAGATCGCGGACGAAGTGGACGCGGTCATCAACGGACACGGTTCGGATCGTGCCGCTGCCGCCATGAGCCTGCGTCGCGGCTTCGAATCGTGGCAGGCGGCCGGCCCGCACCTTCAGGTCCTCTGCCAGCGCTCCGGGCGTCTTGCTGACGCTGCCGACCGCGTCCGCCAGTTCGGCCAGCTGGCCAACGTCGGCCTCGAGGCCTTGGCCTACATGGAGGCCCACACAACACCCCCGGCAGGATGGGCCGACCAGCAGGTGGCGATCATCACCGATGCGCAAAAACCCTCAGCCCTGGTGAAGTTCGTCTTCCTTCCCGACCTCGAGAAACTGGTCAAGGCCGTCTCCGCTCACTGACATTCCCCAAGCAGAACGCTTGCTTTCGCCTCTCGAGGGTACTCCGGGCTCGAGAGGCGATTTCTTTTGCTGCTCTCAACACCCGCGGCCTCGACTGGCTAAGATGAAACCGAGGACTCTTCACTGTGGCCAAACGCAGCGCAGGCCTGTTGCTTTACCGCCGCCGCAAAGGCGATCTCGAAGTGTTCCTCGCTCACCCTGGCGGCCCATTCTGGGCAAAAAAGGATGAAGGTGCCTGGACCATTCCCAAAGGCGAATACGAGCCCAACGAAGAGCCGTTCGCCGCAGCTCTCCGTGAATTCGAAGAGGAGACCGGCTTCAGACCCGATGGCGAGTTCCTCAACCTCGGTACCGTCACTCAGGGATCCGGCAAAATCATCTCCGCCTGGGCTATCGAAGGCGACTTCGACCCCGCCCAGCTCGTCAGCAACCACTGCGAAATCGAATGGCCGCCCCGCTCCCGCAAGATGATCTCCATTCCTGAAGTCGACCGCGGCGCCTGGTACTTGCTTGAAAAAGCCCGCTCGAAAATCTTCCCCTCGCAGGTCCCTTTTCTTGACCGCCTCACCAGCAACCTCGAGGCGAAACAGGAGTAGACCGTGCGCCTCTTCATCGGCATTCCCATGTCCCCCGCGGTCCTCGATCAGCTCGCCGCCGTGCGCGCCCGCCTCGAGCGCCCCAACGACGGCCTGCGCTGGTCAGCCTCTGAGGCGTGGCACATCACCTTGCAGTTCCTCGGCACCACCACTCCGGCACAGTACGAATGCGTCCTCTCGCACCTGCGCGCCGTTCACTCCCGCCCGGTTCCCATCCAGCTCGATGGGCTCGGCTTCTTCGAGCGCTCCGGAGTGTTCTGGGCGGGGATTAGGATCTTGCCGGAGCTCATCACTCTGCAGAAGCTTGTGGTAGCTGCCACCAGCGAATGCGGCTTCGAGCCCGAGGATCGTGCCTACCACCCGCACATCACGCTCGCTCGCAACCGCGGCCGCGAGAACGGCATGCGTACGCTCAAGCCGCGCGTCGGCCGAGCCCCCGAGTTCGCAGGCTTCACCGCCCATGAGTTCCTGCTCTACGAGAGCTTCCCGAATGCGCAGGGGCCGCGCTACCAGAGGCGGGCGCGATTCGAGATGGATGCCCGGCCCACGAATCCGATACCCCGCTGCTAGTTATTGGCAGTGATATCTTCCAATTCATCGGCGCCTGACGAAGATCTGTTCTGTCGCGAAGCATTCATATTCTCTTCGGGTCCATGGCCGGGTCGACAGGACTTTGGCTTCTGTAGCTGAACCGGAGCCTCTTAAACAACGGATCTCCGCTGCAGGGATAGCCTCCGGGGCTTTCAGACCGGGCGCGTCGGTCCGGGCGCGTCAGGCTGGGCCCGTCACGCTGGCGTGCCAAGCGCAGAGGTTCGCGTCCTAAAGCCCGTATCTTTAAAGCTTGCCCTTGAGTTCCTTCGCCATTCCAGAGAGGAACCCGTTCGTGTGCCCCGTCATTGTCTAGGCGCCGCGCCGTAACAACACATCTGCCGGCAGCAACGCATTCAGCGACCCGGAACGGAAGCCAGCGGTGTCGAGGGTGACGTACTGGTATCCCGCCTTGCGAAGGGCGGCGGTGATGGCGTCGAGGGTTTCCATCGCGAGCGCTTTAGGCATTTCTGAGCGCGCAACTTCCACGCGCGCCAGTTCGCCGTGATGGCGCACCCGAAACTCGCGAAAGCCGAGCTGCCGCATGCTCTCTTCGGCCTGCTCCACCTGGCTCAATACCTCGCGGGTCACGGCTCGGCCGTATTCCACGCGAGAGGAGAGACACGGGGCGGCAGGCCGGTCCCACAACTCGTACCCCGCTGCCCGGGAAAGAATCCGCACATCGGCCTTGGTCATGCCGGCCTCCGCCAGAGGCGCCAGAACCTCGTGCTCTTTGGCGGCGCGCTGGCCGGGACGGTAATCGCGGGTGTCGTCGGCGTTCATGCCATAGGCAATGTGGAAGAATCCCATTTCCGCCCGCAATGCCTCCATGCCGGTGAAGAGCTCGGTCTTGCAATGGAAGCAGCGATTGGCGTCGTTGCGGCTGTACTCCGGCTTGCTGAGCTCCTCAGTCTGGATGACGCGCAGCGGCAGGCCCAGCGACTGGGCAAAAACGATGGCCTGTTCCATGTCGCGGCGTGCCAGGGAGGGCGAGTCGGCGAGTACGGCCAGCATGCGGTCGCCCAGAACACGGTGCGCGGTGGCGCCAAGAAAGGCAGAGTCCACACCGCCCGAATACGCGACCATCAGCCGGTCCAGCGTGGCCAGGCGTGCCTCCAGCGCGCGCAGTTTGGCTATCGTCTCAGGTCCGGGAGTTTCGGACCGATGGGCGGATTCGTCGGGAAGATTGCCTGCAGCCTGCGCCGCCATAGGTCCGATTATACGCGGGGGCAAAGTGCCGGTCGAGCGGAACAAGCCGCGACTCAGTGACCGTGGCTCGGGCGGCTCTCGTCGAGGGGCTCGGACGGCTGCGATGCCAGGCGCTTCTGGCTGCGGCGTCCCAACTGGAACATCGTCTGCCCGAAGATCAGCAGCACAATGCCCCACCACAAGTTGGCGTTGACGCCCAGGCTCTTGGCGTAAAGCGCCGCGTCGTGGTTGGTGGCGATTCCAAATACCGTCAGAATGATACCGACGATGGAGAACATCAGCCCCATGGGAATGCGCAGGTCCAGATTCATCTTGGCTCTCGAGCTCCGCCTCCATTGTAGCCGCAAGCGCCCTGCCACATCTGCTTCTATAATGGCTGAACCGGTACATTCCATGAATGAAGTGTCCATTTGCGTCATAGGGTCGGGGTACGTGGGTCTGGTCGCCGCGGTGTGCTTCGCGGAAATCGGGCACCGCGTTATTTGCGTCGATAACGACGAAGCCAAGGTGAACTTGCTGCGCAACGGCGGAGTTCCCATCTACGAACGCCACCTGCCGGAACTGCTGAAAAAGCACAGCGGCAAAGGGGTGGAGTTCACCACGGACCTCGGCGGAGCGGTGCGGGAGTGCGAGGCGGTGTTTATTGCCGTGGGCACGCCGCAGGGCGATTCCGGGGCCGCCGACCTCTCTTTTGTCGAGGCGGTTGTCTCCGAAATCGCGCGCGAAATCTCGGGTTACAAGGTCATCGTGGAAAAAAGCACGGTGCCGGTCTATACCAACGAGTGGATCCGGCGTGTACTGAATCGCCTCGGAGTCCCAACTGCCCGGTTTGACGTCGCGTCGAACCCCGAGTTTCTGCGCGAAGGATCTGCGGTCGAGGACTTTCTCCATCCCGACCGCATCGTGGTGGGCGCCGGAACTGACCGCGCGGCCGAGGTGCTGCGGCGCATCTATGCTCCGCTGAGCGAGGGGACCTATTACAGCCGCCCCGATGCCCTCCCCGGCATGTGCAGTGCGGACAAGCCGGCGAAACTGCTGGTGACCTCCGCCCAGAGCGCGGAGATCATCAAGCACGCTTCAAACGCCTTCCTGGCCCTGAAGATATCGTTCATCAACGCGGTGTCCAACCTTGCGGAAAGTGTCGAGGCGGATATCGAGGACATCGCCGCCGGAATCGGTATGGACCGCCGCATCGGCCCGCGTTTTCTGCATGCCGGGCTGGGCTACGGTGGATCGTGCTTCCCCAAGGACGTTGCGGCGTTCCACTGGGTGGCGCACCAGCAGGGGCTCAATTTTCAGCTCCTTGAAGAAGTTCGGCGCATCAACGACGCCCAGCGCGAGGTCTTCTTCAACAAAGTGCGGTCTGCCCTGTGGACGCTGCGCGGCAAAAAGCTCGCCGCCCTCGGCCTCGCGTTCAAATGCGACACCGACGATATCCGCGAGTCCCCGGCCCTTGCGGTCATCCGGCAGCTTCTGGATGCCGGTGCGCAAGTTCAGGCCTACGACCCGGCGGCCATGGAACGTGCCAAGGGCGTGCTTCCGCCCTCTGACAAGATGAGCTACGCCGCGAACCCGTACGAAGCGGCGGAGAACGCGGATGCCGTGCTGATCCTGACCGAATGGGGAGAGTTCGCCCGGCTCGACCTGCCGCGGCTCAATCGCCTGCTCAAGTTCCCCATCGTGATTGACGGGCGAAACCTGTACCGGCCCCAGACCATGGCCGAGCACGGCTTCACATACGTCAGCATGGGGCGCCCCGCGAACTACGAAGCACAGCTCGGCAAGCCCCGCAAGACGCTGTAGCACCCACATTCAGGTGGATCTCCGCCCGTGATGGCGGTCACAGCCCTGACCTGCGCCGTGGGCGGACCATACTGCGGGCTCGAAGAGTGTCACCGCCGGGTGGGGAAAGACCCCTTGAGCGGCACACGGAAGCGACGCGGAGAGGCCGCCACGAGGCTCTCTCCGCGTTTCCACGAGTGGACTCGACTGGCCCGGCAGTAGTGGACAGGGAGAAGCCATGCAGGTGGAAGCAGATCAGAACCTGATCATCTATTTCAACGGGCAGTACATGCGCCTGGGCGAGGCGAAGGTCGGCATCCTTACCCATGCGCTGCACTACGGCACGGGCGTGTTTGAAGGCGTCCGGGGCCATTGGAACGACAGCCAGCAGCAGCTCTATGTTTTACGAGCCCCGGAACACTACGAGCGCTGGAAGCGTAACTGCGGCATCCTGCGCATCACCGTGCCGCTGTCGCCCCAGCAACTCACGGACATCACGCTGGAGCTGATGCGCCGCAATCGCTTCGAGACGAACGTGTACGTGCGGCCGCTGGCCTACAAATGTTCGGAGCGCATCGGCGTAGCGCCTGACGACCAGGACGCCCATGCCATCATCGCTATGCCCTTCGGTGAATATCTTCACAGCGCCAACGGCCTGCACGCCGGCGTCAGCTCGTGGCGGCGCATCGACGACAATGCCATTCCGGCGCGCGGCAAAATCTGCGGCGCCTATGCCAATAGCGCGCTCGCCACCGATGAGGCGCGGCACAGCGGCTTTGACGAGGCCATCCTGCTGAACGAGAACGGGCATGTTGCCGAAGGCGCAACCTGCAACCTGTTCATGGTGCGCGACCGCCGGCTGATTACGCCGCCGGTCTCGGACAACGTGCTCGAAGGCATCACCCGCAATTGCATCATGCAGCTTGCCCGTCATGAGATGCGCCTTGAAGTGGTGGAGCGCTCCATCGACCGCAGCGAGCTGCTGGTGTGCGACGAGGCCTTCTTCACCGGAACGGCGGTGGGGCTGGCGCCAGTCGTGCGTATCAACCACCGTCCGGTGCGGGATGGAGCCGTCGGGCCGATCACTCACGGCATGCAGCAGTTGTACACCGACGCGGTGCACGGGCGCGTAAGCTTCTACCGCGATTGGCTCACGCCGGTGTATGACGCGCAGCATCCGCATGAGCCGGAAGTTGCCCTCGCCGGCACTGCCGGTTGAGAGCGTAGAATCCCGTACCGGGTTTCACAGCGGTTCCGCACTTCGGGCCGTGGATGAAGTCGGCTTGAAAGTCTTCCCGCGGGACTGCCGCCACACGGCCGTCGATGGCCGAGGAGGAACTCACAATGTTGACGACAACAAGGGCAGAAAACGCCTATGAACTCGCGCTGCAGAACTTTGACGCGGCAGCCGCTGTTCTGGGCCTGGATGACGATACGCGGGAGATGATCAAGTTCCCGGAGCGCGTTCTCACAGTGAGCGTGCCGGTGCGGATGGACGACGGCCACATTCACCGCTTCGAAGCCTATCGCGTGCAGCATAGCTCGGCGCGCGGGCCGGGAAAGGGCGGCATCCGCTATCACCCCCAGGTCACTCTGGATGAGGTGAAGGCGCTGGCCACCTGGATGACGTGGAAATGCGCGGTCGTCAACATCCCGTTCGGCGGCGCCAAAGGCGGCGTCACCTGCGATCCCAAGCACATGTCTCCGCATGAACTGGAGCGGCTCACGCGGCGTTATACCAGCGCTATCCTGCCCCTCATCGGGCCGGAGAAGGACATCCCGGCGCCGGACGTATACACCAACTCGCAAACCATGGCCTGGATCATGGATACCTTCAGCATGATGAAGGGCTACGCTGTCCCGGGCGTGGTCACAGGCAAGCCGCTGAATCTCGGTGGATCGCTGGGACGCAACGAGGCCACCGGCCGCGGCGTGTTCTACACCATTGAGCGCGCATGCGAGCACCTTGGCCTGCCGCTCAATGGCGCAAGCGTCGTGGTGCAGGGGTTCGGCAACGCGGGCTCCGTCACGGCTTTGCTGCTGCACAATGCCGGCGCCAAGGTCATCGCGGTAAACGACTCGACTGCCGGCGTCTACAACCGCAACGGCCTGAACATTCCCGAACTCATTCACCTGAAGACTCTGACCGGCAAGGTAGAAGGCTTCCCTGAAGCCGAGCCGATTACGCCCGAGGATCTGCTGACCCTGGAATGCGACATCCTGGTTCCCGCAGCCCTCGAGAATGCCGTTCGCGTGGACAACGCTCCCCGGGTCCGCGCCAAGATTGTGGCAGAGGCGGCCAATGGTCCGCTCACCCCGGCAGCCGACCGGATCCTCGAAAACAAAGGAGTGTTCATCATTCCTGACATTCTCTGTAACGCCGGCGGCGTCACCGTCTCCTACTTCGAGTGGGTGCAGGATGAACAGCACCTCTTCTGGCAGGAGCAGGATATCTACGACCGCCTGGAGCGGGTGATGAAAACCGCCTTCCACGACGTGCTGAAGATCCGTCTCGACCACAAGGTCCACATGCGCATCGCTGCCAACATGCTCGGCATCGGGCGGGTGGCCGACGCGGTAAGAGTTCGCGGGATCTACCCGTAAAACACGGAAGACGGAATAGGTCAAAGGGAGTAGAAACGCAAAAGCGGGATGCGGATTGAGGTCCGCATCCCGCCCTTTTGTTCTTGAAGGATCTTCTATTTTCCTGCCGGCGCCACCGTCTGCTTCCCGGTGTCGCGCGCGATCAGTTCCGTAGCCTCAGCGATGAGCTTCTGCGCGCGGCTCAGGGCGTCCATCCGATGCTGCTTCTGGGCATCCATGTCGGAGGGCTTGTTAGTCGTGCTCACACTCCGGGCGTAGTCGTTCATGCGCTGCGCGAAGTCTTTGGCAGCCTCATCAAGAGCTCCCTGGGCCTGCGGCAGCGTTTCGCGGAAGTGCGCGAACTCCTCCGTGGCCTTTTCGGGGTGATAGCCCAGGCGGTCGCCCGCCTGCATTGCATCCACCAGCGGATCGGGCGGGTGCGACACAGGCCATGTCTGGTGCATGGCTTCATAGGCGCCGCGCAGCCGGCTCATCGCCCCCGCAAAGCCGTCCAGCTCGGAGCGTCTGGCCGTGAGTCCCTGCGCACGGCGCACTTCAATGACCACACGCGACTCGACGCTCGCAGAAGGCACCGCGATCACCGTGGTCAGCGTGTCGCCCTCGTAGCTCCATCCGCCTTTGCCCGTAGGTCCGGCTTTGTGGAGCGCTGCTCCGTTCACGGTGATGGTCTCCGGCGGCCAGTCAGCCGGAAGCCGCAGCTCATAGCCGCGGTTGCGCATCATGCCCGGGAAGCTGCCCTCTACCGGGCCGATCTCGACGCGCAGAGTGTCTTCTTTTTGCGTGGCCTTGATGGGCAAGTGAGTGAACGCTCCGCGTTGATAGTCGATGGAGTTGCCGGAGTCTTCATAGACCGAGTAATCGCTGGTGGCGCCCGACTGCAGTGGCCAGACGTTGAGAATCAACGGATCGACCGCCTTCTGCCCCGTGTACTGCATGGGAGGCTGCATCGGGACTATCGTCCCTGCCTTCACATACACGGGAATCTGGTCGATGGCGAAACTGCGCTTGTACGTTTGTCCGCCGGCAAGGTGCTTGCCCGTCGCCCACTCAACCCACTCTCCCTGCGGAAGCCACACGTCTTCGGTTGCCAGGCCGGTGACTTTATCGGAGGCGGTAACCACCGGCGCCACAATCATGTGATCGCCAAACAGGTACTCGTCTTTGCTGGTGTACGCTTCCGAGGCCTCAGGCCAGTCGTAGTAGAGAGGGCGCAGAAATGCCACGCCGGTGTCATAGGTGCGGCGCGCCTCCGTGTAGATGTACGGCTGCATCGCGTACCGCAGGTGGAATGTATCGCGCAGGATGGACGAGAACGGCTCGGGATAGGCCCAGATGCGCCGCTCCGAATCGGGGTTCTTCGTCGTGTGCGTGCGCAGGATGGGACTGAAGGCCCCGAACTGCACCCACCGCGTGAACAACTCCGGATCAACCGCGCCCGGCATGTGTCCCCCGATGTCGTGGCTCCAGTACGCATAACCCACGTTCGCAGCCGTTGCAGTAAACCACGGCTGGAAGGCCAGTGAAGGCCATTGCGAAACCGTGTCGCCGGAGAAGCCGATCTGGTAGCGGTGATTCCCCAGTCCGCCCCAGCGGTGAAACAACAGCGGCCGGTGTCCTTCGCGCTGCTGATCCGTGAAGTGGAGGTAGTTGAGCCACCACGTCGGGTTCACGCCCTCCATCTTCGTGTTCTTTTCCTGTTGCCAGTCGAGCCACCAGAAATCAATGCCTTGCTTCTCGAGCGGGTGAAGCACCAGGTTGAAATAGTTGGTCGCAAACTTCTTGTCGGTGATGTCGAACGGCACGTATTGCTTGGTCGCGGGGTCGATGCCCATGGCCTTGGCCATCGCCGGATATGCATCTTCCCACGGCTGAATGCCTGAAGCCGGATGCAGATTCAGGCTGGTCTTCAGGCTGTCAGCGTGCAGTTTAGCCAGGAACTGATCGGGATCAGGGAAGAGAAGCTTGTTCCAGCTATAACCGGTCCACCCCTTCGAGTGATTGCTCGCGTCCATCACGCTGAACTTCATCCCAAACGTGGGATGCCAGTCCATGTCGATAACAAAGACATCGAGCGGCACATCATTCTCATGAAAGCCGCGAACGATCTCCTCAATCTCCTGGTCGGAATACGCCCAGTACCGCGACCACCACGTGCCGAACGCGAACTTTGGCGGAAGAGGAATGCGGCCCGCTACCTTAACGTAGTCGCCCAGTGCCCTCTTGTAGTCGTGCCCGTAGCCAAAGAAGTACCAGTCCTGGTGGTCTCCGGCGGGGCGCTCCATCGCCCACGGCCACGGGCTGTTCTCGCCCTGGCGAAAGCTGAAGTCCGCCGAGTCAAACAGCGGCCGCGAGGAGTCATCCACCATCGCCCAGCCGGCGCGAGAAATCAGGCCCTCTTCAACCGGTTCCCGCGTCTTCTCGCCGAGTGCGCCGTCCAGTGTGCGGGTGGTGCCCATCAGGTTCTGATCGTCCACCATGCCGGGGCGCCACACCACCAGCCTGTCACCCGCGCTGAGATTGATGGTGAGATTCTCGGGTGTGAACCTGCCGTCCGGCTTCGACTTATCCCCGGCCTTGGGCGCATAGACCAGCGTCAGAGCCGCGGTACGGATGGTCAGCTTCTCTTTGTCTTCTGAAAGAACACGCTCGAACTTAGGCACAGGCAGCTTGCGATTGAGAAACACGAAGCTGGCGTGGTCTTCGAAGTGGCCGTCCGCCGCCCACTCCATGCGAATGAGCTGCGAAGTTAATACCGTGAACCGCGCATTGCCCAGCGTGACCACTGCCTTTGGATCGGCTACCGGATCGGTGGCGTTGTCAGAGACGTTTGCGGCTGGATCGGCGGACAGACCTGCGGGTTCTGCGGCTGCGGTTGCGAGTGCCGGCATTCTGACCGGAACCTGGCCCTCGATTGCGGTAGCTCCTCCGGCAAGGAGGAGGATTGTGGCAAAGTGAAGCAAGGGAGTACGCACAGGATTTGCTCCTTGTTTTTTGTTCCCCGGAAGGCTATCACTCAAACCCGCGCATGCGCAGTGCGGTAAAATCGCCCCGACTGGCACGCGGCGAAGGAGATGACCATGAGAACCGATCGCTGGCTGATTGCAGCCCTGGTATGCCTCGTAGGAGGGTTGTGGCTGATCTTCGCCTGGGGCCACGGGAATGCTGGTTTCAACGTCGCGATCCCAATGGCCGCGACGAAGCTCGCCATCGACTACACCAGCACTGGCTGGCCTGTGATCGTCGGCGTTCCCCTCATCCTCATCGGCATTCTGCTGATGGTGGGCGCCTTCATTACGGCTGTGATCGCGCAGTTCCATCGCGCCGATGAGTTGCAGAGCGATTCGATGACAAGGCTCAGGATTCCCAACGAATGAAAGACGCCCCGCATCGAATGCGGGGCGTCTTTCATCAAGCTACTTCTTTTCGGGTTGTGCCGGCGGTGTCTGCCCCGGCTTCAGGTACTTGTCCCACCACCCCAGCCAGCGCTCGTAGCGATCCTTCACGTAACTGGGCTTCGTGAACCCGTGGAACTGCCCCGGATACACCACCAGTTCCGTCGGAACGCCAATCGACTTCAGCGCTTCGTACATCTGCTCGCCGCCCAGCAACGGCACGTTCATGTCAGACGTTCCGCCCATGAACATCGTGGGCGTATGTACGCGCTTATCCACCTCGAAAAACGGATAGCTGATCTTGATGTAGGTCTGCAGGTTCTTCCACGGGGGACCGAGCTCGTTGTCGTACTGCAGGATGTACTGGTCCACTCCGTAGAACGACATCGTGTTCGCCGTCCCCGCGCCCGAGATGGCGCACTTGAAACGATCCGTCGAAGCAATCATATAGTCGGTGAGGATGCCGCCATAACTCCAGCCCGTCACGCACATCTTGTTGGCATCTGCAACACCCATGGAGACTGCCTTGTCCACGCTTGCCTGCAGGTCCATCACTTCATAGTGGCCCCAGTCCGCTGCGATCGCCTTGGCATAATCCTGGCCGCGCCCGGAACCGCCGCGGTAGTTCACGTTCAGTTCCGCGTATCCCTTGGTAGCCAGCCACTGGCGCAGAAAATCAAACGAGTGCGCATCCTGCCCATTCGGCCCGCCGTGGATGAACAAGATCATCGGCGCCGCCGAGCCCTGCTTCCAGTCCGCCGGCTTGGTCAGCAGCGCGTGCACATCCGTCCCGTCCTTGCTTTTGGCTGCGATGTCTTCCACCGGCACCAGCTCGAGTTCCGCCATCAACGCATCATTGTGCGTGGTCAGCTTGCGCAGCTTGCCGCCCTCAAGAGCATAAATTTCGGCCGGATCGGAGTCATTCGTGTACAGCGCGGCGATGTGTCCCTTCTCTGACTCCCAGGTCTGCATCACGCCCTGCTGATCTTCAAGGCGCTTCACGCCCTCGCCGCTAAATTCCACCTCAGCCGGATACTCATTGCGGTCATCATTGACCAAATAGCTCAGCTTGCCATCCGGCGTGAACATAGGCTGGCTCACCGCACGATCCAGCTTGGTTGCCGGATAAGTCACCTTGCCGTCCACCGTAACCACTGCCGGTTTGGACTGCGCATATTCGAACAGCTTGAGATCCAGACCCCGCGTGTAGGCAATCGACTTCGAATCCGGCGACCACGCCAGCCGTCCGCCGTCCGCTCCCTTTTCGGTGGTCAGCTTTTTGGCCGCTGATCCGGCCTTCGCCGCCACCAGGAACACATCCGTATTGTTGGTGCGGTCAGGATCCTGATCGTGATTGCTCACATACGCGATCCACTGGCCATCCGGAGACCATTGGGCATTTTCTTCGCTGACATTCTTGTCCGTAGTCAGCTTCTCGGCCTTCTTGGTGCCAAGGTCGTAGAGGTACAGCGCGTCGTAGTCGTCGTTGCGGATGTAGCCGTGCACATCCTGCTTGAAACGGTACCGATCGATCACGATGGGCTTGGGAGGCGCCGGCTTCTTGCCTTCTTCGGGCTCGGGCTCCGCCTTGGGATGCAGTGTCAGCAGCAGCTTCTTGCCGTCGGGCGACCAGGCATAGCCTTCAACATCCTGATCCGTGATGCCGGTCAGCTGCTGCGCCTCGCCGCCGCGGCGATCCATAACCCATACCTGCGAGCCTTTGGCCGTTCCCGGACGGGACGACATGAAGCTGATGTACTTGCCGTCCGGCGAAAACTTTGGCGACGACTCGCCTTCCTTATCGTAGGTGAGCTGCAGATCGGCCGATCCGTCCCACTTCACCATCCACAAATGGGTTTGCGACTTGTCTTCTTTGGTGTCGATCTGTGAAACGGAGTAGACCACCCACTCGCCATCGGGCGAAACGGCCGGCGACCCGACTCGCTGAATCTTGGCCAGGTCGTCGAGCGTGATGGCGCGCTTCTTCGGGCTGTCGGCTGCTACCGCCAGGGAAGCACAAGAGAGAAGAACCAGGGGAACGAGAGACTTACGGAGCACAAGGGACATGGCAGGAAGCTTATCAAATCGGGCGTAAGCCCCAAATGAGCATGTCTGCATCGGTTTCACAGTTGCTATGCCCTCGAAGCCGCAACAGCCCAATGGCGTTTTCCTCAAGAGAACGCCACCTTGAACTTAAGCCGGCCAGATACAGGAACTATGAAACTGGTCATCTACCGCAGCCCGGCGCGGACCTCAGGCCGTATCAGATAGAGAAAGAACAGCAGGTTCAAAAGCCCCTGCACCGCCGCAGGCGCCGAGCGCTGCTGCGAGAAGACCCACGCGTTGTATGCGGTGAGGGAGAAGACCGCTGCCAGCCCCAGTGCCCACGCCCAGCGGAAAGATGCGATCAGCCCCGCGCTGGCAGTAAGGAACGCCACCGAGAACAGCAGGTACAGCGGCGGATAATGGCTGCCGACAACTCCCACCGCAATCGTGCCCGCCACAATCATCAGGTAGAACGCAATCGCAGCCACGCCCGGCAAGGGCATACGGCGTACCGGCCGGCCGGGCTGATTCTCTGGCTGCTGTTCGGGCTCGTTCGTCATAACGTGTGCAGATAGGCCAGAAGGTCCTGCATCTGCTGGCTATCCAATTGGGTCCCCGGCATCATGTTGCGCCCATGGACAATGACGTTGACCAGCCGCTCGTCCGTGGGCGGAGCACCTGAGGGCATTGCTGGAACCTTGGTGATCGCCTGCAGTCCGGGCCCGTTCAGTCCTTGCGTCGTGGTTGGATAGTGGCAGCGCGCGCAGCCGCTCTTGTACACAACTGCCCCGCGGGCCTCCTGCGGAGTCCATTGGGATTCAGGCTTGGAGGGGGGCAGCGACTTGCAGCCGAGAGCCATAAAAAGGCCGGCCGCGCAGAACACGGCAATTGAGGCAGCAGACCTATAGGTGTGCATCTGCCTTGATGATACTAGGTCGCTCGGCCCAGGCCGGCTGCCGCCTTGGTTCGCCCTGAGCACCCAAGCCTGAACTAGCCTGCCAGAGTGCGCATCCACTGAGCCACGAAGGGCTCCGGGTGCGCGGTCCTTTTGCGTGCCGGAATCTCCGCCCAGGCAATCCCCGTCCCCCAAAGGCCATCGCGGCGACGCAGGAAAGCTGTCTGTTTGCGGAACCTGACCTCGTAGTATCCATCCGGAACTTCATCCGGCACCTGCAATATCGTGCAATGCCGCGCCTGCCGCTCGTCGCGGCTCACAAGCAGAACACAGTCCGCTTCGCACCCCATCCCACGCAGAGTGCCGTTCACCACTTCCGTGATTCCCATATTGTTCAGAACCCCAGGCGAGAGGTCGGGCACAACGCCCGTCATTTCATTCGATGCGAAGCTTTGTCTCTGAAGATGTTTTCCAATCCGCAAGTCTCCTAAGGGGTTTACTCAGCTCCCGCAAGCGCCTCCGCAATGCGGTCCACAGCCTTGATCTCTTCGTTCGATCCCGGACGATGGCCGTTCACCATGATGGAGAAGGCCAGCATCTTCCCCGAGGCGGTCGTCACGTATCCAGAGAGGGCATTGCTTTCGGCTAGAGTCCCTGTCTTTCCCCAAAGACGCCCCGCGACCGGCGAGTTCCTAAACCTGTTGGAGAGCGTCCCATCCACCCCGGCCACCGGCATCGTTTCGCGCCAGGCCTCTCCCCACGGCTGCCGCGCGGTCCAGGTCAGCAGCTTAGTCAAAGCGCGCGGGGCGATCCGGTCATCCATACTCATGCCGCAGCCGTCGTAGAGGAAAAAATCGTTGTCGTCGACGCCGGCGTTCACCATGAACTGCCGCACCACGCGCGCGCCCTCGGCGAAGCTGCCATCCGTGCCGAACGTCTTGCCCAGCAGCCGCAACAGCAACTCGGCATGCAGATTCTGGCTCACCTTGTTCGTCACCTTGATATCCTCGGCCAGCGGAACAGAGGTGCGATGGGCCAGCACTTTGCGCGCCTCCAGCGGCGCGGCCACAGTGGTTGCCGTCGATGGCGCCAGCGTCTGGATCGGCATCGACCGCTCCGCCCAGAACTCCCCGGTTGCGATGGAAGAACGGTGCGCCGCGGTCGGTTCGCCGTCTACTTTGACGCCGCGGCTTCGCAGCGCCAACTTAAACGCCGCTGCGGTAAACTCCGCCGCATCATCAAGTGCCATATTGGTGTGAAATCCATTCTGCGGCGCCGTGCCAAACGCCCGCACCATGCGGCTCCCCAGCCGGCGGTCAAGGCCCGGATGCGCCTGCTCGCCGGCCGCTGCCACGGTCATGGCATTGTCCACTTGGTAATAATCCACCGGCGGATTCCACTGTACGGCTGTCTGGTCCGGCTTCCCCGCATCGGCGTCGCCGCCTACTGTGAGGCCTACCTCATTTTCATTGAACGACAGCGCGGACACCGGCGCCCCGTAACCCCACTGCAGGTCATCCCAGGCCCACGACGCGCCCCACGGTTCGTCGAGATAGAAGCTGTCGTCGCCTACGACATTGCCCGTCACTTCGCGCACTCCGGCTTCCTCAATCTGCTGCGCCAGTCCTTCGAGCACCTCCATCGGCCGCGGCTTCGGCGCGGGAGAAGCGGGCGGCGTTCCCGGCGGCGGAGGTGGCGGAGGCGGCTGATAAGGATACTTCCGCACGCTCAGCGTGGGATCGCCCGCACCTAGAATCTCCAGGTCGCCATGCAGTACACCGGCGGAATCGACCTCCCCGGCCGCCACAATGTTTGTGGTCCACGTCAGCATCTTTACCGGCAGCAAAGCGTAAGCGGCCGCCGTGATCAGCAGCTTCGCATTCGATGCCGGAACAAACAGCTTCCCGTCATTCAGGGAATAAAGCACCTGCCCATCCAGCGTCGTCACGCTGATCCCGAATTCCGAACGGCTCAGAGCAGGCTCTGCCAGAATCGCGTTCACGCTCTCAGCCAGTGCACTCGTCTTCGCCACAGCTCGCGCTGCCGCTTTGTGCCGAGCAACACCCTGCGCTTGCAGAAGCGGGCCTGCGATCAAAGAACACGACAACGCAACCGCCAGTGCCCGTGAGGAACAATACATGGCGCGAGTGTAGCAGGCATTTCCGCACTGCCCTTTTCCAGCCCATAGAATCGAAATGTCGCCGATCGAGCATGCTCAGCCACCGCACAATCACCGAATGGCGCCTGCGTACGCGCAGCCTCGAACTGGCGGCGCGCACCCTCGTCATGGCCGTGGTCAACATCACGCCAGACTCCTTCAGCGACGGCGGTCTGGCGTTCTCTCATGAGGCTGCCGTGGCTCGCTGTCTGCAATGCCTCGACGAGGGGGCCGACATTCTGGACCTGGGCGCCGAGAGTACCCGTCCCGGCTCCCGCGCCGGGAACGTAGACGCGGCAGTGAACCCTGAAATAGAGCAGGCTCGCCTTCTACCTGTGCTCGAATCGCTGTTCCGCGCTCGCCCCGATGCAGTGGTCTCCATCGATACGTACAAGTCCGCCACGGCAAATGCCGCACTCGCCGCCGGTGCCGAAATCATCAACGACGTCAGCGGCTTCACCTGGGATCCCGCAATGCCCCGCGTCTGCGCAGAAGCGGGCGCAGGCGTCATCCTGATGCACACCCGCGGCCGCCCCGATGAATGGCGTACCCAGGATCGCCTCGCGCCCGACGCCGTGCTGAACATGGTGCGAGACGGCTTGAGCGACAGCCTTTCCCTTGCCGAGAGCTCCGGAATCCCGCCCCACGCAGTGGTTCTCGACCCCGGCTACGGCTTCGGCAAACGCTTTGCCGAGAACTACGCGCTGCTCGCTCACCAATGCCAACTCCTCGAACTCGGCCACCCACTCCTCGCGGGCCTTTCGCGCAAATCGTTCCTCGCCCACACCCTCGCGCCTTTGCACAACGGCGATCCCGCTCCTGTTGGCCAGCGCGAAAACGCCAGCCTGGCCGCAATGGTCGCCGCTATCCTCAATGGCGCATCCATTGTTCGAGTGCACTCCGTGCGCCCCGCCGTTGAAGCCGCTCGCATCGCAGACGCGATACTCGGCGAGTCCTGAGTAATCATCAATGGCAACCTCACGCCCCATGCTGTAGCATCCCGCATAAGGATTTTCCCGTATCGAACCGGCGCGATTCTTCCCCGACTCCGCCCACTCTTTGTAACCGCACTCATCTTCAGGAGGTTCCCCTTGGATTCTCTGCCTAACCGTGCGCGCGCCCTGCGCCAGGCGGGCTGCGCCGTTCCCATCCTGCTCTGCGTCCTTGCTTCACACGCGCAGACCGCCACACAGCCGCCACCGCAGGATTTAGTTTTTAAGAACGCTATCGTCATGACCGCCAGCCACGGCACCATTGAGCACGGCTCCGTCTGGGTGCATGCCGGCAAGATCGCCGGCGTGGGCGCCACCGTCAACGCTCCGTCTTCCGCGCAGGTCCTCGATGCAAGCGGCATGTGGCTCACCCCCGGCATCATCGATCCTCACTCGCACTCCGCACTCGACGGCGACGTGAACGAGGCCACCAGCCCGGTGACGCCGTCGATGCACATGATCGATGCCTTCGATAACCGCAGCGCCGATCTCTATCGCGCCCTCGCTGGCGGCGTCACCACCGAACTGCTGCTGCACGGCTCCGCCAACATGATCGGCGGGCAGGCCGTGGTCATCAAAAATAAGTTCGGCCTCGACCGCGACGCCATGCTCTTCCCCAATGCGCCCGGCTCCATTAAGTTCGCCAGCGGAGAGAATCCCAAACGCGTCTACGGCAGCCGCGACCAGCTTCCCTCCACGCGCATGGGCAACTTCGAAGTGATGCGCATGGCCTTTGAAGACGCCAAACACTACATGGCTGATTGGGATGCCTACGATGCCAAGGTCAAGAAGGGCGACAAGGACGCCGTCGCTCCCAAGCGCGACCTCAAGCTTGAGGCCCTGGCCGACGTGCTCCGCGGCAAGCTCTACGTGCAGATCCACTGCTACCGCGCCGACGAGTTTCTCACCGAAGAAGCCATCGCCAAGGAGTACGGCTACAAGATCCGCGCCTTCCATCACGCCCTCGAGATGTACAAGGTAGGCGACAAGATCGCCGCCGACGGCACTGGCATCGCCACCTTCTCTGACTGGTGGGGCTTCAAAGACGAAGCACGCGACGCCATTCCGTGGAATGCGGTCCTCTCCATGCGCGAAGGCGTGAAGGTTGCGCTCAAGTCGGACTCCGATGACCACATCCGCCGCCTCAACCAGGAGGCCGGCAAGATGGTCCACTATGGCGGCGCCACCGAAGACGAAGCCATTCGCATGGTCACGCTCAACCCCGCATGGATCATCGGCGTGGACGACCGCACCGGTTCCATCGACGTCGGTAAAGACGCCGACCTGGTCCTCTGGAACCACGATCCGCTTTCCACCTATGCCCGTGCCCAAAAGGTCTACATCGACGGCGACCTGTTCTTTGACGTTTCCCTGCCCGGCTGGGGCACCACGCACTTCACCGGAGTCATGCACGACAGCGGCGGGTTCGGATCAGACGACGAAATCGGCAGCCAGGAGGACGGCCAGTGAACTTCAAATCTTTGCATTTCGGCAAATCTCGCCATCCAAACAACGCTGTCATCCTGAGCGACCGTAGCGCAGCGAAGGGAGTCGAAGGACCTGCGGTTGCCCTTCAGCCCTCAACCCCACAAACCTTCCGTACCTCATCCTTGCGCCTTTTTTCCGGCGCAACGTTGGGAGCCATCGCGCTTGGAGTGACATTCGCCGTCTTCTCACTCCCTGCCCCGAGCCAGGCAACTGATTCACCCAAAGTCATAGCCATCACCGGCGGCAGGCTCCTCACCGTCTCCCACGGCGCCATCGAAGACGGCGTCCTCGTCCTGTCCGATGGCAAAATCACCGCCGTCGGCAAAGCCGGCGAAGTCAAAATCCCCAAAGATGCGCAGATCGTCGATGCCAAGGGCATGACCGTCTATCCCGGCCTCATCGACCCTGAAACCAACTTCGGCCTCACTGAAATCTCCGCCGACCAGATGACCAATGACCTGATCGAACGCTCTGATGAGATTATGCCGCACATGCATGTCTACGACGCGTTCCACTCTGAGACCGAGCTCATCCCCGTCGCCCGCCTCAACGGCGTGACCAATGCCGTCGTCGCACCGGCAAGTGAAGACTCCATCTCCGGCCAGGACATCTTCATCCAGCTCTATGGCCGCGATCGTGACCAGATGATCATGGGCCGTGATGTAGCTCTCGCCATGAACTACGGCGCCGAGCAGCGCAGGCGCGGCGGCCGCGGCGGCGGGTTCGGCACTTATCCCTCCACCCGCATGGGCCTCATCACCCAGCTCCGCCAGACCTTCCTCGATACCCAGGACTACGTGGCCAAGCGCGATGCCGCCTCCAAAAAAGACGACAAAGCCTTCAAGCGCGATCTCAAGTTCGAGGCTCTGATCCCGTACCTCAAGGGCGAGCGCCCCGTGGTCATCGGCGTCTATGAAGGCTATGACGTCGAGGTCATCATGGGCCTGGCGCAGGAGTTCAAGCTCAAAGTCATCCTCAATCACGTCACCCAGTCGCAGGAGGTCCTCGACAAGATTGCGGCGTATCACGTGCCCGTCATCATCGGCTCCATCTACGACGCCCCACGTGCCGACGAGCGCTTTGACGCGGTCTACACCCTGCCGGCGGAACTGGCCAAACGCGGCGTCAAAATCGCTATCTCGTCCGCCGACGGCGAAGGCCCGGTCAGCAGCCACTCCGTGCGCAACCTGCCCTACGCCGCGGGGTTCGCCGTAGCCTACGGCCTGCCTTACGACGAAGGCCTCAAGGCCATCACCCAGAACGTTGCCGACATGTTCGGCTTCGGCGACAAGCTGGGCTCGCTCGACGTGGGCAAGATGGCTAACGTGGTGATCGCCAACGGCGACCCGCTGGACGTCCGCACCGACGTGAAGCAGGTCTACATCCAGGGCGTGGCCGTCCCCATGGTTACTCGCCAGACCAAACTCCGCGACGAGTACAGCCCGAAGAAGTAGCGTCCATAACCACCAACCCGGGTGCCCCATCCTTCGGACAGCCTTATCGTCCGAAGGTGGGAAACCACGAATCTCACCCAGCCTCTGACCGCTCCACAACCGACGCCGAGTGCCGGGTGCCCCCGGTCCCTCGCACTTGGGGACCGGGGAGGGAAGCAAACACCACCACTGACCCAACCCCCGACCGCACCACCACCAAAACTGTCATCCTGAGCGAAGCCGGTCGCCCTTGACCGGCGGCGTCGAAGGATCTGCGGTTGTCCCTGGGGACCCTCGATTCACCCAGCCAGACGGGTCCCGCACACAGGTTTCCAGCCCATTCGCGGTGTAAACTTCTCCTTCGCGCCACGTTCAGCCGCCGCTCGCGCAGACAGGGAAACCCATGCACCGAATCAAGCTTTCCGTCCTGTTCTTTGTCTTTCTGTCTCCTGCCCTCTTCGCACAGTCCAAGCGCCCCATGACTTTCGACGACATGATGGCGATGAAGCGTCTGGGCGAGACGGCTGTCTCCCCCGACGGCAAATGGCTGGCCTACTCCGTCACCACCGTCGATCTCGAAAAGAACTTGAAGACGCCGGAGCTCTGGCTGCAGAAGATCGAAGGCGGCGAGCCCATGAAGATCAGCGTCGCCCAACCCGGCGACAGCGGCCCGCAGTTCTCGCACGACGGCAAACACATCCTGTTGCTCTCCAGCCGCGACGGCGCGCAACAGATCTGGCTCGCCGATTTCGACCCCCCAACCGGCGCGACAAGCAATGCAAAGAAGCTGACCACCATCGCCACCGAGGCCGACAACGCCAGGTGGTCGCCGGATGGGCAGTCCATCGTCTTCACATCGAGCGTCTATCCCGATTGCCCCGCCATAACTTTCGACAAGGCCGAAGGCGACAAATGCAACGCCGATAAAAACAAGGCCGCAGCCGAAAGCAAAGTCAAGGCGCAGATCTTCACCGCCCTCCTTTACCGCCACTGGAACCACTTCACCGGCCCCAAGCGCAGCCACCTGTTCCTCGTCCAGCTCGACTCCGGTAAAATCCGCGACCTCAATCCCGGAGACTCCCACGACGTTCCGCCCTTCTCGCTCGGTGGTGGTGGCGGCTTCTCCATCTCGCCCGATTCGAAGGAACTGGCCTTCACTGAAAATCCCGATCCGGTGCCGGCCACCAGCACCAGCGCGCAGATCTACACGCTCGACCTCACCGACCCCGCCGCCAAGCCAATAAAGATCAGCACCAGCGCCGGCGGCAATTTCGATCCCGCCTACTCGCCCGACGGGAAGTACATCGCTTGGCGCAGCCAGGCCCGCGCCGGCTACGAAAGCGACAAGTTCCGGTTGATGCTGTATGACCGATCCACGAAGACCCTCGCAGATTTACTTCCAAAACTCGACAACTGGGTCGACGAGTTCGCATGGGCTTCAGACTCAAAGAATCTATATTTCACGAGCGGAGTTTCGGGAAGCGAGCCCATCTTCTCGGTGGCCACGAACGGCAACAATCTGAGTTGGAGAACAGGGCTCGGAGTGATCGCCAATGATTTTGAAAACGGCGAATATAGTGACCTCCACATTACGTCAGACGGGCGCTACTTGCTTGCCGCGAGAATGACAGTGTCCAAGCCTTCCGAAGAGTATGTGATGCAACTGGGTGTGGACAGCGGCATGAATGTGGACAAGTTCGGATCTGCGATTCATGTTCGCCCAGGCTCACTCGATTCGGCCGGATACGAACTGGACAAGATATCGCAGTTGACTCGCCTGAATGAGGCCGTCCTCGAACGTATCCAGACCTGGGGCGGCGGAGCGCACGAACCAGAACCAATGGAATCCTTCTGGTTCACCGCCAAGGACGGCACCAA
>NZ_DASXYM010000164.1:0-5570 GCF_036502485.1 Occallatibacter sp. | reverse complement strand
GGGGCATCGAAAGGTGATTAGGAGTGCGGAAATTGACTTGCCAGCTTCACTGTCGTTAAGTCCTTCGGCGATTGGCGAGCAACTCAGCGCGCTTTGCGGCTACAGAGGCGTTCATCGAGACCGATACTCTATATGCTGCTCCTCGATGACCGAATCAACGATGACTCAGTGATAGGATCGACTGTGTCGAATTCGAGCGCCGCTCCCATTGATGCGCATTCGGAGTAGCGCATGGCTCACGCCATACGTTTCGCAGGCCGTATCTTCATCGAACCCTTGCCGCACGATGTGCAGGGCCGCTTCGTTGGAAACAAGAATTGTGGGACCAAGCCAACTCGCCTCGTCCTCAATGTCGCGGTCCACATTTCTGCACCCCGATGGATCGATCGGGTAGGTAAAAGGGTGACCGAGCAGAAGGTGGGCCAACTCATGCGCGAGGTTTCCGCGCTGACGGCGCGGATCATGGCTATCATTGTGAACGATAATATGCTGACCGGAATCTATCGGCAGGGTTGCGGCTGAGAATGACCCGTTGTCGGCGATCGACAGTCGCCTCACAGCCGCTTGACAGTCCCCCTTGAGCATGCTGAGGGGCACGATCTCGATGCTCAACCGCTCGGCAATAACCCCCAGGTCAATCGGGGACTCCGGGCTTTTGCCCTGGCCCTTCCGAAGGCGAACGGAAATCTGGTTTGGACGCGTCTTGAAACCTCGTCTCAGGCTCATGGCTCTTTCACCCGGAAGCGCTTGTATGCCGCCTTTAGAATCTGCTCGATGGCTTCGGCGCTCTCCCTGCTGAGACTCTTATCCGCACGCAGAACGGCGGTGATCTGCGCCAGCGGCTCTGCTGTCTTTTTCTTTTCCGCTCCAGTATCTCGAATGAACATTTCAGCCAGAAGACCCGACCAGCGCAGGAGTGCGGCCAGCCCATCCACGTCTGGACGCTTACCCTGTGCCATTCGCGTCAGGGTAGACGCGCTGACGCCAGCTTCGGCGGCGACGTCCTTCCAGGTCAATCCCATTGCCAAGCGCTGGCTGTCTAGGGCGGCATGGAAGGCACCTACGTCGAAATTCTCTGACATTCTCTGATTCTCCTAAATTGCGATATTGCAATCGCGCGTCACTTGTGCAATCATGGATACTGAAATTGCAGATTAGCAATTTCGAGTCTATATCGCAATCGAAGAGAGGGAGATGGAATATAGTCAGCCACCCTCCCAAGTTCTCACTGAGTACCACGATCCGCATCCACACCGCCGCGCTACTTGGGGGAGTACGTTGGGAGATTCTGCAATGATGGCCCAGCCCTCCGCATCGCCCAGTAGGCACGAAAACTAACCTTTTCAAAACAAAGGAGATGAGATTATGGCAACGGTTTACGTTGAAGCCCGGCCTAAAGGCCGCCCTGAAGGGTCGCACATCGATGACTATGTGGTCGAGACTCAAGGCGACGAAGTGCTTGGCACATTTAGCACTCAGAAAGCAGCAATCGATTGGGCGAAGGCAAAGGGGTACTCCCCCCATGTCGCTCGTGTCCGGCGCTTGAACGACAAGAGAAGGCCTGATCACTGGCGGGCGGTCTAACGACATTACGATGATTCGAAATCGGAGGCACCATGAACGCTGCGAACATTACGCATGGTCTAAAGTTGGCTGGCGGAAACACAAGGATGTGGGTGGGAGTGTTGGTGATTGCGATCGTATCTTCAATCGCACTCAATTGGCTGGCGAAAGAAGAGAACAGACAGAATATTGAGCGTGGGCTTTTCGGTTAAGAACCACAGCTCAGGTCGAGCGCGGGCGGTATCGACAGAGATCGAGATCTCTTCGTTCCGCGCTGATCGCATTCGGCTATTGTCCAAACAGAAAGTGATCGGAGGAAATCAGATGAGAGAGCCAGGATTAGATATGCGCCACCGTGACAAGGCTCCACCCAAGGCGGGCGAGATTCAACAGAAACGAAGCGACACCTTGAATCGGAACTTGAGCAGGCCGATTCCGCAGTTCCGTTCGGATGCTACTCTCGGAACGATGCGCGAAGAAACTGGCAAAGTGAGTGAAGAAGCAGTTCGAAGAGCTGCGCGAATCTTACGGCCCGATAAGGGCTGAGGCCTTGGCGCGTTGCAGTTCTATCTACATCATTTATTCCGATAGCCGGTTGGCGTCCATCGATTTGCCGACTTGGGAATCTTCGCTGACGATCACAACCCAACACGCTCGTTGAACCGCGACTGCGATCTGATTGTGATGCGATTACGCCGCTGATTTACCGATTCCTCTGTGCTTTCGGTAAAACGTCGTCTTGCCGATTCCGAGCAACCGTGCCTCAAGAGGTCTACGATTCGATCTCTCGAAAGCTGCCACGATCATCGCTCGCTCCACCTCCGCCATCGTCGGAAAGACTCCCATCTCTGGAACCGGCGCTAACACGAGCGGAGCTACTGACTCCACACACTGCTGCGTCAACCGCTCGGTTGCCGTCGAGATCAATCTGGAGGCCTGTTCGAGCTTCTGAAGGCATAGCGGGTCCTGCCGGATCACAACCTTCTCTACTACTCTCTCAACAATCCTCACGACCCGGCTCAGGCAGAGTTGTCCCACAACGCCGGCAACTGGCTCGATCGCTCCATTGGACGAGTTCGCAACTCCGGCAACGAACCTTTTCCCGTTCCTCGCTCATGGTTTCACCTCTCAAATTGAAAGCGTGCTGGCTCAATCGAAGAGACTGAGCTGCACGTTAGCTTCTGTGGCGGTTGGCCAAAGCGCGGCCTTCTTCCGCTTCTTTGAAGGCAGATTCGGCTCGATCAGGTGAATTCCGAAGGGCCTCGGTGCCGGTTCTGCTGCGGTCACACCCGGCAGGTCGAGCACCGGATCGGCCACCTCTTCGAATTCTGGTAGCGCAGCAGCGGGCCGCGGTTGCACCTTCTCACGTTCGTGGCCGAGGTCCCGCCACACGGCGTCGGCGGATTCTCCAACACCGGCCTTTTCGACCAATTCCCGCGCCATCGCGCTCATCAGGTCTTCGTCGGTGTCGAGCGCCTGTAGCCCTTCTCCCGAAAACTTGCCCTCCATCATGAGCGCAACCAGCATCTTCTTGCCCATCAGGCGGAGGCACGTCTCCTGCATGGTCCCGGAGTAAGTGACGAACTTTACCCGCACCGGGAATCTCTGCCCGATGCGCCACGATCTTCGGCTCGCCTGGCGCAAGGTATGCAGCGAGTAGCTGGTTTCGTAGAAGTAGAGTGTTGGAAAAGCCAACAGGTCCAATCCCGTCTCAACCAACTTCGGATGGCAGATCACCACCTGGACGCCGGCTTTCAACTGCCGCTCGTACCAATCTTCTCGTTTATCGGTGGCAACGGATGAGCGAAGGACGGCGACGCGAATGCCCTCTTGACGCAGCACAGCCTCCAATCGCAGCGTGACGTCTTTCTCGCCCGTATAGGTAGCATAGACTTGGCAGCGCCGTCCCTGCCGCAACTCCTCTTTGACATCGGCGATCAGGGCGCGCTCCTTTGCGTAGAGAGCCTCCCGCGTGAGGTTCTCCGGTTCCGTGACCAGGAACTTCACATACTCCTTCGTTTGCGGATCGAAGGCCCGGGCCCAAATCTGATCGAAGTCGTAGGGATGATCGGGATAAAGCAGGAGCGTGTTGAGCAGAATGCTCATCAGGCTCTTGTTGCCGCGATGCGCTTTCATCGCGGAGCGAATATCCTCCTCAAGCTGTTCGTATGCTTTCTGGAGGACATCGTCCATCTCAACTGAAAGAACGCTCTCGTCGTACGCGGGGAGATTGTCCGAGATGTCCTCAAGCGACAGAAACGCCGTCGTGGTCATCAGGAACTTGCCGAAGAGCATCGGCGAGGCTCCTGGCTTGCGCAGAACCCGAACCGTCTTCTTGGTGGCTCTCGAACAGGCGTTGTCTGCTTCTTCCACCTTCTCGATGGTTTCGAGAACTCCGTACTGCTCCTGGAAATCCCGCCTTCCCTGCCCTCCATAGGCGAAGCCCTCGCGCACCATCGCGTGCGGTTCCATGCGGTAAAAGATGTTGAACAGGTCGTCGGCATAGCCGCCCATCAGCGTTCCGGTGAGCGCGATCAATCTTTGTGCAGCGCGCCCGAGCACGCCTAGCCCATTGCCTTGCGCTGTGTCGCCGGCTAGCTGATGCAACTCGTCGGCAATCGCGAAATCAAACCACCCGCGCATGTAGCGCCCGATGTACTCGATTGGTGCCATGCGTTGAATGCGCTTCCGGTCCGCCTGCCACAGCGCGGAGAAGCGCGTGGTGCCGCCGCGGGGCGCGGTCAGAGCCTCCGAGACCTTGAGTTTGTCGGTGAAGTCAAGCGCGGTAAGCTTCTGCATCTCGGAATCGAGAATGGCAACGCCGGAATCCGGATTGACGACACCGCCCAGATTCGGCCCGGACTTTGCCTTGAAGTAGACGTGCTCCCAGAAATAACCCAGCTTGCCTTTGTCTTTGCCGGTAATGAAGAACGTCGGCCCAGGAAAACGCTCCCGCCACTCCTTGCGGCCCATGCGCCGCATTTCCGCCAGGCTGAGACGCTTGCCCTCGTACACCGTCTTGCCTTTGCTCAGCTTCACCTCGCAGATGCCGTGCGGCCGGCTGGGATCGCCGCCATTGCGCATGTCCTCGATGAGAAACGTGCGGGCTCGCGGTATCGTCAGCAAGACTTCGCGCGCCCACTTGTGCGTGATGTGCGAGGGGCACATCACCAGCGTGGTACTAGGTCGCCCATCTGCCAGCACATGGATTGTGCCCAAAGCCATGTACGTTTTCCCCGCTCCACATTCGGCGACGATGCGCGCAGCTTTGGCCATACGCAGATACTTCGCGGTTCCGGTAATGGCGAGCGCCTGAGCTGGCAACGCCTTACGCAGAAGTGCTGCGAGAGTCGGTGCAACGGGATCTTTCGTGCTCTGCAATGGGGGGTAAGTCTCGAGAATGCGCTCGGCCAATGCGGCGCCGAATTGACGCAGATACTGGAAGGTAGTCTCCATGGAGAAACCTCGTGAAGGCTGATGACTGGGTTTTAGGGCAGTCGGTCGCAGGACGGCGACGATGGGATAAGTCGATGGTGAGAAACAAGAAGAACTGAAGCTCTTAAGACAACAACGGGCGCCCCTTAAGGAGCGCCCGCTGAGATTGGCAGAGTGCGTTCGACAGGAAAATCCTTTACCAGATAACAGGAACCACGCCCGACTTCTTAATCAGCTTGTCGTGCGTGACGAGTTGGATTCCTTCGACCAGCGCAGTAGCTCCAATTAGTCGGTCCTGGGGATCTTTCGGATACGAATCGGAAAAGCTTACCGCACGGGCGGCGATCTCTGGCGTAATGGGAAGCACCGTCATTTTGGAAGCGCACAGGCGAACGAAGGATTCGACGCTGAGTGTGGTTTCTACTCGCCCCTTTCGGCAAGCCAAGCCAACTCCAGAAGGGTAATTCCTGCAATCGCAAGTCCGCCTTCAACACGAGCGGCGCGGATTGCCTCCTTCGCGCGTTTCGACAGTTTGTTCGGTTCAAAGGCGAGCCAAATGACGATATGCGTGT
>NZ_DASXYM010000163.1:0-3002 GCF_036502485.1 Occallatibacter sp. | reverse complement strand
GCCCCGGACCGAACGCCATCTCGAAATGCATTCACCAGCGTGGCGCGCCGTGGCTTGGCGGAGCGGTTCTCGTAGGACCCATGCACCATGAGCGGATGATGGAACGTGCATTGTCCGCGCTTTACTTCGGCGGGAACGGGCTTGAATGTTTCCAGTTGCGCGGGCGAGAGGACGGTCCTGATCTCGTCCATGTCGCCGGCAAGGCCGGTGACGGGCAGCAGGTTCCAGCGATGGCTCCCCGGCACGTAATACAAACAGCCGTTGTCGCGCGTGCTGTCATCCAGGGCGATCCAGCAGGTGAGGTGTTCCATGGGCTCGGTGCGCGTCCAGTAGGAGTAGTCCTGGTGCCAGGCGACGACGCCGCCGTGATGGGCAGGCTTGCAGAAGAGCTGGTCGTGCCAGAACCGGACGGCGCCTTTCAGCAACTGCGATGCGGCCATGAGGAACGCCGGGCTCCACAGCACATCGTGAAACGCAGGGCCGGTGCGCCAGGCCCCCAGGGCGTGAAACAGAACCGTGTCAGGATTGCCGGACTCGTTGGAATGGTACTCGTGGAAGAGACGATGCCTGGGGCTGGACGGATCCATCAGCTCTGTCAGCTCTTCGCACAGAAGATCGGCTTGCCCGTCCTCGAGCACCTGCACTCCGGCCAGATACCCATCGCGATGAAACGCCTCCACCTGGTCGTCGGTCAGGCGGTACCTGTCCCACTCTTTGCTGCCCGCGGGCAGAGAGCCCAGGGCGCCTGTCGGTTGGTGCAACTCTGAAAAATCCTGAACCGCCGCACTCGTGTTCATTCCCATCTGCGGGCCGCCTCCAAGTCTCACAGCTTTCTACACCACCGCCCGCGCGGTGCACAATCGCAGGGGTTGGGCGGGCGCGAAGCGGGAGGGGAGCATAACGGGAAGACGGGTGCCGCCGGCCCATTTACCGGCTCCTTACATAACACGCTATATCATTGAAAGAGACCGTTTTTCCAACCGGCGGCTCGCTAACGATCCCGGCACATCCGGAGGCTCATTGAACGTCTACATCATCTCTGTCATTTTGGGCATTGTGGAAGGCCTGACGGAATTCCTCCCTGTCAGCTCCACTGCGCATTTGCGTATTGCCGAAGCCCTGCTCAGGCTCAACCTCGACGATCCGTATTGGAAGATGTACACGGTCGTCATCCAGGCCGGAGCCATTTTCGCTCTTGTGGGTCTCTATCTCGGCCGGATCCTCGATTTCATGCGCACCTTTCCGCGGGGCGAGCGCCGCGACCGCAACATCTTCACCCACCCGATCTCGCTCACCATTCTGGCGTTTGTGTGTACGGCGGTGCCCGCCAAGCTACTCAAGCCATGGAGCGACCGGAATCTTGGCAGCCTCACGGTGATTGCTCTCGCCATGCTGCTGGGCGGCATCATCATGTGGGTAGTCGACGCCTGGGCCTCGCGCTTTGAGCCTCACACCACGCACACTGAGGAGATCGGATTCGGTCAGGCCGTCTGGATCGGCCTCTGCCAGTCTCTTTCGGCGATCTTCCCCGGCACATCGCGCTCGATGTCTACCATCGCCGCCGGCCAGCTTGTCGGCATGGACCGTCCGACGGCGCTTGAATTCAGCTTCCTGCTGTCGATTCCCACCATGTTGGCTGCTACCGCCTACGACCTCTACTCCGAGGTGCTGCACAAAGGGAAGGCCGCGGCAGAAGGCGCAGCTCCGGCCGCGCACGTCGTGATGAACACGCAGAACTGGATTGTCCTCGCCATCGGCTTCGTTGTCTCATTCATCGTGGCCTGGGGCGTGGTGGGCTGGTTTCTAGCCTGGGTGCGGCGGCATGGTTTTGTGCCCTTCGCGGTTTACCGCATCCTGGTGGGGATTGCGCTGCTGATCTGGGGATCAAAGATTATTGGCTAGCTTTTGGTTCACATGGGGCAAGGGAGGAACCATCCCTCCCAAAACCATGCCTCCCCAACCGGCATCTCGCAAGCTAGACCGGAGCTAGCGCTCTCTCGCCGGGGGTCCACATCCAGGTTCCCCCTGGCTTGTTTTGCCGGAACTTCGCCCCTGTCCCCGCGATAATAAAGCTGCTCTGGGATTCTCACCTCCGCCCTGAAGCTCGATCGCACAGGAGAGGTCTGCGCCGGCGAGTCCGGCATGACCGGAAGGGTTGCGGCGTGCTCCCCGGGCAGTGACGGCGTGCCTATGATCAAGCCCATCCAAATTGCTCTCGCGCCCACGCGCAACCGCCCGCTCAACATGTTTCTGGGGTTGGTCCTGGCGCTCGTTTCTCTGCTGTTTCTTCTGTCGCTGGCGACCTACCATGCCACGGACCCATCGCTGAATACGTCGACCGATCCGGCGATGCCCGTGTCCATACACAACTGGATCGGTCCGATCGGCGCCTGGTCCAGCGACCTGTTTCTGCAGGCGCTGGGCTTCACCGCCTTTTTTCTTCCCATCTGGCTGGGCGTCATCGCGTTGGGCTGGATGCGATCGCGCTACGCGGGCGCGGCGTGGCTGCGCGGCACGGGCGCATTTCTTTCGCTCTTCTTTGTTCCCGCCGTGTTCGCGCTGCTGCCGTGGCATTGGCATTGGGTCCATGCTGTGCCTGTGGAGGGCGTGATTGGCCGCCTGATCGCAGGAGTGCTGGTCGCCTGGCTCAACATCCAAGGCGCGTGGGTGGTGGCCGGCGTACTTGCCGCAGCCGGAATCTACTTTGCCCTTTCCATCAATTTCGGAGCTATCCTGCAGAGCATTGAAGATCGCTGGATCGGTCTGCAATCTCTGCATGACCGGTGGCGTAACTGGCGCGAGGACCGAGCCGAGCGTCGCGCCGAAGCCGAATGGGCGGAAGACGAGCAGAACAATCCTGGTCCGGCGCAACGGATCTTCACGGGATCGCCCGATAACCCCGAGCCGATGGCCGAGGTTCGCCAGCCCAGCCGGCTGGCTGCCCTGTTCGGCCGCCGCGGCAAGAACGCGGAACTCAATCCGGTGGATGACATCCCCGCATT
>NZ_DASXYM010000162.1:0-9567 GCF_036502485.1 Occallatibacter sp. | reverse complement strand
GCTATTTAACCTGAGATCACCCGGATCAGCGCACCCTGCACACCCGTACCATTGCGTTCTCATACGCACAAGGGATAGTCAGCGGAGTTTCCCGCGGCACGATAATCCAGTCCACGCCGTACGCTCGCAGGCGCGCCAACTCGGTCGATCCCACTCCCGCGGCCAATCCCTTTTGCGCGCTCTCGCCTTCCAGCCACTCCGTTGTCAGCCCCGGAGCGATCGCCGCGATCCCGCCGTCCTTGGCGTAGTCCGGCATCGCGCTGCGATCCGCAATCGCGCGAAAGTTCTGGCTATCTTCACCGGCTGCCTCCGCATATTTGCTGTCCAGCGCGAATACCGCCGTCACCGGCGTGTGCCCCCGCACCCATTCAAACGCGTCGGTCCATGCATTCACGGGGCCGCGCCCTGGCAGTTCCACATGCGCTGATCCAGGAAACGTCTCTCGCTGCACAAACGCCATCGCCCCACCGGCAAGCACGATCGCCGCGGCCCACGAGACCATTCCGCGGCGCCCCATACACGGCCGCAGCAGCTTCTCTGCCATCCAGGCTCCCAGCGCCACAAGCATTACCAGGTAGATGGTCGAGTACACCCGCAGCGGCTGCAGCATGGCCAGTTCATACGACCGGGACCACGGCTCGGCAAACAGGGCAGCGATTACGGTTGCACTCGCCCCCGCAATCGCAGTCATCTCCGCCACTCTTGCCCCCGCGCTCCTCTCCCCCGTTATCCCCCTCCGCCACACCAGCAGCACCACCACCGGCGGACCCATCAATCCAACTAGCTCATATAAGTGCCAGTTACTCAGAAACCAATAAGTGCGCGTCTGCGCTACCATGGCATATGCGCTCGTAGTTACCGGGCCCAGCATCTCTATCGATGCTGCCATCGCCAGCACCGTTCCGGACAGTAGCCCGCAGGCCGTGAGCAGCGCAACGCGCGCCCGCAGCGATAATGCCACCAGCAGCATTGCGCATCCCAGCGCATACGCCGCCATCAAGGGATGCATCGCTGCTGCGACCAAAAAGCTTCCCGCCACCAGCGTCACCGCGCCCCAGCTCACCCGCGCACCAGCAGACCACGCCGTCGCCACGTCCAGCGCGCCCACCAGCATCAGCAAGCCGCACGGCGTTGATAGACTGCGCGCCGTCACATACGGATCCATCAGCATCAGCGATGTGCCCGCCACCGGAATCGTCAGCGTCATCGCCAGCAGCGTTACCGCTCCCAGACACGCGTTTCTCCCCGCCGCGCACCGGCTCGCCAGCAGCCACGCCGCAAACAGCGTCAGCCACATCGTCGCCGCATAGAGCGCAAAAAGCACCGGCATGAGCCCCGCATGGGTCACGCGCGCAACCGCCGCAACAGCCGGCGCGAACAGTGAAAACTTCAGGTGCGTGGTGATAAATCCCGACCAATAGGGATATAAGCTGGAGTTGAGCGTGCGCTTGATTCCGGCGACATACACACCGCCATCTTCGGCAAACGGATGATACCCGTGAACCGCTATCGCCAGCGGAGTCAGCACGGCGCTAGCCAGCGCTCCGACTCTCCACGTCGGCTGGGCCGAGTCCTTCGCGGCCGCCACTGGCATGGCTGCTCCTATTGTCGCCAATGCGGCCTGCTCCTCGCCCAGTGCCGGCCCACGTGCGTAGACGATCTCCCCTGCCGCCGCGGCAGTTGTCCATCGCGCTCCGCGCCACGCCGCCATGGCGCTAATTCGGCGTCCCCGGCGCCTTCAGCCCGCTCAGCCATGCGTCCAGTCTGCCCGTCAGGCGCAAAAATGTGATCTGCGATTTCCGCGCCGTCAGCTTGGCATCCAGCATCTCCACATACTTCGCGCGCTCTTCGATGCGCGCGTTCTCTACATCCTTTTCAGTCACCGGGGTGCCTCCCGTGGCATGCTGCGAATGCGCCAGCGTGTCGCTCAACTCGTCCTGCGCAATCTCGTAGTCCACATCCGCCAGCTCGGCCTTCGTTGCTAACTCCGGCAGCGACCGCGCCATCTTGTGCCGCCCCGCAGATTCATCCGACCGCAGGATCGCCAGGTCCATCAGCGAACGCTCCGTGTCCAGCTTCGACTCCTTTGCCGCCGCCCGGCGCACCATGTCCAGAATCGGAAACTGCACCGACACTCCGACCGAGTAGGTGTTATAAATGCCGTTCAAGTTATAAAACTCCGTCACATTCTGGATCGGGCTAACTCGGCCATAACTCGCCCCGAACCCTATCTGCGGTCGCCACATATAGTCCGCATCGCCCTTTGCCCTCAGCGCCTTTGCCTTGTCCGTCATCGCCGCTGCCTTAATCCCCGGCGTCTCCGGATATGCTTCGCCACCTTCCGCACTTTCTGCGGCAATCCGGGGAATCGTCTCTGGCTCGATCTTGAGCTCCGTCACGGGAATTCCCGTAATCTGGCTCAGATGTCCGCGAAGGTCTTCGGCGTTATCCGCTGCCTGCATCTCTCCCAGCCTGATCTGCAGCGCCCCCCGCCGGTACTTCATCACCTCGAGTTCACTCTCCAGGTGAGCCCCAAGACGGTCCTTCATAATCGCTGCGAGCTTCATCGCCACGTCATACTGCTCATCGAGCGCCCCAGCCGTACTTTGGGCCGCGTCGAGCGACAGATAGGTGATCGCAGCATCTTCTTCCACCTGCTGCTTGATCTCTCCAAGCGCCAACCGCGCCGCCTTGAGATCGGCATGCGCCGCCTTCAGGTCATATCTCTGCCGAAAGCCGAACACTACCGACTGCGCGCTCACCGTGAAGATCGTCGGTACCGTCAGCGTGATGCCGTACGAATAACCCGCCCCGCCGCCGATCGTCACGCTCGGGATATACAGGTCCTTCACCACCGCGACCCCGAACTCGGCCTTGGCCACATCGTTCTCTGCCGCCTTCATCCGCGGACTGTTCCGCACCGCCAGCGCAATCGCGTCCTGGAACGACACCTGCCCGTCAGCACGCGCGGCTGACCATAGACATGCAACAACCCACACCAGCGCCGCGGCCATGCGCACGCGTCCGCTTCCCCTTCTCAACCTTCCTGAGATCGTTCGGGTCATTTAGTTCGGGTGAAACTCGAAAAACACTCCTGAGAGTGAGATGGCTAATTCACGACCTTGATATGCAGTCCGTCCGACAATTTTTGATCCGTATCGACATGCCGCACGATCGTATCCTTTGCCGTCAGCCCGCCCGTGATCTCGATGCGCATGGCGTTCGACATCTTCGTCGCTACCTCCGTCCGCCTAAGCTCGTCCCCGTCCACGCGGTACACATACTGCTTGCCGTTTTCCGTATAAAGCGCTTCGCGCGGAATACTCAGCGCATGCTCGCGCTTCTCAGTCGCCACAATCACGGCTACGTTGGTGTCCAGCGGCAGGTCCCCATGGTCGTCATCGAGCCCGATCAGGCACTCGCCCACGCTGCGCCCATTCGCCCGCGTCACCGCCAGCGGCTTCGCTTCCAGGTGCCCGTGCCACGTCCGCCCCGGAGCCCCGTCCCACGTAACGTCCACCGCCTGCCCCACGTGGATCTTCTCCATGTCCGGCTCTTCAAAATTCGCCCTCACCTGGATGTGCGAAAGATCCGCCACATGCAGCATGTCCGTACCGGCCGGCACGAAGTCATAGAGATGTGTCGGCAGCACATAGACCGTCCCCGCAATCGGCGTCGAGATATTCGCGTTCGCCCAGCTCACCTTCTCCGCCGCCACCGAGGCCTTGTCCGCCGCCACCGTGTCCTTCCAGCTCTTGATATCCTGCGCGCTATAACGGTCCGTCATCCGCTTCTCGATCACGCCCAGGTTCATCTGCGCGGCCTGCACCCTCTGGTTTGCCGCGTCCAGCTCCGCGCCCGACACGCTTCCATGCTTTGCAATCTGTTCCATCGAATCGAGCGCCGTCACCGCCTGGTCGCGTTCCGTTTGCGCTTTCTGCAAGTCGGCCTGCATGCCCAACCGGTCTTCTTTTGACCCGTTGTCGAGCACATTCTGTTCCGTCACCTCGGCATCATCCAGATCCGCGCGCGCCTTCTCCAAACGCGGCACTGCGTACTGATCCTTCATCTGGATCAGCATCTGTCCCGCCTTCACCTTCTCGCCAAGGTGCACATAGATCTTGTCCACCACACCCGTAAAATTCGCCCTGGCGGGGAAATCGCGAGCCGGCACCACCGTGCCCGTCGTCGATACCGTGCTCTCAATCGTCTCGTAGTCTGGGTTCACTACCCGCACCTCGGCCTTGGTGCGAGTGCTCGCATACAGCACACCCAGCGCCACCGCCAGCACCGCAACCGCCGCCGCCACCTGCCATGGCCGCAGAATGCGCGGTCTCGCCGAAGCCAACTGCGTACTCATTTGCGCGCGCCTCCGTTGTGCCCCATCCCCGCGCTCGGCACGTTCTCCGCCGCCACAAACGGCACCGGCACCGTCAACGGCTCCGAGATATCCGCGACAGGGTTATCCCACGACTCTTTGTAAAGCACCGGCACCCCGTGAGCAAGCGGCGTAAATCCGCCAAGGTCCGTCGCCCGCGTATTGATCGGCAGCCGGGTCAGCAGATAGTGATGATCGTTCAAATCCCTGATCATCCAGTTCTGGTCGCCAGAGACGATCAGGTACTCGTGCGTCGTGCGCTGGAACTCCGCCATCGTCTCGATCGGCATGGTGTAAATCAGGTTCCTTCCCGCCCACAGGTTTTCCTCCGGCGAGTCGTCGCCCTGGTATCTCCGAATCGCCGGAAAATCCATCGGAAATACCACCCGCCTGGCCATCTCCGCCGGAGCGTAATGCTGAAACGTCAGTGCCAGCAGCGGGTCGGGAATCACAATCGGCGCACTCCCGGGAACCTCGGCCAGCGCCCCTGGCAGGTGATCGACGACCTTGTAGAAGCACTCCTTCTGCTGCTCATACCAATACCCCACATACGCCTCGCGGCTCACAAACCACGCCAGCATCAGGCACCCGAACGCCATCCCCGCACGCCGCAGATGGCCGAACATCCCATACGCCACCACCGTCCCCGCAATCGCGAAGCCGAAGCACACCGGGATCACAAAACGCGGCGACAGCATCCCGCCCCGTATCGACGCCACCGCGTACCCCACAAACGGATACGCCATCAGCGTCAGAATCCCGGCTACCTCATGCGTTGGAATCCGCACTCCCATCCCACCGTGCTGCCTCAGCCCCTGCATCCAGCGCGGCATCACCCGCCCCCGGCACCCGCTGCACAACACCTCGGCGTGCCGCAGTCCCAGCCACATCCCCGCCGCCAAGACAAAAAACGCCAGCAGCGGAAACAACACCACCTCCACCATCTCGGTGTAGGAATCCGCGACCTGCCCCAGCGACACCTTGTTCCACGCATAGGGCGCAAACTGCGCAATCGACCGCTCAATCAGCGGCCGATACGCGAGCAGCGGCATCGCCGCCACCGCCATCGCAACCCAGATGCGCCAATCCACCGCCCTCAACAAGCGCATCGGCCCGCCTGACCTCCGCTCCCCGCGCGCCCGCATCGCAGTGCGGACCACCTCGCCCGTCGCCACAGGGAAAAACGCCAGTACGGCGAAGTAGTTCGTCGAAATCCCCAGAGCCAGTCCCGCCACCAGCCCAATCACGCCCAGGGTGCGCCCCCGCCCGCTCCCCGATGGATCCACAGCGCACGTCCACGACAAAAACGCCAGCATCGCCAGCCCGTAAAAGATTCCGTACGACCGGCTTTCGTAGCTATAGTCAAACGCCGCCATCGACATCGACAGCAGCGTGCCCGCTATCGCCCACGTCCCCGGCACCCGCCGCCTCATATATCCAAACAGAGATAAAAGCCCCACCCAGTAGCCCAGCGCAGCCGGCAGCCGATACGCCCACTCGTGGTCCCCGAGCAGAGCTCGGCTGTAGTGCGCCAGCAGGTGCGTCACCGGCGGATTCGGATCCGCCCCATGCGCCAGGGCGTCCCATATCGCCGCCGGCCCCCCGTGCTTCGCAATGTGCAGCGTGATCAGCTCGTCCAGCCACATCAGCTTCAAGTGCGATAGTCCAAACACCGCGACAAAATACAAAATCGTAAGCCAGGCAAAGGCACGACCGGGCGACGCGTCGATGGCTTCTTCCCACGATGCACCCACCCGGCCTCGAGCTCCCGCCCTCTCCGGCTCAACAATTTCCCTGTTGTCCAAAGATGGCGTCTCCCTCATGCTGCGCGCTCTTCCGCCTCCCGTCCTTCGTTCTCCGTTGCCGGGGCCTGCTTCTGCTCGTGGTATTCCTGCTCTGTGTTAATCTCCCAAAGATTCTGCTTGCTCTTCACCCCGTTGATAATGTTCTCCACCGCCACCATCGCCGTCAGCATCGAGTGATCCTGGTTGTTGTACTTGTGCATCCCGTTCCGTCCCACCAGGAAAAGATTCTCGAACCGCTCCATGTAACGGATCACTTCGTCGAACCGCTCATACGTCCCGAAGTACGCTGGATACGTCTTCGGCACACGGTACACGCACTGGTCCCGCACCTCATCCGCCTTCAGAATCCCGATCTTCGCTACTTCCGCGATCGCAAACTTCGCAATCTCCTCGTCCGACATGTTCCAGAGCCGGTCCGTGTCATAGCAGAAATACTCCAGCCCGATCCACACCTTCGACGGGTCCGAAACCAGGTACGGGCTCCAGTTGTTGAAGATCTGCATCCGCCCCACCAGCACCTCCGGCTCCTGGATGTAGATCCACGTGTCCTTCACTGGCGACCCATCCTGCTCCGTAATCAGCAGCCGGTCCACCAGCAGTCCAACGGTGATAAAGTCCCGGTACTGCAAACCCTCCGAGATCGCCTTCACCTCTTCAGGAATCTCCGTGTCGATCTGCCGCAGCAGCTCCCGGATCGGCATCGTCGAGAAGAAATGATCTCCCTCAAGCGTCACCGTCTCGCCCTCCGGCGTCGTCGCGTCCACGCCCGTGATCTGCTCCACCCCGTCAATGCGCGTATGCACATGCAGCTTCTTCACCCGCCAGCCCATGCGCACTTCGCCGCCGCCCTGCTCCACCAGCTTTGCCACATGCTCCCAAAGCTGCCCCGGCCCATACTTCGGATACAGAAACTGCTCGATCAGCGACGTCTCCGAGTTCTTCTGCCGAATGTCAGACGGATCGCTCTTGGTACCCGAAAACATCTTCGAGAAGAAATGAGTCACGGCCTTTTTCAGCGACAGCCCCTTGATCCGCTGCGCGCCCCACGCCGCCGATATCTGGTTGCACGGCACGCCCCACACCTTCTCCGTATAACTCTTGAAGAAGGTCAGATACAGTTCCTCGCCAAACCGGTTGATCAAAAAGTTCTCAAGCGACTTCTCCGGCTTGCGCTGGAATACCTGCGCCTTCACATAGCTCGCCACAATGCGCGCCATTCGCACCGGACCCAGCTTGCGCAGCGTCGGCCCCGTCAACGACAGCGGATAGTCGAAGAAAGAGCGCATGAAATAGATGCGGCTCTTCCGCGGCCTCACCAGCATCACGCAATCCGGATCGACCGCCACCGGCCGAGGCTTCGGTGCCCGCACCGTCTTCTGCTGATTCTGATACTTGATCGCAAATTCGCCGCTTCCCTGCGAACCCGCGATCGGCATCATGTCCGTCCACCAGTCCATGACCCGGTCCGACTTTGAAAAGAACCGGTGCCCGCCTATGTCGATCCGGTTGCCGTTATGGCGAATCGTGCACGAGATGCCGCCAATCCTGTCGCTGCCCTCAAGCACAATCGGCTTGATGTTTGACTGGCGGCAAAACTCCAGGGCCGCCGTTAGACCGGCCGGACCCGCGCCGATAATAATCGCCGTCTTCTGTGAACCACGCATAGATGTAAATATCCTTTTGGCATGTGTCTATGTGGCCGCTTTCCGACCAGCTATCTTTCTCAATCTCAGATGCCGAATTCCGCAGTTGTCACGGTTGTAATTTCAAATTCTTCCCAAAAATCCTTGAGGATGGATGGACAAGCCGTCCCGCCAAAAACGCGATGCTGCATCCCCGCAATCCGGAGTTCTCAAAGGTTTTAACTTTTCACTTTACCAAGTGTCAGCACGGCGTCCGAGCGCGGAGGCTTCTTCAGCAGAACCTCTCCAGATTGCGCGCTCACTCCCGAAATCACTCATGCCGGGGGATACGCAATTTCGTTCCCAGCTCACAAATCGCGCCTTCGCCTCGTTCCAGTTCTCCCGCGCTTGGAGTGGACCGGACCCGTATCAGTCATCCTGATCCCTGTCTGTCCACCTGGGCGCTATGATTCGCCCACTCCGTCGTCAGTTGCTCCGCGCAAGGGTGCTGGTCCGTCCCGCCGGTAACTCCTTGCCTGCTAATGCGGCCCGTTGTCTTGCCCGCCATAGGAGCGCCTATTACGGCCGCCCGCGCTCAGGTTTCACCCCGGGCCGAGTGGGCGCAATAACACCTTTGTGGGATGCGCGGTACATCAGCCGGGTCTATCGTAATGCGTATAGATCTTGAAAGGTTGCTTCCGCTTATGTTTTCCTACAAACGGCTGGTAGGCGCCTGCCTGCTTTCCGTCTCCTCTATAGTTTTGACGTCTTGCGCCAGCGTCTCCGCAAACAGCGTCTCCTCCGCCACGCCCGCAACCAATCCTCTCGGCGCCTATCCGCTCACCGGAGACACCCTCCCCGTCCTCGATCCCGGCATCATCCGGCAGGGCGCTACCTACTACGCCTTCTCCACCGATGTCGTCGGCTTCGCCTCCTCCGGCTCTCTGCCCATCCACTGCTCCTCCGACCGCATCAACTGGACTCGCTGCGGCAGCGTCTTCCCCGACGGCATGCCCTCCTGGATCAGGTCCGGATATCCCGACGTAGCCGGCCTCTGGGCGCCCGACATCTCCTACTTCAACGGCCAATACCACCTCTACTACAACGCCTCCGTCCTCAATACCCAGCGATCCGTCATCGCCCTCGCCACCAACACCACACTCGATCCCTCCGACGACGCCTATAAATGGATCGACCGCGGCATCATCCTCCAGTCCAAAGACGGGGACGACTTCAACGCCCTCGATCCCAACACCCTTACTGACACCGACGGCTCCGTCTGGCTCACCTACGGCAGCTACTGGACCGGCATCAAGCAGCGTCAGGTTGACCCCGCCACCGGCCTCCTGCTCGCCTCCAACTCCACGCGCTACGACCTCGCCACCCGGCCCGGCGTCTCCGACGACGCCATCGAAGGCCCCTCCCTCGTCCACCACGGCGCCTACTACTACCTCTTCGTCTCCATCGACCACTGCTGTACCAAATCCGTCGCCACCGACAACTACAAGCAGGCGGTCGGCCGCTCCACCAGCCCGCACGGCCCCTTCACTGATGAAAACGGCGTCCCCATGATGAGCGGCGGCGGAACCGTCCTCCTCAAAGGCGACACCACCTGGAATGCCCCCGGGGGTGGAACGGCCTACCTCGACACCCAGAGCGGCGAGAGCGTCCTTATCTTCCACGCCCAGAACCTGGCTGAAAACGGCACACCGCATGTCTGGCTCAAAACCCTCGACTGGCAGAACGGCTGGCCCACCCTCAC
>NZ_DASXYM010000161.1:0-6050 GCF_036502485.1 Occallatibacter sp. | reverse complement strand
GCCGGGCTGACACGAATACCTGGATTATCTGCAAACAATACCTTGACTATCTACAATCGCCAGTGTAGATAATCTAGGCATGGGCAAACCAAGCGATCTCGTTCAAGGCACCCTCGACCTCCTCATCCTCAAGACCGTGGCCCTCGAGCCGCTGCACGGATGGGCCATCGCCAAGCGCATTCAGCAGGTTTCCGGCGAGGTGCTGCAGGTCCAGCAGGGTTCGCTGTATCCCGCACTCCACCGCCTCGAGCAGCAGGGGTGGATCAAAGCGAAGTGGCAGGAAAGCGAGACCGGGCGCCAGGCCAAGTTCTATTCGCTGACTGCCGCAGGCCGCAAGCAGATGAACGCCGAGTCCGCCAACTGGAGCCGTCTGTCAGCCGCGATCAATTTGATCGTCAGCGAAGCGTGAGAAGCAGGGAAATAGGGACAAAGGAAATAGGGACAAAGGAACAAAGGGCAGAGTCGAGTTCAATGCAGGGAGCGAGGGGTACAGCATGCAAGGTCTGAGCCGTTTGGGTATACAACTCCGGATGCTCTTCGGCCGCCGCCGGGCCGCGGTTGAATTGGACGCCGAACTCCGTGATCACCTCGACCGCCAGATTGCCGAAAACACTGCGCGCGGGATGAGTGCGGAAGAGGCGCGGACGGCTGCAGTGCGCACGTTCGGTAATCTAACCCTCCTGCGCGATCAGGCGCGCGGCACCTGGAATTGGGCGCGCATGGAGTCGGTTCTGCACGATCTGCGCATTGGCTGCCGGATGCTGCTTCGCGCTCCCGGTTTTACTGTGATCGCTATTCTCGTGATGGCGCTCGGCATCGGCGCCAACGTGGCGCTGTTCACCATCGTGCGCGGTGTGCTGCTCAAACCGCTGCCCTACCCCGACCCTGGCCGTCTGGTCACCCTCTACGAGCGCTCCGCGGAGTCCGGCCTTGGCCAGTTCAACCCCGTCGCAGCCGGAAGCTTTTACGAGTGGCAACGCGCCGCCGCGGGCGTAGAGCAGATGGCGATGGTATCGCCATTTCAGAATTACAACGTCTCCGCGGAAGGCGGAAAGCTCCCCGAACGCATCGACGCCAGCATGTGCTCGTGGAACCTGTTCTCGATCCTCGGCGTCCAGCCCGCCCTCGGCCGCGCCTTCACCGCCTCCGACGACCAACACAGCGCCCAGGCCACCGTGATTCTGAGTGACGCCTTCTGGCGCAGACGTTACGCCAGCGATCCAGCCATTGTGGGCAAAAGCATTTGGCTCGACGCCAAACCCTACACCATAATCGGCGTGCTGCCGGCGTCTTTCGTATTCAACAGCGCGTTCGGCGGCGCCACCATCCTCGTGTGGACGCCTATCGGCCACGAAGCGCCCGACGCTCTGCTGCAGGCCTATGACGATCACGAAATGATTGTGACCGCGCGCCTCAAGCCGGGCGCAACGCTCGCCTCCGTGCTGGCCCGACTGGGCGCGGTACAGGCGCAAATAAAGAAGGAGCACAAGACGGGAGGGGTCAACGGCGCAGTCAATGGCCGCTCCATGCTCGACGATGCTGTGCATGAGTACAAGACTCCTCTCTACGCTCTGCTCAGCGCCACCGCCTGCGTCCTCCTCATCGCGTGCATGAACGTCGCCAGCCTGCTGATTGCCCGCACGGCGGCCCGCAGCAAGGAAATGGCTCTTCGCACTGCGCTGGGAGGCGGGCGGCTGCGCCTGATGCGCGAACGACTGACGGAGAGCGTCCTTATCTCAGCTTGCGCGGGAGCTGCCGGCATCGTTATGGCGTGGGCTGCGCTGCAACTGCTGGTGAGAATGCGGCCCGATATGAACCGCATCGAGTCGATTCGGATCGACAGCGGTGTTGTGCTCTTCACCTTTGCAACCATTGCCGGGTGCGCGTTGTTCTCCGGACTTATCTCGGCACTGGGCTCCGATGGAAAGAAGCTGCTCAGCGCCCTGCAGGAATCCTCACGCACCAATCGCGGCAGTCATCAACGCGCCACCCTGCGCAAGGTATTGCTGGTGCTTGAAGTCAGCCTCACGGTGGTGCTGCTGGCGGGGGCCGGCTTGCTGCTCAAGAGCTACCAGCGCATGCGCAGCACTGATCTGGGCATTCCCATCGAAAACACGCTCACCATGCGCGTGAGCCTGCCGGAATCGCGCTACAAGGAAGAAGTACAGCAGGTGGCATTCTTTGAGCAGCTCATAGCCGGCGTACGTGCGCTGCCGGGCGTGGAAGCAGCCGGCCTGGTGAGCACCGCTCCCGGCCAGGGCTGGGGCGGCGACACGCTCGGAGACACCGTCGAGCAGCCTAGAAGAGTCGAAGACCTCGTCGACATGCACCGGCGCGCCGCCGATCCCGGCTACTTCGCCGCCGCGCATATTCCCCTGCTGCGGGGGCGCATCTTCACGTCCGACGAGCGCCTCGCCCGCTCCCACGTGACTGTGATATCGCTGGCTACAGCCCAGCAGTTGTTTCCCGGCCAGGATCCAATCGGCAAACATCTACGCTTCGAATTCAACAAAGATGCCTACGAGATCATTGGGGTAGTCGGCGATACGCGCTGGAGCATCCACGAACCCCCGAAGCCGACCATGTACATGCCGCTCTATGGGAACGGCTGGATGTCAGCCACCATCTTTGTGCGCGCGCACAATCCTGAATCGCTCGCCATGCCCATCGAGAACGTCGTCGGCAAGCTCGACCGCGATCTTCCGGTTGCCGACATCATGACGTTGAATGACACCATCGCGAAATCTACGCTCGACTCGCAGTTCGATTCGGTCCTCATCCTGAGCTTTGCCATCATTGCGCTCCTCCTGGCGGCGGCCGGCCTCTATGGCGTGCTCGCGTATCTCGTCACGCAGCGCACCGGCGAGATCGGCATCCGCATGGCCCTGGGGGCGCCGCGCCCGCAGGTGCTGAGACTGATTCTGCTCGATGGCCTGAGGCCCGCGCTGCTGGGGCTGGCCGTGGGACTGGCAGCCTCTGCGGCCACCGGCCGCCTGATCACGTCCATGCTCTTCAATACCAAGCCGCTCGACCCCGGCATTTACGCCGGCGTCGCCGGCACCCTTCTAGTAGTCGCAACCATTGCCTGCATCCTGCCGGCGTGGCGCGCCAGCCGCGTCGATCCCATGCAGGCCTTGCGGACCGAGTAAGGGCACGCATTGCGGATACCTCTCGCCTCTGATCCGTGGTCCCTGGCCACTGATCCCTGCCTCAATGCACATTCCCCTTGCACTTCTACATGGGATCGTATTACGCTCCTCCTGTAGAAGTGAAAGGGGACTCGCTTGACCGGGCGCATTGAACTTCCGCAGGGCACGCTCGACCTTCTCATCCTGCGTACATTGCTGACCGGGCCGCAGCATGGCTGGGCCATCTCTGAGCGTGTGCAGCAAGTCTCGAGTGAGGTCCTCAGCATTCAGCAGGGGTCGCTCTACCCTGCCCTCCACCGGCTGGAGCGGCGCGCCTGGATCAAGGCGACGTGGGGCACATCCGATAACAACCGCCGTGCCAAATATTACGAGCTCACTCGCGCCGGAAAGAAGCAGTTGGAAGCGGAAACCGAAGCCTGGCGAAAGCTGGCCGTCGCCGTCGAACAGGTGCTGGAAGGCGCTTGAGAAGGAGCATGAACTCATGCTGGACGATCTGCGTTATCGCACCCGTGCGCTGCTGCACCACAAGCTCGTGGAAGGCGAACTGGACGAGGAGATCCGCTTCCACTTCGATCGCCAGGTAGAAAAACTGATGAGGTCGGGGATGTCTGAGCAGGATGCAAGGCGCGAGGCACGCCTCCGTTTCGGCGGACACGAGCAGGTAAAGGAAGACTGCCGCGATGCGCGCGGCACCAGTTTCATCGAGCTCACGATCGACGATGCGAAGTACGCTGTGCGCCAACTGTGGGCCAATCCCACCTTCGCGCTGGTCATGATCGTCACGCTCGCACTCAGCATTGGAGCCAACAGCGCCATCTTCAGCGTGATTAATGGAGTGTTGCTGAAGAGCTTGCCCTATGCAGAGCCTGAGCACCTGACACGCATCTTCCTTTCCAGCCATGAGTATCCCAAGTTCCCGCTCAATCCCTGGGATTTCCTCGATTTCCGCGCCCGCAACCATTCCTTCGAATCCATGGCGGCATTCACGCGAGGCGACGTGCAACTCTCCGGTGAAGGTGAGCCGGTCAAGCTGAATGGCTTCGGCATCACCTCCGGCTACTTCCGCGTGCTTGGATTGCATCCGCAGCTCGGACGCGAATTCGACTTCCAGGCCGAAGTGCCGGGCAATGGCCTTCAGGTCATTCTCAGCGACCGTGTCTGGCGCACGCGTTTCGGCGCCGATCCACACATCGTAGGCCGCAAGGTCACGCTCAATATGCAGCCGTTCACCGTGATCGGCGTGATGCCTGCAGGCACTGAGCACCCCGGCAACGTGTACCACTCGCTTGCCTACGGAGAAAGCGTGGATGTGTGGTGGCCCTTCTCGTTCGCCGGCAACTCCAATCAGCGCGGCTCCCATTTCATCGAGGGCATCGGCCGCCTCAAGCCCGCAGTGAGCATCGATCAGGCGCAGGGCGAGATGAATGCCATCATGGCGCAGATTGGCCGCGAGCATTCCGCCAGCGGCACGGGCTGGTCCGTGCTTGTGGTTCCGCTCTACTCTGAAGTGGTTGGCAACACCCGGCGCCTGCTTCTCGTTCTGCTCGGTGCGGTGGGAATCGTTCTGCTCATCGCCTGCGCCAACGCGGCCAATCTGCTGCTGGCACGCGCATCCGCCCGCCAACGCGAGATTGCTGTGCGCCTCGCCATGGGCGCGCCGCGTTTGCGGGTGGTGCGCCAACTCCTCACGGAGAGCCTCATCATGGCATTCACTGGCGGCGTTCTTGGCCTCGCTCTGGCCTTCGGCGGAGTGCGCGCGCTGGTCTCCTTGCTGCCGGCCGATTTTCCGCGAGCCCACGACATTCACGTAAGCGGGCCCGTGCTGGGGTTCACGCTCCTCGTCAGCGTTCTCACCGGAATCCTGTTCGGGCTGGCGCCGGCCATGCAGGCCGCGCGCACTGATCCCAAACAGGGCCTGCAGCAAAGCAGCCGAGCCGCCACCGCCACTCGCCATCAAAACCGCCTCCGCAATGCCCTGGTCATTGCGGAGGTCGGCATGGCATGCGTCCTTCTCATCGGCGCGGGCTTGATGCTTCGTACGTTTCTCAATCTTCTCCATCTCAATCCCGGCTTCCGCCAGGATCAACTCCTCACGGCCAGCCTTTCGCTTCCCCACGCCCGCTATAAGACTTCCGAGCAAACCGCGCAATTCTTCAGCAGGCTTACCGCGGCGCTCGCTCAGCTCCCCGGCGTGCAGAGCGCCGGCGCCGGCAGCGACCTGCCCTGGACAGGCTATGACGAGAACGCCGGCGGCTTCATCCTTGAGGGCAAGAAGACCGCGCCGAATGACGAGTCTCACGCGCGCTACCACATGGCCACGCCCGGCTATTTCAGCGCCATGGGCATTCCCCTGCTTCAGGGCCGCTTCTTCACGGAGGCTGACAAGACAGGCGCGCCGCGGGTCCTCATCATCAACCTCGCCATGGCCCGCAAGTACTGGCCCGGCGAGGACGTTCTAGGCAGGCGCATCACCTTTGAAGACAACCCCAAAAAAGACGAAGACTGGATGACCATCGTAGGCGTGGTGGGGGATATCAAAGACCAGCCCAACAGCCCGGGCGCCGAACCCGCCTTCTGGTGGTCGGAGTACCAGGCGACGCAGACGGATATGTCCGTCGCCGTCCGCACCGAGTCCGATCCGCGTGCGGCCGTGGACGGCCTGCGCAGCGCCGTTCATCGCCTCGATCCCGAACTGGCCGTGGCCGAAATCAAGCTTATGGACCAGGTAACAGACGCGTCTGTCTCCACGCCCCGCTTCACTTTGGTTCTGGTCGCACTCTTCGCCGCACTCGCCATCCTGCTTGCAGGCATCGGCGCCTATGGGGTCATCGCCTACACCGTTACCCAGCGCACCTCGGAGTTCGGCCTGCGCGTCGCCCTTGGCGCGCAACGCCGCGACCT
>NZ_DASXYM010000160.1:0-7919 GCF_036502485.1 Occallatibacter sp. | reverse complement strand
CAGGATGATGGGCCACTGCTTGCGGTCGTCGCGGCGAAAGTCCTCAGGCAGATAGATCTGGAACCGGTAGGTGACGCCCTTCACCACCATCTTGCGGTTGAGAAAGCCGGTCTCCTGCGGCGCAGGCGCGGGTTTGGCTCTGGCGGCTGCAGTCCGGCTGCCGCTGAGCAGAAGCATGGCCACCCCAACGCAGAATAGGCCTAAGAATGTGTTCCGATCAGGGCGCATGTCCTCGTCTTTCATCATAGAACGAGGGGCAAACCCGCATTCGTCTCTCTTTTCCCTCTCTTGCCACAATCATCCCAAGACCCCTCTACAAGACCCTGTACAAGACCCTGTACAAGACCCTGTACAAGACCCTGTACAAGACCCTGTACAAGACCCTATAGATGCCTGCGACTGGCGAAATACTGGACGCTCTCCGGCTCGACCGTGATTGGCACGTAGCGGCATGCGCACGCTGCTCCACGCCGCTGATCTGCGCCCCTGATCTGCGCCCCTGATCTGCGCCCCTGATCTGCGCCCCTGATCTGCGCCCCTGATCTGCGCGACGGGCCCTGTAGCGGCGAAGAGACCGCATGCGGAGATGAGACGGATCCGGTTTTGCTGGAACGTTTCCGGCGCGAAAAGGCTGATGCCGCTGCTGGCCAGGCACTGCCTGCTGCGACGCCTGCGTTTTCTGTTCCGGGAGATCGGGAGCGGCGAGGGTGATGCCGCTGAGATCCCCGGTGACGTGTATGCGCTGCTCGGCGGGCCCGTACCCGCGAACAGGGCGCGTTGCTGCGCAAGGGCCGCGGCTGCGCAGGCCAGGCCATAGAATGCGGATGCCAGGGCAGGTTTCATTCGAGGAGAGCCCCCTCGCTGCTTCGCGGAAACGATAGTACATCCGCCGTGTCTCCCACTTCCTTGCTTACCAGGAGGTATCCAGGTCCATCGAACCGGCGGCCGCTCACCTGTGACCGCGCGCACAGTTTCACCGGCCCACTCTGGCGCATAATCAGTGACTCAACCCATGCCGTCGTCCTACCCAAACCCGGCCCGACGCTCTCTACCTGCTTGCCAAGCCTCGCACCCTGTTTACCAGAAAACTAATAGGGTTTCACCCCCATTCGCTGCAATGGGCGATCGGATATTTTACTCGTAACTACCTAATATTAAACGAGTTATAATCGATTTGCAAATCAAATTGATTTTCGCCCCAAACCCGAATAAAAAGCGAATTACAGGCGAAGAAATCCCCTCGGTCGCCAGCGCTAAATTCATCAAATATTACTACATAGTAACTATCGCGACTCTTTGACCGCGCCGGCACTCGTGACCGGGCTCCTTCAACAGGAGCGAACCGCAGGGGCGCAGCCCTGGTGCGATCAGGAAGAGCGGGGTCGATGGGGCCTGCGCGGAAGGCCCGGGACGCATCCAAGCAAGTGTGACGCCGCAGTGTCTGGGTGTGTCCCCTCTGGCGTTCTTTTTACATATCAAGCGGAAAGGCCGTTCAAGATGTTGCTGAGATCCGTTTTCAGGTTGGAGATGGGGCGGTTTGCTTTGCCTGTGTTCCTCGTTGCCGGTTTGGGGATGTGTACGCCTGTGGCGCAGGCCGCTTCCTGCACCACCCAGTCGGCGATGCAGGCCCAGGAGCGCACGGCGCTGGCATCGGCCGCCCGCGGCATGCTGGTGCAGGTGCAGAATGGGGACGTCAACGGGCTGAAGGCCAACACCCTGCCGGCAGTGGCGGCGGACTTCGGCGGCATCGCGCAGAGCGTGCAGAACCTGTCGCCGGACATCAAGGCAGCCACCATCACGGTGGATACGGTGTATGACCTGGACGCGTCGAGCGATGCGGCCGGAGCGCAGAGCACTCAGTTCTTCTGCGGCTCGCCTGTGGTGGTGCTGAACTTCGCGGGGCTGCCGCCCGCCAAGTACGCGCTGGCGCTGGTGCATGCCACGGGCGTGGAGAAGCCGCAGCAGGTGTCGCTGGTGCTCGCCCAGGTCAGCGGCAAGTGGATGCTGGCCGGTTTCTTCGCCAAGCCCATGATCAATGCCGGGCATGACGGGCTGTGGTATTGGGTGTCAGCACGCAAATTCAAGCAGGCCAATGGCAAATGGGCCGCCTGGATCTATTACCGCATGGCGGCGGATCTGCTGGAGCCCCTGGATAACTTGTCCAGCCCGAACCTGCAGAAGCTGCAGCAGGAGACCGACGAGGTGAAGCCCACCGACTTCCCCAGCGACAAGCCGGTAACAGTGAACTCGGCATCGGGAGCGTTCCAGGTCACCGCTGTCGATACGACTACGGCCTTCGGCGGACTCGACCTCGATGTGCACTACACGCCGGATCCAACCCAGGCGGGACAGTTACACGATCCACCCACTGCCCGTAAGCAGGTGGTGGGTGTGATGACGGCGCTCCTGGCCACGCACCCGGAGCTGAAAGACGCCTTCCACGGGATCTGGGTGCATGCCGATCAGGGAACTGCTTCGCTGTTTGCGCTGGAACTGCCGATGGACCAGATTGCCGCCGGCAGGTGATCGAAGGCCGGATTCGGTCTCTGTGTGAGTTGGAAGCGAGGCCCGGGATGGGAGTTACACACCCGGGCTTTTCTTTGCTCTGGAGCAAACAGCAGGGATTTCAACTCCACTAAAGTGGCAGACACATCCCACTTCGCTTCGGCGAAATTCACGTATTGTGATTTCAGACCCAATTACACACTGATCCTGGAGGCACCTGCGGTGCGGCCAACTGGCACCTGCAATGCGGGTAGCCTGGCGGGACTTACACGGGTAGTTCGCTTATCGCTGTTTTGTAGTTGACCCTGGTTCTCTCTGCGTTCCACCTTTGCTCTCTGCTTTGCTCTGAAACACCGGTTTTGGCATGAAACGGCCATCCTTCATAAAGAAGGGTGGCCGTTTCATTTGGTGCTGCCTGAGGTTCGTGGTCTCCCGCTGTATCACCGGACGAGGTGACCGCAGGGGAGCACTGCCGGTCGTGCTGTTATGCTGTGCCGGTTGGGGACTCTGCTGATTTCAAAGGGGATTTTGATGGGCCTTCCTATTTTTTTTACCCGTGCACTTGGGACATTCAGGATTGTTGCGGTGACCGGTTTGATGACCGGCGTTTCTCTTTGCGCGCAGGAAAGCACCGGCGGCGCAGAGGGCACAGGAGTGGAGAAGCTGCACTTAATGCCGTTGCCCAGGTCCGTCCAGATGGGGCAGGGCGAGCTGGCGCTGGGATCGAGCTTCAAGGCGGCAATCGTGGGAGATCACGATGCGCGGCTGAATGTGGCCTTCGACCGCTTTCTGACGCGGCTGGACCGGCAGTGCGGGGGGATCAGCCGGGCGCAGCACGATGCTGCGCAGGATGCAAAACCGGTGCTGACGCTGAAGGTAGCAGGACCGGGCGGCGCAATACAGGGCGTGGATGAAGACGAGAGCTACAAGCTGACCGTGACGGCGAGCGAAGCGGAGCTGAGCGCGGCGACCGATGTGGGCGCGATGCACGGGATGGAAACGCTGCTGCAACTCGCGGATATGCGCGGCGAGGGGTGCCGGCTGCCGGCGCTGACCCTTGACGATGCGCCGCGCTTCCGGTGGCGGGGACTCCACCTGGATGTGAGCCGGCATTTCGAGACGATGGAAGTGATCGAGCGCACGCTGGATGCCATGGCGGTGGCGAAGCTGAACGTCTTTCACTGGCACCTGAGCGACGACCAGGGCTTCCGGGCAGAGAGCAAGAAGTTTCCCAAATTTACGGAGGTGGCATCGGACGGGCTCTTCTACACCCAGGATCAGATGCGCGAGATTGTGGCGTATGCGCGGGCGCGGGGCATCCGCGTGGTGCCGGAGTTCGATATACCGGGGCATACATCGAGCTGGCTGGTGGCGTATCCCGAGCTGGGGGCCGAAGAGATCAAGTCGATGCCCATCGGGTTTGGGATTCCGCAGGCGGAGCTGGACCCAAGCAACGAGAAGACGTTCAAATTTCTGGATGAGTTTATCGGGGAGATGGCAGGGATTTTTCCGGATGCCTACTTCCACATCGGCGGCGACGAGACCAAAGGGAAGGGCTGGCTTGAGAATCCGCGGATTGCGGAGTTCATGAAGAAGAAGGGATTCGACACGCCGGAGAAGCTGCAGGCCTATTTCAACCAGCGGCTGCTGCCCATCCTCAAGAAGCATGGCAAAACGATGATGGGTTGGGACGAGATTCTGACGCCGGAGCTGCCCAAAGACATCATGGTGCAGAGCTGGCGGGGGGATGCGAGCCTGGCCGCCGGGGCGCAGCAGGGCTATGTTGGAATTTTGTCGGCCCCGTACTATCTGGACGCGCAGAAGACCTCGGAGATGATGTTTCTGGCCGATCCGATACCTTCGGATACCAAGCTGACGGCGGAGCAGCAGAAGCTGATCTGGGGCGGCGAGATCTGCATGTGGGGCGAACAGATTCATCCGGAGACGGTGGACTCGCGTGTGTGGCCGCGGAGCCTGGCGATTGCAGAGCGGTTCTGGTCGCCGCAAGCGGATCGCGATGTCGCGGATATGTACCGGCGCCTGCGGATTGCGTCGCTGCAGCTGGAGGATGTGGGTTTGACACACATCAGCGGCCCGCGGAAGCTGCGGCGGAATCTGGCCGGGTCGATGCACCCCGAGGCGCTGGAGGTGATGGCGTCGGTGGTGGAGCCGGCGACGTTCCACGACCGCTACCAGGCGCAGCATACAGACAGGCTGACCTCGCTGGACCGGATGATTGATGCGGTAGTGCCAGACCCGCCCGCGCGCCAGGAGATTGCGCGGCAGGTGGATGCGCTGCTGAAGGGCGATCGCGCCGCCGCGATGGAATTGCGGCGGCGGTTCGAAAGCTGGCAGGAGGCGGCGCCGCGTATTCAGGCGAGGTCGGCGGAGTCGGCGCGTTTGTCCGATGTGGCCGACCGGGCGCGACAGTTGGGTGAGTTCGGCCGGATGGGGCTGGAGGCGCTGGCGTTTATCCAGGTGCGGACGGCGGCGCCGGCGGGCTGGGTAGATGCGCAGAAAGCGGCGATTGAAGAGGCTAAGAAGCCGTCGGGGATGCTGCGGTTTGTGTTTCTGCCGGAGATGCAGAAGCTGGTGCAAGGGGCGGCCACCTGCGATGCGGGTGGCTGCGGCGTTGCCGCTGCTGCGGCGCATTGAGAGTTGTAATCGCGGCTCAAGGGGATTGTTCCCAAGCTTTCGGAGCCGGCATCGCTTGGGCAAATGGCGACCGCTATCCAGACCGGGACCACGGAGAGATTCAGGCGCAGGAAATGATCGGTCTGGATACCAAAGTACTTTTGCGATACCTGGTACAGGATGATCCGGTGCAGTCTACGCGGGCAACCGAGATCATCGAACGACATTTGAGCGAAGTCAAACCTGGCTTTGTTTGCCTGGTGACTGTACTGGAAGTGGTGTGGTGCTGAAGAGCCTCTACAAGCGATCGCCGCAGGAGATCGCGAACGACCTTGAGATGATCCTGGCGGCGGACACACGCGAGGTTCAGAACGAGCAGGAGGTGTACCACGCAGGTATTGCTCTCAGAAACGGCATCGTCACGTTTGAAGACGCATTGAGCGGAGCGCTCGGAATCTGGAAGGGCTGTTCGTCGACACTTGCGTTCGATGAGAAGCCAGCGAAGAACCTGCACGGGCTGGCTTGATAGTTCGGAGGGGTCCGGGCTGGTGCGGCTTGGGTTCTGAGGGACGGTTGCGATTCGGGCGAAGGGCGAGCATACTACCTGAACCGGTTAGCTTCGTCGCGCAGTGGGGCGGCGGAGAAGTGAGCATGCCGGAGAGCGGGCTTCCCTCGGACGAAACAAAATGCGCGTAGACTTTGATCCTGCTCCAAGGCGTGTGTCCGCGCGCGAGCCCAATTCATTAGTCGCACGTCGATAGTAGAAATGGCCGGCCCCTTCCGGCTCCCAGGAGGCACATCATGCCTGCAACGCACCTTCATTCCCCGGCGGGGGAAGGCCTTCCTTCTACGCTGGGGGAACTGCGCACCAGTCCCTTCGCAAGCATTCAAAACCGCTCCATCAAGGACGAGATGCGGGGGAATCTGATTGTGCTGCTGCGGAGCGGCGCAACGATTTTTCCGGGCATCGTGGGCTATGAGGACACGGTGGTGCCGCAGATTGTGAATGCGGTGCTGTCGAAGCAGAACTTCATTCTGCTGGGGCTGCGCGGTCAGGCGAAGAGCCGCATTCTGCGCGCCCTGACGGCGCTGCTCGATGAGCGGACACCGTATGTGGCCGGGTGCGAGATTCGCGACAATCCGTTTCATCCCCTGTGCAGGCGCTGCCGCGAACTGGTGGCCGAGCGCGGCGATGCGACTCCGATCGCCTACATGACGCGCGAGGAGCGCTATGTGGAGAAGCTGGCCACGCCCGATGTGACGGTGGCGGATCTGATTGGCGACATCGATCCCATCAAGGCGGCGCGCGGCGGCGAGAACCTGGCCAGCGAACTGACCATGCATTACGGGCTGCTGCCGCGGGCAAATCGCGGGATCTTCGCGATCAATGAATTGCCGGATCTGGCGGGCAAGATCCAGGTGGCGTTGTTCAACATCATGCAGGAAGGCGATGTGCAGATCAAGGGCTATCCGGTGCGGCTTGAACTGGATGTGGCGCTCGTCTTCAGCGCCAACCCTGAGGACTATACGGCGCGCGGAAAGATCGTGACTCCGCTCAAGGATCGCATCGGCTCGGAGATTCGCACTCACTATCCCGAGACGCTGGAAGAAGGCATCGCGATCACGGCGCAGGAGGCCTGGACGGAACGCGACGCGCGGATCGAGATACCAGGTTACATGCGGGAGATCGTGGAGCAGATTGCGTTCAGTGCGCGCGAAGACAAGAAGGTGGACAAGAGAAGCGGCGTGAGTCAGAGGTTGCCGATTTCGACCATGGAACTGGTGATTTCAAATGCGGAGCGGCGCGCGCTTGTGAATCGCGAAGAGATGATTGTGCCGCGGGTAAGCGATATCTATGCCGCGTTGCCGGGCATCACCGGGAAGCTTGAGCTTGAATACGAGGGCGAACTGAAGGGCGCCGATACCGTTGTGAAAGATCTGATTGCGACGGCGGTAAGGAAGGCCTATGACAAGCATTTCGGCGAGATCGACACGCAGCAGATTGAGATGTGGTTCAACCTGGGCGGGACGGTGAAGCTGGATGATGCGACCAGCGCCGATGCGGCCCTGGCGGAGTTGAGCGGAATTCAGGGCTTGATGGAGAAGGTGAAGGCGCTCGGTTTGAAGTTATCGGATAGCTCGCCGGTGCTGGTGGGCGGCGCGGAGTTTCTGCTGGAGGGGATGGTGGCGCATCGAAAGCTGAGTCGCAGCGAGGAGCACGGGTTTTCGAAGCAGGAAAAGGCGCGCAAGCAGGAGACGCACAAGATGGAGATTGAGTACGAGGATTGGGAGAAGGCGCGAAAGTCGAGACGGGGATATAACTGACGGACAATGTCACGGAGTCATAAAGCGGCAAGGCTGCAAGCTGGACAAGTCCTTCGGTGCCGCTTCGCCACTCTGTCACTTTGTAACCTTGTCGCTTTTTCACTGACAAAGGGCTGCCATGAAGCGCGTTCGGTATCAGAAGTATTCGGGTGATTTGGCGGGCGAGGTGGATCTCGAAGATCTGCTGAAGGCGCTGTCTGACTATTTTCTGGACTCGGGGTTCTCAGACCCCTACTCGCGATTCCAGGATCTGGATCAGGACTTGGAGTCACTGCGCGAGGCGCTGCGGAGGATATTGGAATCGGGTGAGTTCTTCGATCCGGAGATGCAGGAGAAGATTGACCAGCTCAACGCCGAGGGCAAGCTGGATGAGCTGATCGATAAGCTGATGCAAAAACTGGAGCAGCAGAGTTATATCTCCTACACGCAGCCCAATGGGAATGGAACGGTAAGTG
>NZ_DASXYM010000159.1:0-36999 GCF_036502485.1 Occallatibacter sp. | reverse complement strand
TTTACCTGGTGCGGTTTCATTACATTCCGCCGAATAAGGTCCACGGCAAGAGCAGATTCCCTGCGGGAATGACAGAAAGAAAAGCAAAGGCAAAAGCAGGTTCTTCCCCTTCGCGGCGCTCAGGGCCAGAAATGGCAAAGTTTGGCGGGTAGCAGGTCGGCGTTGCTTCGCGACGTAGCAGGTTAGCGAGTTAGCGGAACCCGGCTAACCGGAATAGATCGACAACCGAAGCAATTCCAGGGGCGGCCGGCGCCATTCTTTAGACTGGTGATTGCGAAGGAGCACGACCTCCCCCATGTCTCATCCCCAGATCAAGTTCGGCACCGACGGGTGGCGCGGTGTTATCGCGGACGACTTCACGTTTGCCAATGTGCGGACGGCGGCGGAGGCGATTGCCGCGTATATTCACGCCAAGGAAGATCCGCAGAAGGGGATCTGCATTGCGTATGACACGCGCTTTGGGTCGAAGGCTTTTGCGAGGGTGTGCGCGGAGGTGGCCGGGGCGAGCGGGATTCCCGTGCTGCTGGCAAAGGGAGTGACGCCTACCCCGGCGCTGAGCTATGGGGTGCGGCAGCAGGGCGCGGCGGGCGGTATTGTGATCACCTCGTCGCACAATCCTCCGCAGTGGAACGGGGTGAAGTACAAGGCGTGGTATGGCGGCGCCGGGAAGCCTTCGATCATGAACGAGATCGAGGGCCTGCTGGGGCAGAAGGCGCCGCGGGCGGGGCGGCCGGCGGAGGTTCGCGAGTTTGATTTTCTGCCGGAGTACCTGGCGGCGATCGAGAGGTTTGTGGATCTGGATCTGATTGCGAAGTCGGGGATGAAGTTCGGGATCGACTCGATGTATGGAGCGGGCGGGACGATTCTTTCGGACATCTTCACGCGCATTGGGGTGGAGCACGTTCAGATTCGCGGGGAGGCCGATCCGCTGTTTGGCGGCATCAACCCGGAACCGATCGAGCCGCATATCCGGGGGCTGGGCGCGGCGGTGGTGGCGCACGGGTGCGATTCAGGGCTGTGTACGGACGGCGACGCGGACAGGATTGGCGCGGTGGACGAGCACGGGAGCTTTGTCGATGCGCACAAGATCTTTTCGATCCTGCTGAGCTGGGTGCTGCGGCGGAAGGGATGGCCAGGTGCGGTGACGCGCGCGGTGAACACGACGAAGATGCTGGACCGCATTTGCGCGAAGTATGGGCGCGAGCTGATCGAGCACGGAATCGGGTTCAAGTATGTGTGCGACCTGATGCTGGAGCGGGAGATTCTGATGGGCGGAGAAGAGGCCGGCGGGATCGGATTTCAGCGGCACCTGCCGGAGCGGGATGGCTTGCTGAATGCGCTGCTGCTGGCGAACGTGATGGCTGAGGAGCGCAAGACTTTGGGGCAGTTGGTGGAGGATCTGCAGCGGGAGTATGGGGAACATCATTACGGGCGGATCGACCTGCATATTCCCAACGAGACGAAGCAGGCGGCGCTGGTGCGGGCCAGGGCGCTCAAGGCGGACGATGCGGGATTCGATGGGATGAGGATCCTGCGGCAGGAGACGAAGGACGGGATCAAGTTTTTTCTCGACAATCCGGAGGCGGCGAGCAAGGCGAACGCGGCGGAGACGTGGATTTTGCTGCGGGCCAGCGGGACGGAGCCGCTGCTGCGGATTTACACGGAATCGACATCGAAGGAGAAGGTGCAGCGGCTGCTGGAGTCGGCGCGGGAGTTTGCTTTATCGAGCGCGCTTTCCGGTGAAGGTGTATCGGCGTAGGATCGAAGCCCACAGGAGATTCCCCATGTTCATTCATATCTTCGGGTTCAGGTGGAGGCCGGCGGCGACCGAGGAAGACAAGGCTCGCACGCGCAAGGACATCCTGGCTTTCCGGAACGTGATTCCGGGGCTGGTGGCGGTGAATGTGGGCCGGAACCTGTCAGAGCGGGCGCAGGGATATGAGTTCTGCGGGCTGATGACGTTCACCAGCAAGGAGGCGTTTGACGGCTACTTCAGCCACCCGGCGCATCTGGCGCTGCTGGAGTGGCTGGTGCCGCTGATTGATCCGGTGGAGCTGGATTTCGAAGGGTGAGTCTGACTGCCGGTAGTGCCGGCCTGGACCTGCCGCCGCGGACGTAGCTTTAGCGCTGCAACAGGTCGATTGGCTTGTCGAAGTCGGTTACACGGATGTGCTTCGCCAAGGAGGGATGTTGCCGCTCCATGGCTTTGTACATTTCCCACGCGACGCGCCGGTAACTGAAGTGGCCGGCTGGGGCTGAGCGCAACTCGCTGATGTATTGCGCCTCGGCAAAATCCATCTTGAAGAGGCAGCGCACCCTGGTTGCGAGGGGGTAGGCGTAGATGGCGGATTGGGCCGCCTCCGGGGCCGTGCCCTGGGCAATGCGAGCGGCGGCGGCATGCGCGCCCTCCACTGTGTGCTGATAGTCCGCGAGAATGCCAGCTTCTACCAGCCCTGCCGCATCGCCCGACTCCGGGGTGTCATATCCGTGTACGGCGGTGAAACCTTGCTGGATCTGAGTTACGCGACGATGGCGGTGCATGTCGCGGAAGCCGCCGATATCCATCAGGATGTCGAAGCGCAGGGCAGCGCCGGCGTGAAATGCACGCAGCGCCTCGTCATGCCGGCCGCGCTTGCGGAGGCCCAGCTCGATGAACTCTGCGACTCTCGCCTCGGGGAGGCCAGCGACGAGGTCGCGCACCTGCCGGTAGGGGTAGTGGCTTGCCCAGTAGAGCAGCGTGGCGGCCAGTTCCACCTCAAGGGTTTCGGTGCGTTCGACGAGGTCCACCACGGGAGCGGCGTCGATCCTGATGCCGGCAAAGAGCTCGGCTGCTGCCTGCTCGAGCGCCTGGCGGGTTTCTGTCAGGTAGAGATTCGGCTCGGCATACTTTACCAGGGTGGGCGCGGTTCGGACTTCGCGCGCGAGCAGCGCCTCGGCCCGCTCGCCCAGCGCCGCGTCCGCCCCGGCAATCTCCTTCACCAGCGCCAAGCCTGCCTGCGCATTTACATTCCATGCCGGGCCGGTGGCCGCGTCCTTGAGCCTGCGTCCCAGCTCGCGGATTTCCGCAATGGGGTGGGATAGCAGCCGCGACACCTGCGTTTCGAGAGTGCGCGCGTTCACAATCTGCCCGAGGGAGGTGTTGGTGGCCAGGGGCAGGAGATAGCGGGCCACGTCGAACGCCCTCGCCTTGAGGGTGCGTTCATAGGCTTCCGGTTTCATCTCTTCCGGCCGGGTGACGCGTTCGCGCAAGGCACCGAGGACCGCCGCCGTCGTGTTCTGATAGGCAGTAAACAGGCCTTCGACGGTCTGAAGATAGACCTGGCGCGACTCGGCGTCCGCGCCGAAGTCAGGAAGATACCATCCCGACTTGATGAAGTTCTGGTAGCGGGTTGAGCGCTCCTGCCCATCCCAGCGCTGCTCGTCCACGAGCACGATGGCCGCCAGCAGACTTAGCCGTTCCACCGCGAAGGCGATGTGCGCGAGGTCGGCGATGGAGCGGTGGCCATATTGGAAATAAAAGGTATTCAGGAACTGCTCGGCACGCTGGGCGCTGATCTCGGCGAGCGACTCGCGCATGGACAGCGCCGAGCGCGAATATTTGGCCATGGCGTAAGCAAGCACTTCCGGATCGGCCCCGTGGACCGCATAGACATCTGTCTGGTTATGGGCGCCGGCAGGCAGCAAAGATTCACTGGACATAAGGATGGACTCGCGACCAGAATACGGCATGCCTCTGTGCCTTGGCGCGGGCGAGCACAGGGTAGTACCCTCTTGGTAGCGCATCCGGAGATCTTGGGGCCATGCGGGAATTCCAAGTGAGAACGTCGCACAGGCCGCGGCCGCTGCCCTCGGGGCGGTGGGTCATGACCCAGCGCTGGAACGATCTGCTATTTGCGCACTGGCCTGTTCCCGCCTCGGCGCTTTCTTCTCACATTCCAGATGGGCTCCAGATCGACACGTTTCAGGGTTGGGCGTGGCTGGGCGTGGTTCCGTTCTGGATGGACCGCGTCAAGTTTCGTGGAATTCCGCAGATTCCTGGGACCAGCAGTTTCCCTGAACTCAACCTGCGCACCTATGTCCGCGACCCGCATGGCGGTACGCCCGGCGTCTACTTTCTCTCGCTGGATGCCGCCAAGCTGATGGCGGTGCTGTTTGCCCGCACCTTCTACAACCTGCCCTATTACTGGGCGGATATGCATATCGAGGAGCGGCGTGAACGGGAATTCTGGTTCGCCAGCCGGCGCCGTCTGTCACGGCAACCGGTGATGTTTGCAGCGCGCTATCGCGGACTGGGGCCCACCCGCAGGCTGGCCGAGAGCCATCCGGGATCGCTTGAATATTTCCTGACGGAGCGCTACTGCCTGTTCAGCCGCGATCGCGAGGGGAACCCGATGCGGGCCAATATCCACCATGTGCCCTGGCCGCTTGAAGAGGCTGAGGCCGACATTGAGCGCAATGACCTAGCCGATGCTCTTGGCATCCGCCTGCCCAATGAGCCGCCGGTGCTGCACTATTGCCGGAGACTCGCGGTGTATGTCTGGGAGCTTGAGGCGGTTCGTGCCGCGCGGGCCCGGCGCCGCATTCCTGCGGCCGCTGTGCCGTCTACCTGATCAGCCGGCGGTAACCTCTGAGTTGCGGCGCCGCATCCCCTTTGTTCCCAGCCAGGCAAACAGGGCCAGAGCAGCCAGGTCGAAGAACACCTTGCCGGTGATGTCGATGCGTGGCCAGCTGGCGATGGTGTAGTACGGCATGGCCTGGCAGGCGAGGGTTGCGCCCCAGCACGCTGCAAACCGGTGCCCATCGGTGAAAGCCTTGCGGCCTGCCCAGCGGGTGAAGAGGGTGAGCGCCACGAGGGCCCAGGCCGATCCGGCGAGAAGCTCCTGGGCGGGCGTGCCCCAGGGTTTGGGGACGAAGATCTGCCCGATCAATTCAAACCAGGCGGCACCCAGGACGAACGCGATCACGCCGGTCAACCACGCTGGTGCGGCACCGCCTTTGGCAACGGGCTGCCCGAGGTTGCGCAGAAGATAAGCGAGACCGATCAGGGCGGCGATCGCCGCGAGGCCTGCGACAAGATACCCGATGGGCGGCTGATACGGCGCGGCGCCCAGGCGCGGGCGGGCCTGCCGCACCCAGCCATACCACGCGATGCGACAGCCAAAGAGAAACACAACCGAGCTTACGATCCAGCCGCGGAGACGCAGCCAGGGCAGTTCGCGGCGGCCCGGGAAGATCAGTTCCGTCACCTGAACGGGGATCACCACTACCCACACGCTCTCGAATCCCAGCATGAAGAGGAGGTAGACCAGGTTGATGCCGGCCATGCGGCCGAAGCCGGCGTGTGAACCGGGGAAGGGTAGTGGCGCAATGGACGTCTGCTGGATCAGGAACTCTTCCGCGATCGAGAGTGCCAGGCCCAGCAGCAGCAGGCTGAGGGCGCCCGCCCGCCACCGCCGCACCAGCTCGCGGCACAAGAGGGCGCCGACGCCCCACACCATCATCTCGGGAATGAGCACGAAGAGGATGCTGGTCCGCGTGGACCCGCTCAGGACCTCGGCGATGACGGGGGACAGAAAGACGAGGGTCCAGATGGAACCGGCGAAACGCTGCCGGGTTCCTGTGGCCGGTGTTTTGCCGGTGGAGATTTCAACGCTCATGGATGGCCTTTTCTGACTTGGATTTCGGTTCGCCTCTTGTGAGGTCTACCCGCGCGTCGGCCAGAACCTGCTCGACTTCCCAGGTGAGGCGGGCAGTGCGGAGGTCTTCCTCCAGGCCTCGTACCCACATGAGCTCGGCCTGCAGCATGGCGACCAGGTATTCGCTCTCGATCAGGTGAATGCGGGGAAGAAGGGTGGCGGCTCCGGCAAGCCCGGCGGTCTGCGCCGCGATTTGGGCTTCAAGGACCCGAGCCCGCTCAGCAAGCTTTTCAGCGGCCTCATGAGGCGGGAGGTAGACGAGGAAGCTCATGGAAGCCATGAACTCCGACGATTCCCTCCGCGGGTCAGCCACCATGCGCCGCAGCGTTCCCACGAGCGCCTGTCTGCCGGCGTCTGTGAGGCGATAGGTCGTACGTTCAGGACGGCGGCCGTTGCGACTGGTGGCTTCGACGGCAATGAGGTCGATCTTCAGCAGCCGCGCGATGGCGTGATAGAGGGACCCATGCTTCAGGGCGAGGATCTCGGCTTTGTGCCTGATCCGCAGAAGGGTCTGCATCTGGTATGGGTGCATCGGCTGCTCCCGCAGCAGGGCGAGGACCGCGAGTTCCCAGATTCCGAGGTTAGTCTCCATATAATTCATATGAACTATATCATAGGAACTATTTGTTGCATTACTTTCTTCCTCAGGCGATCTGAGCCACGAACCGGCACTCCTTCGCTGCTTCCGATTCGCGGGAAGCCCATCGGCGTTCACGACGTCGGAATGACGACCGGAAGCCGCAGTTAGCCGTACCGCAGGTGCCTATAATGACCTTTGGAATGTGCGGCCGCCACGCAGCCGGCGGGCGCAGGAGAGTGAAGGACGATGGCCAATCTGCAGGGAAGGATCGCGCTGGTGACGGGCGCTTCACAGGGAATCGGACGGGCATGCGCGCTGGAACTGGCGCGGCAAGGCGCGACGGTGGCGCTGGCGGCGCGCAATGAGCAGAAGCTAGCGGAAGTTGCGGCAGAGATCGAAGCGGCGGGCGGAGAGGCTGCGGCATTCGCGCTGGACGTGGCCAGTGAAGACTCGATCAAGAGCGGCGCCAAGGCTGTGCTCGACAAGTACGGCAAGGTGGAGATCCTGGTGAACAATGCAGGCATCACCCGCGACGACCTGGCGATGAAGATGAAGCGAGCTGACTGGGATGAGGTAATCGCCACGAATCTGACGGGCGCCTTCCTGTTGACCCAGGCCATTCTGCGCCCGCTGCTCAAGAACCGCTGGGGGCGGATCATCAACATTACCAGCGTGGTGGGCCGCACCGGGCAGGCCGGACAGGCCAACTACGCCGCCTCAAAGGCGGGCATGATCGGGATGACCAAGTCACTCGCCCGTGAACTGGCTTCGCGCGGCATCACGGTGAACGCTGTCGCTCCGGGCTACATCGAGACGGCCATGACCCATGTGCTCAGCGAGGAGCTGCGCAACCAGATGCTGGCTTCGATCCCGCTGGGCCGCGCGGGCAGCGATCAGGACATCGCCGGCTCGGTGGCGTTCCTTGCCTCGGATGCCGCCGCGTACATCACCGGTCACGTTCTGGACGTGAATGGCGGCATGTTTATGGGATAGGGGCGAGGGAAACGAGGGAAAGAGGGAAAGAGGGAAACGAGGGAAAGAGGGAAACGAGGGAAACAGGGAAAGAGGGATCGGTTTCGCTGTTTCTCCTCTTTCTCTGTTCTGGCTACTGTGGCGGCGGGGATTGGCGGGGCGTGGAGCCGCCCTGGCCGGGCTGCATCATCACTGCGACCGAGTTTGCGAGGAACTGGCCGTCCTTCACGGAACCTTCCACGCGGACACTCTCCCCCACCTGCACGTCGGCGAGGGTAATGGGTTCGCGGCGGCGGCGGAAGGTGGTGTTCTCATCTACCACAAACGTATGCGCGGCGTGATCCATGCCGCCTTCAAGCGTCACCCTGGTGTCGTTCACCGCAGTCACGCGGCCCATGAGCCAGGTTTTGCCGTAGTTGGCCTCCATCTCGTGCATCTGCCGGGCGCGTTCCGGATCGACGAGCATCACGCCCACCGCACCCACGGTTTTCGCGTCCCGGTTGACTTCTCCGCCGGCCATGACGGTGTCGCCCACTTTGATGTCGGTAGCCTTGATGGGCGTGGGGGGACCGCCAAAGCCGGCACCGCGCTGGCTGTCTCCGCCATCGGCTTCTCCATTTCCGCGCGCCGGGCCACCGACGCCGCCGAGCCGAGGCGGCTGTTTCACAAAATGGGTGTTGGCGCTGTAGTTCACCGTCCAGGTTTCGCCCGTGGAGTTCTTCACCGTGAGGTGATCGGCGGCCAGCTCAGTGACGGTGCCCATCACGCCGGAACCGGCGCCCATGCCCATGCCGCGGCCGAATCCGCGGCCGCGCCCGTTTGCGGGGCTTCCCTGCTCAGCACCTGTACCAGGAGCAGGCGGCGCATCCTGCGCAAACGCCGCGGTACTCAATCCAATTGCCACCAGGAAAACAGCAAGCCTACGAAGTTGCATCGCTACCCCCGAATGAGCGCGAACGGCTCATTCAAAGGAATAGACGTGTTTGTGGGACGGGAAGACGAGGGCGGTGACTGCCTCTGCGTGATTATTGCCGCACGGGCGGCCGCGCGGAGTTGGGATCACCTGCGAGGAATACGCCTTGCGCCGCCATCATCTGCTGGAACTCGGGGTTGTCGTGCAGCGAAGCCAGCTCGGCGTCGGCCAGAATCTTCTTTGGGGTCGTAAATCCCTCGTTCAGGGCCATGCGCAGGTACTGGATAGCCTTCTCCGGCATTCCGGCCTTGAGGCACCCCTTTGCCATATAGAAGTTCATGGCGCCGCGATCCTGCAGGCTGCTGGGGTTCTCGACCCGGATGCTGCCATTGTGGCTGAAGACGTTGGAGTCGAGCACCAGGGCTTCCTGGTAGGCCTGCCATCCTTTTTTGTATTTGCGTTCCGCCAGCAGCGCAGTGCCCAGATTTTTGCGGAAGAGCGCAGACTTCGGCTCCAGCCTGACCGCCTTCCTATAGGTTTTTTCGGCGGTGGAGTAGAACTTCTGGGTCATATAAATGGAACCCATGTTGTTCCAGGCCACGGCGTTTTTCGGATCCTTTTTGAGGACGGCCTGATAGCACCTGGTGGCGTCGGCTGTATTGAACATGAGCTGATAAGCCACGCCCATTTTGTTCAGTGAAGTTGCAGATTGCGGGGTGGCCTGCCTGTATTCCTCAATTGCCGCCTGATAACGCTGGTGGGCCATGAGCGAGTCGCCCACCTGCTCATGGGTGGGCTGGAACGGCTGTGTCAGGCTCACGCCGGTCTCAGAAATTCCAGCCGTAGATTGCCCGAGCGCCGCCGCATTTGGCAGGAGGGCGGCGAGAACCGCCGTCCATGCTGCCGGTGCGAAACGATGATGATGACCCCTCATATTCCCTCCTTACTGCGAAGGAACTCGGCGCTCGTCAGTGCGGCGTGCGTCTGGTAATTGCTCATTAAACCACCAATTTCGATTCCGTTGCCACTTCATCTTCCAAACGGCATCCAAACGGTTTGAACTGGTCAAAATTCCGGCCAGGCTGGGGGGCCTGTGAACCCCAACCGTTGCACCCGGTTGCCGTGCCTGGTGTGCCGCCGGGCAGGCTCATTTTTCGCTTGCGACCGATGCAGGCGTAACTGCATCTTTCTGGAGTAAACTCTTGTGCACGAGGGAGCCGCAGGATGAGCACGACCACCCCCGCCAGGGCGCAATCGAACGTCCAACTGGCACTGGCTGAACGTTTTCGCGCGGTCCGGCGCTCCACCTTGCGGCTTGTCGAGCCGCTCACCGCGGAAGACATGATGGTGCAGTCGTGCGCTGAGGCGTCACCCGCGAAGTGGCATCTGGCGCACACCGGCTGGTTTTTCGAGTCGTTCGTGCTGCGGGAGTTCGTTCCCGGGTACCGGCCATTCCATCCGGATTTCGTGTGGCTGTTCAACAGCTATTACCAGACTTTCGCGGCTTTCCCGGAAAAGCGTCTGCGGTCCTCGTTTTCACGGCCTGGGATTGAGCAGATCTTCGAGTTCCGGGCGTATGTAGACGGGCACATCGAACGTCTGCTCGACTCGAATCCCGGTCCCGAAGTTCTCAAGCGGATCGAACTGGGCGTGAACCACGAGGAGCAGCATCAGGAATTGCTGCTGACCGACATGCTGCACGCGTTCTTCACCAATCCGCTGCGGCCGGCATACCGTGAGCTGGATGCGCCGGTCCGCGCCAACCCTTCGGCGGGTCCGATGCAGTTTCTGCGTTTTGAAGGGGGGCTGCTCGAGGCGGGGCACGCGGGCGAGACGTTCTGTTTTGACAACGAATTGCCTCGTCATCGCGTGTGGCTGGAGCCTTACGGCCTTGCCGAGCGCCTGGTGACATGCGGCGAGTATCTCGAGTTCATGGAAGACGGCGGCTATCGCCGCCCGGAGCTGTGGCTCAGCGATGGGTGGAACGCGGTGCAGTCCCGCAGCTACTCAGCCCCGCTTTACTGGTCGAGCGGCAGCGGCGAGTGGACGGTGTTTACGCTGCGCGGCGATATTCCGCTGGCGCAGATGAAGAACGCTCCGGTTAGCCAGATCAGCTTTTTCGAGGCGGACGCGTTTGCGCGCTGGGCGGGCCACCGGCTCCCCACTGAATTTGAGTGGGAGGCCGCCGCCGAAGGCCGTCTTCTGGCGGGAAATCTGCTGGATTCAGGCCGGCTCATGCCGATGCCGGCGAGCGAGCTGGCTGAAAATGGCTCGCAAACCGCCAGTGCGCTGGTTCCTGACGCACCTCTGCCGTTCAAGCGGCCGTGGCAGCTCTTTGGCGACTGCTGGCAGTGGACGTCGTCGGCTTATCTGGGCTACCCCGGATTTCGCCCCCTGGCCGGTTCACTGGGCGAGTATAACGGCAAATTCATGAGCGGGCAGATGGTCTTGCGGGGCGGATCGTGCGTGACGCCGGCCGCCCACATCCGCTCCAGCTATCGCAACTTCTTCGCGCCAGACACGCGATGGCAGTTTTCGGGAATCCGGCTCGCCAGCTGGTAACTCGCAGCAACCAAAGCCGCATCAAAGGGTGGGAATGACAACAATCTCTGCTCCTCTCAGCAGCTTGCAGCCCGATAAGCGAATGGCGGCAGTTGTCACCGAAGGACTGCTGTCACAACCCCGCTGGCTGCCAGCCTGGCTCTTCTATGACGCGGCCGGCTCCCGGCTTTTCGATCAGATCACGGACCTGCCTGAGTACTACCTCACCCGCACGGAGCGCGCCATCCTGACTTCTTGCGGGGACGAGATGATTGCTGCGGCTGCGCGGAACGACGCGCTGCACATCGTCGAGCTGGGCGCAGGGTCCTGCGACAAGACGCGCATCCTGCTGCGCGCAGCAGTCGAGCGGCAGGACACCCTGCTTTACGAGCCGGTTGATGTATCCGCCACGGCACTGGCAGAAGCCGAAGAACGGATTCAGGCTGAGATTCCGGGGGTGCTGGTCTGTCCACGTGTGGAGGACTACACGCACCAGTTCACGCTGGACCCTCCGTTGCATGGCCATCGGCGCATGGTGCTCTACATCGGCTCGAGCATCGGCAACTTCGAGCCAGCGGACGCCGCATCCGTGTTGAGAAACGTTCGCTCTGCCCTGACCAGCGGCGACTCGCTGCTGCTGGGCATTGACCTGGTGAAAGACGAAGGCACGCTCCTTGACGCCTACGACGACGGGGCGGGCGTGACGGCCGAGTTCAACCGCAACATCCTGGTGCGCCTCAACCGCGAGTTTGGCGCCAACTTCGATCTGGATGCATTTGTCCACCGCGCGGTGTGGAACGCATCGCAGTCGCGTATCGAGATGCATCTGGAGAGCCGGATCCTGCAGACCGTGCGTATCCCCAGTCTCGATCTGAACCTCTGCTTCCAGCCCGGCGAGACCATCCACACGGAGAACAGTTATAAGTACCAGCCCGGCCAGGCCGAAGCACTTCTGAAGTCAACGGGGTTTGAGAGCGAACATCTCTGGACGGACGATCGCGGCTGGTTTGCGGTGCATCTGGCGCGAGCCGTGTGAATGGGAGCCCGCGGCTGCGGCAGTTTACCTGTGCTTTACTGGATCCACTGGTTGTCATCCCCGCGGAGTAAGTCCAGATGCATGAGTCGCGGATTCGCTGTTGGGGTGTGCGGGCGCTCGCGGTCCTGCTGGGAGGCGCCGGCCTTTTGCTGTCGTCAACTCTCGCGGCGCAGCCATCCAGCCCTGCCGGGAAGGCGAGCTATGTTGGGTCTGAACGTTGCCAGAAGTGCCACCAGGAACTCTACGGTGGCTGGAAGCGGACGCGCATGGCAAACGTGGTGCGCGATCCCCGAGAGCATCCGGAGGCCGTGCTGGGCGACTTCAAGCATCCTGACCCGGTGCGGAGTTTTAGCCTTGACGATGTCGCCTTCGTTTACGGGAGCCGCTACAAGCAGAGATACTTCACCCGCAAAGGGAACGACTATTTCCCGCTCCCCGCACAATGGGATATCGCCGGGAAACGGTGGCTTCCGTACCACGTAGAGGCAGGCACCGACTGGTGGGTTCCCCACTACGGACCGACCAACTTCGATCGGCCCACGGGTCCGACCTGCGACGGCTGCCACTCTGTGAATTACAACGTGGAGACCCACACGGTGACGGAATGGAATGTGGGCTGCGAGAAGTGTCATGGTCCGGGCAGCGAGCACGTTGCGCACCCAACACGGAAGAACATTATCAATCCGGAGACGCTTGAATACGTGCGTGCCAACGATGTGTGCATGCAATGCCACACGCAGGGACGGCCGCTCCGTAATCCTGTGAGCGACCGCTGGTATGACTGGCCGGTGGGGTATGTAGCCGGTGAGCGGCTGGCCGACTACTGGGAGTTGGAAGAGCTCAAGCCCGGCGCAAGCAATTTCTACCAGTATCCCGACCTCACGGCGCACAAGAATCGCATGCAGGGCAACGACTTTGTGCAGAGCACGATGTATCACCGCGGGCTGCGCTGTTTCGACTGCCACCAGGTGCACAGCGACAAGATCGAATCGAACCTGAAACTGAAAGGCAATGAAGTCTGCCTGTTCTGCCACAACGATCAGAATCCGGCGGGTCTACGCGGCTCCGTAAGCCAGCACACCCACCATGCCGAGGGCAGCACGGGTAGCCAGTGCGTGGCCTGTCACATGCCCACCATCGAACAGACCATCAAAGACAACTTTGTAGCTGCGCACACGTTCCGATTCATCACACCGAAAGAGACTGAAGTGTCAGGCATCCCGAATCCCTGCACGTCCTGCCACCGCGACAAGAGCACGGCATGGGCAACAGAACAGCTCAAAGGGTGGAACACGGCATCGCCTTGGCGCATGGCGCAGTGAGCCTTGGCGCAGGTTGCAAGTGGGGCGGCCCGGCGCTTACTTCTCAATCACGCCGCACGCCACGCGGTCGCCGGAGTTCCCGGACGGGTCCGACTTCATGTCGTCCGCTTTGGCGTGGATCACGAGCGAAGTGCCGCCATCATGGAAGAGTGAGTTGGCGCCATCGCCAAGCGTCACGCCGCTGACCGTGAATGTTGCATAGCCGCTGCCGCCCTGGTCGACGGTGAGGTTTGCCAGGTCGCCCAGGTGCGGCTTGGGATCCTGCTCATTGTGAATGCCGTGATGGGCACTGGTGGGATTGAAGTGGCCGCCCGCCGTCTTGAAGTCCGGCGCTTCGCACTTGCCCACGGTGTGAATGTGGATGCCGTGCTCGCCGGGTGAAAGGTTCGAGACCTTCACCGAGATTTTGACGCCATCACCCGACGCTTTGATTTTGGCAGAGCCGACCTTCGTGCCCTGGCTGTTCATGATGTCGGCGTGGGCCGCCTTCGGGCCTGCGGCGCCGGCCGTGGTTGCGATGGCGGTGAAACAGAACAAGGCAGACAAGACGGTGAAAACACGAGAGCGCAAAGGGCTACCTCCTGAGGGGAGTCTTGAGACTCTGATCGGCTGGATGGTAGCACCTGCACCGCGGCCGGTCCAAGGCCAATCGCGGGGGTGCAGCGAAACAGTGAAGCAGCGAAGGAGTGAAACTGCGAAGGTAAGGTGCAGAGAGGCGCGAACAGGTGATGCCCGCATGGCTGATTCACTGGCTCTCTTTTCGCTGATTCGCTCCTGCGCTGCTTCTCTACTCCTCTGTTTCTCTGGTCTCGGTTCTACTTCTCTGTCTCTCTACTTCTCTCCTCATCGCCTCACGCGGCCATCGCCTGTTCCCACGGTTTGAGCACCACCTTGATGCACTGGTCCTGCTTGTCGCGGAAGGTCTTGTACATCTCCGGCGCCCTGTCGATGGGCACCTTGTGACTGATGACGAAGGACGGATCGATCTCGCCGGCCTGGACGCGATCAAGCAGCGGTTTCATGTAGCGCATCATGTGGGTCTGGCCGGTCTTCATAGTGATGGCCTTGTTCATGTAGGCCCCGAATGGAACCTTGTCGATGAAGCCCGCATACACGCCGGGTACCGACACGGTGCCGCCTTTCTTGCAGGCCAGAATGGCCTCACGCAGCGCGATAGGGCGGTCGAACTGTGTGCGCATGATCTGCTTGGCGCGATCGAACGCGTAGACCGCGCCGTGTCCCGAAGCCTCCATGCCTACGGCGTCCATGCAGGCGTCCGGGCCGCGGTTGCCGGTCATTTCGCGGAGGGCATCCAGCACGTCCACTTCGTTGAAGTTGAGAGTCTCGGCACCGCCCTTGCGCGCCAATTCCAGCCGTTCCGGGACGCAATCGATGGCGATGACCCGGCCGGCACCGAGCATGAAGCAACTGCGGATGGCGAATTGCGCTACCGGGCCGCACCCCCAAACCGCCACCGTGTCACCGGGGCGGATGTTGCAGTTCTCCGCGCCCATGTAGCCAGTGGGGAAGATGTCGGTGAGAAACACGACCTTCTCGTCGGGAAGCCCGTCGGGAATCTTCATGTGGGTCACGTCGGCGTAGGGCACGCGCGCGTATTGCGCCTGGCCGCCCGCATAACCACCCAGCATGTGGGTGTATCCAAACAGCCCCGAGGGCGAGTAGCCCATCATCTTCTCGGCAATCCAGGCGTTGGGGTTGGAGTTGTCACAGCAGGACCACAACCCATCGTGACAGGGCTGGCAGTTGCCGCACGCAATGGTGAACGGCACGACAATGCGATCGCCGACTTTGAGCTTGTCTTTGGAGATTCCAGGGCCTACCTCCACCACTTCGCCCATGAACTCGTGCCCCAGAATGTCGCCCTGCTCGAGCGTAGGCACAAACCCGTCATACAGGTGAAGGTCTGAGCCGCAGATGCATGTGCTCGTGATCCTCACAATTGCGTCGCGCGGATTCAGGATTCTGGGGTCAGGCACATCGTGCACCTGCATCTTTTCCTTGCCCATCCAGCAAACAGCTTTCATTGAGAACTCCTCTTCTAAATATGGCTCGGCTTACGTTGGCTCGAGAGTTGCAGGAATTGGCAGCTTTCGCGGCTGCCGTCAGGCGCTGCGGCGATAATCACCCGCGGCCTGCGGATCAGGGAGGTTGGCCGTCTCGCGGAACAGGAACTGTTCGCTGGCGCCGTGCATCCCGCGGGGCCCGTGGCTCTGCCCCAGGGTAGTGGGAACCTCGCCCGTCTCGAGGAGCGTCTTGAACCGCCGCACGTCTTCGCGCATCATGAACTCGGGATGCTTGCCCAGCATGGAAGCCAGGGCGCTCCCCGCTGCACCGCCGGGCGCCGAGTAGCGGACCTGGGCAGTGATATACGTTCCGCGTGCCAGTGGATCGGGCGTGAACTCGACGGACCCGCTGGTCTGCACCATGGACTGCGGCAGCGAGCGCCACGCAATGCGCTGATTCGGCTGATCCTCAGTGATCTCCGCCTGCCAGCGGACCTCCGCTTCCATCGGGCCCAGCGCCACCCACTCGGAACGAGTGTCGCCGAGGTTGCGAACCGACTTGATATGTCGCATGAAGCGCGGCAGCTTCTCGAAATCACGCCACAGGGTGTAGGCCTGCTCTGGCGTCGAGTTCAGCAGGAAGGTCGTGCGAGCATCGCTCTCCGTACTGCGGCGCGATGGCTTGACAGCGCGGAACGCGAGCACGCTGCCTGCGGCGGCCATGGCCGCTCCCGTTTTCGAGCGCTTCGTCAGCCCATAGGCGATAAGCGCCGCAGCCCCAATCAGCAGCCCCCTGGGCCCTAATCCATTCTGCCAACTGCGCTGGGAATCATTTCCGGATTGTGTTCGATCTATGTTTCGATTCATACCATTTGCTCCTTTTCGTCGTCGGGGCACGCGGGTTCGTCGGCGCCTGAGCCACACTTGGGCTGCATGCGCAAATCAGGTTGTTTTTGGGAGGACGTGACGGGTTCTACCCGCAGGTCGTGCTCACGCCCGGCACATGAAGTCGTTTACCGGCAGGATTTCCTGCACGAGCCGGGTTCGGATTGTTGGTAACAGCGAGCGGACGACATGACATGAGTTCGGTACCCGCGATTCGTTTTCTCGGGCAAGCAATCACCATGGATGGCTCGGGGCAGTTTTGAGTTGCCGAGGGATTCATGGGTTTTCCGCTGAAACTCGAGCGTGAAAAGGCCATGAATGCGCATCCGCTGACCGCGAAGAACTTGCGGGAACGCGTGCGGCGCGGCCGCTCCAACAGCATCTAGTCTGCTCAGAAAAAGAGGGAGCGGACTCGAAGTTCCGCTCCCCCAGGCCTGTACCCCTCTGCCTGTCGCTCTACCTGGCTGATCCAACCCTGAGCAGCAGGACATCGTGGCTCTTGATTTCGATGGGCATGTCGTTACGCAACTCCACATCTTTGCCCGTCCACAGGTCCCTGGCATGCATGGGCCCGTGCAGGCCCAGCTTTTGCAGGTTGAGGTGGAAGGGGTGGGTGGACACGCGGTCACTGCCGGCATTGACGATGGCGATGGCGCCGGCGCCCCCGGACAGATGTTTGAGCCACACGTCCACCTCGCCCTCGGAGTAAACGCGCGAGGCCTGTTTGCCCAGTTTGTCCTGGTTGAGCTCGATGACTTCCTTTTTGGTCAGAATATCCTTGATCTCCGGCTTCATATGCGGCAGGTCATTGCCCGCCAGCAGCGGCGCGTTCAACATGGCCCACATGGTGAAGTGGGTGCGGTTCTCGGCCAGGGACAGCTTACCGTTGCCCACTTCCAGCATGTCGGGATCGTTCCAGTGGCCCGGTCCGGCATACTTCTCAAGGCCGGCCTGCTGGCTGAGAATCGTATACATCGAGTTCCAGTTTGCCTCGATGTCGCCGGTCGTGCGCCAGGAATTTCCGCCCATGGCAGGCGCCCATTCCCACGGTGAGTCCCACCCGTACTGGCAGAGGGAGAGCACGATGGGGCGGCCCGTCGCCTGCAGCGCCTTTGCCATCTTGTCGTACGCCTGGTGCATCAGCCGCATCTGTGCGGCTTCATCATCGGGGGCCTGCTTGTGCATGACGTCGGGAATGAAGCTGCACAGGTCATACTTCAGGTAGTCCATGCCCCACTCGGCGTATGTCTTCGCGTCCTGTTCCTCATGGCCCAGGGAGCCTTCATAGCCGGCGCAGGTCTTGGTCCCGGGGCCGGAATAAATGCCGATTTTCAGGCCCTTTGAGTGCACATAGTCGGCCAGGGCCTTCATGTCAGGGAATTTGTCGTTCGCATGCAGCACGCCGTTCTCGTCGCGCTTGCCCTGCCAGGTGTCGTCGATGTTGACGTAGATATAGCCCGCGTCTTTCATGCCGGTGGAAACAATCTGGTCCGCCGAGTCGCGGATGTCTTTGTCTGTAACTCTTTCGGCGAAGTAGTTCCAGCTGTTCCAGCCCATGGGCGGAGTCAAGGCCACCTCGGGCTTGGGCGCCATGGCGTGCGCTTTCGCTACGTGCGTGGGGGCGGGTGTCTGCGCTGCGGCGGTCATCACTGCACCCAGCCCAAATACGGCCAGACAAAGGGAAGCGGAAATTCGCATGGGGGCTTTCTCCTGGAAACGATTTCAGTGGGCAATCCTAATGCTCCGGACTTGGATTCCGCAATGATGACAACGCGATCGTGAGCCCGGCACCTCTGCTTATAATCGCCTCACGGATTCTGCCGCATCCGTAGTTCGAAAGGACAAGAATGCCACCGTCTCGTCGCGCCTTCCTCGCATGCAGTTCGCTCGCTGCGGTTGCCGCCGCCCTTGATTCAGCGCTCCTCAAGGCGCAGGCCCCGCCCAGCCAGCAGCCCGCCACCCCTGGCGCGCCTCCGGCCTTTGGCACGGCTGCGGCGGTAGGCCCGGAGGTCTCTGCCGACGACTTCGCCCACGCTGAAAAGCTCGTCCAATTCGAGATGACCGGCGGCGAGCGCAACCAGGCGGCCAGCAATTGGCGGATGCAGATGGCCCCGCTTTACGAGCTGCGTACCGGCCCGCGCAAGCTCGAGATGCCGCAGTCTGTGGCGCCGGCAACGGTTTGGAATCCAATGCTGCCCGGGCTGAAGCTCCACGAGGGCGACAACACGTTTGTCCGCAGCGCCGCGCGTGGCAAGCCGCTCCCCGCCAACGAAGAAGAGATCGCTTTTGCGCCCGTCACGCAGCTCTCGCGCTGGATCGAATCGAAGGCCATCACCGCGGAGCGGCTCACGGAGATCTACCTCGCGCGCCTGCAGCGATTCAATCCCAGGCTGCGCTGCGTGATCACGCTGACGCGCGATCACGCTCTGGAACAGGCGCGCAAAGCCGATAAGGAGATCGCCGCGGGGCATTATCGCGGTCCGCTGCACGGGATTCCGTGGGGCGCCAAGGACCTGCTCGACACCGCCGGCATACCCACCACGTACGGCGCCGAGCCCTACCGCGACCGCATCCCGAAAGAAGACGCTGCGGTGACCGCACGCCTGAATGAAGCCGGGGCGGTGCTGGTGGCCAAGCTCTCGCTGGGCGCGCTGGCGCTGAACGACATCTGGTTCGGCGGGCAGACGATGAACCCCTGGGCTCCCGATGCGGAGGGCGCATCCGGCTCGAGCGCCGGGCCGGGCGCGGCTACCGCTGCCGGGCTGGTGGGCTTCGCGATCGGCAGTGAAACCGGCGGAAGCATCGTATCGCCTTCCATGCGTAACGGCGTCACCGGCCTGCGCCCCACCTACGGACGCGTGGCCCGTACGGGCGCCATGACGCTGTGCTGGTCACTCGACAAACTCGGCCCGATGACGCGCAGTGTGGAGGACGCCATGCTGATCCTCAATGCCATCTCCGGACCAGACGCCGGCGACGTGGCCAGCGTCCCGTCGACTCTCGGTTTCCGCGCCGGGGCGAGCGTGAAAGGCATGCGCGTAGGCTACTTTCCGCAATGGATGAAGGAGCCGCCGGCCACGGATGTGGACCGGGCGGCGCTCGAAACCGCCCGCAAGCTGGGCATGGAGGCGGTGGGAGTCTCGCTGCCGGACTGGCCTTACGACTCGCTGAACCTCATGCTTTTTGCGGAGGCCGCGGCAGCCTTCGACGATCTTGTGCTGGGCCACAAGCTCGACATGCTGAAGGCGCAGGTCCCCGATGCCTGGCCTAATGTTTTCCGCCAGTCGCGATTTCTGTCCGCCGTGGATTTTGTGCAGGCCGACCGCTTCCGCCGAAAGGTAGCCGAGGAGATGGCGCGGGTGATGGCGCAGGTCGACGTGCTGCTCGTGCCTTCCTTACGCGACGAGATGCTGGTGATCTCGAACAACACCGGCCACCCGTCGCTCACGCTGCGCGCGGGGTTTGTGGAAGTGAGCGAGGCGCGCAGTGACTGGGCGCCCGACCCCGCTCATCCGGTGGCGAAATTCGCGCCGCCGCGGCGTGTCCCGCACGGAATCACGCTGATCGGCCGCCTGTTCGACGAAGGCACGCTGGCCCAGGCGGGAATGGCTCTCGAGGGCGCCTTCAACGTGATGGGCGAACACCCGCCGGGATTTTAAGCGTTTACCAGACGACGCAGCGCTCCGCATCCGGCCGCACCAGCGCATCGCCCGGCTTGCAACTGAAGGCAGACGCAAAGGGCGGGAAGTTCGACATCGGGCCCAGGACGCGATACTTCGCCAGCGGGTGGGGATCGCCCTGGACCATCAGTTTTTGGGTCTCCGGGCGCGTCTCATCGCCGCGGAACTGGCCCCAGGCAATGAAGAACTGCTGATCGGGCGTGAAGCCGTCGATCTTGTCGCTCGCCTGCCCCTGGGCTGTCTTCTTGAATGCGAGGTAGGCGATCTTCAACCCCGCCAGATCGCCAATCGACTCGCCCAGCACCAGTTTTCCGTTGAGATGAATCTTGTCGGGACCGTCGATGGTGTAGCCGTCAAACTGCTTGGCCACGCAGGCAGTTTTGGCCTCGAACTTCTTCGAATCTTCAGGCGTCCACCAGTTGGCGAGGTGTCCGGTGGCATCGAACTGCGCGCCCTCATCGTCAAAGCCATGCGAAATTTCATGGCCGATGACGACGCCGATGGCTCCGTAGTTCACCGCATCGGTGTACTTCATGCTGAAGGCCGGCGGTTGCAGAATGCCGGCCGGAAACACGATCTCGTTCATCAGCGCGTTGTAGTAGGCGTTCGATGTGGGCGGGGTCATGCCCCAGCGCCCGCGGTCCACGGGCTTGTTGATGGTGGAATGGTTGTCCTTCACCTGGAATCGCGACGCGGCAATGAAGTTGGCAAAGTGGTCGTCGCGGCTGACGGAAATGGAGGAGTAGTCCTTCCACTTGTCGGGATAGCCGATCTTTACGGTGAAGTGGGCCAGCTTGTCGAGAGCCCTCTTCTTTGTCTCCGGCGTCATCCAGTCAACGCCTTCAATGGTGTCGTGCATCGCGGAGAGGATGTGGTCCACCATCGCTTTGGCGCGTTGCTTGGCCTCGGGCGGGAAGTAGCGCTTCGCATACTCCTGCCCCAGTGCTTCGCCGAGCATCTGGTCGGTCATTTCGGCGCAGCGCACGTCGCGCGGCTTGAGTTCGCCGACCCCGGCAAGCTGCTTCTGGTAAAAGCCGAACTGCGCATCCACGAACGGCTGCGAGAGCACGTTGGCCGCGTTGTTCAGCATCTGCCACTTGAGATAGGTCTTCCACGCTGCGATGGGCGTGGAAACGAGCTGGCGCTCAAACTCGGCCATGAACTCGGGCTCAGTGATGTTGATGACCCCGGGAGCAATGCCGGCGCTGTTGAGGTACGCTGTCCAGTCGAAGTGCGGCGTCATCTTCTGCAGGGCATCGAGATTGGCGATGTGATCGGTGGAGTGCGGATCGCGTAGCGCAACATTGTCGAGCGTAGCCTTTGCCAGCGCGGTTTCGAACTCCATCACGGACTGCGCCGCGGCTTTGGCCTCGGCATCCGGCGATCCGGCCAGGGTGAAGATCTTCTCTACATAAACCCGATACTGGGCGCGCGCATCGGCAAAACGCTGATCGGGCTTCAGGTAGTAATCGCGGTCCGGCAACCCGAGGCCGCCGGCGCCCACCTGGGCAATCACGTTCTCAGGATCGTGCGCGTTCTGGTTGCCGTAAAACACGAACGGCACCATGACGCCGATGGCATGCAGTTCCCGGATCTGCTTTTGCAATCCGGCGTTGTCGGCAACGCCATCGATTGCGGCAAGGTACGGTTTCAGGGGCGTGATCCCGGCTGCATCCACTGCTTTGGCGTTCATGCAGGCGGCGTAAAAGTCACCCGTGAGCTGGGCGGGCGAGCCCTTGGGCTGGCCCGGATTTGCGGAAAGCTCGTTCAGGATGTCGCGTAACTGATTCTTATTTTCTTCGCCAGCTTTCCAGCGGCGGCTCCAGCGGTCCATGGAGGCGGGGATAGGATTCTGCGCCCGCCAGGCGCCGTTCGAAAAATCGTAGAAGTCATTGCACGGCGCGGCCTTACGGTCCATATCGCCCAGCTCAATGCCCTGCAGAGATGTTGTTTGCGCCGCGGCCACGGCGGCCGCGCCGACAGCCACAAGAAGTAGCAGTCCCAAGCGATTCATCCACTTTCCCCCGACAGCTCGAAGCCATTGTCTCCGATCAGGCGGGGTTCTCACGTTGCGAATGTGACGGGACGCGCCTGGCGGGCTGCAAAGCGGATGGTGCCGCGAAGCTGGATCCACGATAGAATAGGGACGATGGCACTGCACCAGCCGGTCCCGGCGCTCCTCTAGCGGCCCCCGCCGCAACGTACTTCTGCGCCCTTTCCCGAGACATTTTGAATTGCTTCTAAGTTGCACGGGCCGCGCCGGTGCGCGCCTAAAAGGATTGAACCCATGCTTGACCGTCTGGAACAAATGGAGCAGCGCTTTAACGAGCTGCAGGCCCAGTTCGCACTGCCTGAAGTGCTCAATGATCACGAGAAGTATCAGAAGATCGGCAAGTCGCTGCGCGAGATTGAAGAGCCGGTGGAGAAATACCGCGAGCTGAAGCAGGCGCAGCAGGGCCTGGCAGAGGCCAAAGCGATGCTGGCCGAGAGCGATCCCGATCTGCGCGCCATGGCGGAGGAAGAGATCGCCGCGCTCGAGCCCAGGACGGTTGCGCTGGAGGCAGAGCTGAAGATTCTGCTGTTGCCGAGGGACCCCAACGACGAGAAGAACGTGATCCTTGAAATCCGTGCCGGCACGGGCGGCGACGAGGCTTCGCTGTTCGCGGCCGAGATTTTCCGCATGTACACGCGTTTTGCCGAGCAGCATCGCTGGAAGGTGGAGGTCATGTCGATCTCCGAGTCGGGCGTGGGCGGCTACAAGGAAGTGATCGCGATCATCGAAGGGGCGCGCGTCTACTCGCAGCTCAAGTACGAGAGCGGCGTGCATCGGGTGCAGCGGGTGCCGGCGACGGAAACGCAGGGGCGCGTGCACACGTCCGCGGTCACCGTTGCGGTGCTGCCCGAGGCTGAAGACGTGGACATCAAGATTGAAGCCAAGGATATTCGCATCGACACCTTCTGTTCCTCGGGCCCCGGCGGTCAGTCCGTGAACACCACCTATTCGGCTGTGCGCATCACCCACCTGCCGACCAACACAGTGGTCAGTTGCCAGGATGAGAAGTCGCAGATCAAGAACCGGGAAAAAGGCATGCGGGTGCTGCGTTCGCGTCTCTATGAGATGGAGATGGACAAGCAGAACGCAGAGCTGGCAGCGGCGCGCAAATCGCAGGTGGGCTCCGGCGACCGCAGCGAGAAGATCCGCACCTACAACTTTCCGCAGAACCGGCTCACGGATCACCGCATCGGGTTGACGCTGCACCAGCTCGATCTGATCATGGAGGGCAGGCTGCAATCCATTGTGGACGCGCTCATTGCCTACTATCAGGCGGAGCAGTTGAAAGCGGAAACGCAGGCGGCGTAATGACTCTGCAGGAGTGGGTGGAAGCCGGCGCGCAGGCACTGCGGCGGGGGCCCCATCCGGAACGTGCGCGAGCCGACGCGGAGTTTCTGCTGCGCTTTCTTCTGAACCAGGAGCGCGCTGCGCTGCTGGCGCGGTGGACAGAGCGGCTGGATGAGAACGAGGCCGGGCGGTATCGCGAGATGCTGGCGCGGCGGCGCGCGGGAGAGCCGATCCAGTACATCACCGGGGAGACGGAGTTCTACGGGCTTCCCTTCCGCGTCACGCCCGCCGTCCTCATTCCTCGGCCGGAAACCGAACACCTGGTCGAGAAAGTCCTCTTGCTCTGCCGCGACATGGTCCAGCCCCGGATCCTAGACATTGGTACAGGTTCCGGCGCGATTGCTGTAGCACTCGCCCACGAGCTGCACGAAGCCACAGTTACCGCAATCGATATTTCAGCCGAAGCGATCGCCATTGCGCGGGAGAATGCCGCCCGCAACCGCGCCGCGGTCCGCTTTCTGCAGGGCGATCTTCTTGCACCCGTTACCGGCGAGCGTTTCGACGTAGTCGCTTCGAATCCTCCTTACGTCTCGAGCGCCGACCGCGACAGCCTTGCCGTGGAAGTGCGGGACCACGAGCCGCACAGCGCGCTCTTTGCCGGCTTTGACGGCCTGGCAATCTTCCGCCGTCTTATTCCGCAAGCCCTGGACGGAATCAATCCCGGCGGCTACGTCGTGCTTGAAATCGGCTACGATCAGCGCGACTCAATTCACGGTCTCCTCTCTGCCAGCGGATTCGAGAACATTGAATTCATACCCGATCTGCAAGGCATTGCGCGGGTGGCTGTGGGCCGCCGGCCTTGACACTCATCGGACGCCAACCGTATGGTGCGGCCTGTGGAGTTCTTGAGGAGCCAAGGGCGGATATGAAGCGGCAAGCGCACACTCGGGCTGTTCTCACGGACAGCCACTTCCTCATTCCCGCGGCGGTCTTTCTGGCGGGGATTACTTTGCTTGTCCTCATGCACTAGCGCGACTGCATCAGGCCGTTGCTGGATGCGTAGATCACTCGAGAGGAACGAAAGCGCATGAGCGCGCAGCCGCAACCTTCACCGGAAATTCGCGTTCAATCACGGCACGGTCTGGGCGTGCTGTGCGGCATCGGCGCGGGTGTGTGGCTGGGCGCGGCCGAAGCGCCGACGAAGCTGGTGCATGCGGGACTGTCGCCTTATGCGATCTCGCTGTGCATGGTGGCGGGCGTCTTCACGGCGCGCTGGAGTGTGCCCACGCTGCTCAAGGGCACGCGCTCGGTGTTTCGCGACCTGGGCCGCAACCCCCAGCTCATTCCGTTTGCGATTCTGGCCGGCATGCTGTGGGCTGTGGCCAATACGCTCACGGTGTTTGCCATTCGCGATGTGGGCCTGGCCATCGCGTTTCCGCTGTGGAACACAAACTCGCTGATCGGCATTCTGTGGGGGCGATTGCTCTTTGGCGAGCTCAAGGGCGCCAGCGCTGCAAACATTTTCAAGGTCCTCCTCGGCACCATTGCGATTGTGGCCGCGGCCATCATGCTGGGCTTCAGCACCATGCATGGGGGCGGGGTTCATCCGACGCACGCGCTGAATGGAATCCTGGCCGCGCTGGGCGCCAGCCTGCTGTGGGGCTCCATGTATATTCCCTATCGCAAGGCCTACCTCAGCGGCATGAACCCGCTCTCGTTCGTGACGATCTTCACCGTCGGCGAGCTGGTGACGATGTTTGCGCTGGTTCTCGCCTTCGACGGCGGCCTGCACGCGGCGGTCTTTCATTCCTCTGTCGTTACGCCGATGTTGTTCTGGCTGTTCCTGGGCGGCTTTGTCTGGGTGATCGGCGATCTGTTTCAGCAATACGCGACGAAATATCTTGGCATTGGCCGGGGAATCCCGCTTTCCAACACCAACCAGCTCTGGGGCCTGGCGTGGGGCGCGCTGGTCTTCGGCGAGTTGGCGCACGCTGACGCCACCCACCGGCTCTTGGTGGTGGGCGGCTCGCTGGCCATGATTGCCGGAGCGATGGCGGTAAGCACCGCCATCGCCACGGAACGCGAATCCGCCTCCACTCACGAAGCGATCGAGCGCGAGTGCGACCGCTACGGGCTGGATCGCACGCACGTGATCCACGCCTATAACGGCGTGGCACAGGCTGAAGACAAACGCGAATGGTGGGACTGGCTGATCCTGTTGGGGGCCGCCGGGGTGTTCATCGGTCTGGCTGTGCAGGCCAGGGTCCCCGCACTCCTGATGAATTATGCCTGGACCGCGGTTCTGACCGTGATCCTCATCGCCAGCGCCGTGGTGTGCGGCTGGGGGCTGCACAAACGCACACGCTTCTCCTGAAGACGTAAAATCGTGACCATGCCTGATGTCGCCGTGGTGGATCTCGTGGGAGTTGGACTGAATGCCACGGACACGCTTATCCCGCTGGCTGAATTCCCCGCGCGCGGCTCCAAAGTCGAGTATCACCGCGCCTCATTTCTGCCCGGCGGCCAGACCGCCAGCGCCGTGGTGGCCTGCCAGACCTGGGGACTCACCACCCGCTACGTGGGCAAGCTGGGGGACGACGATGCCGCGCGCCTGCATCAGAGCGAGTTCGCGCGCACCGGCGTGGACGCCCGCCTCGTCGAAGTCCCCAACGCCGCCAGCCCGCAATCGCTCATCATTGTCGACGCGGGGGGCGAGCGCACCGTGCTCTGCCGGCGCGATGAGCGGCTGCTTCTGCAGCCGGAGGAGATGGAACGGGACTGGATCGTGAGTGCGCGTGCGCTCCACGTGGATGGCTACGAGACGGCCGCCGCAACGCAGGCCGCGCGCTGGGCGCATGAAGCCGGCGTGCCCGTCATTGCCGATCTGGATGAAACCTACTCTGGCGTGGAAGACCTGATCCGCTGCGTGGACTACCTGATCGTGAGCCGCGACTTCCCTGCCCGCCTTACCGGCGAGCGCGATTTGGGGCTGGCACTCAAATTGATACGCAAGCAATACGACTGCAAGCTCACGGCCGCCACACTGGGGCAGGACGGGGTGATCGCGTGGGATGGCCAGCGGCTTCTGCACCGCGCCGCTTACCACGTACCGGTTGTCGATACCACGGGGGCTGGGGATGTCTTCCACGCCGGGTTCATCTACGGCCTGCTGCGCGGATGGGAGCTCGATCACCAGCTCGATTTTGCCTGCGCCGCCGCTGCCCTTAACTGCACCTGCAGCGGCGCGCGCGGGGGGATTCGCGGTGTAGAACACGTGGAACAGGTCATGGCTACGACGCCGCGCTACTCAATCGCGGATCCCCTCGCGATTGCCTGAAGGCCGAGTCATTTGAGGCGGTGGGAGACCAGTGGAAGTACGCAGGCACGGGAATGGACTCGGATGGAAACCCGATCAATGAGCATTTCACGATGGCACTTGATGGATGAAGCGGGCCACCCTGAACGAACATCCCCGCAGCGCTAAAAGCACTCCACCGCATCGCACTGGTTCATCAACGGCACCTGCACATTGGAGTCGTGCTGCTTATCCGAATAGATGGTGATGGTGGCCGGCTTGTAGTCCTCAGGTTTCGCCGTCATGATGTTCTGGACATAGGTTTGGGGGTTGCGGTCGTAGAGTGGGAACCACGTGCTCTGGACTTGAACAACCATGGTGTGCCCCGCCTTGAAGACGTGATCCACATCGTGCAGGCTCCATTTGAATTCGCGCACGTCGCCGGCGCGTATGGCACGCGGGCGGTTGAAGCCGTCGAGATAGCGGCCGCGGAAGATCTCCTCATTAGTCATCAACTGATAGCCGCGCATCTTCGGGTCGGCATCGTCTTCGGGATACTGGTCGATCAACTTCACCACGAAATCCCCGTCTGTTCCGGTGGTTGAAACCCAGAGGTCGGCCATCACCTCGCCCGTAGCCACCAGGTCCTTCTTCACTGGAATCTTCCACGTCGCCACGTCTTTGCGATCGGCCACGAAGCGCTGATCCTCCGTGAGCCAGTTGAACCACTCGGAGCCGTCGCTATAGGTGGGCTGAATGGGGCGGCGCCGGTAGGGAACCGGGTTCGCGGGATCGCTCACATACGTCGTCTTCGCGCCGGTTTTCACATCGCCCCAGCTCAGCTTGCCGTCGGAGCCCAGATGCAAAGCAGTGGGTTGCGATCCCTCAGGCGGAAAGTGCTGGTAGCGCATCCACTTGTTCGATCCCGTCTGGAAGCTTGCGGTGTCTTCGAGGTCGAAGCCCGGCTCGTCTTTCAGATAATGCGCAAAGAACTTTGCCTCGATCTGTGCGCGGAACTCCTTGCCGATTGACTCGCCATACTGCACATTGCCCAGGTGCCGTGACGAGGAAGCCCAGGACCCATGCCGCCAAGGTCCCAACACCAGGAAGTTTGCGTGCTTGTCGTCATGCGGCTCCAGGCTGGCGTACTCCTCCTGCGGACCCCACATGTCCTCCTGGTCGTAGTACCCGCCCACGCTCAGCACCGGCACCTGTACGGCGTTCAGATGATGCTCCACCCCGCGCGACGACCAGACGGAGTCATACGCCGGATGCTCGAGGAACAGCTTCCACGTGGGCAGTTCCTTCGATCCCGACTGTTTCACATCCTGCTCGAAGCTGCCTCGCTTGAGAAAATAGACGTACCCGTCGACATTCTTCCCGTAGCTGACCTCGGCGCCTTCTTTCGAGGTCTCCAGCCCGATCGCGTAGTCGTATCCATAGGTCTGCCGGAACGCACCGTTATGAAAGAAGTCGTCGCCCATCCACACGTCGATCATGGGCGCCTGCGGCGACACGCACTTCACTGCCGGGTGCGGATCAATGCCGGCCGCCATGGCCAGAAAGCCGGGATAGCTGGTGCCCACAAAACCCGCGCGCCCGTTGTTTCCCGGCACGTTTTTGAGCAGCCAGTCCACGGTGTCGTAAGCGTCGGTGCTCTCATCCACGGCCTTGGGGTCTTTGTGATCCACCATGGGCCGGCTCATGACGAACTCCCCTTCGCTCTTGTATCTTCCGCGGATGTCTTCGCCCACGTAGATGTATCCGTCCCGGGCAAGTTCCGGCCGAGCCGCGAAGATGAACCCGCGGCTCGTCATATCCACTCCGTACGGAGTGCGCTGAATAAGAAACGGCAGCGGTCCCTGAATGTCCGTCGGCTTGAGGATCACGGCATGCAGCTTTACGCCGTCGCGCATGGGGATCATTGCTTCCGTGCGCACATAGTCGTGAAAGACGTGGTGCACCGCGTCGCCGGTCCGGTCGAACCGCTCAATCGGATCGCTGCTGTTCACCACGCTTGCGCCCTTACCGTCCGCGTCCACTTTGAACCGGTAAGTCGTTTTGGAATCCGGAATGGCGAACTCGGTGGCCGATACAGGGTTCAGCTCCCGCGGTACCATCCGCTCCGACTCCACTACCAGCTTGCCGTTCTGTACATAGAAGCTCAGCGGCGTATCTGGCTCGGGCGCATTGGTATATTCGCCGCTCAGCTTCTCAAGCTGCGTGGCAGCCGAAGCCGTCTCATGCTGCTTCGCAAACGCCCGCGGAGCACAGGCGCACATAACTCCGCAGCCAAGCGCCACACCCAATACGCAAACCGAAAATCGTGAACGCAGCAAGAAGCCTCCTGTACAAGAAGAAGTGGAAAGAGGTACGCCGGCGCAGACTCAACGCACAGCCGGGTGAATTTCTCACTCATTCTACAGACCGGAAGAGCACCCAGTTCTGCCAGACAACTTCAGCCAAGCAGCCAACACCCTTATATGCTGCCGGAAACAAAAAGCGGGGCGAGGAAACCCCCGCCCCGCCTGCCCTGGCGAAACTCCGCGCTTCAGGCGCCGGTCGTGAGCACCACCCGGAATCGCGCCTTCCCGCTCATCATCCGCTCGTAGCCCTCAGCGGCCTTCTCCAGCGGATAGGTTTCAATCATCGGCTTGATGCCGCTCAGCGCGCTGAAGTTCAGTGTGTCCTCTGAGTCCATCCCGGTCCCTGAAGGCCACCCCACAATCGACTGCCTCTTCCCGATCATCGCAATGGCATTGAGGCTCAGGGGGCGATCCGGAACGCCGTTGATGATCAGCTTCCCGCTTGATCCCAGGCCGCCCAGCACCGCCTCAACCGCATCGGCATTCGTGACGGTGGACAAGATCACAGTGGCTCCCCCCAGTTTCTGAAGTTCCGCCGCGGGGTCCTGCTTCTTTGAGTCGATGTACACATGAGCGCCCAACTGCTTGGCCAGAGGGGCCTTGTCTTCGCCGCGCGCGATCGCCACCGTGCGGTAGCCGCTTTTGGCTGCGTACTGCACCGCCAGGTGGCCCAGCCCGCCGATTCCCACAATCGCCACCAGGTCGCCCGGCCGCGCGCCCGAGTTGCGCAGGCTGTTGTAGGTGGTAATTCCCGCGCACAGCAGCGGCCCGGCGTCCACATCCTTCAGTTCGTCGGGGATGAACGCCAGGGCATTGGCTGGCGCAATCACGTAATCGGCATAGCCGCCGTCAAAGCTGATGCCGGAAACCTGTCCGTTCTCGCACAGGATGAAATCGCCTCGTCGGCATGGGACGCAGTAGTTGCAGTGGCCGCCATGCCACCCCAGGCCCACGCGCTGGCCCACTTTGAATAAGGGCACGTCGGGCGCAACCGCATCCAGTACGCCCGCCACCTCATGTCCCGGCACGCGCGGATACTGGATCCCCGGCCAGTGGCCCTCCCTGGTCAGCGAATCGCTATGACAGACGCCGCAGGCCTGCACGCGTATGCGAACATGCCCGGCCGGCGGATCGGCAAACTCGCGTTCAACAACCCGAAACTCGCCGCCCGCAGCGGTGACTTCGACGGCACGACCTTTCACTGAAGCCATTGGTATTCTCCTGCGCGCTTAGATACTTCAGTGAAGCGGGGGATGCATGAAAGTGTGGTGACCAGGCTGAAAAGAAGTCCGTCCAATGGATGTATTGGATTAGACTGGGGCGCAACCCTCGAGGTGTCTCATGAGATTCCCAAAAGCAATTTTGTTTCCGCTCTTGCTGGCGTCCTGTCTGGCCGCGGCGGGCAAGGACAAGAAGAAGATCCTGCTGCCGGCGGACGTCCTCGAGGCGCAAACCGTGCTTGTGGTCGTCGATCCCGGCGCAGGTATGGCGCCGGAGGCTCCGAATGCCAACCGCACAGCCCAGGAAGCCGTGGAGAACGCCCTGATGGCCTGGGGCCGCTTCAGGCTGGCGACCGATGTTTCAACCGCCGATCTGGTGATTATGATTCGCAAAGGAAACGGCAAAATCGCCCAGCCTACGATCGGCGGATTGCCAAACAACAATCGTCCGGTGATTTTGGAGCCCTCGGATTCGGGAGGCCGCATCGGGGGGAGCAGAGGAACTCCACCGAGCGCCGGTGATCCGACCGCGCCTTCAATCTCGAGCCCAGGGCCGCAGATTGAGGTCGGTCAAAGCGAAGACCTGTTTGCGGTGTATCGCGGCAAGCGGGACAACGTGCTCGATGCCCCGTCGGTATGGCGCTACCAGGCTAAGGATGCGCTCCGGTCTCCGAGCGTGCCTGCCGTTGATGCGTTCAGAAAACTGGTGGTGGAGGCCGAGAAGCAGCGCGCAGCCAAACCTTAGGGGCGAGGACGGACTCCAGCACGTGGCACGGGCCCGTTTATATACTCGACATAGAATGACTGAGTTCCTGCCTGTAGACGAACAGCTAGACCTGCTCCAAAAAGGCGCGGCCGAGATCATCCGCGTCTCCGATCTGCGCGAGCGCCTTGAAGAGAGCCGCAAGACGGGCCGCCCGCTGCGCATCAAGGCCGGTTTTGATCCCACCGCGCCTGACCTGCATCTGGGACACACGGTCCTGATGCGCAAGCTGCGCCACTTCCAGCAGCTCGGGCACCGGGTCATCTTCCTGATCGGCGACTTCACCTCGCTGATCGGCGATCCCACGGGGCGCAACGTGACGCGCAAGCCGCTGACCCGGGAGCAGATCGACGAGAACGCGCAGACCTACAAGCAGCAGGTCTTCAAAATCCTGGATGAATCGAAGACCGAGGTGCGCTACAACTCCGAGTGGCTGGGCAAGCTCAATTATGAAGACACGATCAGGCTGACCGCGCACTTTACGGTGTCGCAGATGCTGGAGCGAGATGAATTCCATCGCCGCTTCCAGGCGGAGCAGCCCATCGGCCTTCACGAGATGCTTTACCCCGTGATGCAGGGCTATGACTCGGTGATGCTTCAGTGCGATGTTGAGCTGGGCGGCACGGACCAGCGCTTCAATCTCGGTGCTGGCCGGGAGCTTCAGCGCCACTACGGCCAGAAGCCCCAGATCATCCTCATGACGCCGATTCTGGAAGGCCTGGACGGCGTGCAGAAAATGTCCAAGTCGCTCGGCAACGCCATCGGTATCAACGAGGCCCCTTCGGAGATGTACGGCAAGCTCATGTCCATCTCTGACGAGCTGATGGGCAAGTACTGGGTCTTCCTCACCGACCTCAAGCAATCGGAAATTGACGCGATGCAGGCGGACATAACCGCCGGCCGCCTGCATCCAATGGAATCGAAGAAGCGTCTGGCGCGCACCATCACCGCGGACTTCCACGGAGAAGAGGCCGCCCGCCACGCCGACGAGAACTGGGCGCGCATGTTCCAGCAGAAGGGCGAAAGCGAAGATCTCGAGGAAGTTGACATCGCGTTTGCCGATGCCACCGGCGCGAATGAAGCGGGGGCGCTCCATGTGCGCGTGCCCAAGCTGCTGGTGGTGCTCGGGCTGGCTGCCAGCGCTTCTGAGGCCAATCGCAAGATCACGGAAAAGGCCGTCAAGATCGACGGCGAGGTGGTCACCGGCAACGTCCTCACTCTCGACACGCTGCCCGTGCGGCTCACCGTCCGTTTGGGCAAGCGCGCCAAAATCGCTGTCATCGGTGGTGTCGGCGAAGGCGCTTAGAGCGGCTCCAGAGTTCGTGTGCCCTTTTCTGAGTCGGAGAAGGGTGGCATTTTCTTGGAAAATGCCACTTTGCTGCTTGGTTCCTGTGGATAGCAACTCTGAAACCGCTGTAGCCTTCCCAGGATGCCTCTCCTCACGGCATCGCCGCCGGCGCCAGATGCGTCATAAATGCGACGCGTCCCTTTGCGTCCTCGGCGGCCACGCGCTGTTCGGCCAGCGCCGCCCCTTCATACCGCGTATACACCGGGAGCGTACCCGGCGCCCCCGCCTGAACCACTTCCACGGACCGCACGACGGAGGGAATCCGGCCGCCAAACCAGTGCGGATCTTCTCGCTCTGTCCACGTGACCAGCGCCAGCTCAGCCCCGGCCGGGTACAGCGGAGCAATCGGCGAGTCGGCCCGCGCATTCACCGCCTTCAGCGCGATATCGTTTCCCATCAGCGCCGCAATCGTGCGCTGCTTCGGGTCCACCAACAGCGTGATCGCGCTCCACTCCAGAGGCCGCACCGGCACCCTTGCTGGAATGGCTGCAGCCATCGCATTCACAATGTCCTGCCTGTCGGTGTTTCCCCCGGTGATCGGAAGCGTGTAAACGAAGTCAGCCCCGCGCATCGGCAGATGGCAACTGCTGCACTCGTTCACAAACTGGCTGTTTTCACCGTAGGGCTTAAGGTCGAGTCCGCGCCACCGGCCCCATCCCCACCCCAGCGCGTCCTTGTAGCGCTTCTGGCCCTTCTCCATCATCTCCACCTGCACAAACTTCCCAGGATGGATCAGCCCGTCCGGCCCCACCTGCTGCTGCCATGCGATCTTTGCGAATCGCGCTCCATCTGGCCACGGCGCAATCTTTCCCTCGCGCGCCGCCTTCACCGCGACGTCGTTGCCCAGCACAAACCGGAACGTGTTGTTATCGCCGCGGTCCGTAAAGCTGAGCGGCTTCCATGATTCGAAGGAGGTATCGAGCGCAAGCCCATTCCACTCCGGCCGCACCGCCGTGATCGCCTTGCGCAGTGCCGGGCTCACCGCTGCAGGGGCCGCATCCGTCTTTACGCCTAGCGTCGACGCAACATGCGCAGGCTGGTCCGGCGCGGTAGTCCACGGCGCCAGGTACGCCTTGAGGGTGGCCAGTTCTTCCGTCGTCGGCTGCGCGCCCGGATGAGCCCATCGATACGCCGGCAGCGGCATCGCCCCGAGCTGAATCATGTTGACGGATTCATACAGCGCAGCCTTCTGGGCGGCCGGCGGCTTCGATCCCAGTGTGGAAAAATTCAAATGCTCGCGCGCAGTCAGGATGTCATGCCGCGCCACCAGCCACGCCGGATTCACGTAATCGAACCACGCCAGGCGCCGTTCATTGGAGTGGCACGCATAGCAGCGATTCCTGAGAACCTGCTTCACTTGCTCAGGCGCCTGCACTTCATTCGCCGGCGCAGAAAAGGGAGTTGCCGGCCGGTACAACTGCGCCGCCAGGAACACGCCGGCACACGCCAGCGCACGTTTCAATGAAGGCCTCATCTAACCTCCGGATGTCCGCGAGAGCGCAAGCCGCGCATGCTGGAGATGCGTGCGCCTGCGCATTGGAACGGCTCCGAGGGAATAGGGGACTCGGACCGGACCAGCGAAGCAACCTCGCGGGCGATGTGCCCGCGAATGATCCTTCGACATGCATCCAGTCTTTGCCGTCACACCCAGCCAGGTCCAGACAGAAAGATTGATGGGGTATCAGTCCGTCTTATGTTCGGGAGAAACCTGCGCGAAAAATGGGCAGAAGACCGGGACGCCCCGCACCGCCGTGGGGACGGACGGCGCGGGCGCTTCAGGTCCGTAATCCGGCAAGTCGCACCCAGCGCAACTCACCGCAAAAGCTTGAAATCTGGACGCGCAGGTTAAGGCGCTCCGGGTTTATTCCTTGCTGGCCACCAGGGCAAACATCGCTCCCAGGGGATCCTGGCCGTTGATGATCCAGCCGCCGCCGGGCACCTGCATGGGGCCGTTCAGCACTTTGCCGCCACCCGCGTTGACCCGCTGCACCGCGGCGCCGATCGACTCCACGCAGAAGTAGAAATTCCAGCAAGATACGGGGATATGCGGCGCCTTGGTCATCATGCCGCCGTCGCCCATGGGCTTGTTGTCCCCCTCGTCGAACAGGCGATAGATGCCCATGGGGCCCATGTCCATGTCGCTGAGCTTGGTCCAGCCAAACATCTTCTGATAGAAGTCAAACCCTGCCTCAAGGTCTGTCGTATAGAGCTCATGCCAACCGATCGTTCCCGTCGCGGGCGGAGCCGGCCGCTGCGGCGTCGGCATGGCGGGGTCGGGAGTAAACACCACGATGGCCGCGCCCTGCGGATCAGACATGACGGCGAAACGCAGCATTCCCGGAACCTCGGTGGCCGGCCTCCACAGCTTGCCGCCGGCTTCCACGATTTTCTCGATGTGCGCATCCAGGTCTTCAACCGAGATGTAGCCGACCCAGGCCGTATGACCCTCGAGGTTCAGCATTCCGGCCATGCCCGCGTTCCCCACGTTGAAGGTGGTGTAGGCCCCGCCTTCGCCGCTCGGCATTTCCTGGGTGGTCCAGCCGACTACGCTCGAATAAAACTCGCCTGCGGCCTTGGTATCGCTTGTCATCAGCTCATACCAGGCGAACTTGCCTTTGGGTGAAAACATGGGTGACCCTCCTGTCGTTGTGGGACGCTGCATCGCTCTGCGTTGAATCGAGCCGTACCGTTGATATCAACCGAATCGGCAGGATGTCAACCATCCTCCGGTTAATTTGCAATTTGTGACCTGCGCGATCCGTCCAGCCGCACGATGGTGGAGCAGCGGCTCCGGTGACGGGAATTGGGCGCGCTGGCGGGCGAGCATGAGACAGGGGATCAGGCGACCGCAACTCTACGCCGGGTAGCCGCCTGAGATGTACCCTTCGAGGGCCTCGATGGCCTGCTGCTGGCCGCTGATCACCCACTTCACCAGGTCGCCGATCGACACCATGCCGATCACCTCGTCCTTTTCGAGCACCGGCAGATGGCGGAAATGCCGCTCCGTCATCAGGTTCATGCAGTCGTCCACAGTGTGCTCGGGGGTAACGTACATCACCGGGCTGGTCATCATCTCGCTGACCCTGGTTTCCTTGGAGAGATGTCCCTTGAGCACACCCTTGCGCGCATAGTCGCGCTCAGAGAAAATGCCCACGAGCCGCGCGTCGGAACAGACAATCAGGCAGCCCACGTCATACTGCGCCATGGTCTGCAGGGCCTCAAAGACGGTCTGGTCAGGGTGGAGTTCGAGGACCTTGTTAAAGCTTTTCTGCCTGAGCACCGACTGGATCGTATCGTCGATTCGCATCTTTGCCTCCAGCTGTACTGCCCCGCGGACGCACGGCGAGCTTAGCCCCGCGGAAAGCGGCCTATATGGGTATGCAGTGTAACGCGCTGGTCACAGGATTGTCGCCGGGAGGGAGAGAAAATCTGCCCGGCGCGGGAACCCGGCAGATCGGGCTGGATGCAGTGCTGGGTGAATCGGAATCATGGCGGGGGGCAGGCCGGGGCTGGAAATGCCCAGCCTGCACGCTAGCGCGCGATGAAGGCTCGCCGTTATTGCCCTTCAATCCTGGTAGCTTTGTCGTGGCTGAAATTGACTCTGATGTGCTTGCCGTTGACGTCGTAGTCGGCGCTGCGGCTGCCTTCGGTTTGTCCGTCGTATTGGGCTTTGGACCCTATCGCCATACGGGTCTGGAGTTCGCTGAAGCCGGGCTTGACCTGGTGGGCGTCGATGGCGGCCCAGACGTCTTTGGGCCAGTGCGCGTAGACCGTGCGGGGATCGTCGTAGAAGAACAGCAGGTCGTCGAAGTACTGCTCCTGCTGGCCTTCGATGGCGCCTACGGGAGTGGCGTACTGGTTGGGTTTACCGGGCAGGGTGAAGACCACCAGGGCTTGCTGAGTTCCATGCGAAATGGAGTCGTCTACGCTCGCCGGAACGGCGGATTTGATGGCCTTTTTGATGTCGAGCTTCTGCGTGGGAGGGATGAGGCCGGCTGGTTTGGTCCATTCCACGCGGCCGTTCGCGTACGGGTAGTAAGGCATCGAATAGCCGTTTCGCATCCAGACGCTCTTGCCTTCGAGGTCCTTGACATCCGCGAAGTGCTGAGGGAATTCCTGGCGGTCAACGGCGATCTGGTCAGCTGTGAGCTGCTGCTCCGGCTGCTTGGGACCGGCGGCTGGCTGGGAGCGCTGATGGAAGATGAAGGCGAGGTAACTGCCGCCGATGAGAAGGGTGATGCCGGTGGGGATGAGAAGTTTCTGCCAGGTTTTCAAAGGAGAATTCTCCGAGGCTTGGGGAAGCCGGGTGGGGTCAGGATAGCAGGCACGCTTGCCCAGGGGCGTGGGCAGGCTGAGCCGTCTTCCTCTGTTCCTGCTTAGAGTAGCGTGACGTCAGTTTCGGCTACCTCGGGCTCCAGAACGGGGGCTTGTCGGCGGAGAGCGGCGGCGGAGAGCTCGTCCGCCTGGCGGAGGCTGGGGAACAGCACGGACCAGAGGCCGGCGACAACCAGCGCCCCAATGCCTCCAGCGATGGTGGCGCGAACCGCTCCCCACAACTGGGCGGTGAGGCCGCTTTCAAACTCGCCCAGCTCATTGGATGCTCCGATGAAAAGCGAGTTGACAGCGGAGACGCGGCCGCGCATTTCGGGCGGGGTGGCGAGCTGGAGCAGGGACCCGCGGATGATGACCGAGATCATGTCGGCGGCGCCGAGGACAGCCAGCGCGGCCAGAGAGAGCCAGAGATTGCGGGAGACCCCGAAGAGGGCAGTGGCAGCGCCAAAGATGGCCACGGAAATGAAGAGCCGCTTGCCTGCCTTGCGCTGCAGAGGGAAGCGGGCCAAAACGAGTGAGGTGCAGAGGGCGCCGACGGCGGGGGCGGCGCGGAGCAGGCCCAATCCTCGTGGGCCGGTTTGGAGAATTTCGTTGGCGAAGATGGGCATGAGGGCCACGGCTCCACCGAGGAGCACGACGAAGAGATCCAGCGAGAAGGAGCCCAGCAGCATGGGCATGTGGCGTAC
>NZ_DASXYM010000158.1:0-48754 GCF_036502485.1 Occallatibacter sp. | reverse complement strand
GCTCGCCATGCGGTTTTCGACCACAGACTGCTCATACGGCGTCAACTCATACGGCACGCTGACGCGCGCGACTCGGATGCCAGGATAAAGCTGACCGAGGAGCTTTCCCTCGAGCGTATCCTTCCGTCCGAGCTTGGTTGGCTTGCGGGTCACTTCACCGGACGCATCGATCCTAAGTTCGAGAATGAGCTGTTGATCGAGTGCCGCGTTTTGTGTCCTGTTCGCTGTCATGTTCTCCTCACTTGTCTGGCGCTTCGAGACGAAGTGATTAGAGACTTGGCTGAACGCCGGTCTTCAATCTCTTCGCCTGGCCGCCCGGGTTAGGGGTGGGTGTTAACCGAACCAGGCTTCGAGAGTGCAAACCGGGTCAGCGGAATTCCTCATCGCACTTGAGCGATAAGGCGTCAATGAGGCGACACGAGCCGTATTTCAGGTTTGTCTCCTCTTTGAATCCGAACTGACCGGTACTACTTATGTCGGCGCCTTACTTGCGCAGGGGCCGCTTTACCAATGTTGGAGATCCTCCATCGATCTCCGCTTCCGCCTTGTAGGCGAGAACCGTGTAAATCACGCCATTCTTTGACTGAAACGCTTTGATCAGAGCCTCCCCTTCGCTTGCCACTTCCGCACCAAGCTCCGGTTTCTCAATCGACGATCCGTCCTTGGCGAGAAAGTATCGAACACCCTCCTCCGCTTCCCGGCGAGATTTGCGCGTGTTCTTAGGCTTCGATACCTGTGTCGGTTGCGGCAGTATCTCCGCCACCCGAGCGACCGTAGTTGCCATCACTGACCTCCCTTGTTTTGACCTGTGCCACTCTCCGGAACAGCATCGGGGGAATTCAGGATGCGGTCGCGGCGCTCGCCGTCAATCGGCCGTTCGCTGTAATCCGCAATCCAGAGCCCGTCCGGGTTCACATCCGAACGTTTGTCCGCGATGAGGCGCACCCGATACTCGTTGACGAAGTGGTCCGTTGTCTCTGTTCCGTTGGTCAGATGATGAACGTCTTTCACGCCATAGACCAGATAAGTGAGCGGCCCACCACCGACTGCTTCGATCTCGCGCAGATGAAACGCAGACTGGATTTGCCCATCGTCGATCTTGCCTCGCGTATTGTCGTCCGCAATTGCCTTCAACGTGTATGCGCGCAAGTTGCGCGTCATCATATTGAGGCTGCTGGCCCAGTGGTCGTCCACGTCCGCGGGCGAATAGTTAAGGTAGCTCGATAGGAATCGCTTCACGAAAGCTTCATCAAGGAATTGATCAGTCCCTGCGGTCGCGATATCTGTAACGGCGCCCTTTGCGGGTTCGCCCAACACCGAAGCGTCGCCGTTCGGGCCAATACGAATTACTGTCGGCGGCTGCAACCGAACGAAGACCGCAAGCCCGATTGCAAGCAGTGCAATCGGGATGGTCAAAAAAGCGAGGAGCCAGGCGCAATTCGCATTCGCTCTGAGCGCCCCATCCATCTCGTAGTACTTCGGCCTTGAAAATGTCGCTTCGTCCGATACAGCAGCGCTGGTTTTCATGATCCCTCCTATTCGTGCTCCGTACCTCGACTGGCCACTCCGGCGATGCTTCCCGCCGCAATGCGCGCCGCATGGTAGGCAGTCCAGGTTCCCAGGTTGTAGCGATGCACGCTCGGTCCTCTTTTCACGGCCGCTGTTGATCTGGTCACGACCTTGGGCGTCTGCCCACCGGTATTCAGCTGACTCGATAGGTTGCTGGAGTTTTCCGAGGCAACGGTGATTGCGCCTCCGCTCTCCTCCACGGCGCTGCTTGTGCCCATCACGTCACTAATGGAATTGCGAATCTGGTCGGCATGGCTCTCCAGCGAAGGATTGCCGCCGCCGAGCGATAACCCACTTGTGGTAGAGGAAGAGGAGGCAGGTATCGGCTGCGGCGGTACTGGCTGGTTGCCGCCCGACGCTCCCGCAAGTGCGCGCGCAGATCCAGCGGTCGCAGTTCCGGAGGATGCTCCAGCCGAAGTTGCACCTGCAGATCCCGCTCGCGCTGCAGCAACGCCGGCCGCTGCTCCCTCAATGCCGGCAGCGCCAGCGGTTAGCGCGGTGACCGCAGTGCCCACCATAGCAACCGCTGTACTCCCTACATCGCCGCTCACAATCCGCTTCGCGACGAAGGGAATGACGGCAATTGCCAGAGAATAGACAATGCTCACAATGCCAATCAGAATCGAGCCTTCGAGGTTACCAAGCCCTCCGAGAAAATTGTTCTGGTTAAGCATCTGACCAATCTGGCCCATCTGCACTGCACTTAACAGTGCACCGAAGCCGCCATAGAGTATGGGCCATGCATTCCAGATGAAGATGTTTTCTACATATGACTTAGCGAGCCGGTTCGCACCGCCTAGAGGCATGAGAGCAATCACAATCGGACCGAAGATGTACAAAATGCTGCCGTAGAAGATATAAAAGAACCCAAAAATGACAACGACGATCGGATAAAGCAAATAGGCAACAAGAATCAAAAGACCATCAAGGAGCCCAGGAATGTCAGCCGTTATGAGCCCCCATAGCTTTTGATAACCCACCTGGCTGAACTGGGTCTGTAGATCGCTCTTCCAATTGTCAAGGAGATTCAAGGCTCCTGAAGCATCGCTGATCCAGTTGCCTCCATTCACAAAGCCCTGGTTGACTGTAGTGAATATGGTTCCGTAGTTCATCACAACTACCGCGGTGACCACATACTTGATAAGGTTGGTGCCCAATCCACGGACGTCCCCACCGTGCAGCGCCGATTGATAGACCTGCCACAGAAAGCCCACGAGCAGGACTACATACGCTACGTTTTGCATCCCGGAGGTAATGCCGGTCGAGTCGATGCCTGACCTTGCCTGCGTCAGGAAGCGCTCGAAGAGATTTAACTGCGTCGCCTGGAACAACGCGAGCATCAATGCGGGATGAAATTGAGTGAACACCATGTCGGTCACCGATTGGTCAGCGCCCCGTTAATGAGGCCGTTGTTGTTGGTGTTGTCCGATGTCGCGAGTTTTGAGCCCTTGCTCTGGTTGGCGAGATCGATGCCGCGAGTCCGCATCAATTCCGCCAGCGCAGCCTGCGTGTAGGCATTCGCACGTACGACCCACACGTCAGCCTCGGCCTCCAGAATCTCTGCGCTGCCAGGAGCCGCTTCCGAAATCTGCTGCCCCATTTGGTTCGCTTCGCTCAGTTCCGCATCGGCGAGGGCATCGATCTCGATGGCCCGCTTCATCGCGTCCTGCGCCTGCGCGTCTGTCATGTCGGTCATCGTTCTCACCTGGGAGGATGCCGCGTTTTGAGCCATGACAACGCCATACACATTTTGAAATTGACCGGATAGGATAGGGACATTTGCCGCATTCCGGGAAAGCAGTAGGGATTCTAGATTCTGCGACCGCGGTAGCGTGGCACTCGAAACATTCACACGGAACATGCTGCTAACGTTGTTGAATTGATTCTCGAACTGCACCACCGAGGACTTCGCCTGGTTGATGGCTGCGAGTGGGTACATGACTTGTTGTTCGTACTTCGCTATGCTTTGTTCGTTTTGGTTGATGACCCTGAGCGGCGCGGCGATATAGGTATTCATCAACGACTGCATCTTGGATAGCGCCGCCATGATCGCGGCCGTGTCGATGCCGAACTGCCCGTTCGCATGCGTCGGCAGGATTGCGGCCACTGCGAGCACAACCACTGCCACTTTAAGCAAGGTTGGTTGGTACCAGGGTTGCGCCTTGCTATCGATCGCTTGGACACTATGTACAGGTCTAGCCAATTCCTGCGCTAAAGCTGGTTTACGCTGCCAGAAGAATGACCTGCGCTGCTTGTTCGGATTGTTCTTGGGATCGGTCATCGAAACCTCCTTAATGTGCGGTCAGCGCCCCAGTTATAAGGCTGTTGATGCCGCCGGTTGCGGCCGTGCGGCGCTTAACGAAAACGTTGTCGTGTGCGACGCGGCCTGCCTCCTGACGCAACTCCGCCGCGAGCATCTTCTGCATGTATGCCTGACAGCGGAGATTGGCGACTTGCGCTTGAGCCGTAAGGAACGGATTGGAACCGGGAGTACTGACTGCGACCTGATTCTCCATCTGGTTTGCGGTTTGAAGGATGACATCGGCGCCCTGGTCAGCGATGAGCGTTGTCTTCAGGTTTTCCTGGCCTAGGGCGTCGTCGACATCCATCATCACGCGGTCTTGTGGGGAAGCGGCATTTACCTGCGGGATAGCACCGTAATTCGTAGTGAAGCTCGCCTGCAATGCTGGGATCTCGGACGAAAGCCTGCTATGCAAGATGCTCTCGAACTGTTGCGGGCCGGGAGTCACTGCGCTTGTGAACGGCATGTTGAACACCTGATTCATCTGCCCACCAAAACTGTTGATCGAGTAGGCCACAAAGCCGCGAGCCTGATTGAGGGCCGCCAATGGCGCTAGGGTGGTCTGATACAGCTTCTGCGTTTGTTGCATGATCTGATTGATTTGGCTCAGCGAACTGCCAATGTCGTTTTGGATGGAACTGAATATCGAATCGAAAACGCTAAGGAATTGCCCGTGGGCGTATTTCGGCACGAGGACAAAGGCTTCGATCAGAAGGATGCAGGCGACGATTCTCCTTCGCCGGTGCCCCCCACGCCGCCGATTGCGCTTGTCCTCGGCGATGTACGGCTCACCGTTCAGAAGCAATCTCTGCTGATTTTGCGGCATGTCCTTCATCGGCTTATCGCCTCCTGCATTTCTTTCGAGAGTTCGACCGCCAAAGGAGCCAAATCCGCCAGCCCCCTCGGATATTGCGCGGCAAGTTCTTCGTAGGCTTGGATGAGCGGTAGTGACTGGTGCTGATGCAACCACCATTTCCGAAACGCTCGTTCACGTGCGTATGTCGTGGTGATCCAATAGTCCACTGGGCTCGGAACAATCCGGATCGCATGCGTTGATTCTGCCTTTTCCCCAATCGCAATCAGAAACTCAGCGCTGTGACCTTTCTTCGGGTGCGCGAAGGTTTTGATCTGATTCAGTGCCGTCTCGTTCAGGTGGACATGTTCGCGCAGAGCAGTCATATCGCCTGGCTGTTTGCCAATGATTTTCGTAGTCGCGTTCTTGACGATTCCTGCGCCGTGCTCATTGGGCTTGTCAGGTGTGCCAACAAAGTCTTCAGGTGTCTGGCTGATCCCCCAGACGCTGGCATTGCGTTTGCGGGCTGTGCGGAAGAGTTGCACGACGACACTGGCCAGGATCGGCGACTCCAGAAGCGCCCAACACTCATCGAGCAGGACAATGCTGGGTTGTCCAGTCATCCCTGATGCGCGGTACGTGGCCGTGTGCGCAATCAGAAGGCTCATGGCCCGTTCGAGGCGCGGATCGTCCCTTAACTTCTCAACATTGAAGTAGAGCCACGGATTGTTTAGCTGAACCGTGGTCGGCCGGTCAAAGAGGCGTGCATACGGACCCTCATCAACCCAAGCCCGCAGTTTGGTCGAGGCCATCTGCGCCATCGCATTGATCTTCTGATTGCGATCCCGATCCTGCCAGTGGGCCAGTTCGGCGGCCAGATCGCCGAACAGCGGAATCGGGTTCGACGTCTTGGCGCTGCACCGCTTGTAGGTTGAAGCGATGGCTTCAAGCAGGACGCTGTCGAGCAGGTCGATGTCGAGGTCGGGCGGCGTATTCTCGCCCAGCATATGCCGGGTAAGATTTTTGAGAAACGAGATCTGGTCGTTGGAAGGCCTGTCTTCGCCTCTGGGCAAGTCCCAGGGATTGATCGTTTGCTCCGAGTTGAGCGACATTTCGATCATCTCTCCGCCCATCAGCTCCACCAATGGTTGATAGGAGTCACCCCGTTCGAGGATGGAAATGAGCGGATTCGCGCGCGCCGCCATCAGCAGCATTTGTTGAGCAGCGAGAGTTTTACCGCCGCCGCTCTTTGCCATCAGCAAGCCGTTCGCATCGGAAAGATCCGGATCGAACATCGAGAACGGAATGAGCTGGCGATAGGGCGTCTCAAAGAGAATGAGCGGGCTCCTCCGTGTCCCGGTCCAGGGCATCTCTATTGGGACAAGATCGGCGGCATTGGAGGTAAGCATGTCCTGATCGCGCTTGTCTGCCTCGGCCATGCCCGGCAACGTCCCCAGAAAGATGCGCAGCTTTGCGATCGTCTCGGCCACGGCCTTTGCGCCGTTCATGTGCGTGAAGCCGTTCAGCACTTCCTGCGTGCGGTTGGCGAGTTCGCGCTCCGATCGTTCGAGATCGTGCAAGGTGATTGCCGGCTGCGAGGTGCGCACCACGACAGAAAGACTGAGCTTGGCAGTCTTGAGAGAGGAGGAGATGATGTCTCGCTGCACCTGGATGAGCTGCGCCTGAGCTACCTCGGCCTCGGGATTCGATTTGAAGTTTCCGTTGGCGTCCTTTTGCGCAGCGGTCATCTTCTGCAGGCGCTTCTTATAGCTCTTGAGAACCTTTACCTGGTCGGGGATCACGATCTGCCCACTGACGACTACCGGGAAGCCAAGTGTCGAGAAGTTCTGCAGCATCCCCGGAAAAGTCGCATCAGGGAGCTCTTTCAGACTGACAACGGCGTAGAGATACCCATCGATATTCAGGTAGTTCTCGGTTTCGTTGAGAATGCTCGCCTCGACTGCCTGGGACCTCGCGCTCCGATACTCGATCATCTCTTCTGGAGGCACATACGGCCGCCGGTCGCGCCGGCTCGGGTGCTGCGCATGCTTCAACTCCTCAAAGAGTTCTTGTGTAGAGAGTCTCCGGGGCCCGAGGTTGGCCGCCTCCATCGACCCCTCGATGCCCCGGAGGATGGATTCGAACTCGGCCAGGTAGGTCTCGTGCTCCTTCCGCGCACGCTGGATGGCCTTGTTCTGGCTCAGAGTGAATCCACCAAGACTGCGGTTCTGTTGAGTGGAGTGGTAAAGCTTCGCATGTATGCGCGGATCCCAGATCAGATACACATGAAGCCGATTCTCGAAGAAGAATCCACTGTTCTCCTTCTGCCGCCACATCCGGAGCCGATGAGAATCAAGCGCCATCACCTCCGACTGCTCAGTCCGTTGTTCGTGAATGTAACTATTCAGAAGATCTCCGAGATGCTCAGAAATCTCGTAGCGGAACTGAACGCGCATGCTGACATCGGGAACACTGCGAAAAAGCGCTTCAAGCATCGACTTCGACTGATTGCGATCTCCGTCCGTTGCGAAGTATGCGAGAATGCCTCGCAACTCGTAACCAGCGACGAAAGCCCCATTGGTGCGCACCATGATGTTGTCTCCGAATGGGAGATCGCGCAGAGGCAGCAACTCGCATACCGCCGGTACTTTGAGCGCTTTATCGTGTTCTGCTTGGGTCACCGGCATAGCTAACGTCTCCTTCTAGAGTTCCGCCCACCTCAATCTGCAATTGCTGCTCGACGATGCGCGCGAGTGGCGCGATCTCTTCATGAAACCGCGCTGCGAACATCACGCACGCGAATGTGACACGGGCCGCTTCGGCGTCTAGAACAGCAATGACCATTCCGTTTCTCTCGGTTGTGATCGATGCCTGCATCCCTATTCCTCCTCTTCGATCACGTAAGGTTGGGTCAACTCCGAATCCCGTTCAAGCGCACACCAGGCCTTGGGCGAGAAGAGCGAGCGGGCGAGGTCGGTGAGATAGCCGCGCGGCCTCCCATACTTGAACAAGATCAAGAAAGGCACAGCCAACGCCGGGACGATGAACTCCATGAAGACGTTCAGCGGAATTCCGAACACATGCGCATTGCCATTCACGAAGTGCGCAAGGAGATTCATCAGCGCTGCCAAGGCGAGCACAAGAATCAGGTCCTCGAACTCCAGGCCAAGGAACGTCACCTTGGTGTGGAGGTTGCGGTGAACCGGCGTCATATCGAGACTCATGACATCACCCTCCGATTCCATGCGCTTGTGTCACCATCGATTCGGCCAGGCGCACCATCCCCGATACCATCAGCGCGCCAATGGCCGCGACGAATTTTCTGATCCAGGTCGAACCCGGATAGATTTCCGAAACTACGCCTGCCATGTGCATGGCCATCGCTGCCAACTGTGTGAGTGCAAACATGGGCAAGATCACGTTAGCTGTCCAGCTCACCAGGTTCATCGTGGCCATCCAAAATGCGTCGGCATTCGTCGCTCCAGCGTGTTGCACGAAGCCTTCCAGCGCCCGCAACATCCCGGAACACATCAGCGAAGCAAATCCTCCGTACAACGGCTGCTCGAAAGGAGCACCCTTGCTGTAGCGATACACGGCTCCCGCAAAGAACAGTCCGGCCATCGTGGGCATCATGGTGTTACCCGCCCAGGATGCAAGGTTCGTGATGGCTCCATCGAGACTCATACCCTTCTCCTCATGCTGCCATTGCCCGAAAGAGCGAGAGAATGCCGCTTACGCTCAGGAAAGAGATCGCGGCGAAGACAAGCCTGCTCCAGGGTCTGTGCCGCACGAAATTGATCACCGCTCCCACACATGCGAGCCCCGCCGCAGCCGGCAGAATCTGCCCGGCGATGTAGTTCCACAGGGAGGCGAGCATGTCAGTCATCGCGTACTGACCTCCTGAGTTCCATCCCTGAAAGAGCTGCATCGTCGCCGAGAGCGACATCAGAAAAAGTGCCGCAATGATCGAGCCAAGCGGGTTCTCGCCTGCGGCCCCATCAAGGGTCGCTTTCAGAACGAAGTACGCCGCCAGGATCGGCACCAACTTCGCAACCACGATCTGATTCACGAAATTCTTGAAGACTGTCTCCATGCTCGCCAGCCAACTCGTGCCCACCGATCCGCTCGCGGACGGAATGTTGATGCCCTGCACCGCGATCCACGACAACAGTTGCGGAAGTGTCAGAAGAACGACGGTCCACAGAATCCACTTGCCGGCCCGGCCGTTTACGTGGAAGTTGATCCCGCCTTCATGCCGTAAGCTCACCCCCGCGGCGGCCAGCGTGCAGAACGCCGCCGGCACCGCGAGATCGAGCAGCAACTGGAGAAGGTCGAGGAGGAACTGTGGCGTCTGCATCGCTCTGCGCCTCTACTACTGAATGCCTTGCGCCTGAGTGATGAAACCCTCGGCCATGCGTCCGAGACCGGAGATCACCATGAGGGCGACGCCGCTGACGCCCCAACCCATGTAGCCACGCCCGGACTTGAAGTGCCATCCCGCGATGCCGAGGCAGGCGACTGCGATCACTGGAGCAATGACATTGCAACCCCAGTTCACGATGTTGAGAACCGTTCCTTCGACAGTTGTCGCTTGTTGACCTTGCACAGCCTGTCCGAATTGCGGGGAGGTTCCGAGGTTTTGCGCTCTCGCAGCGAAGGGCGCGAGCAGGTTGCCAACAAGGATCAAACTCAGGCCCATCTTGATGGCGAGGTGCAACCAGTTGATCTCGTCGGGGCGATGAAAAACGTGCGTGGAGTTGGGAGCGGACACATGCGAGCGCCGCCAGAAGGCCGGTACAGTTCTCATAGGTTTTCTCTCCTGGACCCGGCTGCACTCACGGCATCCGTGTCGAATCAGAGAATGAGTGGGAACCGAAACTCGGTCAAATCGGTTGGCGGTGCCAGGATGGGCCGTCGTTCTATCTCCAGTCGCATGAGTAGGTTCAGCAGACTGAGAGACGCCAGCTAGGGCCTCCGCCCACTGGTGGGTTGGATAAATATGGAGAAATCGAGCTAAAATTTCAATCGAGGAGCCCGGTGTCGCAAGCTGTCGCCAGGTCATGGACAACGGCATGGCATCCGTTTCGCAGTTGAACCCGTATCAATGCGACCAATGCGGTACCGCGAACATCGTGGCTGCGCCCGTCCTCTATCAACAAGGCACACACACGTACTCGACCAGGTTCCATTCGGGAACAACCCAATCCTTTTCCGCGCAAGCCGCTGGCCCGCCAGATCCACGCGGATATGGACGCCCTCTTCTGCTTTGGGGAATACCAATATGCTTTACCCTCTTTTGGGGATTCGTCGGTCTAGTCGGCATTCTCGATCACTCCAAGTCCGCCACAAGCTTGGGAAGCACCGCCGCAATTCTTTTGTTTCTCGGTTCCGCCTGCATTGGTGGAATGCTCCTGAGCTTCAGCAAGATCGCACGCTACAATCGCGAGGTTTATCCACGACTGCGTTGGAACTGGGAGCACACCTATATTTGCAGGCGTTGCGGACGGTTCCGCTTGATTCCTTCCTAGTCATCCACCGGCTTCGCCGACCCAGGGGAAATGAAGCGGTGCCCCATCCATCGGACGTTCTTGTCTTTGTCCGATGGGTGGGCGTCCGTAGAAGTCCAATGACGAACAAAAGCTTGTTTCTTTGTAGCTCATAGACCTATCCATTTCATCTGGACCGCGATCAGCATAACCCTTGAGTCTCTGAAAGTCTCCGCGCAATCATTGTCATGAGCACGCCTGATTAATTGGGGAACGACGATAACCCAACTCGCACATTGGGGCATTTGGAAGGATCTTTGCTCAATCAGGAAGTGGGTAATCGGGAACGAAAATGCCCCAATCTGCGCACAGGGTAAACGGGACCGTTGTTTACCCATTAGCGAATTGAGTCAACGGGACCGATCTTTGCTCACCTTCATATTGGGACAACGGGCACGAACATTACCCAACTGCGTAGTGGGTCATGCGGACTGATCTTAACCCGAGCGCGAAGTGCGTTCCGAGGGGATACGCATTGCGATTGTTCTATTAGCGCCGCGGCGCAAGAGCAGATGAGCCGCAACGCCCACTCGCCAGTTGAATATGATTGGCCAAACACAAGAACGCCCCGGCACTGAGGCCAGGGCGAAGAAGTGTCGTGCGGTGTGCGGACAATTTATTGAACCGTCGGGTTGACCTTGTGAAGCTCGGAAGGTGTCTGTTCGTGTTTGGTGAATACGACATAGATCTTTGTGTCGGCAGGAACAGAAACCACCACGCGGCTGTTGGCATTGAGGCTCATCACTTCCGAGTCGCCGGCCGTGCCGACATTCTCGGCCAGCCGCTCACGAAGCATGTCGTCCTCAGAGAACGCAGCGCTGGAGTTGTTCCCGGCCACTTCTGCAAGCACCGAACCGATGCCAGATGCCGCCCGCACCAGAAAGTTCTTGCCCGTGTTCTTCCCGTACACGCTTCCTTTGATGGGCCCGAGGTCGAGACTGGTGCCGACGGCGTCGATCTTCTCCCGCGCTCCGTCGAGAAGTTCGATCTCATCGAATTTCAGGCTGACCAATCCGCTTCGGTCGGCCTGCTGAAGTTGGCCATACACGCGCGCTCCTGCGGGAACAATGATCCTGTCGCCGATCGCATAGGTGTATTCGACCACGGCTACCACCGGGGCCTGCACGGCGCTCGATATCTGTGTTTTAAGTTTCGCCTGAATGCGCGTGCCTGGTGTGAGTTCCAGCCGTGGAGCACCATCGTCGTCGGCATTGACCTTTTGTGCAGCCAATACGGGGCCTTGCGTCACAGTCCGCACGAAGATCAGAGACGGCTCCTTGAGGGTGTTTTGTTGCGTTTGCGGCGTCTCTGCGGTGGGACTTGCGCCATAGGGTGCCGGATCTTCCCATTTCTGTTGCGTGTCAGCGAAAGAGGGCACGTTTCCCAGAGAGCTCGCGACAACCAGCTTGCCAGCAAACGGCTTTGTGCCTGCGCTGTTGTCCAGAGTACGTGTCCGCCGAATATCCCCAGGACCGAGCTGCCCACTGCTGTTATCCGGCGCAGGCGTGCGCACGGTATCCATGAGAGGCGTCACACTCCCTTTGGTCGGCGGCGCCTGTTCTTGCTTGGCCTGCTGCGACGGCTGTTTAGCTACCACCAGTTTCTTTGGCGACTTGCCAACGATCGCTGTGAAAACGAAGAAGAGAACCGCAACTGCAAGTCCGCCTCCGAGGAGTATCAGTTTGCCCTTGCTGATTCCTTCAGCTCCCTTGGCGGCAGTTCGCGTTGCAAACCGGATGACAGGTTCCACTTTCTCCGTGCCATCAAGAGGGTCGGGCGCATGAATCGGTCCTTCTGTGGAACTTTGTTCTGACGATTCGCTAATTGGAGTGTTCAGACCCACGCTTCCGTTCCTGTTGTTGTCATTGATGCTCATGGCTTCGGAGCTCCCTTCTATTTGCCATCGCCGGATATAGGCGGGGTGAATGGCAGATGGATCAAGATCGGACGATCCACTTGATCGGCTTGGGCTATTTGCAGAAATAGTTTTTCCGTCGACTCCTTGAAGTTCGGCCGGTCAAAGACGACCACTCCGTCTGCGCGTTCTCCCGGCTCAAGGCGTGTCGTGCTCAACCTGTAGTCCCGGATTTCCAGTTGGTCCGAGATAATGCCTTTTCCTTCTTTCTTTTTCTTCTTGGTGGCTTTGCGACCTGTGATCTGGATCTGCGGTGGAACAATCTCGATCGGCTCATTCGAGCTGTTCAGGATGGAGTAAGAAATCATGGTCTGGTTGCTCAACTGCCGGATGTCGCAAATGGACGTCTCGATTTGCTTGTCGTCCCATCTCGTCCACTTGGGAGCGTTCACGGTCTCCTGCTGTTTGAATGCCTCGTCGAGACTCGACAGCGGTGCCAAACCCAACCGCGTGTTGCCGCTACTCAAGCTGCGCTCTGGTTCCCTGGCGGGCACGCTTCGCATCGCCAGCGATCCCGAATCGGCGGAGATGAGGAAGCTCCGCGCCGTTCTGTATTCGATGAGGAAATCCACCGGTTGCGTTGGGTTCGGGGCACTCGCGCCATCGCTGACCAGTTCGAGCGTCACATGCTGGCCCGATTTGGTTGCGATGAGAAGGTTCGACTGCGCAGCCTCTTTCACGATCGGCTTGACGTAGACGTACTCCGGCTCGCCCTCGTTATGTTCAGCCTTGAAATCCCCCGGACTGCCGAGAATCACGGATGTGATCTCCTCCGGCATGCGAATGGTCGACTCAAACTCTGGCCTGAGACGGAGGACCGTGACCTCTTTCGGATTGATTGTGACAGTGGCGACACGTGCTCCAACTGGTGTGTCACTCGCGCTGAGATGAAGTGGAATGAGGACTGCGACAGGGATGAGCCAGCGAAGTTTCATGGGGTTGACCTCCTCGACGGCCTTGCGGCCGGATACCTGCGAAGCATGTACTGCCTTCGCACCGCTTGCACGTACGCGACAACGGCCGGGTTACGATAATCCAGTTGTTCCCGTCCAATGTTGCGGTGGCCGGCGTAGTAAGCCGCGGCGACCAGACGCAGATCTCCGTGGAATTCCCACATCAACGTCGTCACGTAGCGAGTGCCGGCGGCAATGTTCTGTTCCACATCAAAGGGCTGCAAGGCGCCAAATCGCTTGGCCGTCGCAGGCATGAGCTGCATTAGTCCCATCGCCCCCTTGGCGGAAACCGCTCGCGGGTTCCAACGCGATTCGACATCGATGAACGCAGCGATCAACTCAGGTGGCACACGATAGTGCGCTGCATACTGCCTTACGATCCGCGCCGCCGGCGATGGATCGGTCTGCCCAACGGCAAGACCGGGAACTACAAGCAGCATGAGAACGCACCGAATCATGATGCTGATCCTCCTCGGAGCGCGAGACTCTGGGCGAACCTTGCCCCGTCGTCGAGCAGGCTCTTAAAACCCTCCCGCAACAGGAGATGTCGGCGGTCTTTCTCGGTCTTCGCCAAAAAGGGAAGCAGCACGTCACGGTGCTCCTCTGTGACGTGGTCGGTCCCGAGTAATTGAAGTGCATTGGCAAAATCGATCATCTCTGAGACCGAGGGCGGCTTTTCGAGCGAGTAATTTCGGAAGGAACGAGCAATACCCGCCATCTCGCGGTGAAACTCCTCATTGGCCTGCGGCGTTCGGCTGGCGATGATCTCAGCTTCACGCTCCGGTGTCGGATGCTCGACGCGGACATAAAGGCTGCGCCTACGGATCGGATCACCCAGCCTGCGCTCCTCATTGCTGGTCAGCACGACAAAGGGAATGGTTTTTGCAATGACCGTACCAAACTCAGGAATTGAGAGCTGCCAGGCGGAGAGGATTTCCAGTAGCATGGCCTCAAAACCATCGTCTACTTTGTCCAATTCGTCAATCAACAGCACGCACGGCTTTTCATATTCGAGCGCGCGCATCAGAGGACCAGGACGAAAGAAGTCTCGTCCCTTGAGGTTCGCCTGCAGCGTTTGCCAATCCTCGTGCTGGCCCTTTGAGAACTCCATGTAGAGTCGCTGCAAGCCCTCATCAAAGCGGCCGATGGCCTTGTCTTCGGTCACACCACGGAAGCACTGAAGCCGCTCGATGTTTGTTCGGGCTGCGGCAGCAACAGAAACGGCTAGTTGCGTTTTGCCTGATCCTGCGGGCCCTTCGAGCAGCAGCGGCTTTTGCAGCTTGGCGGCGAGAAAGACCACCTGGGTCATTACTGGGTCGATGAAGTAGCCGGCTCCTTGCAGACTCTCAGAGAGATCTTGGATCGTATCAAACATCGCAGGTCCTCATTTTGGTCAAGCCAGCAGGTCTGAATGTGTCCGGCGTATCACGCACTCGCCGCCAATTTGGTTCGAATCACGCTTCGCGGGGAAAGCCGTCTTCCGTTTCCCGCGCTGGGCAACTCCGCCATCCAATTGTTGAGATCCGATTCTCTATACCGGACCAGGTTGTTGACCTTCACGTATTGGGGCCCGTCGCCACAAAGCCTCCAGCGGCGAAGGCAAGCCAAACTCACCTTGAGGTGAGCCGAAACATCGTTTTCCGTAAGAAGTGATTCCATAAACACCTCGCATGGATGAAAGGGCCTGCATTCCCGGGCGGGACGAAATCCGCGGGTATGCAGGCGTTGAACGTAATGTGATTTGAAAACTCGGTCAAATCGGGCGCGTCGGCTGGCGAATTTTCTATTCTTCTTTCTTTGTGTCTGGTTGCACCACGATGCCTTCGAGCGCTTCGCGCTTGGCCTTCATGCGTATGTGAAGGTAGTCCCGAAGCACTTCCTTCGATACGTGGCCGACGATCTGCCGAATGGTTTCTTCGCCCGCTCCGGATTCGGCGAGTTGCGTTATAAGGGTGTGACGATGATCGTGCCAGCGGCCTGTCACGTTCGCGTTCTTCCGCACATTCTTCCAAGCAGTCTTGAGTGTCGTAACGTGCCGGGTCGGATCACTCGGACGCGGTTTGCCGAATGGGAAGATGTACCACTCGTCCGCAACGGTTTTGAATCTCTTTTCATATTGCTCCCGGTGTTCGAGAATGGCCTGCCGCAAGACCGAGTTGATCGGAATTGTCCTTCCTTCACCGGCCGCCGTCTTACTCTCTTTGACCTCCAGGTATCCCTTGCCCAGATGGATTTGCCCCCAGGTGAGCGATTTGATCTCGGAGTCCCTCATTCCGGCGTTCAATGCGAGCGTGAGAGCAAGCCGGATGTGCGGAGAGCGCGATTGACCGGAAATCTCTCCCATCCTCCGCGTCTCCTCCGGCTCGTAGGCTTTCCCGATTTTGCGTCGCGCGGGCAGCTTAAGTTTCTTTTTCTTGCGGAGCCGGACTCGAATGACATCTCCGGATTCGCCCATTAAGGTCAAAAGAAACCGGACTTCTTCGTTGATCGATTTCGGTGCTGCCTGCTCCTTCAGCCGCGAGGTCTGGTATGCCAGAACCGTCGTCTCATCGATGTCGATCAGGAGTTTGTCGCCGAGCTGGCGAACCACGTGTCCGATTGCGTATTCGGCGAAGGTGACTCCGCGAAAACGCAGCCGGTAATCCGCAAGATACTCGTCAGCAACCTCCCGCAGTTGGCGTACTCGATTCTCTCGTTTGGTCTGAACATTGTTGAAGCCCTGTTCAAGTTCACGTCGCCTCTGGTTCTCGGCGTTTTTGGCCACCGTCTTTGAGGTTGATTTTGACGACTCCCGAATGAGCCGTCCGGCGAAGTAGAATTTGTACCACCAGATTTTGCCGCGTGAAAAAATTGCCATCGATCCCTCCCGTCTCTCGTTTGGCACTAGTACCAATTGGCCTGTGCAGATGGAGATTGGAGCAGGAGGAGAACTCGTGCAAATCGGCAAGTCAGCCGAGAAGTTGCAGTAGATCGAGTCAATTTACTGAGGATGGAAACAACTGAGCAGGATAGCTATGGACAGGGCATCCATTTTGAAGGAGAGTGGGCACAAAAATGGGCACAATTTGAAAAATTGGCGAATTTTTGACTGCTCAATCTTGCTCTAAGTTGTTGATTTGATTGGCTCCTCAGGTAGGACTCGAACCTACAACCCTTCGGTTAACAGCCGAATGCTCTGCCATTGAGCTACTGAGGAGTGTCTGGCGCTTGATTGTCCATTTCCAAGTTACCAGACACCGCGCCCAAGGTCAAAACATCGCGCCTCTCAGGCCTCACGCAGCAGGAAACGCCTGCCACGCGCCTCCGCAACCCCGGTGCCATAATGATCTTGAACGCTCAGGAGCCCCGCATGGCCCGCATCTCCCGTCTCGACCGCAACCAGGTTCGCCCTGGAATCGCCACTCGCTACGACAAGATTTTCGCCCAACGGGGGAATGTTCCCAACATGTTCCGCGTGATGGCGCACCGGCCTGAGATCTTTGCCACCATGCAGGACCACTTCGCTGCCGTCCTCAACACCGGCACCCTCTCCACGAAGCTTAAAGAGCTGATCATCGTTCGCACCAGCCAGATCAACCAGACTCCCTACTGCCTTGCAAGCCACACCATCCTTGCCCGCAATCTGGGCTGGTCTGACGACCAGCTTTCCCACCTCGCCGACTGGCAGACCCGCGACGATTTCAACCCCGCCGAAAGGGCGGCCCTACGTTTTGCCGAGACCGTCACCCGCGACGCCAACGCTGTCACGAACGAGCAGTTTGCCGAGCTCCGCACCTTCTACGCCGAAGGCGAAATCGTTGAGCTCCTCTGCGCCATCGGCCTCTTCAATTACTTCAACCGCTTCAACAACGCCCTACTCATGGAGCCCACCCAACCTGGAGAAGGCGGTTGCGAAGCCCCGGCGGCCACATCCGCGGAATCCCTCGCCGTCCACGGCCTCGAATAGCTCCTTGCGCCGCTCCCCGCGATACCATAAAGGAAGGAGCCATAGCCTTCCTTCATGAAACTTGAACTTCCCGCGGGCACGTTCCGCGCCTATCTCTTCGACTGCGACGGCACCATCGTCGATTCCATGCCTCTCCACTACAAAGCCTGGAGGAGTTCTCTCGCCGAATACGGCGCCACCTACGAAGAGGAGCTCTTCTACTCCTGGGGCGGCCGGCCCATCCGCGAAATCATCCGCTTGCTCAATGAAATGCAGGGCCTCGACATGCCCGTAGAACAGGTCGCCGAGCGCAAGGAAGCCCTCTACCACCAGCTCGTTCCCACCCTTCGGCCCATCCCTGAAGTCGTCGAGCACATCGACGCCAAGCACGGCCATATCCCGATGGCAGTGGTCTCCGGCAGCCGCCGCAGCTCCGTCACGGCTTCGCTCAGCGCGGTCGGGCTGCTCGACAAGTTCGACACTCTGGTTTGCGCTGAGGACTACATAAACGGCAAGCCGGCACCAGACGCCTTCCTCCTTGCCGCCCAGCGCCTCGGCGTCGCCCCGTCTGACTGTCTTGTTTTTGAAGACACCAACCTTGGCATTGAGGCAGCTACAGCCGCCGGAATGCTCAGCGTCAAGGTCCCCCAGCCCCTAGAGCGCCTCTCCTGACCCGATCACAAGCGGGTGCTCCAGGTCTCTCGCATTTTGGAGATCTGGAGGAACCGCTCCTTTCTCACAGTTTGCCAGTGGGGAACTGATATTCTCCCGACATCGTACCCACTCCTGACCCACAAGGAGCACCATGCCTCCCCAACCCGCAGCCACAGCCGATATCCCCACGCTCGCCTCCGCCCCTCCGACGCGCCGCGACACCGCCGTCCTCCTCGCCATCGCCACCGTCTTCGCCCTCGGCCACATCCTCACCAATGGCCGCTACGGTTTCCATCGCGACGAACTTCAGTTCCTATCCGACGCGCGCCATCTCGACTGGGGCTTCGTCGCCTACCCGCCGCTCACACCGTTCCTGCAACGCATCGGCCTCACACTCTTCGGCCTCTCCCTCACCGGCCTGCGACTCTTGTCGGTCGTCGCCCAGGCCGCGGTCATCTTCGTTTGCGGACTGATGGCCCGGGACCTCGGCGGCAATCGCCTCGCCCAGGTCGCCACCGCCGTCACCGTCGGCCTGTCCGGTCTTCCCCTCTTTGAGGCCACGGAGTTCCAATACACATCCTTTTCTTACCTCTGGTGGATTCTCGTCTGCTGGTCCGTCATTCGCCTTCTTAAATCAGAAAATCCCCGCTGGTGGATGGCCATCGGAGCCGCCATCGGCCTTGGCCTTCTCACCAAGTATTCCGTGGCCTTCTTCATCGCCGGCCTTCTCGGCGGACTCGCGTTCACCCGCGCGCGCCGCTACTTTGCGAGCCCCTGGTTCTATGCAGGCGTCGCCCTCGCATTGCTGCTCTTCCTGCCTAACCTTGTCTGGCTCGCAAGCCATCACTTCGTCTCGTACCACTTCCTCCAGAGCATTCATACGCGCGACGTGGGCCAGGGCCGCGCCGACGGCTACTGGAAATATCAGTTCCTGCTCGACGTCAATCTCGTTTCCACGCCCGTCTGGATCGCCGGCCTCATCGCCCTGTTCCGCTCCAGCCGCTATCGCATGCTCGCGTGGATGTACGCCGTCCCCGTCATCGTCTTCTGGCTCAATAAAGGGCGCTTCTACTACGTCGCCGAAGCTTACCCCGCGCTCCTGGCCATGGGCTGCGTGGTAGCTGAGCGGTGGCTCATCGTGCGTCCGCGGTGGGCACGGCGCACCGTCACCACAATCTACTTCGCGGGCGTCCTCGCCATGGGCGCCTACCTTGTCGCCATCCTCGTACCCATTGCACCCAGCGGCCCGCTCCGCGACTTCGCGCTCAAAAACAATGGCGACCTTCGCGAAGAGTTTGGCTGGGACGACCTCGTTCGCGCCGTCGCCGCCGTTCGCGATTCCCTGCCCCCAGACCAATCCGGCCAACGTACCAGCTACGCCATTCTCACCGGCAACTACGGTGAAGCGGGAGCCATCGAGAACCTTGGCTCCGCGTACCAGCTCCCGCCGCCCGTCAGCCTCACCAACTCCTTTTACCTGCGCACCTATCCGCAACAGCAGCCGTCCACTGTCATCGTCGTCGGATGGTCTCAGCAGCAGCTCGATCGCCAGTTCACCGGCTGCCGCCTCGCGGGCCACAACGGCAACACCCTCGGCATCCAGAACGAAGAGAGCAAGAGTCACCCCGACATCTTCGTCTGCGGCCCACCCCAGAAAGGCTGGCCCCAGTTCTGGAAAACCAACCAGCGCTTCGGGTGACGCAGGCAATCAAGACTTCGATTTTCGGGTCGATTCCTTGCTTTAATGGCTGAACTGGTGGCCATGCTGTGGCTGCTGATTGTGGGAGCGAAGGAACAGCCGGCGGTGTCTGCAACTTGATAGTCCCAATCGTTGGCTGTCGGGCTTCCGGCAACAATTCTCACCCTCACCAGAGAGCGATGGGCACAGATCGGAATCACCGTCCAGTTCCTCATGATCGTGAGGACTCTCGGTGATGCGAAAGAGAATCAGGCTCGCGTTTGTCGCTCCAGCTTTTCCTGGAAATACTCCCTCCAGCTCTCCGGCAAGGCATCCAACTCGATTGCCCGCCGCGCCTGGCGCACATCCGCGCTGGTGAATCTCTTGGCGAGGTAGAGCCGCGAAATCGCAGCCACGGGCACCGGCTCCGGCTCCCGGCTGAGCAGCGCAATCTCATCTCCCGCGCCAACCTCTCCCTCACGCGCCACCGCGATGTAGAACCCGCTTCGTCCGGCTTCGAGAAATCGCTTCACCATCCCATCATCTTCAAACCGGATCCCCAGTTTGAAACATGGCAGCCGCGGCTGGGTGACAACCACCTCCGCACTGCCAACAGCGAAACGGTCTCCTATGAAAACCGCGTCTTCGCTCGCCAGCCCTTCGGTGGTGAAATTTTCGCCGAAAGCCCCCGGCGACAACTCCCGATCCGGCAGCTCCGATTTCCAGTACGTGTAGTGCTCCAGCGGGTAGCAATAGACGGCCTTGTCCTTGCCGCCATGGACCGTCAGATCGCTCTGCCGGTCTCCATCAAGGTTCAGAGTCCGCAGAGCAACGCTGCCCTCCACCGGCTCCTTGTAGATGGAAGTGGTCACAGGCCTGCCGTGCCACACAACCTCTCTGGGCATTCCGCGCTGTATCGAGACAATTCTCATAGCTTCGATTGGATGATCCACTCAGCCTCTCGTCGCGAATAGATTTCTGCGACGCCCGGTTGCGAGTCCATCGACCCTTCTCACGACCTCTGGGCGGCGCTCGCGCAGAGTGCCACAGGTCTCGATTCCGAGACACAGGAATCTCGAGTCAATACAACAACACCGCCACCCGATAAGCCGTGAATCCTCCACCATCGCCCCGCGGGGCACAAGCTCCCACATCCGCAGACCGGTACTGCCCTGACCCCAGCCGGTTCACCAGGCTCTGCGGGAGATGCTCAAGGTCCGCTCCCTGCCACCGCATTACGAACATCGCCTCCCCGCCTGTCATCCCCGCGGGGAAGCCCTTATCCACCGTGCACGCCAGCCGCGCGTCATGCGGATCGCGCCGCACCGCCAGGCCGCTCATCCGCACCAGCTCGCCCACCTTTCCTTCCACCTGGGCCGCCGACATGGACTGCACTCCACGGGCATAATCCGCCACCGCGTACATCGCCCCATGCGCCTCAATCACCGCAATCCCCACCCGATCCACCTCGGGATTGAGCAGATTCCGCTGATGTCCCGGCGAATGCATCCATCCGTCGTGAATCTCAGCTGCGTAGGACCCCAGAGCGATATTTTCCTCAATCAGGCTGAAGTGCGCGCCCGTCGCGGCTGCGCGCCCGGTAAGATCCGGCTCGCCCCCAAACCGGTGCGAGAGTGCATGCTCCCGCACCATCCGTTCGCAGTGCCGCATCGCCGCCTCGGCCAGCGTCCGGTCCCATTGCAAGCGCCCCGCCTGCGCCTGTGCCCTCGACTGATTCGCCAAAGCAAACAACTGCTCCGCGGCTGCCGGACGCACACCCGTGCCCTGTGCCAACGCCGCTGCAGCCAAACCTATACTCAAAAAAAAAGCAAAACAGACCCGTATCGACTTCATGCTTCCATTTAACCCGGAATGTCCGCGCGTGTCGCTCCCGCCCTCTCGCGAAACCACGCTTCTGCGGCCCGCTCTCGGCCTCAGAGCTCGCTGGCCGGGATCGCGCCTTCTGATTCGCCACCGGCGCCGTCCCCCGGTGAATCGGCTTTCCTGAAATCATTGCGCGGTCCGACCCACAGGATCAGCAGGATCGCCGGCAATCCCACCAGGCTGGTCAGCAGGAAGAACTTCGCCCAGCCAATCTTCTCCGACAGCACTCCTCCCGAGGAGGCGACCACCGTCCGGCTGAGCGAGGCGAGCGAAGAAAGCAGCGCGAACTGGGTCGCGGTAAACGCCGGTGAGCACAGTTTCGAAAGCCACGTGATCAAAGCCGTGCCCGCCATCGCACCGGTCAGATTCTCGGCCGTCACGCACAAGGCCAGATAGCCTATTCGGTGTCCCCCGACAGCCTGCAGAACGAAGAACAGGTTCCCAATCGACTGCAGCACGCCGCACAAGATCAGCGAGCGCCGGATCCCGTACCGGGTCGTCACCACCCCGCCAATCAGCGCCCCCGTCACAATGGAGAAGAATCCGAATACCTTCGACGCAGTAGCAATCTCCGGCAGCGTGAAACCGAGCGAGATGTAGAGCGGAGTCGACATGACTCCTGCCATCGCCTCGCCCATCTTGTATCCGAAGATCGCAATCAGGATCACCGGCCACAGCGGCCGCTGCGTGAAATCGCGAAACGGCCCAATAACCGCTGTCGAGAACGCGTGGCGGATTGCACTCCATCCCGATTCCCCGGTACGCGAAACCCTCGCCGGAACCTCTGGTTCAGGGCCGAACCAAAACACCAGCAGCCCCAGGGCCAGAAGAGCAGCCATAGTGGCATAGGCAGCGAACCACCCCGCGTAGGCGGCCAGGAACAGCCCGCCTGCCCCCGACGCGAGCATGCCGATTCGGTAGCCGGACTGAATCATGGCTGCGCCCGGAGCCTGCTCGTCGCTGCTCAGGCTCTCCACCCGCCAGGCATCGATCACAATGTCCTGGCTCGCCGACAGAAACGCCACTAGCACCGCCAGCGCCGCCATCAAGGGCAGATTGTGCCTGGGGTTGCAAGATCCCAGTGCGAGCACCGCGCCGATCAGCAGGATCTGAATGGTGATGCCCCAACCGCGCCGCCGGCCCAACGGCAGCGGTGGAGGCACTCGGTCGATCAGCGGCGACCACAGAAACTTGAATGAGTACGGAATGCCGACCAGGGCAAACGTGCCGATCGCCGCCCGCCGCACCCCGTTGGTCGCCAGCCACGCTGAAAGTGTCGAGTAGGTCAGCAGCAGCGGCAGCCCGCTGGCAAATCCCAGCGCCAGCACCTGCAGCACGCGCGGCTGAGTATAGGCTGCGATCGCATGCGGCCAGTTTTTTGGGGTTTGTAAAACGTCGGTTCGGGATGTTTCCTTCATCTCAATATGGGGCACCCTGTTCAACCTCTTGCCCTGTTTCAGCTTCTTGAATGAAGGATGGCGGGATGCGATTGTGGAGAAGCGCCGGACAAGTGCAAACCAACGTGTGGATAGAGTTAACATAACACGGATGGCGTCGTTCACCTTTGCTCCTCGCATGCCGGCCGGGTTCGCCGCGGTCCGGGAATTTGACTGCCCCGGAGCCGTCCTCCCTAACCAGATGGCCCCCGCACACGACGGGAGATGTGGCTTGTGAAACTCGCCGTCGTCAGCGACACCCACGGCCTCCTGCGCCCCGAGGTTCTTCCTCACCTCGAAGGCGCAGAGTCCATCCTCCACCTGGGCGACGTGGGCGATCCCACGATCCTCGACACCCTGCGCGAGTACGCGCCGGTGACCGCTGTCCGAGGCAACATCGACAAGGATGGGCCGTGCAGCCGCCTGCCTGAAACCGAAGTCCTGCTGATCGAGGGCGGCTACATCTACCTGCTGCACGACGTCGGGACGTTGCACCTCGATCCCGCCGCGGCCAAGTTCGCCGCCGTGCTCTATGGCCACTCGCACAAAGCCGAAATCCGCCATCATAAAGGCGTGCTTTATTTCAACCCTGGAAGCTGCGGGCCGCGCCGCTTCAATCTGAAGGTCACGATGGGCTACCTGCACGTCGCCGCGGACGGCTCTCTCACCCCGGAGATCATCGATCTTGAGATCCCGCTGAAAAAGTGATCACCTGACCCATAATCCGGCGCGGGTCACACCCTCATGCGCGGATTCACCCAGCGATACCCCACGTCCGTGAGCAGATTCACAGCACATCACGTCAGCCCAATAGCGAGCAGGCATCCCTTCACCAGGGCGTAATCGCGACTGGAGATTGCGTTGACGACGAGCCGCGGCCTGGGGACAAACTCCATACCGCCGCGCCGCATCCCATCGTCATGCGAGAGTTCCCCCTCGCATCCGCAGGATACGACCGCACGTGAAAAATCGCATCATCTTATCCGCCAGACCAGCCGTCCTCTTTTTCCTCGCCCTCTCACTGGCCGCGCCGGCTCTCGCACAGGCTACGGCTGCGCCGCGGCATGTGGCCGCGCCCCACACCGACCCCATCAAGAACGTGTTCTGGCAGCCCGATCACCTGGAACAGGGCTCGCCGATGTTGATCACGTGCGAGCTCTCCGGCGGGGCCGTCCGCGTGACCGGCACGTGGCGCGGCAAGCGCCTCACCTTTTTCCGCACAGAAAAGCCGCGCCTCTGGTACGCACTCGCCGGCGTCGATATCGACGCCCAGCCCGGCCCGCACGAGTTGAAGGTCAGCGCCCTGATGCGCACCGGTAAATGGGCCAGTTCCACAAAAACCGTGACGCTGGAGCCGGGCAACTTCGGCAGCGGCGATGTGCAGGTTCCTGAGCAGTATGTGCAGCCCGATCCGTCCGAGCAGAAGCAGATTGATGGCGACAGCCTGATGAAGAAGCGCGCCTTTGCCCGCGAGATCAAGCTGCCGCTCTGGTCCGGCGGGTTCAGCCGGCCCATTGACGCGCAGCCCACGCCGAGCTTTGGCGAAACCCGCCTGATGAACGAGGAGAAGTCGAGCCGCCACCTTGGCACCGACTATCCCGCCAAGGAAGGCACGCCCGTCCTCGCCTCGAACTCCGGCGTGGTGGTGCTCGCGCGCTCACTTTTCTATGAGGGAAACTGCGTCATCGTCAATCACGGCCAGCGCTTCTTCACCGTCTATATGCACCTGTCGCGCATTGACGTCTCCGAAGGCCACCGCGTCCGCAAGGAGCAGCGCGTCGGGCTCTCAGGGGCAACCGGGCGCGTCACCGGGCCGCATCTGCACTTTGAGGCGGAGTGGGACGGTATGCCCGTCGATCCGGTTCAACTGCTGCACCTCACCCTGCCGGACCTCACCCCGGCCCAACGCAGGCGGGCGCAGCAAGTGGGGGCAAGCCGCTAAGGCGGGCTTCAGGTTACTTTCTAGTAACTTTCAGCGAATTATGGCGGGCGTAGAGTGTCTGGTTATTCGCCGTTATTTCGTATTTTATTCGGGTTTGGGGCGAAAATTCAATTTGTTCATAAAGTCGGCGTTAATCATTTATTTTGAATAAGTTACTGTCTTTATTTTTCGGCGTCCATTGCAGCGAATGGGGGTGAAACCCTATTAGTTTTCTGGTAAACACACTCGTTGGATAAGTGAGGGGCGCGGGAGCGAACTGCCGCACGGCTTTGGCGGAGCATGTCATGGATGGAGAAATTGATTCTGCGCCCGAATGAACCTGCGGGGCTGTGCCGGCGGTCACAGAGCAAGGCGACGCATCACACAGGCCACGCTCATAGCCGGAGACGACAATATCTCTGGCAGTTCTTTTCGGCAGCGCCCGCCGATCAGCCGCCGAGCGCTGCAGATGCTGCTCAATGCGCTGCGCTTGAGTGCACTACGGCTGCGGACTGTGCCGCATTTTCGATGCTGCGGGCCACGTCCGCAACCCTCTGGTAGGACTCAAGCCGCGCCTCGTGCGTGAACGTGTCGGTGGCGATGATGACCTCGGACGCGCCAGTCTGCTGGATCAGGCGTTCCAGGCCCTCCTTCACTGTTTCGTTCGATCCGACGATCGCCGCGCCCAGCTTGCTCATCACGGCGGCGCGTTCGAAGTCCGTCCACAGGGAGCTCATCGAGTCGACGGGCGGCAGCAACTCCACAGGCTGCGAACGAATGAGGCGCAGGAAACGCTGCTGGGGCGTGGTGAAAAGACGCTGCGCTTCGCGATCGGTTTGGGCGGCGATGACCTGTACGCCCACCATCAGGTACGGCTTGTCTAACGTGGTGCTGGGCTGGAAGGTGCGGTGGTACACCTCAGCAGCCGCATGGAGGTACTCAGGCGCGAAATGCGCGGCAAAGGCGAATGGCAGTCCCAGGCGCGCCGCAAGCTGCGCGCTGAAAAGGCTCGAACCGAGCAGCGTGATGGGGACGTTGCTGTTCTGGCCGGGAGTGGCCTTGACGGCCTGTGCCGGGCGCACAGGCCCGAGATAGGCACGAAGCTCTTCCAGCAGCTCGGGAAACTCGTCTCCCGATTGCTGCAGGCTGCGGCGCAGTGCGCGCATGGTGTGGAAGTCGCCGCCCGGCGCGCGGCCCAGGCCAAGGTCGATGCGGCCCGGATACAGGGCCTCAAGCGTGCCGAACTGCTCCGCCACCACGAGGGGTGCGTGATTGGGCAGCATGATGCCGCCGCTGCCCACGCGAATGGTGCTTGTCTTGCCGGCAATGTGTCCGATCAGCACGGCGGTGGCAGAGCATGCCAGGCCGTCAATCGAGTGGTGCTCGGCGAGCCAGAAGCGCTTGTAGCCCCACTGCTCCGCGCGCTGTGCCAGATCGACCGAGCGCGCGATGGCAGGCGCAGGCCCCTCGGCGGGTTGCATGCCGACGAGGTCGAGTACCGATACTGAAAGTCCCGTAGTCATCTCTGTTTTAGATTCGCGAGCGGGCCGGACGATGCTTGAAGACAGAAGTCAGTTGTCAGCCTGCAGCTCTCCGGCTGAGTTGAAGGCTGATAGCCCACAATGTCATAGAGGTGTGCCTATGGCAGAACTGATCGCGGTCTCAGGCGACATTACAAAACTGCACGTGGATGCGATTGTGAATGCGGCCAACAGTTCCCTGCTGGGGGGCGGAGGGGTGGATGGCGCCATCCATCGCGCCGCGGGGCCCGAACTGCTGGATGCGTGCCGCAAGCTGCACGGATGCGCAACCGGCGATGCGAAGGCCACGCCCGGATTCCGCCTGCCGGCGAGGTGGGTCTTTCACACCGTAGGCCCGGTGTGGAATGGAGGCGGACAGGGCGAAGAGGAGAAGCTGGCCAGTTGCTATCGCCGCTGCCTCGAGCTTGCGCGCGAACACGGTGTGAGGTCGATTGCATTTCCCGCCATCAGCACGGGCATCTACGGATTTCCTTCAGAACGCGCCGCAAAAATTGCCATCCAAACCGTCCGCGACGACATCGAAGGGACGGGGGTGGAGCGCGTGGAGTTTGTGTGCTTCGGCGAAGAGACGCGAAGAATTTACGATGCCTTGCTGGGGTGACAAGTCTGCATCCAGGAGGAGGCCATCGGCAGGCCGCCCAATCGCGATCGACTGACAACTTTGAAGTGCGAACTGAGGACTGAGAATTCGCTTATGGAATATGTAAATCTTGGCAAGACAGGAATGAAGGTTTCGCGCATCTGCCTCGGATGCATGACGTATGGTTCGCCCGCCACCGGCGAGTTGAAGCCCGGCCGTCAGCCGTGGGCACTCAATGAAGAAGACAGCCGGCCTTTTTTCAAGCAGGCTCTAGACGCGGGCATCAATTTTTTCGACACGGCTAACGTGTATTCAAGCGGCGACAGCGAGATCGTGCTGGGCAATTTTCTCAAAGCGAGCGTGCGGCGCGAAGCGGTCGTAATCGCCACCAAAGTGCATGGACTCATGCGCGAAGAGCCCAACGGGAAAGGCCTCTCGCGCAAGGCAATTCTGTTTGAGCTCGATGAAAGTCTCAAGCGCCTGCAGACTGATTACGTGGATCTTTACCAGATCCACCGCTGGGATTACGAAACACCCATTGAAGAAACCCTTGAGGCGCTGCACGACGCAGTGAAAGCCGGGAAGGTGCGCTACATCGGAGCGAGCTCGATGTTTGCCTGGCAGTTTGCCAAGTCGCTCTACCTTGCCGATCTGCGCGGCTGGACCCGCTTTGTGAGTATGCAGAACCATTACAACCTGCTCTATCGCGAAGAGGAGCGGGAGATGGCAGCGTTGTGCGTGGACCAGAACATCGGCATGCTCCCCTGGAGCCCCCTGGCGCGCGGCCGCCTGGCTCGGCCCTGGGCTACTGAGACAACCAAGCGTGTGGAGACGGACAAGTTCGGCAACGCCATGTATTCACGCACAGAGCAAGACGACAAGCGCGTGGTAGACCGACTTGCTGAAGTTGCGCAAAAGCGAGGCGTGCCGCAGGCGCAGGTGGCGCTGGGGTGGCTGCTGCAAAAGCCGGCGGTGACGGCCCCCATTGTGGGCGCTACCAAGGCGCATCACCTTGAGGATGCCGTGCACGCCGTCTCGCTCAAGCTCACCGCGGACGAGATCAAGGCGCTCGAAGAGCCGTATACGCCGCATCCGGTATTGGGCTTCTCCTGAGGGCCGGCTTGCACAGCGCACAGGCCACGCGAGGCGTGTGTAAGCCACTCATTCGGCGGCTGCCGATGGCCCAGGTTGAAGCATGAACAAACCTTTTCGTACTGCATGTCCATCTCACTTCTCGGTACGTAATCGGATTAGGCTTTCGAGGCGTACCCCGAAAGGAGAACTAAAACATGCACCTGAATTCAATTCGCCGCGGGCTGCTTTTTTCATCGGCCGCGGTTCTGGCAACGGTCATGGGCGTGGCTGGATGCCACAACACCAGCAGCCATCCTGACGAGAAAGATGCTGTCACCAGTTCGCTCAAGACCAATTCGCTCAGTGACGTGGACGTGTCGCAGGACCGCGACAAGGGCGTGATGAAGCTAAGCGGCAATGTGGCGAACGACACCCAGAAGCAGCAGGCCGCGACGCTGGCTCAGCAAGCCGCGCCGGACTATCAAATTGCCAACGAGATTGGCGTTCGTCCTCCCAATGCCGACCAGGCTGGCGCCGTCGCATCGGATGTGGACAAGGGCATCGAGGACAACTTCAAAGCAGCCATCAAAGAACACAAAGCGCTTGACGATCAGAGCATCCGTGCCAGCGCGAAAAATGGCACTCTTGAAATCAAGGGCTCCGTAAAAACGGCCCAGCAGAAAGCGGAAGTGGAGAAGCTGGCCAAGAAGGTGCCGAACGTTCAGCAGGTGGTGAACGAGCTTGAAGTGAAGCCCAACAAGCATTCCACCGCTTCAGGAGAGTAAGGCAGAGTAAGGCAGGGAAAACAGGGAAAAAGGGAAAAAAAGGGACAAAGGGACAAAGGGAAAAAGGGAAAAGGGACAAAGGGACAAAGGTCCGAGGCACGAGCGTCTGTCCCTTAACGGAAATCGCCTCGCGAAAGCTAAAGATCCGCGGGGCGATTCTGCTTTGGAAGCCTGACCGGAAACGTCGCCGCGCGGCGCGCAAACTGACCCGTCTGTTCCCCCCTTTTTTCCCTTTGTCCCTTCTTCCCTTTTTCCCTTTGTCGCTGTCTTTACCCGATGGTCATCACCAGTTTGCCGAAGTGGCTGCCCTCTTCCATTTTGGCCATTACTTCCCGTGCATGCGTCCAGGGGAAATCTTCTCCCACAGGCCGAAGCTGGGTGAGCGAGATGGCGCGATTCATCTCTACAAAGTCCTGGCGCGAGCCCACATAGATGCCTTGAATGCGCGCCTGCTTGTGCAGCATAGCGGCAAGAGGGAGCGCTTCCGATGGCTCGACGCCGGTGAGCACGCCGATCTGCGCGATGGTTCCCCCCATGCGGAGTGCGCGCAGAGAGCGTGGCAGCGTGCCCAGCCCGCCGACTTCCACTACCAGATCGACGCCTTCGCCGGTTTGCTCCTGCGCCCAGCGGTCCCATTCGGGAACGTCGTTGTAGTTGATGCCGGCGTCCAGCCCCAGATCGAAGGCGCGATTCAGTTTTTCGGAGTTGCTGGAGATGCCAAGCACCTTGGCACCTCTGAGACGCGCAAATTGCAACGCAAAGATGGATACGCCGCCGGTGCCCTGAATGAGAACCGTTCCACCCGGCTTCAGGTCGCCGGCTCCGAGAGCGTTCCAGGCGGTAACGGCGGCACACGGCAGTGTGGCGGCTTCCTGAAAGCTGAGGTGCTCGGGAATGGCGACCAGCCCGAATTCGCTGAGAAGAACATATTCGGCGAGCATGCCGTCCATATCGCCGCCCAGAGCTCCCTTGACCTTTTCGGGCGTCGGGGCACCGTCCATCCAGTGCTGCATGAAGATGCCGGCAACGCGATCGCCCGGTCTCCACAGCGTGACCCCGGAGCCCACCGCAACCACCTCGCCGGCGCCGTCAGAGCACGGGATCCGTGGCAGCTTGAGCTTGGGGTTGTAAACCCCTTTTACCATCATCAGGTCGCGGTAATTGAACGAGATGGCATGGACGCGGACAACCACCTGGCCAGGGCCTGGTTGCGGATCGGGTCTTTCCACAAATTCGAGAGAATCGATCCCGAAGGATGAAATCTGCCACACGCGCATGATATCTCCAGATGCCGTAAAGCGAAGAGTTAATGCCTCTTAAGCAAGGCTATCGTATCTGAGTGGGACACACCGGCCCAAAAAGTCCGTAAAATGGAGAGGTATGGCTCGTGGATGGGAAAGCAAATCGGTGGAGGAACAGATGGCGAGTGTTGAACATGCGCCTGCGCATGCCGGAAATGTGTTCATTAACCAGGGTGCGAAACGAGCAGCGGAACTGGATCGCACCGATCGCGCGCGGCAAAAACAGACGCTGCAGTTGCAACGCGAGAACATTCTGTCGCAACGAACTTCGAATCCTGCTCGACGAGCAGCCCTGGAAGCTGCGCTCAAGCAGATTGAAGCGCAGATTGCAGAATTGGAATAAAGACAGCCCGCCGCGCGCGGGTTATTTTATGCCCGCGGAAAGATTCGCTGCCCGCCGCCTTACTCGTCGCGGTGGAACAGCAGCGAGTTGGCCTGCTGCACCGGCGTGAGCAGGACGCGCGCAATGTTGACGTGCGCGGGGCGCCCGGCAGCCCAGACAATCACTTCGGCCACGTCTTCCGGCGTGAGCGGCTTCACGCCTTTGTAGACCTTGGCGGCGCGTTCATTGTCGCCGTGGAAGCGCACCGTGCTGAACTCCGTCTCGACCATGCCGGGATCGACGCTGGTCACCCGGACGGGCGTGCCTAGCACATCCTGACGCAGTCCATCGTTGATGGCTCGCTCCGCCGCTTTGGTGGCGCAGTAAACGGCTCCGTTGGGATACGTCATTTCTCCCGCCGTTGAGCCAAGATTGATCACGTGCCCGCGGCCGCGCACCACCATGCCCGGAACCACTGAGCGCGTAACGTAAAGAAGGCCCTTCACGTTGGTGTCGATCATCTCTTCCCAGTCGTCAACACGGCCCATGTAGAGCTTGTCCAAGCCGCGGCTGAGGCCGGCGTTATTCACCAGGATGTCAATGGCCGCCCACTCCTCCGGCAGGCCGTCGATGGTGTTCTGCACCGCGCGATGATCGCGCACGTCAAGGTCAATGGAGTGGACCGATTCGGCGCCCAGCTCGAGCGCCTGGGAGGCAACTTCGGCCAGCCTGGCGGCACGCCGGGCAGCCAACAACAGCCTGGCGCCGCCGGCAGCAAATGCACGCGCAGTGGCCGCGCCAATGCCCGCGCTGGCCCCGGTGATGAAGACAATCTTTCCGCGAAAACTCATAACGATATCCTAACCAATCCCGGCGGGAAATTATGTGATGCAGGATGCACCACGCCTTTCTGAACATGACTGGGGGGGACAGGCATCAGCGGGAATTTTGAGGATGTTCTTCGAGCATCTTCTGGATACCGCGTCTCTGGTTGGCGTACCGGTTGTGCGCCGGGGTGGGATTTTCGATCAGCCAGAACCAATGCGCTGAGTTCTTAACGCTGTAGTTCTCAACCTCAACCGAGCTGAGGCTGGGAACCGTCCAGGTCAGGAGGTCGCTGGGATCGTTGAGAGCGGTGATACGCGGAAGCTGGCACTGGTGCGAGGGATCGATGGTTTTGAGGTAATCACAGCGGGTTTTCCCCCACGCTTCAAGATGGGTGGATAGATTTCTGTCGCTGGGTCCGTCAAGGCCGGCTAATTGGAGAATGCGCAGTTGATTGGCGAAGAAGAAGACAAAGGAAGTTCGCGCCAGAATCTGGTCGAAGCTTTTGTCGGATGGGTTGATCTCCGATGTCTGGAGCTGTGAAAGGTGCGCATCGAGCGCGGCGAACATCAGGTAGCTGCCAAGGCTGTGGGAGACGATGACAAACTCTTCGTTTCGGGGCCGTTCGTCAGGGGCGAGCGCTTTTGAAGCCGCTGAGTCTGAGAGGGACTTGAGAATCAGCTGCCGGATTCCACTGAGAACGTAGGGGCGAAGAGGGCCGAGGAGCATCACGGCGTCTGAAAATCCCCAATCCATGAGGCCGCTCTTCAAGTCACGATTGAGTCTCGCGCCGTGTGAGGGCTTCTTGAGCAGACGGGCAGCGGCGTCCTTGTCGATCCAGTCATACGACTTGAAGCGCAAAGGGACTTCGGCATTAGGCTGGCGACGGGAGCAGACCGGGATCCTCACCTTGTTCGGACCGACCAAGTCAGCCTCGCTGGCGATGATCTGGCGGCACTTGAGCGAAAAAGTGAGGGGCCACCAGTTCAACTCGTCTACGTAAAGGGTGGAACCTCCGCGACGGACCAACTGGAAGTGAATGGAATAGGGAGCTGCTGCCCGCCATTCCTCCTGGTTTTTCCAGACTGGCTCGTCGATGAAGTGCAGATCAGGGGCTTGTGCGTCCGGAGCAAACTCATCATGGTTCGCATAATCCCACTCGCCTATTGCGGTGCCGGCCTCCGTGGTGCAGTCCTTGAGGAACTTGCAGAGGCTCTTGCGAAGGGCGAGTGAATCAAAGTCGTCCGGCCCGTCAGAGCCGATTCCATGAATGTAGAAGATGTGTAGCTCTTTGCCTTGCGAGTGGCGGAGCGTGTCGGCAAAGGACGTGGACTGCTGTACAGGAGGCGCTTGTGGCTGAGCGGGAAGAGCAACCCAGCCAGCCCAGCAGAAGGCGAGCAGTAGCACGGACCGGCGAAGCGTGCAGGTTCCGTTGACACCGGAGGATGGGTCTACTTGCCAGGCCATGTCAGGCAAGGATGGCCCCGCCGGGGGGCAGGGCGATGCTGCAAGAAGTACCAGTGCCCGCTGTGGTCTCCGTTCTTGCTCAGGGCCGACACGCCGTAAAGGACGAGGGGGCGGCGGAGAGAAGCGAAAACCGCATCAGGCTGTGCCGCGCCGTTGCGCCATCTTGTACTGGCCCACCGCCCAGTCCTCCTCCGCGAGCCCCGCCTGCTTTGCCTGCTCAAACACCTCCGCGAGCGAGTCAGCCAGGCTGAGGCGCGCGCCTGCCGAAGCCGCGGCCTCGCGGAGCAGCCGGAGATCCTTCGCACCCAGATTGATTGTGGCGCCCACATGCTCCGGCGGGTGCAACATCACGTGGGCATATCCGGCGTAGAACGGCGACTGGAACAGCGCGCTGTTTACCGCTTCAATGAACACCTCAGGATCGATGCCCTGGGCTTTCGCGTAAACAAACGACTCGCCGAGCGAGTGGATCATGGCACTGATCAGAAAGTTGCCGCCAAGCTTGAGGGCGTGCGCCTGCTTCGGCTCTTTACCCACGACGGAGATCCCGCGCGAGAACGCCTCGAGAATCGGCCGCGCGCGCTCAACCAGATCGTCCGGACCGGCAACCACCGTCCAGAGCTTGCCGGCTTCCGCCACATTGGGACGGCCAAACACCGGCGCGGCGATAAAGGGAATTCCTCGCCGCGCGTGCTCCCGCGTGAGCCGCTCTGACAGCGCCACGCTGATGGTGCTGCAAGCAACGTGCAGCGTCGAGGGCGTCAGCGCGTCCATCAATCCGTTTTGGCCGAAGATCACTTCCTCATTCGCGTGGTCGTCGAACAGCATGGTGATCACGACGTCGGCGCCCAGCTCCGCTTCCGCAGGCGTGCCCGCCGCAATCGCCCCTTCCCGCAGCAACGGCTCGGTCTTTCCTTCACTGCGATTCCAGACCGCCAGTTCATGCCCCACCGCAATCAGCCGGTGTGCCATTGGCGTCCCCATGGCGCCCGTTCCCAGAAAACCAATACGCAAGCGTGTACCTCCCTGGAGCTGGTCCGCCAACCCTCGGCGGCGCTGGCGGCCGCCGCAGCCTATCATCCAAGAATAATCGGATCGCCTATCGGGCGGCGTACGGCACAGCCACACGGGCGTCACGCAAGGCGAGAGCCCACCAGCGCAGCCGGCCAAGCATGGCGCTCATCGAGCGCTCCGCGCGCTCTGGTTGTTTCAGTTTGCCTGTACCGTCAAATTGCTCCCAGGCGCTGGCGAAGCTGACCGAGTCTCGAATGGTGACAGCGTGGAGCTCCGCAAAGACCAGACGAAGTTGCTCCACGGCGCGCAGACCGCCCGAGACGCCGCCATAGGAAACAAACGCAACCGGCTTGGCGTGCCACTCCGCGCCCACTGAGTCGATCAGCATCTTCAGCACCGCGGGATAGCCATGGTTGTACTCCGGTGTGACCACAACGAACGCGTCACACTTCCCCATGCGGTCCCATACTGTCGGCGATGCCGATGACTCCCGGCTCTCTGCCAGGTTCATCTCGGCGGGATCGAGGATATCGATGCTGTAGTGTCCTTGCGCGCGGATCTCGTCTGCCGTCCAGCGCGCGATGGTGTCGCAGAAACGGCCCGGGCGCGCGCTTCCGTAGATAAGTCCGATGTGCAGGGTGTCGCTCATGCCTGAGAAATCTCCTCTCGTTCAATGCCTCTGACACTATACTGCAACCTCAAGTAAACTTGAGGTCAAGGGGCTGCTGATGAAAAAGCCGGCGAAGAAGTCGGTTCGAACAACGGATGGTTGCGAGGACGGCCAGCACGGACCCGTCGAGAAATGCGATTCCGCGGAACGGGGAGCCGTACGCGGGAAATGCAAAACCGATCTTTCGGTGGGGGAGGTTGCGGCTCGCGCGGGCATCGCGATTTCGACCCTGCACTTCTATGAGGCGGAGGGGTTGATTCGAAGCTGGCGCAACCTCGGCAATCAGCGCCGCTATGCACGCGAGGTGCTGCGTCGAGTGGCCGTGATTCGCGTCGCTCAGCGGGCCGGAATTTCGCTGGCCGCAATCCGCGACGCGTTGCAGGCGCTGCCGAATGAGCGCACGCCCACGGCGGAGGACTGGAGCAGGCTCTCGGCGGGCTGGCGCTCCGACCTGGACCACCGCATCCAGCGTCTCATGGGCCTGCGCGACCAGCTCGACGGTTGCATCGGGTGTGGCTGTTTGTCGATGGGCGTGTGTCCCCTGAGGAATCCATGGGACGAATTAGGCAAGCAGGGGCCCGGGCCACGGCTGCTTGATCCGGAACCGGACATCCAGTGAATAGAGCGGCGGCAGTTACACTGACACCGATGCTCCGCACCATTCAGGCGACGCGGTACGTGGTGCCCTTGCGCGAGGGCGGCTCTCTGCCCGCGATTGTAGAGGGTGACGACCTGGGCTTGTATGTTGTGAAATTCCGCGGAGCGGGACAAGGCATCCTGGCGCTGATTGCGGAACTCATTGCGGGCGAGATCGGTCGCGCCCTGGGGTTGCGCGTGCCGGAGATCGTGCTTGCCGAGATCCATCCGGCGCTGGGGCGTAACGAACCTGACGCCGAAATCCGGCACCTGCTCAAAGCAAGCGCCGGCTTGAACCTCGCGCTCGATTACCTGCCGGGCTCTGTCATGTTCGATCCCGCGGCGCGCGATGCGGCGCCCTCGCAGGAGGCGTCGATGCTGGTGTGGTTCGACGCGTTCACCCAGAACGTGGACCGCACGCCCCGCAATGCGAACCTGCTGGTGTGGCATAAGAAGCTCTATCCGATCGATCATGGGGCCGCGCTGTTCTTCCATCACGACTGGGCGACGATGGCGGCAAAATCTGCTTCGCCGTTCAAACAGATCGAGCAGCATGTCCTGCTGCCCTGGGCCGCGGATATCGCCGAGGCCGGAGCTGCTGCGCGCGAGAAGCTCAGCGAGGAGAGATTTGAGCGCATTCTGAATGCAGTTCCGGATGCCTGGCTGGAGGCCGTTCCGGGTGAGTTGAGCGCGACCGAGCGGCGGGCGGGGTATGCGGATTTCTTCCGGCGCCGCCTTGAAGCAGCGCACAGTTTTGAACAGGAGGCGACGGATGCACGCGCCCGCCTCATTTGATTACGCGCTGCTGCGCGTCGTTCCCCGCGTGGAGCGGCAGGAATTCATCAACGCGGGCGTGGTGGTCTACTGCCCGGAGAAGCGCTATCTCAGCGCTCGCATCCGCTTGGACGCAATCAGGCTGAAAGCACTCTGGCCCGATGCGGATGAGGCGCTGGTTGCCAAGCACCTTGAAGCCGTGGAGCGGATTTGCGCCGGAGATGAAGCAGCGGGGCCGATTGCGAAGCTATCGCAGCGCGAGCGTTTCCACTGGTTGACGTCGCCGCGCTCCACCATTATTCAGCCGTCGCCCGTGCACACGGGCGTGTGCGATGGAGCGGATGCATTGCTGGATCGGCTGGAGAAGCAGTTTCTAACGAACTGAGCGAGCCCCTGCTCGCACCCTCTCTTGCCTATGCTGAGCAGACCTGCTGGATGCACCAACGCTCTGCAGGTCGCCCTTACTGCGGCGTCACAAGCTGGTGCGCAATCGCAAACAAGGCCAGCTCCAGGCGCGTCGAGACGCCGGTTTTATCGAAGATGTTCGACAAGTGGCGCTTCACGGTCTCTTCGCTGAGGCCGAACTGCTTGGCGATGTCGCGATTCGAGCAGCCTTCCACGATCGATCCCACCACCTCAAGCTCGCGCGGCGTGAGCCCGAAGGTCTTGCGTTGCGGCACGGCGGCCTGCTGCATCAGGTCGTGCAGTGCGGAGACGAGATTGACGACCCGCTTGCCGCCGATCCAGTAGTCGCCCGCCGAAACAGTTCTGATCGCGGTCTGCAGGTGTCCGGCCAGCGCGTCTTTCAACACGATTCCGCGCGCGCCGATGTGCAGGGCCTCGATGATCTGCTGGGTGGTGATGGTTGAGGTCAGGAGGATGATTTTGACGGTGGGGCTGCCATTCATGATGGCGCGCATGGCCTCGAGACCGGGCAGGCGCGGCATCAGGAGGTCAAGCAAAAGGATGTCAGGCTGCAGTTCAAGCGTCTGGGTGATGGCTTCATCGCCGTCGCCGGCTTCGCCTACGACTTCAAAGCCAACCTCTTCGGTGAGCATATTGCGAACGCCGATCCGCACGACAGGATGATCATCAGCCAGGATAATTCGAATGGGTCGATCCACGAGTTGGACATTCCTCCACAAGGTCTGCTGGGCGCCCGGTCGATCTGCAAGGCACACTGCGTATCGGTGCGGCGTTGCCGGGCTGTGCCGGTTTATTCAGGGTCGCTTCCCTGGGGGGAGAACTCCGCTTTCAGCATACGCTCCAGATTCCGGGTGGCTGAATCCAAAAGCGGTAACAGAGTGCGAATGTACTCTAAATCATCACCCCCGGATTCGATAAGTTCGCCCACCCGCGCAGCTTCCAGCGCACCTGCCATGCCGCAGCCGCCTTTGATGGAGTGGCCCAGACGGTGAACTGTTTCGATGTCCGCAAAGTCGAGGGCCTCTTCGAGCGCCAGGCGCCGCTTTTGCAGATCAGCCACGACGGCTCCGTAGATCTCGCGTACCGCGGTTTCTTTCATCATGTCGCGCAGCTGCGCCAGAGTTTTCGGATTGATGATGGGCGGCATAGCGCCGGGGGGAAGCTGCGTGCCCTGCGAGTACGCCGGCCTGATCTCGAAGGCATGCTTTTCAAGAACCCGCTGCAGAGCCTCTGGGCCTATCGGCTTCAGGAGAAAGCCGTCCACGCCGCCCACCACCGCATCCGGCGCCTGGCTGCCGCTGATGGCGTAAATGGTGGCTGTGGAGCGGGCGCGGAGTTGCTGAATGAGGGGCGGCCCGCTGAGTCCCGGCATCTGGGTATCCATGAGAATCACATCGGGAACGAACTGGTCGGTCTCGAGTATGTTGAGCGACTCACCGCCGTCGGCGGCAGTTTGCACGGTGTAACCGCTCATAGTGAGGACAGTGGCCATGACCTCGCGGCTGACCAGGTCGTCGTCAATGATGAGAACGTTGGGGAGTTTACGGTTTGTTGCGAGCCCATGCACGGATTGAGTATGCCATCCTGACGCGGAGAGGGACAAAGCCATTCATAGACGAGTTAGCTCAGCTGCCTTTGACAGAACCCGGCATCTGACCGCGGCAGGCCCCGCCGGAGCTTGCCGCGTCATTCCTAACTCAGCCCCAGTATCTTCCTGTTGCGCTCCTTATCCGTCGCCCCACCCGCGAAATCATCAAACGCCTTCTCCGTGACCCGGATGATATGGTCCTGGATGAACGGCGCGCCTTCGGCTGCGCCCTGCTCGGGATGCTTCAGGCAGCACTCCCACTCCAGCACCGCCCAACCCGGATAGTCATACTGGGCAAACTTCGAGAAGATCTGGCTGAAGTCGACTTCGCCGTCGCCCAGCGAACGGAAACGCCCGGCACGGTCGATCCATGGCAGATACCCGCCATACACGCCTACGCGCCCCGTGGGATTGAACTCCGCATCCTTTACGTGAAACGCACGGATGCGCTCGTGATAGATGTCGATGAACTCCAGATAGTCGAGCTGCTGCAGAACCATGTGGCTGGGGTCGTAAAGGATGTTAGCCCGCTTGTGATTGTCGACCGCCTCGAGAAACCGCTCGAAGGTCACGCCATCATGCAGGTCTTCGCCGGGATGCAGTTCGAAACACAAATCCACGCCGTTCTCCTCGAAGACATTCAGAATTGGGAGCCAGCGCCGGCCCAGTTCCGCGAAGGTTTCTTCAATCAGCCCCGCCGGCCGCTGCGGCCAGGGATAGAAGAACGGCCACGCCAGCGCGCCTGAAAACGTAGCATGCGCGGTGAGGCCAAGATTGCGGCTCGCCTTCGCTGCAAAATGCAACTGCTGCACGGCCCACTGCTGGCGTGCCTGCGCATCGAGTCCGGCCGGAGCGAAGCCTTCGAGCATCGTGTCGTAAACGGGATGGCTCGCCACTAATTGACCCTGAAGGTGCGTCGAAAGCTCGGTAACTTCTACCCCCGCATCGCGCGCTGTGCCCAGGATCTCGTCGCAATACGCCTGGCTCTCTGCGGCACGTTGCAGATCGAACAGCCGCTTGTCCCACGTAGGAATTTGAATGCCCGCGAATCCCAGCTCCGCCGCCCACCCGGCCATGCCGGCAAGGGTGTTGAACGGCGCTTCGTCGCCCGCAAACTGAGCAAGAAAAATACCCGGTCCTTTAATCGTCCTCATGAACTGATCTCCTCGCAATTCCGATCACACATGACCACCTGATCACCTGATCACTTAAGCATCTGCTTAGAACTCCACCCACTGCCCTGTCCTGCTGCTCTCAATGGCGCGCTCAATGAATCGCATCCCGCGGACTGCTGCGCGAATCCCCGGCAGCGTAGCCGGCGCTTCAGCCTTGTTGGCGCGCCATGCCTCCAGCCACTCCGCAAACTCGCGATAGAGCACAGCGAAGGCCTCGAAATACCCTTCCGGATGTCCACCGGGCAGCCGCGTGACCGCGCGCGCATCGGGCGAAAGGTAGCCGCCCGACGCATGCCTTGTCTCATCCGGACCCGCAGTGCGCCGCAGGGTCAGAGTATTGGGATTCTCCTGCTGCCAGTGCAGGCTGCCCTTCTCACCGTATACGCGGATGCGCAGCCCGTTGCCTTCACCGGCTGCAATCTGCGACGCCAGCAGAATCCCCTGCGCGCCATTCGACAGCTTCAACAGCGCGGTGCAGTCGTCATCCACCTGCCTGCCTTCGACTACAGAACGCAACGTCCCCTGCAGCGCGATTACATCCAGCCCGGTGATGTACTCAAGCAGATGGAATGCATGCGTCCCGATGTCGCCAATGCATCCGCCCGGCCCGTTCAGCTTTGGATCGACACGCCATGATGCCTGCTTCTGCCCGCTGGCTTCAATCGATTCACTCAGCCACCCCTGCAGGTACTCCACGACCACTTTGCGCACCGGCCCAATCTCACCCGCCGCGCACAGCGCCCGTGCGTCACGTACCAGGGCATATCCGGCATAGGTGTGCGTCAACCCGTACGGCAGCCCGGCCCTGGCGACCACCTTCTCAAGTTCCAGCACCTGGTCGTAAGTCGCCGTAGCAGGCTTGTCGCTCATCACCGGGATGCCCGCTTCCAGCGCCGCTTTTGCAACGGGTAAATGCGTACTGTTGGGGGTTGCGATCACCACGAAGTCGATCGCATCCGGGCGCTGCTTCTCCTGGGCGATCATCTCCTCATAACTGCCATAAGCGCGCTGCGGATCGATACGGTAGGAAAGACCGGCCGCCCGCGACTTTTCCGGTGACGAGGAAAATGCGCCGGCAACCAGTTCAATCCGTCCATCCAGCTCAGCGGCGATGCGGTGCACCGGGCCGATAAATGCTCCCGGGCCACCGCCGACCAATCCCATGCGAAGCTTGCGTGATTCTGCCATTGTTTCCAGACCTCTGATTCAGACCTCAGGATTAAAACTTCAGCAAATTCAAACTTCCAGTTCAGCGCGCTTCAATCCCCGTGCCAGCGTCCTGAGCAGGACCAGGGCAACCAGGTAAGCGCAGCCCGAATAGATAAACAGCGGCGCAAATCCCGACTGCGTGTGCATATCGCGCGCTCGCTGCAAAACGTCGCCTGCAATGGGCTGAAAGATCGCTCCGCCGAGCGCGCCGGCCACCTGCCCAAAACTCACAACGGTGCCCACGTGCTCTGACGGAAACATATCTGAAACGGTTGTGAAGATATTCGCCGACCATCCCTGGTGGGCCGCAGCCGCCAAGGACAGCAGGCCCACGGCAAGCCACTGCGAGCTGAGGCCGCCCACGATCACCACCGGCACCACGCAGCACGCGCACGTGAGCATTGCCGCCAGCCGTGCGCGTTTTAGATTCATACCCAGCTTCAGATAGCCTTTCGGCAGCCACCCGCCATACACGCTGCCAATGGTCGACACCACGTACACAATCACCAGCGGCGGGCCCATGTGGGTGAGATCCAGCGCAAACCGCGAATGGAAGTACTGCGGCAACCAGAACAGGAAAAACCACCACACCGGATCGGTGAGGAACTTGCCCGCCATGAAGGCCCAGGCCTGCCGGTAGCGCAGCAATCGCCACCAGCGAAGCACGCGCGCAGGGGGGGCCACGACCACGTGGCCGCGCGTCCAATCCATGGTTTCATGGGGGCGCCGGTAGCGAATCGACCACCACACAATCCACGCAGCGCTGAAAATACCGGTTACGAGAAATGCCGCGCGCCATCCAAAATGCAACGCGACCCACGGCACCATGAGCGGCGCGACAATGGCGCCTACTCCCGCGCCTGAATTAAAGATGCCGGTTGCGAGTGCGCGCTCTTTGGGCTGAAACCACTCCGCCGTGGCTTTAATCGCCGCCGGAAAGTTGCCGCTCTCGCCCAACCCCAGGACGAAGCGCGCAATCCCGAATCCCATCACCGACCGAACCAGCGCATGTGCCATCGCCGCCAGGCTCCACAAGCCGGTGACGATGGGATAACCCTTGCGGCACCCGACGCGATCGACAAACCGGCCGGCGAAGATGACGCCCAGCGCATAGGCGACCTGAAACCCGGCGAGGATATATCCGTACTGCTGATCGGTGACGTTGATGGTGGTTTCCACCACCGGCCAGCCGGGGATCAGGGGCTGCAGGTGAATCGTCTGCCCGTGCAGAATGGGCTTCAGGATCGACAGCACCTGGCGATCAACATAGTTGATGGTGGTGGCCACAAACAGCATGGCGCAAACGGTCCAGCGGCCCCGGAGTGCAGGCGGCTCAGCAAGGGAATCGATCTGTTCTTCTGTGGGGGGCATCAGGGTCCCGACCAATCTATCAGTCCGCACTACCAGTCCGTCAGAGTCCCATCGATCTTGCGATTCACCGGCAGATAGGCGCGCTGATAAGGATACTGCGCCGCAAGCTTCTCATTCAGATCGACGCCGAGCCCAGGCGCATCGCCCGGATACATGTAGCCGTCTTTGAACGAATAGTTGTGAGGGAACACGGCGTCCGTCTCATCGGTATGCGGCATGTGCTCCTGGATGCCGAAGTTATGAATTGCCGTATCGAAGTGCAGCGCCGCGGCCATGCACACCGGCGACAGGTCCGTCGCCCCATGGCAGCCCGTCTTCACGTGATACAACTCGGCGAAGTCGGCGAGCTTTTTCAGTGGAGTGATTCCGCCCGCGTGGGTGAGCGTGGCGCGAATGTAGTCGATCCACTGGTTGCGGATGAGGTCGTGCGCATCCCACAGCGAATTGAACACCTCGCCGACCGCGAGGGGCGTGGTGGTGTGCTCGCGGATCACGCGGAATCCTTCCTGCAACTCCGCGGGCGTGGGGTCCTCGATCCAGAAAAGATGAAACGGCTCAAGCTCCTTGCCCAGCCGCGCCGCTTCAATGGGCGTGAGGCGATGATGGCAGTCATGCAGCAGGTACAGGTCTCCACCGAACGCCTCGCGCACGCGTGCAAAGAGCTTTGGCACGGAGCGCAGATAGGGCTCCGTCTCCCACTCGTACTCTGAAGGAAGCCCGCGCTCGGCCGGCTCGTACCGTCCAGGGCCCTTTGCGACTCCGTATGTCGACTTGAGGCCCGCGATGCCGCTCTGCACGCGGATGGCGCGATAGCCGAGGTCCTTGTGAAGGGCAACATCTTCGAGGGCAGCGTCAATGTCTTTGCCGAAGGCGTGGCAGTAGACGAGCACGCCATCGCGGCTCTTGCCGCCCAGCAGGTTGTAGACGGGTGTATTAAGCGCCTTGCCCTTGATGTCCCAGAGCGCCATGTCGACCGCGCCGATGGCAGACATGGTCACAGGGCCGCGCCGCCAGTAGGGGCCGCGATAAAAGTACTGCCAGATATCTTCGATCTGGAACGGATCGCGCCCGATGAGGCATGGAATCACATGGTCCGCCAGGTAACTCGCTACCGCCATTTCGCGCCCGTTCAGGGTGCCGTCGCCAAGGCCGTAGATGCCTTCATCCGTTTCAATTTTGAGCGTGATGAAATTGCGGCCCGGCGAGGTGATATTGACGTACGCGTTGGTGATTTTCACTCGCTGCCTCCCCCGCCCCTGTATTCCTCTTTCCCTTTTTCCCTCTGCCCTTTTTCCCTGTCCTTCTACCGATTCACTCCGCTGGCCAAGAATCCGCCATCCACGGCCACAATCTCACCGGTCACATACGCCGAGGCTTCCGAGGCCAGGAAGATCGCGGCGCCCTGCAACTCCTCTGCCTTGCCGAAGCGCCCCATCGGCACGCGCATGTGCAGTTCTTCGCCGCGCGGCGTGCCCGTAATCAACTTCGCATTCAACTCCGTTGGAAACATGCCTGGCGCAATCGCATTCACATTGACGCCGCTCTGCGCCAGTTCGATGGCCAGCACCTTGGTCAGCGAACCCACCGCCGCCTTGCTGGCCGAGTACGCCGCCACTTGAAAGAAGCCAACAAACGTTGTCAGCGATGCGATGTTGACGATGCGTCCGTAGCCGGCGTTGACCATGGTCTTACCGAAGATCTGGCAGGCGCGCAGCGTGCCGGTGAGATTCGTCTCGATTACGCGCGACCACTCGGCTTCGCTCTCCTCCAGCGTGGCCGACTTGTGGGTCACGCCGGCCGCATTCACGAGAATGTCCACTTTGCCGAATTCCTTGATCGCGGCGTCGTGCAGCGCCTGAAGCGTCGAGCGGTCCAGCACATCGCTGGTCACCCGCAGGGTGCGGCGGCCCAGCGCTTCAATCTCGGCTGCAACAGTATTCACCTGCTCCGCACGGCGCGAGCTGGCCACCACATCGGCGCCCGCTTCCGCCAGGCCCAGCGCAATCGCGTGGCCAAGGCCGGTGGTCCCGCCCGTCACCACGGCCACACGGCCGCTCAGATCAAACAGACTCTTGTTCATTCGTAGAACTCCGTACAACGGTTCACTTTACAGGATGGGGTTGCGGATGGTCACAAAGCGTTCTTTCCGACGCAAGAAATCTATCACGTAAGTCGATTTACTCGCAGACGCTCCGGTCTCCAAACACACACCGGCCGCGTGCGTTAGAGTGGTCTTTAAATCATTGACGAGGAGCGCCGCAGAGCGAAATGGATTCGATCGTCATTCCTGATTCCCCCCGCCGCTGGGATTGTTTGAGCCTGGGCGAAGTGATGCTGCGCCTCGATCCTGGCGAAGGGCGCATCCACACTACGCGCCGCTTTGACGTGTGGGAGGGCGGCGGCGAATACAACGTCGCGCGCGGCCTGCGCCGCTGCTTTGGCCTGACGACCGCCATCGCCACCGCGCTGGCCGATAATGCCGCCGGACGCCTGGTCGAAGATCTCATCCTGCAGGGCGGGGTCGACTCTTCCCTGCTCCGCTGGGTCAAGTACGACGGCGTGGGACGCGAAGTCCGCAACGGCCTCAACTTCACGGAGCGCGGGTTCGGCGTGCGCGCGGCCGCCGGCTGCTCCGATCGCGGCCACACCGCCGTCAGCCAAATTCAACGCGGCGACTTTGATTGGGGCACAATCTTGGGGAGCCAAAACGGAACGAAGTGGTTTCATACCGGCGGCATCTTCGCCGCGCTCTCGGAGTCCACGGCAGACGCCGCGATCGAAGCCATGGACGCGGCCCGCGCCACCGGCACCCCCATCTCCTTCGATCTCAACTACCGCGAATCCCTCTGGAAATCGATTGGAGGCAGAGCCCGCGCGCAGCAGGTCAACCGCGAGCTGGTCCGCAAAGTCGACGTGCTCCTGGGGAACGAGGAGGACTTCTCCGCGATGCTTGGCGTAGAGATCAAAGGCGTCAGCGAGGACTTCGGCGAGTTGCCCATCGCAGCCTATGAAGAGATGCTCCGCGAGGTTGCCGCTGCCTATCCCAATCTCAAGGTTGTTGCCAGCACGCTGCGCACTGCGCACACCGCCAGCCGCAACGCCTGGGGCGCCATCGCTCTCTACGAGGACAAGATGGTTCACGTGCCGCAGCGCGAGGTCGAGATTTACGATCGGGTGGGTGGCGGCGACAGCTTCGCCTCCGGCCTCATCTACGGCTTCCTCGCCGGCAAAGGCATCGACTGGGCCGTGCAGTGCGGAGTAGCCCACGGCGCACTCGCGATGACCACACCCGGGGACACCAGCATGGCCACCCTCGCGGAAGTCGAACGCACCATGAAGGGCGGCAGCGCCCGCATCGCGCGCTAACCGGATCGATAAGAGGATCGAATGTCTGAATCCACAGCACAAATCATCGAGCGCGTCGGGCTGATTCCGGTTCTCCGCGCCAAAAACGCAAAACAGGCCCATGCGGTAGTCGACGCGATGATGGAAGGCGGCGTCACCGTCGTCGAGGTCACCATGACCGTGCCCGGCGCCATCGACGTCCTCCGCGATCTGAAGCAGAAATACGGCGACAAGCTCCTGCTGGGCTCCGGCACCGTCACCACCGCCAAAGAAGCCGAAGCCACCATCGAGGCCGGCGCCGAATTCGTAGTCAGCCCGAGCGTCCACCTCGAGGTCATCGAGGCCACGAAAGCCGCGCACAAGGTGTCGATTCCCGGCGCGCTCACCCCCACCGAGGTGATCACCGCGCACCGCGCCGGCGCCGATTACGTGAAGATCTTTCCCTGCTCCGCGATGGGCGGCGCGCCATATCTCAAGGCTCTCCTCGCGCCGTTTCCGTTCCTCAAGCTTATTCCCACCGGCGGCGTCACACTGGATACGGCTGAGAGCTTTCTGAAAGCCGGAGCCCGCGCTCTCGGCGTGGGCAGCGACCTCGTAAATCTGACAGCTGTCGACGAAGAACGCCCCGAAATCATCACTCAGGCCGCGCAGGCGTATCTGCAGGTGTTTGCAAGGGCCAGGACATAAACGTTCGCCGTCTGCGCGGGGATCGTATCTGCAAATTTTGCGAATGTATGAGGACCTGAAACGTCCACCGTCGGCGCAGGACCGCGGGACTTACCACATGGCAAAACCCCATCGTGAACTGTTGACCGGGCTCTAGGGGTCCTGTGCTATCCTCAGCGTCGAGAGTTACCCTCCGGAGACTGATCAAGATGGCATACGTCATTGCAGAACCCTGTATCGGCACCAAGGACACCGCTTGCGTAGATGCGTGTCCCGTCGATTGCATCCACCCTAAAAAGGACGAGGACGGCCACGGCGAAGCCGATCAGCTCTTCATCGATCCGGTCGAGTGCATCGACTGCGGCGCCTGCGTTCCGGCTTGCCCTGTGTCGGCCATCTTCGCGGCAGACGATCTGCCCGAGAAGTGGGCGCACTTCACTGAGAAGAACGCCACTCACTTCGGCCGCTAGTGCTCTGCTGAAGCGCCCGCACGGCCTAGGTGTGTCAATGACGCGCATCCCGCCAACACGGGGTGCGCGTTCGTGTTTTGAGAGGATGGATCCGAATGCCCGTCCTCACCTCTGAAGCGATGGTCCTGCGCACCTGGCCGGTGCAGGAAGCCGACCTCATCGTCAGCTTTTTCACGCGCGACTACGGCAAGCTGCGCGGGGTGGCTAAATCAGCTCTCAAAAGCCGCAAGCGCTTTGGCGGCGCGCTCGAACCCATGACCGTCGCCCGCGCCTGGTTCGCCGAAAAACCCCGCCAGGACCTCGTCCGCCTCGACCAGCTCGAAATCCTCTCTTCCCCGCTCAGCCGCCCCGTCGACGCCATTCGACTCGCCGTCCTCAGCTTCTACGCCGAGGTGCTTGAAGAGGCGCTCCCCGAGCGCGATCCGCATGAAACCATCTTTCGCCTCACCACCGCCGTCCTCGAACACACCACCGCGGTCGCCAGCAACACCGTCCAACCCTGGATGCCCCTCACCTACTTCACCCTCTGGATCACCCGCCTCATGGGCCTGCTGCCGGACATCGCCCATTGCACCATCTGCGGCGAAGCCCTCCACGCCGAGGAAGTCAATTTCAACTTCCATGCCGACGGCTTCTTTTGCGAAGTGCACCGCCACACCAGCGACACTCTCCTTTCCGCCGACTCCTGGCAGTCGGCCCTGCGCATGCTCCGCAACCCCGTGGCGAGTTTTGCGACGGAAGACTGGCCCCGGCGCCGCGCCCAGGACCTGCGACGCTTCCTGCAGAACACCCTGGAGCGCCACCTCGAGCGCAAACTGCGCTCCGCGGAAGCTCTCGCCCGCCTCTAGCGATAAGTCCACTGTTAAAATCAACTTCAGTTCCATCCAATCTGCGCCACGCGCAGCAAGAGAGAACCCTCGTGTCATCATCCGCACTCTCCACTCCGCAAACCGGCGCGAAGACCGCGCTCACGTTTCAGGAACTGCTCTTCCGCCTGCAGGGCTTCTGGGCCGAGCGCGGATGCGTGCTGCAGCAGCCCTATGACGTGGAAGTGGGCGCCGGCACCATGTCCCCTGAAACCTTCCTGCGTGTGCTCGGGCCCAAGCCGTTCAAAGTTGGCTACGCCCAGCCCTCGCGCCGGCCCGCCGACGGCCGCTACGGGGAGAATCCCAACCGCCTCTTCAAGCACACCCAGTTCCAGCTCATCCTCAAGCCTCCGCCGGTCAATGTGCAGGAGCTCTATCTGCAGTCGCTCGAGGCCATTGGCATCGACCTGCGCCAGCACGACTTGAAGTTTGAAGAAGACAACTGGGAGTGGCCCGCGGGCGGCGCCTGGGGCGTGGGCTGGCAGGTCATGCTGGACGGCCTTGAGATCACGCAGTTCACTTACTTCCAGCAGTGCGGCGGGCTCGATCTCGAGCCCATATGCGCCGAGCTCACCTACGGCCTCGAACGCATCGCGAAATACCTCCAGGACGTCAAATCCATCTACGACATCGTGTGGGCCCGCGATCCCGAGACGGGCGCAGAGGTCACCTACGGCGACGTTCGCCTGGCAGAAGAGCTGCAGTTCAGTGTCTATAACTTCGAATACGCGGACGTGCCGCGCCTTTGGGAACACTTCAACAGCTATGAGGCGGAAGCGAAAGACCTGCTGGCGAAGGCCGGTGCGCTGCTTGCCAATGAAAACGCAACCGCCGTCGACAAGCGCCGCTTCCCGCTGCTGGCCACGTACGAACTCGCCCTGAAGTGCTCGCACCTGTTCAATCTGCTCGACGCACGGGGCGCCATCAGCGTCACGGAACGCGTTGGCATCATCGGCCGCATTCGCAATCTCGCGGTAGGAGTAGCGAAAGCCTACGCCCTGCAGCAAGGCGCCTGATCTTTGACCGGAGGCCGGGCTCACGAACGAAATGGATTTCTGGCTTTGTAACAGGGCACGATTTAGCCGTGCCGAAACAGCCCGCACATGACTTCGGGCTTTAGCCCCTGAGGGATTTGGAAAGATTTGCCATGCCAGCTTTTCTCCTTGAAATCGGACTCGAAGAAGTTCCCGCCCGCATGATCGCCTCGGCGGAAGCCGAGCTGGGCCGCCGCGCCACGGAACTGCTCACCCGCGAGCGCCTGCTCGACGCCGCCGCAAAGGTCACCACCTACTCCACGCCGCGCCGGCTGGCCGTCGTAATCGAAGGCGTTCTTCCCTCGCAGGCTGACGTCGAAGAGCAGCTCACCGGTCCTTCCTGGGCCGTGGCTTTCAAAGACGGCGCGCCCACCAAGGCCGCTGAAGCTTTCGCCAAAAAGGCCGGCGTGGACGTAACCGCCCTTGCCAAGGTGACTACGACCAAAGGCGAATACGTCGGCGCTACCGTCACCCGCACCGGTCGCACGGCCGCGGAGATCCTTGCCGCCGATCTGCCCAAAGAAGTCCTCTCCATCTACTGGGCGAAAAACATGTACTGGCGCGCCGGCAAGCCGGAGCGCTTTGTGCGACCCATTCGCTGGATCGTGGCCCTGCTTGACTCGGCTGTCATTCCGCTCGAAGTCGCCGGCATTGCAGCCGGCGACACCAGCCGCGGCCATCGCGTTCTCCACGGTGCAGCCCCCGTCGCCATCGCCTCGCCCATTGCATACGCCGAAACTCTGCGCGGCGCCAAGGTCATTGTCGATGTTGCCGAGCGCCGCCAGGTCATCCGCAAAGCCCTGGACCGCGTCACCCGCACCGTCCCCGGCGCCCGCTGGCGCGAAGACGAACCCCTGGTCGAGACCGTTACCCACCTCACCGAGTGGCCCTCCGCCATCCTCGGCACCTTTGAGCCGGAATACCTCGCCCTGCCCGAAGAAGTTCTCGTCACCGTCATGCGCGACCACCAGAAATACTTCGCGGTGGAAGACGCCAACAAGAAACTCGCGCCGCACTTCCTCGCCGTGCTCAACACCGA
>NZ_DASXYM010000157.1:0-21745 GCF_036502485.1 Occallatibacter sp. | reverse complement strand
GTCGGCGGCCACTACCAGTACCGCGAAGGTGGCGAGTTCCATTTGCTGAATCCGCTCACCATCAGCAAACTTCAGCACTCCGTTCGCGCCAACAACGCCGCGACCTTCCAGGAATACACAGACCTGCTCGACGAGCAGAATCGAAACCTCTGCACGTTGCGCGGTTTGCTGAAGCTGAATTACAACGAAACGGCAATCCCCATCGAAGAAGTCGAGCCTGCAAAGGAGATCGTCAAGCGGTTCACAACCGGCGCCATGAGCTACGGCTCCATCAGCAAAGAGGCGCACGAAACTCTAGCCATCGCCATGAACCGGCTCGGCGGAATGTCCAACACCGGTGAGGGTGGCGAAGAGGAAGAGCGCTTCACGCCCGACGCGAATGGCGACAGCCGTCGCAGCGCGGTGAAGCAGGTGGCCAGCGGACGATTCGGCGTCACCACAAACTATCTTGTCAACGCGGATGAGCTCCAGATCAAGATGGCGCAGGGCGCAAAGCCCGGCGAAGGTGGACAGCTCCCCGGTCACAAGGTGGACGAAGTGATCGCAAAGACGCGGCACTCCACCCCCGGCGTGGGCCTGATCTCTCCGCCGCCGCATCACGACATCTACTCCATCGAAGACCTGGCGCAGCTCATCTACGACTTGAAAAACGTCAACCCCAAGTCGCGGATTGCCGTAAAGCTCGTGTCAGAAGTAGGCGTGGGCACCGTCGCCGCGGGCGTAGCCAAGGCGCATGCCGATGTGGTGCTGATCTCCGGCGATAGCGGAGGCACCGGCGCCTCGCCGCTCAGCTCCATCAAGCACGCCGGCCTGCCCTGGGAACTCGGCCTCGCCGAAACCCAGCAAGTCCTGCTGCTCAACGATTTGCGCTCGCGCATTCGCGTCCAGACCGACGGCAAGCTGCAGACCGGCCGCGACGTCGTCATTGCCGCGCTGCTCGGCGCCGAAGAGTTTGGCTTCGCCACCACGCCGCTCGTCACCATGGGCTGCATCATGATGCGCAAGTGCCATCTCAATACGTGCTCCGTCGGCATCGCCACCCAGGACCCGGTGCTGCGCGCCAAGTTCACCGGACAGCCCGAGCACGTCATCAACTTCTTCTTCTTCATCGCCGAACAGGTGCGCGAGCACATGGCGAAACTCGGCTTCCGCACCTTCGACGAGATGGTGGGGCAGGTCGACAGGCTCGACAGCGTTCTTGCCGAAACCCACTGGAAGGCCAAAGGCATCGACCTTTCGTCGATTCTGTACACGCCGGAACTGCCCTCCCGCGTCGCCCGCCGCTGCGTGAAGAAGCAGGATCACGGACTCGATCAGGCGCTGGATCACGCGCTCATCGAAAAGGCCGCTCCTGCGCTCAAAACGAAGAAAACCGTCACGCACACGTTCTCCATTCGCAACATCCACCGCACCGTGGGCGCCATGCTCGGCGGCGAAATTGCGCGCCGCTACGGCTCTGAAGGCCTGCCGGACGAAACCATTCACTTCAAGTTCCACGGCTCAGCCGGACAGAGCTTCGGCGCTTTCGTCCCCTCGGGCGTCACGCTCGAGCTCGAAGGCGACTCGAACGACTATGTTGGCAAGGGCCTCAGCGGCGGACGCATCATCGCTTATCCTCCGCGAACCTCGAGCTTCCTTCCCGAAGAAAGTATCCTCGTCGGCAACGTTGTTCTCTACGGCGCAACCAGCGGCGAAGCCTTCCTCAACGGCATCGCCGGCGAACGCTTCGCGGTGCGTAACTCCGGCGCTACCGCAGTGGTTGAAGGTGTCGGTGACCACGGTTGCGAGTACATGACCAAGGGCACCGTGCTGGTCATCGGCTCAACAGGACGCAACTTCGCAGCCGGCATGAGCGGCGGCATTGCGTATGTTTACGACGATGCCGGCGACTTCGCCACGCGCCGCTGCAACCAGGCGAGCGTCGACCTCGAGCCACTGGCCACCGCCGAAGATATCGCCCTCGTTCGTAACCTGCTCGAGCGCCACCGCGATCTCACCGGCAGCCCGCGCGCCGCGTGGATACTCGATAACTACGAAAAAGCGCAGGCCAGCTTCATCAAGGTCTTCCCGCACGAATACAAACGTGTTCTGGGCGTGCCCCGCCTGGAAAAGGCAGAGGTACACCATGGGTAAAGTTACCGGCTTTCTCGAAATCGAACGCGAACAGCCCACGCGCCGCGTACCGCAGGAGCGCATCAAGGACTGGTTCGAGATCTACAACCCGTTCCCTGAAGAGAAGCAGCGCGACCAGGCTGCCCGCTGCATGGACTGCGGCGTGCCCTTCTGCCACACCGGCTGCCCGGTGAACAACATCATCCCTGACTGGAATGACCTCGTTTACAGCAATCGCTGGGAAGCCGCTATCCGCCGCCTCCATGCCACCAACAACTTCCCTGAGTTCACCGGCCGCATCTGCCCCGCTCCGTGTGAAGCTGCCTGCGTGCTCGGCATTACGGAGCCGCCGGTTTCGATCAAGGTGATCGAACGCAGTATCGTGGAACGGGCGTGGGACGAGGGCTGGATCCGCCCCGAGCCACCGGAGCACAACACCGGCAAGCGCGTTGCGGTCGTAGGCAGCGGGCCTTCAGGCCTCGCCGCGGCGCAGCAGCTTCGACGCTCCGGCCACTCAGTCACCGTGTACGAAAAGAACGACCGCATCGGCGGGCTGCTGCGTTATGGCATTCCCAACTTCAAGCTTGAGAAGCACGTCATCGACCGCCGCATCGCGCAAATGAAGGCGGAAGGCGTCACCTTCCTCATCAATGCCCACGTCGGCGTCAACATCCCGGTTGATACGCTGACCGAGCACTACGACGCCATCGTCCTGTGCGGCGGCGCTGAGCAGCCGCGCGACCTGAAGGTTCCCGGCCGCGCGTTGAAAGGAATTCACTTCGCCATGGAGTTCCTCCCTCAGCAGAATCGCCGCTGCGAGGGCGACACCGTGAGCGAAGAGCTCGCGATCCTGGCAAAAGATAAGAGCGTGCTCATCATCGGCGGCGGCGACACCGGCGCTGACTGTCTCGGCACCAGCCTGCGCCAGGGCGCCAGGCGCGTGCATCAGTTTGAGATCATGCCCAAGCCGCCGGAGTCGCGCGCCTCCTCAACGCCGTGGCCCCAGTGGCCGCTGCAGCTGCGTACCGAGAGCTCGCATGAAGAAGGCGGCATCCGCGACTGGAGCATCAACTCAGTCCAATTCACGGGCGACGAGAACGGCAACGTCAAGCAGCTCCACGGCCTCCGCGTAGGGGCACCCCCAAAATTTGAGGCTCTTGAAGGCTCCGAGTTCACGCTCGACGTCGACCTCGTCCTCCTCGCCATGGGCTTCCTCGGCCCGGTGCGCAATGGCATGATCGAGCAGCTCGGCCTGGCACTGGACGCGCGCGGCAACATTGCCACGACCGGCTACAAGAGCTCCGTCGATGGCATCTTCGCCGCAGGCGACATGCGGCGCGGCCAATCGCTCGTCGTATGGGCAATTTCGGAAGGACGCCAGGCGGCCGAAGCGGTCGACAAATACCTGGCCGAAACCGCCGAGCCAACACTGCTCCGCCACCGCGTTACCGCCTGACCCTCCCGCATTGACACAACGGCCCGGCGATCACAAATCGCCGGGCCATCAGTTTCTTTGTCCCTTGGTCCCTTGGTCCCTATTTCCCTGCCTTTACCACCATTCCATCATGCCGCTGTACGACGTCTTTGCCGAGCTCTCCGGCTTGGACGTGCGCAGCAGGAGGACCGGGCACTGCACCAGCCGCGTGACCTTCTCCGCGACTGACCCAAACACCTGCGGATACCACCCGGAATGGCCGTGCGTGGTGATGACCGCCAGATCGATATGTTCGCGATCAATCGCGTCCAGAATGGTTCCGGCCACATCGCTGCCCACTTCCACATGCGCGCTGGCTTCAATTCCCCTGGTCTTCAGTCCGGCCATGGAAACCTCGAAATGCTCTTCCGCCTTCTGACGGCCGTCGCTGATGATGGATTGCTGCGAAACACTCTCGGGCAACGCGTACCCCGGATACTCCGGGACCACGTGCAACAGATACAGCTTCGAGCCAAACTTCTCCGCCAGTTCCGTAGCGGCCTCGAGCGCCTGGTGCGACGAGGAGCTGAAATCAATCGGGACCAGGATCTTGCCTGGAATCACACTTGCTGCCTGCATTGGGGGCATCGACTTCTCCTTTGAAATGCGCGATCGGAGGGGATCGCGGTTGTCGGACATGATGATATCCGCCGGTTCCCCATGCCGGTCCGTGACCTGCGACACGCTCGTTGCTCCCATGCTCTTGCGGGGTGCTATGTTGGAACCAGGATGGATTCCCCTACTGCGAAGGTTCTCGGCGAGATTGGCCTCGCCGCTCCGCTGAGCGAGCTGGCGGCAAACACATGGGATGTCATCATCGTCGGCGCCGGCCACAACGGCCTTGCCTGCGCGGCCTACCTGGCGCGAGCCGGGCAGCGCGTCCTCGTCATTGAGAGCCGCCAGCGCGTCGGCGGCGCCTGCACCATAGAAGAGCCGTTCCCCGGCGTGAAAATGTCGCCATGCGCGTATCTCGCCGGCCTGCTCCATCCCAGACTGGTGGAAGAACTGGACCTGCCGCGCCGCGGTTTCGAGTGGACTCCGGCTGTGAACGGGCTCTTCGTGCCATTTCTTGACGGCTCCAGCATTCAGCTTTGGGATGATGACGAACGCTGCGCCGCCGAGGTTCGCGCCCTCTCGCCCGGCGACGAGGAAGGCTGGATGGAGATGAACGATGTCATCCGGCGCACGCGCGACGCACTTCGGCCCGCAGACGGCCAGAACTCCAGGACGGACCTCTGGCTCAACGAAGCGCCCACCCGCGAAGACATCGAAGAACGCCTTGGCAACGATGAAGAAGCGCGCGCCATGCTCTTCGACTGGTCCATGGCCGAGTTCGTGGAACACTACATCGAAGACGAGCGCCTCCAGGTCGCCTACCTCGGCCAAGGAGTGATCGGCACCAACGCCAGCCCCTTCGACAAGGGAACAGCATCGATTCGCTTCCATCACTCGTCCGGCCGCCTGGGCGGCATGCCTGGCATGTGGGGCTACGTGCGCGGCGGCATGGGCATGGTTTCGTTCTACTTCTGCGATGCCGCCCGCGAAGCCGGCGCTACCGTCGTCTCCGGCGTGCCCGTCGCGGAAATTCTCCCCGGCGAAGGCGTGCGCCTCGAAGGCGGCGAGCGCCTCTCCGCCCCCGTCATCGTCTCGAATGCCGACCCGCGCCGCGCCCTCGCCATGCTCGGCGCCGCTGCCGATTCAGGGTGGCGCGCGCAAGTCGAACGCGTTCCCATCGAAGGCTGCACCGTCAAGCTCAACGTGCACCTGCGCGAGCTGCCCAACTTCACCGCGCGCCCGGGCACAAACCAGCCCCATCACTACGGACAGATCAATGCCCCGCTCACCCGCGGAGAGTGGCAGGCCGGTTACGCTGCCGCGCGCCGCGGCGACCTGCCCGATCATCTCTGGTGCGAGCTCTACTTCCAGAGCGTTCACGATCCCACCGCGGCCCCCGCCGGCACCCACACCATGAGCGTCTTCGCGCAGTACGTGCCTTACACCTTCGCGCAAGGAGACTGGAACTCCCGCCGCGACCAAGTCCGTGCCCTCGCACTCAAGTCACTGGCCCGCTTCTGCTCCAACATCGACACCGCGGTCATCGACGCGCAGGTGCTGGGACCGCCCGACATCGAGAGCAAAGTCGGGCTCACCGGCGGCCACATCTTCCAGGGCGAGTGCCTGCCGCCGTATATGTGGGAGAAGCGCCTCACGGCCCGAACGCCCATGAAGGGCTTCTACCTCTGCGGCGCAGCCACCCATCCCGGCGGCTCCGTGATCGGGGCGAACGGCCGCAACGCCGCCATGGCCATCCTCAAAGATCTCCGCCAATCCTGACCATGCCGTCTTCCAGCCGGTAAACGCCAACTCCGATGACCAGACCCGTATCCGGCAGCGGATCACGCCCGCGAGCACAAACAACCCTCCCAGGCAAAGCAGAGCGGCGCCAGGGCATGTGCATGCAGTGAGAACCACCTGGTCGGGCGTCGAACGCCACGCCGTGGACACCCAGCCTCAATGGGCGCCGAAAGCGCAGTTGGCCGCACCGCAGGTGCTCTGCTATCCTCCGCCCAATGTCCTCTGCCCCGGCTCTCAAACGCGGCATCCGCTTCCGCGATCTCACCCTGTTCTACGTCGCCGGCCTGCTCAGCATCCGCTGGTCGGCCACGGCCGCGGCCGCCGGCCCCGGCAGCCTCATCGTGTGGCTCGCTGCCCTCTTCTGCTTCTTCATTCCCCTCGCTGCCAGCGTCATGGAACTGTCCTCCCGCTATCCCGATGAAGGCGGACTCTACGTCTGGACCCAACGCGCCTTCGGCGACGGCTCCGGATTCCTCGCCGCCTGGACCTACTGGATGAGCAACCTGCCCTACTTCCCCGGGGTGCTCTACTACGGGGCCGCCTCCATGCTGTTCGCGCTCGGCAGCCACGCACGCGCCCTCTCCGCAAGCCCGCTCTACTTCATTCTGTTTGCCTGTTCCGCGCTTGCTCTCATCACGCTCCTCAACATTCGCGGCGTCGACGCCGGCAAGTGGCTCAACAACGTCAGCGCCTTCGGAGGCATTCTTCCCCTCTGCCTGCTCATCGTGCTGGCCGCTCTCTCTTGGTCGCGCTTCGGCTCCGCCACGCACTTCACCGCAACCACAATGTCGCTGCATTGGTCGGTAAAGAACGCCATCTTCTGGTCAACGATCTTCTTCGCCTTCGTCGGCGTCGAAGCCGGCTCCTTTATGGGCGATGAAATCGAAAACCCGCGCCGCGTCATTCCCCTCGCCATCCTCGCCGGCGGAACCATCGCCACCATCGGATACATCGGCGGCACCACTGCATTGCTCGTCGCGCTCCCCGGCAACGCCGTTGCCGGACCCGAGGGCATCGTCACCGGCCTGCAGACGCTGACATCCCGGCTCGGACTCGCTTGGCTCCTGCCCATCGCTGCCCTGCTCGTCACCGTAAATGCGCTCGCGGGCGCATCAGCCTATCTCTCTTCCACCTCGCGCCTGCCCTTTGTCGCCGGCATCGATAACTACCTCCCGCCCATCTTCGGCGCCGTGCACCCGCGCTATCGAACCCCCTGGGTGTCCATCGGTGTTTACGGCGTCGCAGGCATGCTCGTAGCGCTTTTAAGCCAGGCCGGCACCTCGGTGCGCGGGGCGTACGACGTCCTTGTGAGCATGACCGTGCTCATCACATTTCTCCCGTTCATCTTTATCTTCGCCGCGATGATTCGATTGCAGAGAGAACCTGCCGGTCCCGAAGTGCGGCGCGTCCCGGGCGGCAAGCCCGTCGCCATCCTCCTCGGCATTCTGGGATTGCTCAGTACTCTCATCACCATTGGCCTCTCCGCCATTCCCTCCGACGACGAACCCAACAAGCCGCTGGCCTTGCTCAAAGTTCTGGGAGGCACATTCGTAATGGTGGCAGCCGGAATCGGAATGTATCTGGTCGGGCGTCACAAGGGCCGCAAGGCACGTCTCGCGCATGAGCAAGCCAGAGCCGATGGCGCCATGATGCATCTCGCGAAAGGTCCTGTCACAGGGCATGACTTCAGTCGTGCCGAAGAAGCGCCAACCAAAGACCCTGGGCTTTAGCCCCTGCGGAGATATACCAGCCCTGGAGTTGCTCTAGCGCCTAACCTCACGGCCACTCACAAACACCCGCGGCTGTAACGGCGCAGCCACAAAGTACGCCAGCTCTCGATAATCCGTGAATTCATGAATCAGAAAATCGGCCCGCTTGCCCGCTTCGATCGAGCCAACATCTCCGCCAAGCCCCACGCTATACGCCGCGTTCACCGTGGCCGCCGTCAGCGCCTCCGCGGGCGTGAGCCGCATCTGCAAGCACGCCAGCGAGAGCATGAACGGCATCGACGCAACCGGCGAAGAACCCGGATTAAAATCCGTCGCCAGCACGATCGCCAAACCCGCTTCCGCCATCTTCCGCGCCGGCGGGTACTCGGTCCGGCTCAGCGCAAACACTGATCCCGGCAACAGAACCGGCTGCACACCCGCTTCCCGCAACTGCCCCAGCGTTTCATCCGTTACAGTCTCCAGATGATCGGCTGTCGCCGCGCCCAACTCTGCAGCCAGTCCGGCTCCCGTTCCCGGCCTGAACTGCTCCGCATGGATCCGCAGCCCCATTCCGTGCCGCTTCGCAGACTCCAACACGATGCGCGTCTCGTCCACCGTGAATGCATGGTCGTCACAGAACGCATCGCAATACCGCGCCAGCCCTGCGGCAGCGACTTCGGGAATCAACTCCTCCGCCACCCACCGCACGTAATCAGCCCGGCCACTCAGAAACTCGGGCGGAATCGTATGCGCTGCCAGCAGTGTCGGCACAATCCGCGCCGGCCCTTCTTCGTTCAGCCGGCCGATAACCCGCAGCATCTTCAGCTCTGTCTCATGGTCGAGCCCGTAGCCCGACTTCGCTTCGATGGTCGTGGTCCCGCCCCTCAGCATCCAATCGCGATGCCGGCGAGCCGCCCCCAGCAACTCATCTTCGCTGGCGGCGCGCGTCAGCCGCAACGTCCGCAGAATCCCACCCCCCGCCGCCGCAATCTCCTGATACGTGGCGCCCGCGATGCGCTTCTCATACTCATCCGCGCGATTGCCCGCAAACACCAGGTGCGTGTGCGCATCCACAAACCCCGGCGTAACGCATCGCCCTTCCGCATCGATCACCTCGGCGCCCGGCCGTACCTTCGCCTCGATCTCCGAAGAAGCACCCACTTCGACAATTCGCCCGTCCTCAATCAACAGTCCGGCATTCTCAACAATCCGAAGCTCGCGCAGTTCCACACCAACCCGCGCCCGCGCCGGCCCGGCCAGAGTCACCAGTTGTCCAATTTTGACAATTGCGTTGATCACTAATCTGAGGTCCTCGTTCGCTAATTTCTGATCCCTGATCCCTGCCCTTACGCCATCGGAATGTGAATTCCCTTCTCCCGCGCCGTCTCCCTGGCAATGTCATACCCCGCATCCACATGCCGGGCCACGCCGATCCCCGGATCGTTATTCAGCACCCGCACAATCCGCCGCGCCGCATTCTCTGATCCATCCGCTACCGTCACCTGCCCCGCATGCAAGCTGTAGCCCATCCCCACGCCCCCGCCATGATGGAAGCTCACCCACGACGCTCCACTCGCCGTATTCAAGAGCGCATTCAAAATCGGCCAGTCCGCCACAGCATCGGAACCATCAAGCATCTTCTCCGTCTCGCGATAGGGGCTCGCAACCGATCCGGTATCCAGATGGTCTCGCCCAATCGCGACCGGCGCTGACAACTCGCCCTTGCGGACAAGCTCGTTCATCGCCTCGCCCATCTTCGCGCGGTCGCCATAACCCAGCCAGCAAATGCGCGCCGGCAAGCCCTGAAACGCGAACCGTCCGCGCGCCAGCCGCAGCCACCGTGTCAAAATCTCGTTGTCCGGGAACAGCTCGACCGCCAGCTCATCCGTGCGATCAATATCCTTGGGATCGCCCGACAACGCTACCCACCGGAACGGCCCCGCCCCCTCGCAGAACAGCGGGCGAATATACTCCGGCACAAATCCCGGAATCTCGAACGCCTCCGCGCACCCCGCATCGAACGCAAACCGCCGAATGTTGTTGCCGTAGTCGAACGCCACCGCACCCGCTCGCTGCAGCGCCAGCATCGCATTCACATGCACGACCATGGAAGCCGTCGACCGCCGGACGTACTCTTCCGGATCGCTCTTCCTCAACGCCGCGGCCTGCTCCAGCGTGAGTCCCTGCGGCACATACCCATTCAGCGGATCGTGCGCGCTGGTCTGATCCGTGATCGCATCCACCTCAACCCCGCGGCGCACCATCTCCGGCAACACGTCCGCGCAGTTGCCCACCAGTCCCACGCTGAGCGCGCGGCCTTCCCGCCGTGCCGCCTCACACAGCTCCAGCGCTTCATCCAGATTTTCGGCGAGCAGGTCGCAGTAGCGCGTGTCCAGCCGCCGCTGAATCCGCGTGCGATCCACCTCGATGCACAGCACCACACCGTCATTCAGCGTCACGCTCAGAGGCTGGGCGCCGCCCATGCCTCCCATGCCGCCCGTCACCACCAGCCTGCCCTTCAGCGATCCGCCAAAGTGCCGATCGGCCATCGAAGCAAACGTCTGGAACGTGCCCTGCAGAATCCCCTGCGTGCCGATATAGATCCAGCTCCCCGCCGTCATCTGCCCATACATCATCAGGCCCTTGCGGTCGAGTTCGTTGAAATGCTCCCAGTTGGCCCACTTCCCCACCAGGTTTGAATTGGCAATGATCACCCGCGGCGCCATATCGTGCGTCGGGAAAACTCCCACCGGCTTGCCGCTCTGCACCAGCAGCGTCTCTTCGTTCCCCAGGTTCTGCAGCTCGCGCACTATCGCGTGATAGCAATCCCAATTGCGCGCCGCTTTGCCAATGCCGCCATAGACAACCAGGTCTTGCGGCCTCTCCGCCACCTCGGGATCGAGATTATTCATCAGGCAGCGCAACGCCGCCTCCTGCTGCCACCCCTTGCAGCTCAGCTTGCTGCCGCGCGGCGCGCGAATCTCGGGAATAGTGCCAACGCTCATCGGGTTCGCTCCTCGGCATCCAGACAAATCTTGAATTCAAAACGCTAGAGAAATAATACGCGCGCTGCACTATAGGATTAAGCTGCAATCGTGCACAGAACCAGCGTGTCATCGTGGATTCAAGAACGGCTCGCCGCATTCAAAGTCGATTCAACTTCACCGCGACTACTCAGCACGGGTTTGTGCGAAACGGTGCAGGCACCGGCAATCGCAAAACTGGGATCATTTGCTCTTGATGGCAGTAACATCTTCTGCATTCCCCCTGGGCGTTCCCATTTGCATATCTCAAATTGGTGGAGGTCCCTTCCATGGATTGGACCAGGATACTGACGCCGCTCGGCCTGACGGCCATTGTCGGAGCCGCTGCCACTTACTTCTTCGCCCTGCTGAAAGACGCGCGGGATCGGCTGAAAAAACTTGAAAGCGATCTCCTCAAAAGCCGCGACGAGGCATACGGACAGATCTGGCGTCTCACCGGTGCGCTCAACCTGTTCGGGCCGGCACACTCCATCAATTGCTCCACACTGTCCGGGCAATTGACGGACTGGTACTTCTCCAAGGGGCAAATGTTGACTGAGGATTCCAAATCCCGGTATTTCCTCGTTCAGGAAGTCTTGAACCTCTGCAGCTTGCGCAACATCTGGCCGACTCGCCCCTCAGACAAACTCCTGTTTAGCGGCGACAAACGTACGATTCCCATCCTGCGAGAACTCCGGACAACACGGCTCAGAATCCCTGACCGGGGTGACGAGGGAAGTTATGAGCTCACCGAATTGGAAACGCACTTCCGCCATTTCAAGGAAAAGTGCAACAACTCCCCCGAGGAAATTCCGCAGGACGATGCGTGGCTCTTACTCCAGTTTTTGATGAGCGCCTTTCGCTCCCGGGTAACAAACGAGCTGGGATCAAGAACCGTTATCAAGTCCCGTGCAAAACGAAAAGAAGCGCGCCGTGACGCCCCATGAGCCTGCCCCTTCGCAATGTATTCTCAAGTCGTGCCTACTCTCGTCGAATGCGTTCCCAATTTCTCCGAAGGCCGCGATAAGTCGAAGGTCGATGCCATCGTTGAAGCCATGAAGCTCCCCGGCGTATACCTCCTCGACCGCGAAATGGACGCCGACCACAATCGCTGCGTCATCACCCTCATCGGCGAGCGTGAAGCCATCCAGGAAGCCGCCATTCGCGGCGTCGGCAAAGCCGCCGAGCTCATCGATCTCACCCAGCATCAGGGCGCACATCCCCGCATGGGCGCGGCCGACGTTATCCCCTTCATCCCCATTGAAGGCGTGACCGTCGAAGACTGCGTCGCCATGTCCAAACACGTCGGCGCCCAAATCGCCAGCCGCTTCAACATCCCCGTCTATCTCTACGAGGCCGCCGCCACCTCGCCCGAGCGCCAGAATCTCGAGAACATTCGTCGCGGCCAGTTCGAGGGCATTCGCGACGACATCGCCGCCAACCCCGCCCGCAAGCCCGACTTCGGTGAGCCCCGCGTCCATCCCACCGCCGGCGCCACCGTGGTCGGCGCGCGCAAATCCCTTATCGCTTACAACATTTTTCTCAACACCGCGGATGTAAACATCGCCAAGAAGATTGCCAAAGCCGTACGCTTCTCCTCGGGCGGCCTGCGCTTCGTCAAGGGCGCCGGCTTCCTCGTCCGCGGACAGGCACAGGTCTCCATGAACCTCACCGACTTCGAGCAGACGCCCATCCATCGCGTCTTCGAGTTCGTCAAGCGCGAAGCCGCCCGCTACGGCGCGGTCCCCACGTCCAGTGAGATCGTCGGCCTCATCCCCAAGCTCGCCCTCGAACAGGCGGCTGAGTGGTTCCTCCAGGTCGAAAACTTCGACTCGTCGCTGATCCTCGAAAACCGTCTCGCCGCCGTCATGAGCGGCAAAATGACTCCCGGCGGACCCGGCGCCGGCCTCAGCGCGGGAGTCGCCCCGTTCATCGAGCAGCTCGCAGCCCCCACAGCTACCCCCGGCGGAGGCAGCGCGGCCGCAGCCGCCGCAGCCATGGCAGCCGGCCTGGCCCACATGGTCGCCGCCATGTCGCGCGGCAAAAAGGCTTATCTGCAATACGAGGCGCATCTCAGCCAGGCCATTGGTCAGCTCGCGCAGCTCCGAGAGGAGCTGAAGCAGGCCATCGACGCGGATGCCGAGTCCTACAACGTGGTGATGAAGGCCTACAAGGCCGCCCGCGAAGCTTCGGACGGCGATCCGATCATCAACGCAGCTCTGCAGACCGCCACCACCGTGCCTCTAGGCGTAGCCGAGCGCGCCGCGGCCATTGCCCACATGGTAGAGCGCCTGAAGCCCGTCACCAATCCCAACATGGCATCCGATCTCATCACCTCCGCGGCCCTCGCTCAGGCGGCCCTCACCGGCGCACTCGCCAACGTCGACATCAACATCGGGTCCATGAAGCCGGGCACGGCTGAAGAGCAGGATTTCATCGACCGGACACTGGAACTCTCAGCCGCACTCAAAGCGCAGGCTCGCTAAGGCGGTCTCGTCTGAATTGTGTGTGGGAAGCTTCGGGAGGGGATGCGGAACTTGGCCCGTCGCCTTCGGCGAGTGTGGCCCCCAGTCCCCCTCCCTGGATCGATGTGGTATTGGTAGAAGACTATGAGTGCCCTCTCATGTCAAGCCTTTTCGTCAGCAGGATCCGGAAAAGGTTGCCTCGAATAAAGCGATTCTCCGGGTTAAATCAAGTATTCTCTGGTGGATGGTCAACATAGCTCCCATGAGGTGCTGAGTGCCAACCGCAGGAAAGTTTTTCTTTGCAGTACTTGGAGTCTTGTTCGTAGCCGCAACCACACAAGCGTTCTCCGCAGCCGAAACGCCTCAGAAACCGGCGTTCGTCCGCCTCGACCGGGTTACCGCTTCCCGGCCCCTCCCTAACGGCATTGAGCTCCACTCCGGGCCTGCCACCATGCAGATCACGGCCCTGCGCGACAACGCGCTCCGCGTCCGCCTAAGTCCCGCCGGCCCGCTGCCCGAGGACGCCTCCTGGGCCGTCCTGCCCGATTCCCGCCAGTCCAGCGTGTCCGTGACCCCGGAAAACAACGGCAGCTCTGTGGGTTTCAAAACCGCCAGGCTCCGCGTTTCCATCCATAAAGACCCGCTCGCCCTTCAGGTCACCGATTTGGACGGGCACGTGGTCGCCGAGGACTTCCCCGGCCGCCCCATCGAGTTCCACGGCAATTCCTTCCGCGTCTATATGAAGTCCCCGGCCGACGAGCACTACTTCGGCCTGGGCGACAAACCCGGTCCACTCGACCGCCGCAACGAGGCCTTCACCGACTGGAACACCGACGCCTTCGGATGGCAGGAGTCCACGGACCCCATCTACAAGGACATCCCCTACTTCATCGCCTTCCATCGCAGCGTCGCCGCCGGCATTTTCCTCGACAACACCTGGCGTACCTCCTTCGACTTCAATAAGGAGTACCGCGATGCCTACTCCTTCGGCTCGGAAAACGGCCCGCTCGATTTCTACATCCTCTACGGTCCTGAGCCAAAGGCCGTAGTCGAATCCTGGGCATGGCTCACCGGTAAAGCTCCCCTCCCCCCTCTCTGGTCTCTGGGCTTCCAGCAGTCGCGTTACAGCTACTACCCCGAAACGGAAGTCCGTCGCATCGCCAGCCGCCTGCGTAGCGAGCACATTCCCGCTGATGTCCTCTGGCTGGACATCGACTTCCAGTTGAAGAATCGTCCGTTTACGGTTGATCCAGAAACGTTTCCGCATTTCGATCAGATGATTCAGGACCTCAAAGCCGAACACTTCAAAACCGTGGTCATCACCGATCTGCACGTCGCGAATCTGCCCAACGCCGGCTACAAGCCATACGACGAAGGCAAGGCCGGCGATCATTTCGTCAAGAATCCTGACGGTTCCATCTTCACCGGTGTGGTCTGGCCCGGACCGGCGGTCTTCCCGGATTTCACCCACAAACCTTCCCGCGAGTGGTGGGGCACGCTCTATGCCGACTTCGTGAAAAAAGGCGTTGCCGGGTTCTGGAACGATATGAACGAGCCCTCTGTGTTCCTCGTCCCCTCAAAGACCATGCCGGATGACACCGTACATCGCATTGAGGAGCCAGGGTTCGTCACTCGCACCGCGCCTCATCTCGAGATTCACAACATCTTCGGCATGCAGAACAGCCGCGGCACCTACGAAGGCCTGCTGAAGCTGGCCCCGGACACCCGGCCGTTTGTCATGACCCGCGCCAGCTACGCCGGCGGACATCGCTATGCAGTCACCTGGACGGGCGACAACTCCGCCACATGGAACCACCTTCGCCAGACCACGCCGCAGCTCCTCAACCTGGGCCTGAGCGGATTCTCAATGGCTGGTGCCGACGTGGGCGGGTTCGCCGGTTCCCCGCAGCCTGAACTGCTCACGCGCTGGCTGCAGGTCGCCGCCTTCCACCCCATCGACCGTGACCACACTGCCAAAGGAACCAATCCGCAGGAGCCTTGGGAGAACGGCACGCCCGAGGACCTGAACATCCGCCGGCGCTATATCGAGGAGCGCTACCGCCTGCTGCCCTACCTCTACACCACCGCGGAAGAGATGAGCCGCACCGGGATTCCCATGATGCGGCCCCTCTTCCTGGAATTCCCCGGAGAGGCCGGCCCCACCCAGGTCGTCGACCCCACCATAGACAACGAGTTCCTCCTCGGCCACGACCTCCTCGTCGCCCTCAGTCCGTTCCCCGATGAGATGGACAGCTATTTCGTCAGCCTGCCGCCAGTGGGCTGGTACGACTACTGGACCGGTGAGCGCATCGAGGCCGCCACCCCGCACAAAGCCATCGACAACACAGACGCGCCTCCGGGGGTACACCTGCAGCGCAGTCTCGATACGCTGCCCGTCTACGCCCGCGCCGGAGCCATCGTTCCCGAACAGCCGCTCGTCCAGAGCACGGATCAAAAGCCGCAGGGACCCCTCACGCTCCGAATCTACCCGCCCACAGGCTTCAACAAGGACTGTAAGGGTAGCCTGTATCTCGATGATGGCGTGAGTTTTGCATACAGGAAAGGCGACTTCTTCCGCGAGGAATTCACCTGCCGCCTCCTCGATAAAGGCATCGTGGTGACCGCCGCAAAGCCGCAGGGCACTTACGCGCCCTGGTGGAACCTCCTGCAGATCGAGGTCTACGGCGCCACGAAGCCGGCCTCAGCGGCCAGTGCGATGTCCCTCGACGGCAGCTCAAAGACCGCCCAGATCTCCACCGCCTACGACGCCGAACACCACCGCATCACCGCGCTGGTACCGGACGCCGGCTCCGGGCTTGAACTGCAGCTTACTTACTGACCCAACACCGTGCCCCATCCTGTCGCCACCCGGCGATACGATGGGGTACGCCCAGCCTCCACATCCCGCGGTCTCATTTTGTTTGGCTATGAGCTTCGCCCAGGTCCCGCAGACGAATGACGGTCGCGGCTGCGATGTAGCGCACCTGCTCCTTCTCGTCATCCATGGCGAATTCAACTCTCGGGCCCAGCGTGTACTCGCCGCGCAGCGCGACCGCGTCGAGTGCCGCGGCGCGCACCAGCCAGCTCTTGTCAGCCGCCGCCTCGACCAGTGCCTCCCCCGAGCGCGGATCGGGATCCGTAGCCAGCAGTTTGGCCGCGGCAGCGCGCACCGGCGAGGTGTCATCCTTGGTGATCGCGTTAATGGCGCCAAGCCCCAGCCCCGCGAAGGGGATAAACCCGATTCCCTGTTCGAAGCCCATCTGCGCCATCTTCTTGGGGTCGCTCAACATCTTCTTCTGGTCGGCGACAAGCCCATTCCCACTCTTCTTCTTCCCCGTCAGCACGGCGTAATAGACCTCGTAACCCTCCGGCACTTTCATGACATAAAGCGCATGCGCCGCGGCGAGAACAACGGATACATCCTTGTCCTGGACGGCCTCTTTCAGCAGCGGTACCGCACTGCTCGCCTGCATTGCAGCCAGAGCGTCGGCAGCCGCCGCGCGCACCTGCGGCTTCTCGTCCTTGAGACTCTTTTCGGCCAGAGCCTGCGCTTCGGGGTTCTTCAACACAAGGCCCAGCACAGACGTTGCGGCAGCACGCTTCTCTGCATTTCCCTCCGCAAGGCCTGCTTTGAGAATGCCCCAGGCTTTGTCGATGTGCGGTTGCGCAGAGCTGCGCGGCGCCAGAGTGCCCCAGAGCAGCAGAATACAAAGCACCGGACGCACGAACGGTGGCACGCATGTGTGGGAGGTCATCGGGACCTTCACCTCTTTCATTCACATCGATCAAGCAGCAGATCTCCATCCTGGGGTCCGGGAGTGGCCAGGGGTATCTGGCAGAACTACCAGAAACAGAAAGGCCGCGGTCTGCACTGGTTTCACAGTCGCCATGTCCTCGAAGCCACAACGGCCGAGTGGCGTTTTCCTCAAGAAAACGCCACCTTGAACTCGAGCCGGCAAGGATACAGGAACTGTGAAACCGGTCTGAAGCCCGCGGCCCAACCCCACTCGCCTCCCGCCTATTTGCTCTCGTGAGTCCACTGGAGCCGGATGCCGCTGCGAAAGTTGAACGGCAGCGTCGGATACCCGATCGGACCCATGTGCTGATTGCTGGTCAGGTTTTCTGAAATGCCGTAGAAACCGAGCCACGGCTTCCACTGATAACTCCAGCCCAGGTCGATCTTCGCGTATCCGTAGTTCAGGTTGCGATTCGGCAGCAGCAGGCTGTTGCCCCCCTGCGCATCGGCGTACCAGAGATACGTCGAGTCGTCGCTGCGGCTCACAAACGTCGCATTCAGAATGCCGGTCAGCCCGCCATGCGCATACGTGCCGGCGAAGAACCCGGTATGCGGTGGCCGCCGGAACGGCCGCGCGCCCACCAGCGGGGAAATCGCGCCAACTGGAATTCCGTTGTACGTCGGCTCGTATCCACCCGACAGCGCCTCATTGTCGCCATCGAACGAGTGCTGCACCACCGCATCCAGATAGGTGTATCCGCCTCGCAGAAAGATTGCCCTGCCGATCCCGCCTTCCACCGTGGACTCGATCCCCTGCGCGCGATACGCTTGCGTATTCACCGCCAACCCATAATCGTCGGTGTAGTAGAAGCCCAGCGCCGCTTCTAACTGCTGCTTGTCTGCATCGGACAGCCCGGGAATCAGGTTGGGCAGCAGATGGCCGCCCACATACTCAATCTGCTTTCCAAACTCGTTGTGGAAGTAGCGCACCCGCAAAAGAATGCGGTCGCTCAGGAATGCCTGTTCCGCGCCCCCGTCATACATGCGTGCCCGCGGGGCCGCCAGCGGCCCGATGTGCAGCTCCTGCGCGGCCGCCTGATACCCGTTGCTCACCAGAAATCGATAGAGCGATCCGAATTCATCCGTCAGCGCCGGCTCACGCACCGCGTCGCCATAGTTGAAAAGCACGCGCGTGCCGCTGAACACACCCTTGCGCGGCCGCAGCGCATAGAACGTAAAGCCCCCCCGCGGCGTCGTCTCCACCCCAAACTGCGAGTAGTGCTGCAGGCTTCCGCCCAGGGTGTAGAAAATCCGCCGCTTGAAGTCACCATGCACCGCAGCCCGATAGTCGTAATTGGTGCGCTCCGTCGTCTCGTTCGTGAAGTACGACGGCACCACCTCGGCGCCCCGCTCATCTTCAAACTGAAATCCAATCAGTCCCGTCAGATGCGGCGTGAATCGGTAATCGCCCTGATACACCAGCTCATCGCGGTTTGACACAAGTTGATACTTGTAGGGGTATTCCTGGTAGGTGCACGACCCCTGATAGCAGCTCCCCACATAATCGAGCATGGCGCGCCCCGTCGCCGCGGTTCCGTTCGCGCCTTTGATCGTCACAGGCTTGCCAAAAGTGGCGACATCTCCAAAGCCGTCATAGTCGTTGATCACTTCCCCGGAGAGCTGCCACAAAGCCGACTGCTCCCGCTTGCGCGCCAGCCCATAACGCACCACGTTGTGAAAACTCTCCGTCGTCTGGTGATCGATCGAGCCGCTGGCGTAAATGTCCTGATCCTTCTGCGTTCCGCTATCCGCCACGTTGTAGAAGTCCCACGCATTCGGAATGCCCGTAGCCGCCACGTTGTAATGCGCGGTCCCGCGAATCTGCGTCTTGGCGTTCCACTGCCAACCCAGGTTCCCGGCCGCCGCCCCCATGTGGTGCTGATCGTTGGGCAGCGCGTTGTCCGTCTGCAGCCAGCTGTACATGCCCAGGTAGTCGAGCTTGCCGTGCCCGCCTGCCATCGTAGCCTCGTCATGCAGTGTGTTGAAGTTGCCTCCATCGGCCCGCAGAATGAACGATGGGTACGGCGTCGTGCCGCGAGGCGTGGTCACGTTGACCACACTGCTCTCCGCCCCCGCCCCATACAGGCTGGAATTGGCGCCACGATAAACCTCGGCTCGCTCCACTCCCGTCGCCGGCAACGTGCCAAAGTCGAACCTCCCCCCCAGGTCGCCCGCCTCTACCCCATCCACCAGCACCATGTTGGCATCTGAGTTGCCCCCTCTGACAAACAGCGAAGCCTGTGAGCCGCGCTGCCCGATTTGCATCACGTTCGTGCCCGGCATCAGCGGCAACGTGCTCACCAGGTCGGTGCGCAAATCCAGATCGATGGGGCCAATCACCGATGTCGCCGAACTGGTCTGCGGCTGCGGCGTGGGCGTCCCCGTGGCGGTCACCACAATCGACTCGCGCACCCACTCCGCTTCCAGCACAATGTTGCGTTCAACGGTGTCAAGCTGCTTCGCGTAGAACACCGGCGTCTCGATCTGGCGAAAGCTCTTGGCGGAGGTCAGCAGGAAAAACCGGCCGGTGGTGCCGGTGAGAATCTGGTAGCTGCCATCGGCGCCCGATACAGCCGAACCCACCGCCTTGCCGTTCTGCAGCAGCACCACCGTGGCGCCGCTCACACGCGCGCCTGTGGCGTCCGTCACCACTCCGCGCACCGAAGCCGCAAAGACAGGAAAGCTGAAAGTGAATGCGATGAAGACGAAAAGGCGGGCCGCAGCTCGAAAAAACGATCGGCCGCGCAAACGTGCAAAGGTCATGTCTGCTCCTGGCGTCCCCCTCGGGACGCGAAAGCGGTTGGGCGCCTGGACCGGTCTCCTGACTCGCGCCTGCCACCTTCCCAAACCCGGAGCCGCCCCCATCGGGCTGCCTCGTATTCAGTGGTTTACTGGCTGTTCATCCAGCGCACATCCCAAAGACGGGCGGCGCGTGGACGGCGCTTACAGTTGCGGGGCAGTGACGGATTTAAACCGTCTTCCCGAGCATCCTGGCGATTCTCAAATTGTGGTGACCCCGGGCTGATTCGAACAGCCGACCTGCGGTTTAGGAAACCGACGCTCTATCCAGCTGAGCTACGGGGCCACTTCCTGGTGACAAGCCGAAACTCTCCGGCCTGCTACAAAGAATATCAGTGACCGCACTGCCGCGCATCCGGTACTGCCAAACAACCGAACAGCCCCAATCCTCACCCTAGTCCTCATGGAGTGGCTCGCCGGCTGTATCCAGGATTTGCTCGTCCGCTGGGGTTACCTCGCACTCGCCGCCGGCCTGCTCGGCGAAAACGCCGGCCTTCCCCTGCCCGGCGAAACCCTCCTCATGTACTCCGCCTTCATCGCCCATAAAACTCAGGAACTCAATCTCCTTCTGGTGATCGTGGTGGCTTCCTCAGCCGCCATCCTCGGCGACAATCTCGGCTTCCTCGCCGGACGCCATTTCGGCCCCCGCATGCTGCGCTGGCTGGAGCGCAAATTCCACATGGGCGAAGACATTGCCACTGCCAAAGATCAGATCCGCTGCCACGGCGGCTCCACCATCTTCTGGGCGCGCTACATCGTCGGCCTGCGGTCCGTGGCTGGACCGGTCGCGGGCGCCCTGAATATGGAGTGGCGCCGCTTCCTGCTCTATAACGCCCTCGGAGCCGTCACCTGGGTCACCTCCGTCGCAGTGATCGCATACCTCTCTGCCAACAAAATAGATTCGCTCGCCAGCTACATCGAGAAGGTTTCCTGGGTGGTCTCCGGCGTCCTCTTCGCCATCGGTTACACGGTCTGGCGCCGCCGCAGGAAACGCCTCCGGCAGTTCGGCCCGCAGTGCTCCGCCAGCCGCCGCGAAACCCGCCGCGAGACATCGCGGCACGCCGCTTAAGCTCCGGCTCCCGCGCCCCCGGTCCGCTATCATTCTCCACAAGTTCCACTTGCGGAGAACTCGACCATGTTGAAAGGCATTTCACCCTGCATCAGCCCCGAATTACTGGCCGTTCTCCATCGCATGGGCCACGGCGACGAAATTGTTCTGGCTGACGCGCACTTCCCCGGCCACTCCCTCGGGCCGCTGGTCCTGCGCGCCGACGGCATCCCCATCAAGCCGCTGCTCCAGGGCATCCTGCCTCTCTTCGAGCTCGACTCCTATGCGCCGCCGCTCTTCATGATGGAAGTCGTACCCGGCGATACCCTCGACCCCCAGGTGGAGCGCGACTATATGGAAGCCGTCCACAAACACCACCCCGCCGCCCTGCCACCCCAGCGTCTCGAGCGCCACGCCTTTTACCAGCGCGCCAGAACCGCCTTCGCCGTGGTCATGACGGGAGAGTTGCGGAAATACGGCAATCTCCTGCTCAAGAAAGGCGTTACCCCCGTTGCCTGACGCGGCACGGGCGGGATTCCGCCGCTGAAATGAGTCAACTTAAGCCGAAATTGAGCAACTCCCCTCACCTGTGCCGATCTGACTGCATCCAACCCCGCTGAGGAGGATATGACCATGGGTCACGGAATCATTGCCTGGATCATCATCGGCGTTATCGCCGGCTGGCTCACAGGCAAGCTCATGAAAGGCTCGGGCTTCGGGTTCATCATGGATATGGTCGTCGGTTTAATCGGCGCACTGGTCGGCGGCTGGATCTCCAGCGCAATGGGCATGGGCACAGCCAGCCAGCACGGCCTGATCGGCAGCATCATCATCGCCACCATCGGCGCTGTAGTGCTCACATTGATCGTTCGGCTGATCAGCGGCAACCGGCGAGCAACTGCCTAGCGCCTCACTTCGATTTGCGGGCTCGCCGATAACCCTCGGCGAGCCACTCAATCGCCGC
>NZ_DASXYM010000156.1:0-35549 GCF_036502485.1 Occallatibacter sp. | reverse complement strand
GGCGGCTGGTGTTGTGCTTCACGCTGGTAAAGATCGCGGAGTAGGTTGCGGAATGCGGCCCGGCGTGCCATGAGGCGTACTCATGCTGATGGCACCCCTGGCATTTCGTCATCATCTTGCGGACATCCGCTTCGCGAAGGTGAAGGCCGTCAGGGCGGCTGCCGAAAATGTGGACCCGCACGTGGCGGAGTTTGTCTGCGATCGAAGCTTCATGGCAATCCGAACACTGCGCATTGCCGTGAGGCGAGGCGTGCATCGCACTGACAGAGGAGCCCATCTCGTGGCAGTTAGCGCAGTTGGAGCCGTGACCGGCGGCGTAGTAGAGAGTGCTGCCCCACGTGGCCAGCAGTGCCAGACATGAAACCGTGGCAGCAGCGATCGCGGTGAAGATCAGCCTTCTCTTCATGAACGGAACCGCGATCCTTTCCAGTTCCGCACCAGCGCATCAGAGGCGTAATAGGCCACTGCCATGATGGTGAGCACCGGGTTGAATCCGCCGTTCGTGACGTGCACGCTGCCATCGATGACAAAGACGTTGTCGACATCGTGCACCTGACAGAACTTGTTGACCACCGATCCGCGGGGGTCGTTGCCCATGCGGCACGTGCCGGCCTGGTGCTGGCCTGCGCTGACCGTGTCGGGGTGCCAGCTCATAGAGCTGACGTGGAGGGCGCCGGCTTCCTTGAGCCACGCCGCGGCGCGCTCCGACTGGCGGTCGCCGATCTCGAAGGTGTGCGGGTGGACGTTGCCTTCAATCCGCGTCACAGGCATCCCGTACTTGTCGCGCACCCTGGGATCAAGGGTGACGCGGCCGTTGGTCGACGGAATCTGCTGCGTGGGCCCCATGATCACGATGGTCCGCTTGTGCCACTGGCGCATAGCCTGCTTGTGAGCCAGCCCCCACCCCCGCGTGCCCTCAGGAAGGCGGTCGACGGTTTGATAAGGGAGACGGGTGAACTCGTTGGCGAGCATGCCGCCGCCGTGCAGGCCTGGAGTTCCGTGATTGTAGTCGCAGATCGCAATGCTGGTGCCAGGGCCCAGGTCGTCGTAGACCTCGAGATCGAAGTACCCGGTGGCGCCCGTGTAATGATGGCCCTGCAGATTGCGGCCGACCTGGTCATAGCGATTGCCGACCCCGGTTGGGGAGAGGCGCGATTTGGAATTGAGCAGCAGGCGCGCGGACTCGATTGCGGCGGAGGAGACGATCACGATATCAGAGAGCTGCTCCACTTCCTCGCCCTGCGCGTCGATGTAACGGACCCCGCGAGCACGGCCGCGATCGTCTATCAGGATCTCGCGCGCCATGCATCCCGTGCGGAGGTCGCAATTGCCGGTGGCCAGAGCCGTGGGAATGACGGTGTTCTGGCTGCCGTTCTTGGCGTCGACCTCACATGCGAATCCGCAGCACCAGCGGCAGCGCATGCAGGGGCCGCGGCCGTTGTAGGGCACGGAGTTGCGCAGCATTGGCACGTGAAACGGATGCAATCCAAGGCGCTTTGCCGCGGGCCACAGAATATCGAATTCCTTGTTCGGCGGCAGCGGCGGCATAGGCAGATCGCGCTTGCGCGGCGCTTTGAACGGATCCGTGGAGACGTCGCCGGATACGCCGATCTCGTGCTCGGCCTTGTCGTAGAAGGGCTCGAGATCGTCATAGCTGATGGGCCAGTCTTCGAGCGAGCTGCCTTCCGGCGCGCCATAGGTCGATCGCATGCGGAAGTCCTGCGGCATGAAGCGCCAGGCCTGCGCGCCGTAGCTGAGGGTTCCACCCCCCACGCATGCAGCGTTGTTGTTATAGCCGCCCTCACTGGGAAGGATCTCGTGCGCCTCGCCTTTGGAGCTGACCACGATACGCGGATTGCCGTCGTCCTCCGGGCCAAAGGCATTTCCCAGCACCGTGACGCGCTGGTTGCGCAGATCGTCTTTGCGGCAGTCGTGCGCGGTGTACCAGGCGCCGCGCTCCAGCAGAACGACGCTCAGGCCCGCTGTTGAGAGTTCCTTGGCAACAATGCCCCCGGCCGCGCCGGCTCCGATGATGACGGCGTTTACGCCTTTCATGACTTGGACCCGGTGGTCAGGTCGAATTGGGCGCGCCCGCGGAGCAGCGGGACATCGAGGCCGAGCATGCGGTAAGCGACGGCATCCTTGTTGCCGCCGTGGCGAGGAGAGCCGTAATAGCCCTGCATGGTGTGCTGGCGAACCATACCGAAAAATGCGGGGTTCTGCTGCTCCAGGGCTCTCGCCACATCAAGCTGCTGCAATGCCGTACCTGACCCAAGATCAACACCGATTCGTAATTGCGCCAGTTTGTTGAGTTCTTCGATGCCTGTTCGATATGCCTTGCGATGGCGCCGATACGGGCCCGTGAGCTGGCGGTCGATAAACGTGAGGACCCCGGCCTCCGAGGCGCTGGGCCACTCATCGGCAGGGATGATCTGATCGCAGAGCGCTGCCAGGGTTCCGGCTTCCTTGTCGCTGAGGACGAGCCCCTGTGAGGAACGCGACAAGCAGCCGGACACAAGCACAGCGCCTGCCGCTGCGCCGCCCGTCAGTATTTCTCTCCGGTTGAACATGCGCCCCTCTCGGATCAGCCTGCGGGTCTGCGTTCTGCCGATCAGTTTTGCCCATCATGGTCGGCGCGGGGGTGGGAGGCTGTCCGTGATGGGGATCACGCGCATGCGGGAAAGACCGCGGTATAGGATGGTCCATCGAAACTTCACACAAGAGAAAGGCAAGCTAAAGCGGGTCCTACACTGCGTTTTGGGCGACAGTCGTCGCCGGGCAGAGAAGGCCGAAGCCTGAGGAGGACGATTTTGAACAAGACAATTCTGGTCGCTGTGACCGCATGCATGCTTCTGACGGCGGGATGCGAGGGTAATAACATGGCGCCCGTGCCTGCTACGCCGAAGTGGAAGGGAGCCCCGTACAGGCTCGCCCTCGACACGAAGGAAACCAAGCCGAATCCGGCGGGCATCACCATTCCCGCGGTCAAGTGGACGGCGAATCCCGAGGTGCTGGAGAGGCGTGCGGCGCTCGTGATCCGGTTCGACGTGACCGGCGGGAAGAAGGACACGCCCGTAATGAACCAGATGGTGATGGCGCCCACCGATATCCCCGGCGCCGAGGGCGCGCTCACGGCGGACTACATGAACGTGACCGACAAGGAGCTGGCCCAGTACCTTGGGGCGTATTGCCTCAAGGGCAAGGTGAAGCTGACGGTTGCGCTGGCTCGGTCGTCGCTGAATCCGCGGCCCACGGACGCGGAGCTGGACGCGAAGCGGTTGTCAGATTGGGTGCCGGTCGAGGTCGACTTCAAAAATCCGCATCCGAAGTGTTGAAACAGGTGGACAGGTGTTAGCTGACATCTCGGATCAAACCTGACCACCTGATCACTTGGCCACCTGCTCCAAAGACAAATGCGGCGCGACCGGGGGGCCGCGCCGCCAAGGCACCGCAGTGTGACCGATCAGTTGCCCGTAGGATTCGTTTGCGAGGCAGCCTGCAGATCGAGCCGGTTGTCGAGCGTGAGGAGAAGAACCGTTCCCGGCTCCAGGGTGGCCTCAGAGTGGCTGGTGACGATGTGGACCGTGATGGCTCCGGCGCCGATCGCTGTGCCAGCGATGGCTCCCACAGGACCGCCGACAAGGGCGCCCGTTGCGGCACCCACCCCCATCGCGCCGCCATACAGCAGCGTGTCTTTCTTCACGCGCGAGCCGGGATTGATAAAGCCTTCCCCATCCACACGGGTGCGCGAACCCGGAGTGCCGGAGATCTGCGCGTCAAGTTGGTGACGGCTGCCGTCGGGGAGGATCACGGTTTCAGGCCGCAGAAGGATGGTGCCGTGGCTGCGAACACTGCCGCTGGACACCTGGACCACGCGGCCGTCGATCTCCGCGCCGGCCGGGATGAGCACCTGGCCGTCCTGGAGGACATCGCTGGCCACCGTGGTGCGGAAGATTTCACCCTGCCTGGAGTCCACCGTGGAAAGACGCGTAAGCAGCTTTACGCGAATGGTCGCGCCATAGGCCAACTGACCCGGCTGCAGAGGATTCGGCTGGACAATGTCTCCGTCGGGATCGGCTGCGGCAGACCGAGCCCTCAGACCCGGCCCGGGATCTCCGGAAGCAGGAGCAATGCTGGACGGGTCAACAGGTTTGGCGACTCCCACCAGTCCATCGTCGGAGCCGTTGGCGTCTTCATTGGGCACGTTGGCGGACGCATCGCTCGAGGACGGACGCGTCGCTGTGTCGGCTGCGGGCACATTCGGTTCCGCAGGCGGGGCGTCTGAGGGTGGCGGCGGGGCGGGCCGCGGGGCCGCCTGAGCGTCAGAAAGCGGCTTGCCGGCGTGCGGCTTGGCCTTGGGCGGCGTGGGCTGATCCGGTTGCGTGGCCAGGATGACGTCGTCCGCCGGGGGAGTCGATTGCCCCTGGTAAGGATCCGACGGGCTCGGCTGCTGCTGCTGTTGGGCCAAGGCAGCTGCGGAGAAAACGAGGAAGACGCACGTCAGAATTGGGCGGTGCATAGATCTCCTTGAAGGCGGGCGCAACGCACTGTACCTCTGTTGACCCCGCCGCGCATCCGGAGTTGCTCCCGTCTATGAGGATTTTTGACAGGAGACAACTCGCTCAACTTAAGGCTACCGTGCAGGTGAGACGCATGTGAATGCCTTCCGCGAGCAGTGTGCCTTATGCAATACGAATCAGGAAAGATACCGGGACTGTGAGATGTTGCGGGTTTTGATGTGACCGTCACCACAAAGGGTTCCGCGAGGTCGTTTGTTAGAATCCCCTTGGAAATATCCGCAGATTTTATGTATGGGGTGGCGAAGGAATGCGTACCGGACTGGATCTTCTGACCACAATTCAGAGCGCTGCCGGAGAAGATGTCGCCGTCGATCGCCGCCCCAAGTTGAATGACCGGCTGCTGCACCGCATTGCGAGGACTGATATGACTGAAATTGTTGCTATTCGCGCGCGCGAGGTTTTGGATTCGCGCGGCAATCCCACCGTCGAAGCTGATGTGATCCTGGAAAGCGGCGCACTCGGCCGCGCCATTGTGCCTTCGGGCGCTTCGACCGGCGAGCATGAGGCCGTCGAGCTGCGCGACGGCGACAAGACCCACTATCTCGGCAAGGGTGTGTTACAGGCCGTTGAAAATGTGGAGTCGGTGATCGCGCCTGAGCTCGAAGGCATGGACGCGGCCAATCAGCGCCTTATCGACGCCACCATGATCGCGCTGGATGGCACCCCCAACAAGGGCAAGCTCGGCGCGAATGCGATCCTGGCAGTGTCCATGGCCACTGCGCGCGCCGTGGCGCAGACTCTTGAAATTCCGCTGTACCGCTACCTCGGTGGCGTCAATGCGAGCATTTTGCCTACACCGATGCTGAACGTACTGAACGGCGGCGCGCATGCCGACTCGAACGTCGACTTCCAGGAATTCATGATCATGCCGGTGGGCGCCGACAGGTTCTCTGAAGCGCTGCGCTGGTCGGCGGAGACCTTCCACACCCTGAAGAGCGTGCTGAAAAAGAAGGGCTACAACACGGCCGTGGGCGACGAAGGTGGCTTTGCGCCTTCCCTGAAATCGAACGAAGAAGCCGTGGAGTTGATCCTCGAAGCCATTGAACAGGCCGGCTACAAGGCGGGCGAGCAGATCTGCATTGCGCTCGATCCGGCTGCCAGCGAGTTCTACGACAAGGAAAAGCAGAAGTACGTCTTCAAGAAGAGCGACAAGCGCGAGCTGAGCAGCGAGCAGATGGTCGACTTCTGGGCGAGCTGGACGAAGCAGTATCCGATCGTCTCGCTTGAAGATGGCCTTGCCGAAGATGACTGGGCGGGCTGGAAGCTTCTGACCGACCAGGTGGGCGCCAAGATTCAGCTCGTGGGCGACGACCTGTTCGTCACCAACGTAAAGCGACTGCAGCAGGGCATCGAAGAGGGCGTGGCGAATTCGATCCTGATCAAGGTCAACCAGATCGGCACGCTGACAGAGACGCTCGAAGCCATCGACCTGGGCCGCCGTTACGGCTACACCGCCGTGATGTCGCACCGCTCAGGCGAGTCGGAAGACACGTTCATTGCGGACCTCGCGGTCGCAACAGGCGTAGGCCAGATCAAGACTGGCTCGGTGAGCCGCACCGACCGCATTGCCAAGTACAATCAGCTGCTCCGCATCGAGGAAGAACTGGGTTCAGGCGCTGCCTTCCTGGGCCTCGAGAGCCTCAACTACAACGACTAGCATTGCGTGCAGCTACTGCGACCTTCAGTCGTTTCGCAGCAAAATGCCCCTCCCGCTGGCCGGGAGGGGCATTTTGCATACGGAATCACTCCCTTATCCTTTTTCAGGTAAATGCGCATGGAAGCCATAAAGAAAACCGCTAATGGATTGATAGCAGTAAGAAAGAGCTGATGGAACTTCCGCCTGTCGTGAGCAGGTTCTTCCGCTATCACTTCCAGAACGCCTGCACCACCGAAGCCCTTGACCGTTTTGGCTGCCTCGTGCCTTTCGCCCCGCTGCGCGAAATTCAACGCATTAGAAGATCATGCCGGCGGAACTTACCGCGCAGTCTACACAATTCGATTTGAGGAAGCCGTTTTTGCCCTTCATTGTTTTCAAAAGAAGAGCAGAGTGGAATTGCAACTCCGCAGAAAGAGATCGATGTGCGGTGAGCATTCGTCGCCGACATATGTGGTGGCCCGCACATCCCGCACCCGCGCATGCCATTTATCCTGATAGCGATCATTCGTTCGAAACCGAGGTGTTCTCTTCGTGTCCAAACGTCCTCTTGTACTCACCATCCTCGATGGATGGGGTTATAGCGCCCAAACCGCCAACAACGCCATCGCGCTGGCGCGCAAGCCCGCGTATGACAACCTGCTGCGCGAGTTTCCCAACACCCTGATCCGCGCTTCGGAGCACTTTGTCGGACTGCCCGACGGACAGATGGGCAACAGCGAAGTGGGCCACCTGAACATCGGCGCCGGCCGCATTGTGCAGATGGACATCACCCGCATCGATGCGCAGATTGCCAACGGCGAGCTCGCGAATAACCCCGCGATCGTCAACGCCATGCAGCGGGCGCGCGAAGGCGGACGGCAGTTGCATCTGTTCGGGCTGTTGTCCGACGGCGGCGTGCACTCGCACCAGGAGCACCTCTATGCGCTGCTGCGGATTGCGCGTGAGTACAAACTGGAGCGCGTGTTCGTGCATGCCTTTATGGATGGCCGCGATACGCTGCCGACCTCTGGCGCCGGCTACGTGGCCGCGCTCGAGCAGAAGATGCGCGAGTACGGCATAGGCAAGGTCGCCTCCGTGAGCGGACGCTACTACGCCATGGACCGTGACAAGCGATGGGAACGCGAGCGCAAGGCCTTTGACGCGATGGTGAGCGGCAAAGCCGAGGGCGGCGCGTACGCTGACCCGGTAGCGCGCATCAAGGAGAACTACAACAACGGCGTCACCGACGAGTTCCTGATCCCGTTTGTGGTGACCGACGCCGCAGGCAAGCCGATTGCGCAGATTCGCGACGAGGACGTTTGCATCAACTTCAACTTCCGCGCCGATCGCGCACGGCAGATTACCCGCGTGCTGACGCGCGAGAGCGGCCTGAACAAGAATGGCGGCCGTGACCTCGACACGTGGGAGTCACTGGACGAAACCATTCCTCGCACTGAAATTCCCAAAGGCCTGCACTACCTCTGCATGACGCAGTATGACAAGCTCTATGAGCTGCCGCTGGTGATCCTGCCGGAGTCTATGGACAACATCCTGGCAAACATCCTCTCGGCGCATCAGTTGCGCAATCTCCGCGTGGCGGAGACGGAGAAGTTCGCCCACGTCACATACTTCTTCAACGGCGGCATCGAAGTTCCCTTCCCCGGCGAAGATCGCCAGATGGTTCCGTCGCTGAAGGTGGCCACCTACGATCTGGCGCCGGAGATGAAAGCCGAGGCGATTGGCGATACGGTCGTGAAGGCCGTAAATGACACCGCGTTCGATCTGATCGTCGTCAACTTCGCCAATGCGGACATGGTCGGCCACTCCGGCAGGCTGGAGCCAACCATCAAGGCCGTCGAAGCGGTAGACGCGCAGCTCAGCCGCATCTACAAAGCAGTCAAGGAGCGCAACGGGAGCTGGCTCATCACCGCCGATCACGGCAACGCCGAGCAGATGGTCGACCCCGTGACCGGCGGCCCCCATACCGCGCACACCACCAATCCCGTGCCCATGATCTACGTGAGCGAAGAGGCCAACAACTATCGCCTGCGTACCGACGGCTCCCTGCGCGATATCAGCCCCACCCTCCTTAACCTGCTGGATCTCGGATTGCCCAAAGAAATGACAGGCGGCGATCTCAGAGTTCCTGTCACAAAGTAGTTCCCTGCTCCACAAACATGGGCGAGGCCATGCCGGCTTTGCCCTTTTTGTTGTATCGGTGTAAGTCTCTGGCTCGGCGAGTATCGTAAACCGCCGCTGGACAGTGCGCAGACCCGGAGTTACCATCTTCGCGTCCCTGATTCAGGGCGCCACCTCTCCATCCGCCCTGATCAACCCGGTTCCCCAGACAGATATCAGGCACCAAGATCGAACTTGAATCAAGGGTCCCCACGGCCGAGAGCGGCTGTTGATCGGCGGCCTTGTTCCGCTACGATCGCGTGCGGCCGCTGCCCCGGCTCGAAATCCCCACGGAGGTGTTTATGACAGGCGAAACCTACAAGCGTCCGCTCAATGTGTCCTTTCGGCGCGGCTCCCGCGCCGAGCGCGTCTACCGCGAGCGTGCGGGACTGCCGCAGACTGAAGCTCTCGCTCCCGGACTGAAGCCGCACAAAACGCATGACCTGCATTACCACGGCGGCAAGCTCATTGCTGACCTTCACTTCAAAAACTTCTACGTCGGCGGGACAGCATGGCACAAGTCGGATAAAACCCATATCGACGCAGCTCTGTCCGCCGCCATGGCCGACGAACACCTCAACAACGTGATGCAGCAGTACTTCCCGGGCGCGATCTCAACCACGTTCGATGGATCGGAGGCGCTGCCCGGCAATCCTCCAACGACCGTCTCGCAAACCAGCATCGAGCAGATGCTGACCACCGCAGCCAACCAAGGCAAGCTCGCCGGCAGCGACCTCAAATCCACCGTCTTCAATTTCATGCTGCCGCCGGGAACCGTCCTGAACGACGACACCACCGGCTCCGGCGCCAAATCGCACCAGGAACATGACCCCGCCGACGCCAGGAAGAAAAGCCCCGTTCCCCTGGATGACGATGTGGATTCGCTGCATGGACTGGGCGGCTACCACGGCTCCATTCATCTCAATGGGCAGACGATCTACTACGCGGTAGGGGTCTACTCGCAGGTTGAGGCCAACGGCACTGAGAACGGAATTCCCGTCTTCGACAAGCCTTGGAAGAACGTCGTGGCAACCTTCTATCACGAATTGAACGAAGCGCGCACCGATCCGGACGTCGAAGACGCCATCCGCGCCGGCAACGATCCCTCGGCCATCAAGTTCCTCGGCTGGACATCGAAGCAGGGAGAGGAGTGCGGGGATTACCCGGTGTTCGAAGCCGGAAACGACCTCCAGCTTGTCTTCCAGGAGGTGGAGCTGACCTCCGGCAAAGGAACCGTCCCCGTGCAGTTCCAGTATTCGAATCACGCGCATGGACCGGAAGGCCCGGTCACCATGCCTGATCCAAAGTCGCACACCACCCTGCCGCAGCCGGCGTAAGCCGCTGTAATGTCCAGAAAGTGCAGAGGCCTCCCATCGCGGGAGGCCTTTGCTCGAGCAGACGCAGGGCTTATCGCGAGCGCAAGGAACGAATCGCAGCCGGAAGGTGCTCTTCAATCACCCTGGCTCGTTCAGCCGCAATTCCCCCAAGATATGTGGGCGCGGGCGTAGCCGTCAGCACAAGTGCCAGCGCGATCACTGAGAAGATCAGCCCGGCCGTTCCCGCCGACAGCAGCATGTGGTACATGTCGGAAATGTCGAGCCCCAGGATGTTGAACGCGACGTGCTCCAGCGGCTTGATATGTTTCACCACCGCCAGCGCGAAGAGGAAGAACACAACCGCCAGCGAAGTCAGCACAGCAAGGGTGCCGTCCAGGCTGCGGTGGAATTTCAGCCGCGAGCGGCAATGCGCGCAATCGAGGAAGTGCTGCTCATAATCCCTGCGCATCTCGGGAGAGATCCCCGAGATGTCGTACCGCCAGCTGGCGAGAATTGCGCCAACGACGTGATCATTGCATCGGGTTCTTGGCATTCGTATCACTCACCTTAATGAAGAAAATTTGCTATCCCGGCGCAAAAGAACATACGCGGTCTGCGGCGCCAAGGTTCGCCCCTTGGATTTACGATGCCCGACCGGCACATCGCGTGGCCCCCAGGTGCGAGGTGCGCCAGACTGCTCCGCCTCGACGTCTGTGCGCCAATCCCCGAAAAGTGCAGAGTGATGACCGTCCCCTTACTATTGTAACCTGTTTGCTTAAAAGCGGATAGGGGAAAGTGGCTCGCTCTGGTCCGCCAGGATCAACCGGTTTGCGATCAGGCTGGCGTGGTTGCTGAGAGCCCGTTCCGCAGCCACCCTGGCCAACTCCGGACAATTGTTGCTCTCTGATAGATGTCCCAGAATGACGTAAGTTGCGTAACCGTCGTAACCAGACGCAAGGTATTCCGCCGCTGCGTCGTTTGAAAGATGCCCCACCCGCGACAGCACCCGTTGCTTCACCGGCCACGGATACGGCCCGTCACGCAGCATTTCCAGGTCGTGGTTGGACTCCAACATCAACAAATCCAGCTTCTTGAGCTGAGCCTTCACATTGGGCGGCATATATCCCAGATCCGTTGCCAGCGCCATCCGCACCCCCTCCGCCTCAAAGACGAATCCGACCGGGTCCGTGGCATCGTGGGGAATCGTAAACGGACTCACCGCAATATCGCCGATGCGAAAAGGCTTGCCGGCTTGGAAGTACTGAACAGAAGGAAGCCAGGAAGGATCCGGCTTGGGTTTCTCCGGTTTCGCCGGCTCTGTTGCCGAGACCTGCGCGGCGGGTTGCGGTTCGTCGGCCGTTTCACCCTCACTGTCGTCGCAGTCGCATTCCACCGGCTCCGCCTCGGCCTGACGGGCGGCAGCCTCCTGGCGGCACTGCTCCAGCCACTGGGCGTACGTCATCTGTCGCCGCGGCGTAAGCCAGCGTATCCACGCCCGGTGTGTGGCTTCGGTGAAATAGACAGGAATGCCAAGCTTGCGCGCCGTTACCGCCACGCCGTTGACATGATCCTGATGCTCATGAGTCACGATGATGGCGTCGAGCGAGGCGGGATCTTCGCCGGCCGCCGCCATGCGCTTGAAGAGTTCGCGACAGCTCAGCCCGGCGTCGACCAGGATGCGGGTGTGTCCGCCGCTGACAACCGCGCTGTTGCCCTTGGAACCGGAAGCCAGCACTGTGAAGCGGACCATGCCTTGAGCATACAGCCAATTCTCGTGGACGGAGCGGCAGGTGTTTACCAGAAGGAGACGGGGGGCCCGGCGCGCTTCAGTGGGACTACTTCGGCATAAACTCCGGGCGGTCAGGCTGCGGGACCTCGCTCATCACGCCAATGAGGTTCTCGTCAGGATCCTTGAGGAAACACATCCAGAGATCGTGGTCAGGCATTTTGGCGATCAGGTGGGGCCTGTCCACCAGGTTGACGCCGCGCCCCTTGAGTTGCTCGTGAACGGCGTGGATGTCTTCTACCTTGAAGTACAGGACGGTGCCCCCGCGGGGCTGACCGGCTTCGCTGTTGCTCAGCATCAGGCGGATGTCGCCGCACTGAAAAAAAACCAGCGGCCCGGTCTCGAAGAGGAAGCGCATGCCCAGCGTGTTCAGGTAAAAGTCTTTGGCGCGGTGCAGGTCAGTGACGGTAATCGCAATCTGCGCAATCTTTTCCAATTGGACGACTGACTCGGGTGTGTGGGACTGATAGCTCATGGCGGCGGCCTCGCTCTGGCTTTTCTCAGCTACACAATACATCACGCACGAGCAACAAAGCTGCATCACAGTCCTGAACCGGACCATTTCAGAGTTCAGTAAAGGGTCGAACCGGTCGCAACCGCATCTGCCTGCATCCCACAATGCAGCCCTGTTGCCCGGGGCCCCTGAACGTGCCCATGTTTCCCTTCAAACGCAGTTCCCTTCTGCTTGTGCCACCGGTCCTCTATTGCGCCGCGCTCTTCTGCGCCACTCTGTTCTTTCCGGAGGACGCAACAACGGAGCAGCAGGCCGGTACGTCCAACCCGCGCGACCGCGTCGCGATTGAGATGGCCAACGTGCTGTTTCGCTACTCGCCGGAGCTGGCGGTAAGCATTGTGCGACTGCAAGGTGAGTTGCTGCCCGCGCCAGGCCATGCAGTGGTGAGCTTCAACGATCCCGCATCTTTTCTCGTAGCAACCGACGCTGCCGAAATGCGCATGAACATGGCACAGCTTTCCGCGTTGATGAATTCCTGGCTGCTGCGCTCCCCCAAGGCTCAGCTGAAGAATGTCCGCATCGCCGCGGAAGACGGCCGGCTCCAGATCCATGGAACCATGAAAAAGGGCTTGCACATTCCGTTCAGTTCCACTGCCACCGTGAGCATCAGTAACGACAACCGCATCCGTATCGCCGTGGAGAAGGTCAAAGCCGCCGACCTGCCCCTCAAGGGCTTCATGGATGCGCTCGGCATGAGCCTCGATGACCTGATCAGCCAGAAAGGCCTGCAGGGGCTGTCGGTCGACAAGGACGCATTCCTCATCGATCCGCAGACGGCCTTTCCCCCGCCTCAGATTCGCGCCAGAATCGCCGGCGTAAACATCGTGGGGCAGAACCTGGTGCTCACATTCGGCCGCGGCGCTCCCCAACTCAAGCCGCGGCCCTGGAAGAACTACATGGCCATGCGCGGCGGCAGCATGCAGTACGGGCGCGAACAGATGTTTGACTCGGATCTGACCATGATCGACTCCACCCCGGCGGACCCGTTCGAGTTCTACCTGCACGACTACTGGTGCCAGATGGTCGCGGGCAGCATCAAAGCGCAACCGGACAAATCAATGCGTGTATACGTGCCGGATTATTCGAAAATGCCCAAGGGCGCATGCCGGCGATGAGGCTGCGCTAACAGGGCCTATTCCCCCGGCCGCGATAGCTGGACGGACGCGGCATCCGGCGGTACTTCGCCGTTGAAGAACGCTTCACGCTGGTCGGGATCTCCAAGGTCCATCTTGAAGTGGTGCCACGTTCCATCCTGGAGTACCGCCATGTTCCACGGACCTGAAACATGATCGGAAAACTGCCACACGATGTGGTAGCCCTCTTCGTTGGTAAAGCCCTCGTTATCTGCCTGAATGATCGCTTCGCCGCGCTCCCAGAGTGCAGAGCGCAATGCATGCAGGGCCGCCGACCCCTCCTCAGACCCCGCTCCCTGCAAGTGCTGGAAGGCGTAAACCGTCTTCACATCCGCGAGAAATTCGTGCAGCCACTCGACACCCGACTGCGGCTTCGCCTCCACTGTGTCTTCAATGAAGTCAGCGATTTCATCCTGGCCCAGCGAGCCATCCTCAACTGGATTCCGCTCCAGCACTGCGATCTCAACCTCGCCATCACCGGAGAGAAGCAACGACTCCCACTCTTCTGCCGTGCCTTCTTCAAGCGTGAGTTTGCAACCGTAATGGTTGCCGCGGAGAATCTCCGCGAGTTCCGCAATCGAAGGGAAGTCTTCCTGCTTTGAGAGAACACGGGTGTAGTAAGGCACGGATGATCTCCTGCTTAGAGATGTAGCACGCGGACGCGAAATCCGAGGCCTTCACAACCTTGGCTCCGCGCAACCTGGTTCAAGGCTTACACCCTCGAAATCGCTAAGACATGTCGCGCGATCGTCGGCGCCGGGATTCTGAGGCCCGGCCGCCTTCGTGACCACGTTGCAGCTATTTATCCGTCAGCGCTTCCACCCCGGGCAGCTTCTTGCCTTCAAGAAATTCAAGCGAAGCACCGCCGCCCGTGGAGATATGGGTGATCTGGTCGGCAACGCCGGCCTGATTGATGGCGCTGACCGAGTCGCCGCCGCCGATGATCGACGTCGCTGCCTTGTTGGCCGCGACTGCATGGGCGATGGCGTTGGTGCCCACCGCGAAGGTAGGAAATTCGAACACGCCGGCGGGGCCGTTCCACACGATGGTGCGCGCGGTCGAAACCACTTCCTCGATGGCCGCAACCGAGTTCGGTCCAATATCGAGCCCCTGCCAGTCAGCCGGAAAGTTCTTGCTCGAGTCCCACACCTGCGTCTTGGCGTCGTTCGCAAAGCTGTCAGCCAGAATGTTGTCCTTGGGCAACAGCAGGTTCACACCCTTGGCCTTCGCCTTTTCGAGCGTCTCCTTGGCGAGTTCGATCTTGTCCTCTTCCACCAGCGACTTGGCAGTGGACACGCCGAGCGCGCGATAGAACGTGTACGCCATGCCACCCACAATCACCAGCGTGTCGACCTTGTCGAGCAGGTTCTGGATGACGTCGATTTTGCCGGAGATTTTCGAGCCGCCGATGATCGCAACGAACGGCTTCTCGGGATTCTCCAGTGCCTTGCCCAGATAGGTGATCTCCTTCTCCATCAGCAGGCCGGCAACAGAGGGCTTCAGGTAACGCGTGATGCCTTCCGTCGATGCATGGGCGCGATGCGCGGAGCCGAAGGCGTCGTTCACATAGATCTCCGCCAGGCCGGCAAGCTTTTTGCTGAACGCCGGATCGTTGGCTTCCTCTTCGGCGTGATAGCGCAGGTTCTCAAGCAGCAGCACCTGGCTCGACTCAAGCTGGCGCGCCATCTCTTCAGCAACCTCGCCCACGCAGTCGGGCGCAAAGGCCACGTTGACCCTGTCGCCAATCTGCTTGTCGAGCAGCTCGCGAAGACGGTCCACCACCGGGCGCAGTGAGTACTTCGGATTGGGCTTGCCCTTTGGACGCCCCAGATGCGAAGCCAGGATCACCTTGGCCTTGTGGCGCAGCGCATATTCGATGGTGGGCAGCGTGGCCACGATGCGCGTGTCGTCGGTGATGGTCGAGCCGTCTTCCGTAAGCGGCACATTGAAATCCACGCGAATGAAAACGCGCTTATTCGTCAGTTCGATGTCGCGAATGCTGAGTTTGGACATGGAATCCTCAGTGATCGGTTGTCAGTTCTCAGTTGTCAGGGAACGCCCGGCCGGCGGTGCTTCCGGGATCACGGCGTCGAATTCAATTTCGATGCGCCATGCAGGATTGAGGAGCGCGGCGACGACAACCATGGTGGCGGCGGGGCGGATGGCGCTGAAGAACTCGCCGTGCACGCGGCCAACGGCCTCCCAATCCTCGCCATGCGTGAGATACATGCGGGTGCGCACGACGTGGTCAAACGATGCGCCGGCTTTGGTCAGCGCCTGTTGAGCAATCTCAAAGATGCGGCGCGTCTGCCCGGCGGCATCTTCGTTGTCGGCGCCCACTGGCCCGGTGCCGGAAACATGAACAGCGTTCCCCACGCGGACTGCGCGTGAGAAGCCGATGATGGGCTCGTAAGGTGATTCGCCGCTGATGTTCGTGCGCATGGGAGTCAGAGGACAGAGATGAAAGCAGAGAACGAAGATCAAAAAACAGAGATGAAGCCAGACATCAGGCAACAGAGAATCAGGTCGGAGAACAGGGCCGGCGTTAAACCTGCCGATCCCCGTTCTCTGATGGCTGATCGATGTTTACAGTCCCTTGGACACCAAAAAGCCGATGAGGTCTACGACGCGGTTCGAATAGCCCCACTCGTTGTCGTACCAGCTCAGCACCTTTACGCTGTTGCCGATCACCTTGGTGAGAGGACCATCCACGATCGAGGAGAGCGGGTTGCCCTTGAAGTCGGAGCTGACGAGCAGGTTCTCGTCGTATCCCAGAATGCCCTTCAGTTCGCCTTCCGCGGCAGCCTTCAGAGCTGCATTCACAGACGCGACGTCGGTGGTCTTCTCGCTGATGAAGGTCAGGTCGACGATGGAGACGTTGGGCGTGGGAACGCGCAGGGAGAAGCCGTCGAGCTTGCCGGCGGTCTCAGGGATAACCAGCTTGAGAGCCTTGGCAGCGCCGGTGGAGCTGGGAATCATGTTGATGGCAGCGGCACGGGCGCGGCGCAGGTCCTTGTGCGGGAAGTCGAGGATGACCTGGTCGTTGGTATAGCTGTGAATGGTGGTCATGATGCCGCTCACGATGCCGAATTCCTTGAGGAGCACCTTGACGACGGGCGCGAGGCAGTTGGTGGTGCAGCTCGCGTTCGAAATGATGTTGTGCTTGGAGGCGTCGTACTTCTCCTGGTTCACGCCCAGCACGAGGGTGATGTCTTCGTTGGTCGCCGGGGCGGAGATGATGACCTTCTTCACCGTCGCGCCCAGATGCGCCTTGGCCTTGGTGGCATCCGTAAAGTGGCCGGTGGATTCAACCACGATCTGCGCACCGACTGAAGCCCAATCCAGCTTGGCGGGGTCCCGCTCCGCCCAGACCTTGATCTTCTTGCCGTCAACGGTGATCGAATCCGCGTCGGCGCTGATCTCGTTGGACAGATTGCCCAGAATTGAGTCGTACTTGAGCAGGTGAGCCAGCGTTGCGGGGCTGGTCAGGTCATTGACCGCGACAAATTCGATTTCGGGATTGCCGAGAGCGGCGCGCAGAACGTTGCGGCCAATACGGCCAAAGCCGTTGATGCCAACCTTCACTGCCATGTGTGAGTTCTCCTTCTGAAGCCTGGTTAGAAACTGGATTGAAAACGTGGCGTTCGGCGGTTACGAAAACGGCCTTGCAGGCGATTCCACCAAACCCTTGATCCTATCACTGCTGTCAACGCGAACCAAAACTGCCGAGCGCGGTTCGTACCGCCGTTCACCCAACAAAAACCGCTCAACGCTAGTTTGCATCGCGAGGCATAGAAAGGGATGTGACAAAATGCACAGCCCTCTCCGGCATGCGCGAACCCGCCACCCGCCACGGCTACACACCCCCCGCGAGGACGACTTGCCCGCTCGAATCGCTGGCCTCATTTGCCGCGTCAAAGCTCGGTGCGTTATACCGTTAGTAACTCTTTGGGGTTGAAGGGCGGAATGAGAAGACGTTCGAAACGCGCACCCAATCTGTCAGAATCCACGGGCAAAATCGGACAGGAGATTCCCACAAATCAGCCGGCGCCCCTGGTGCCCAGCTACCTTGACCAGCCCCCCCTCACCCGTCCCTCCGCTCCTCCACAGGAGACCCGCCGGCCCGTGCAGGAACCGCGCCCCGAGCCGAGGCCGGAGGTCCGGTCCGCGTCACGCTCCGAATCCAGATCCGAGTCCAAACCCGAATCCCGAGCCGAAAGAAGGCCGGAAGCGCCACCCCAGCCGCCTTCCCCGTCCCGCCAGGCCCGGCGCGAAGATTCGCGGCCCGCAACGCCTGCGCGCCAGCCCCGCCCGCAACCGGACTACAACCCTCGTACAGCCCCGGGAAAGCTGGAACTCGAAACCCAGCCCGACATTCCGTCGCTGCCCTCAGCCGAGCCGCAAGCCGCCGATCGCTCCGCGCAGGCGCCCAAGGGCTACGTGGTGCTGGCCATCGGCCTTCCCGGCTCCGGCAAAACTACATGGTTCCGCCGCCGCGGCGTCACCCCGCTCTCCAGCGACCTGCTGCGCAACATCCTCTTCGACGACGTCGAAGAACAGCGCTACCAGGGTCTGGTCTTCTCCACGCTGCGTTCCCTGCTCCGCGCACGCCTCATCGCCAAAATGCCGTGGAACTACGTGGACGCGACGAACCTGTCCGCGCACGAACGTCGCCAGTGGATCAAAATGGCCAAAAGCTTCGGCTACGAAGTGCAGGCAGTGTTCTTCGATGTGCCTCTCGAAGTCTGCCTGGAGCGCAACCGCTCCCGCGACCGCTCCGTCAGCGAAGAAATCATGCGCAAAATGGCCGAACGGCTCAAGCCCCCCGTCTTTGAAGAGGGCTTCGCAAAAATCACCGTAGTCCGGGTCAAGAGCACCGCCTGAAGCAGAGCCGGCAACCGGCACTCGTTGCCCGTTAGACGGAACCGACCGGCTTTCCCCAGGCCGCCGATCTGTCTTCGTTTACTCCTTGAAACTCGCGGTCTATCGTGCTGACTTCTTCGCCGGCCCGTTGGGATTTTCAACCCGGTGAACGCGGCTAAGGTGAAGTATGGCTTCCCCAACTCAACAGAGGGATCAGGGAAGTTTTGCTTTGAGAAGGGTCATGGATGACTTGCACACCGGCATAGATAACCAGCGCAATCTTCCTCGTCCTCGACACGATGAAATCTGGTTCAGCCTGAATGACTTCAGCGCACACCCTCCATCGAAGGCCCGCTAGCGAGACCGCTGTCTGAACCCCCGTCCAATCGGCGCTAACATGATCAGATGAGCGCTTCCCCCACCCCGGCCCCCTACACTGAACCCTGGCTCCGCGGCACCCACACAGACGTTCCCGCCGTAGCCCGCGCCGTGCTCCACGCCCTCGAACTCTCGCTCGACGACATCCGCAAATGGACCGGCGGCCTCAGCGACCCCGAAGTCCACGCCAGACCGCTCGGCCTGCCCGCCGTCGCCTTCCACATCAAGCACATTGCGCGCTCCGTTGACCGCATCCTCACGTATGCGGAAGGCAGCCAGCTCAGCACCGGCCAGCTCACCGCCATGAAGGCTGAGCAGGCCGGCGCTGAAACCCTCGCGGAGCTCCTCAGTGAACTCGAAGCATCCTTCAGCAGCGCGGCCACGCGCATCCGCACCCTCGCCGGCGGTAATTACGATGACCCGCGCGGCGTAGGCCGCAAGCAGCTGCCCACCAGCATGGGCGGCGCGCTCATCCACGTAGCCGATCACACCCAGCGCCACACCGGACAGGTGGTCACCACCGCCCAGGTGCTGAAGGCCCTCCGCTCCTGAGCAAAACTCGGCCTTTCCCTTGCAATCGCGCCAAGTCGGATGGTACCGCTGCAGGCGTAAACAAAAGCAGACGGCTGGTTCTCAAGCCGATGCCTCCCAGCTGTCCGTCTCGCTTTCTCTAACTCGACTTATCCGCCGGAAATTTCTCGGTCTTCAGCGCCCCGTCGCGCTGCCGGATCAACAACTGCACCTTGCCCTCGGCGGTCTCCAGTTCCTCCTTGCACACCGCCGACAACGCCACACCCTCTTCAAATAACTTGAGCGAATTCTCGAGCGGCATATCGCCCTTCTCCAACTGATCGACAATGATCTCGAGCTTCTTCAGCGACTCTTCAAACGTGGGCATTGCGGCGCGCTCCCGTGGAACCTGCAACTATTCTATGGGCGCGGGCCGCGGTTGCCGAAATCCGCCTGCCTGCATCCAAACCCGTTGGCTCCACCTGAAAGCTCAGTCGGTTTTCATGCCGATTTTCAACCGCAGCCGTCGCACGCCTGACCGGTCAAACCAATAGAATGAAGAGTCTCGTGAAACCAGCCTCGGCCGTAACGCGCGCTTTCAAAGCCGTTTGTGCGGCGTCCCTCATCCTGTGGGCCGGCATGGCCGCGGCGCAAGCCAATCCAGACCCTGCCCCTCCCACGCCTGACACACCCGGCCCCCAGCGCATTACCCTTACCGTCATCGACGAAAATGGCGCCGTCGTCCCCGCTGCACAGGTTTTCATCGAGGAGCCCGGCAACGCCCCCCTCCACCTCTCCACCGACGTCAGCGGCCGCGCCACCTATCCCATCGAATCCTCTGCACCCTACTCACTCCGTGTGCAGAAACCGGGTTTCTATGAGTCCGTCCTGACCACCGCCAACCCCACAGACCACAACTTCCGTCTCGTTCTCACCCATGAGCAAATGCTCGTGCAGCAGGTCGATGTCTCCGCTTCACCCACTGAAATCGATACCCAGCAGGTATCCGACAAAACCACCCTCGCGCTCCCTGAAATCATCAACGTTCCCTACCCCACTTCGCGCGACATCCGCAACCTGCTGCAGTTCTTTCCCGGTGTCATTCAGGATGAGCAGGGCCAGATCCACATCGCCGGCTCCGAGCAGTGGGCCACCCTCGACCTGCTCGACAACTTCGACATCCGCTCCCCCATCAGCGGCCAGCTCGCCATGCGCTTCAGCCCTGACGCCCTCCGCTCCATCGACCAGCAAACCACGCGCTACCCCGTGCAATACGGCCGCAGCACCGGCGGCGTCGTCGCGTTCTTCACCGGCATGGGCGATAACAAATTCCGCTTCAACGCCACCAACTTCCTGCCCTCCTTCCACGATGTAAACGGCATCCGCTTCGACAAGTTCGTTCCCCGCGTCACCTTCAGCGGTCCCCTCGTTCGCGATCGCGCATGGTTCTTCAACGGTCTGGAACTCGAATACGACAACATCTATGTCAAGGAGCTGCCCACCGATCAAAACACCAATACCGTGGCCCGCGGCAGCAATCTCTTCCGCGTCCAGTTCAACCCCACGCCCCGCAATATCATCAACACCGGCCTCTTGTTCAACGACTATCACGCGCCCTACGCCGGCCTGTCCGCGCTCGTTCCCCGTCCCAGCACCACCCACGCCGACATCATCGCCTGGCTGCCCTACATTCGCGATCAGCACACCTTTTCCAACGGCGCCCTCTTCGACCTCGGGCTTGCCATCACCCGCTTCCGCGACGGATATACGCCCCACCCCGGTCCCCCCTACGCGCTCACGCCCGAACTCTCCCAGGGCAGCTACTTCGAGAACCTCATCAGCCACTCCCAGCGCGTCGAAGCCAACGCCATCTTTTACCTCCCGCCGAAACACTGGAAAGGCCGCCATGACCTGCAGGCCGGCGTCGATCTCGATCGCATCGCCTTCGACGAGTCCTACCGCCGCGCCCCCGTCAATTACCTGCGTGAAGACCGCACCCTCCTGCGCCAGAGCACCTTTCCGCAGATCGCTCCCTTCACCCGCCACAACGTTGAATCCGGTCTGTACATGCAGGACCGCTGGACCCCGCGCACCGGCCTGCTCATTGAGCCCGGCCTGCGCGTCGACTTCGACGAAATCATCAGCAGCCCCGTCGTCTCCCCGCGACTCGCCGTCGTCTTCTCCCCCACCCACGCCGTCAACGCCACCAAAATCTCAGCCGGCATCGGCATTTATTACGAGCACACCCAGCTCGAATATCTGGCCCGCGCCCTTGCCGGCATCCGCTACGACACCTACTACGCCCCCGACGGCATTACCCCCACCACTCCGCCCCTCCAGACCGCTTTCACATACAACGACGAGAACCTCAAGGAAGCCCACGCCCTCAATTGGAGCCTCGGCCTTGAGCAGCGTCTTCCCCACGCCATCTACTTCAAAGCCAATTACATTCAGAAGCACGTGGACCACGAGTTCACCTACGTGAACCAAACCGCCCCCGGCGCGCTCTCCGGAACTTACTTCCTCACCAACAGCCGCCATGACTACGACAACGTAGTCTCCGCCGAAGCGCGCCACACCTTCTCGGGCAACTACACCCTCTTCGGCGCCTACACGCACTCCCTGGCGCACACCACCGCAGCCATCGACTACCTGCCCACCGTCTCCTGGCTCGGCCCCCAGCAGAGCGCCCCCCTCGCCTGGGATGTCCCCAACCGCGTCCTCTCCTGGGGCTGGCTTCCTTTTTATCTGCCGTGGTTCCGCAAAAACTGGGACTTCGTCTATACCTACGACTGGCGCACCGGCTTCCCCTTCACGTCCGTCAATGCCAATCGTGAAGTGGTCGGCCCGGTCAACGGCCAGCGCTTCCCCAACTTCCAGTCCTTCAGCCCCGGACTCGAATGGCGCTTTCACTTCCGCGGCATGTACCTCGGCCTGCGCGCCGTCATGGAGAACGCCACCGGAACCGCCAATTACTCAATCGTGAACAATGTGGTCGACTCCCCGCAGTATCACCAGTTCAGCGAGCCTCTGGGCCGCGCCGTCACCGCCCGCATCCGCCTCATCGAATCCAAGAAGTAGACAATCGTTCCACCAGAACCTTGTCCCCCTCAAAGCCTGCCGGCCTTGACCACAAAGGCCTTTGCGCAGCGCACGCGCCCATCACCACCCGTGCCCCATCCTGTCGCCTTTTTCCTGGCGACATGGCGGGAAACCGCAGACCTCGCCCCCGCCCACTTCCCACCCCGCAAAACCTTGTCATCCTGGAGAAGCGCAGCGACGAAGGACCCGCTTCTAAGAACCACCCGCAACCCGGATCCCGGGTGCCCCATCCTCGCCGCGCCTCTGTTCTTTCGGCTAGGGTGGGAGAAAACGAACACCCATCAACCTGTGACACCCGACACAGCCACCCCGTGCGAATCGGAACATACTAATCTCCGCCACACTCTCGGGAAAGCTATGCTCTCAACTACACCCGCGACGCAATAATTACTACATAGTTACCTAGTTCCCCTTTTTTGGCGTTTCACCCTGCACAACTACTTAACTTATACATAAATATAGACTTACATATTCAAACCCTGTGATCTATCTCACCATTTAAAATGCCAAACCACCAAGGCACCCCTCTCCTCACCCAATTTGCGCGAAACGGGAGGATCGGGTCACGTAATTTACTGGTAAACACTCAGAATCACGACGCCGGCTGCGACACCACGCTCGCAATCACCTCGGCCGCATCCGCATACCGGCGCTGAGGCACGCTGAGCTGCACGCCCTGCACATACGGCCGCACCGCCTCCAGCATCTCCTGCGCAATCCGCACGCCTTCCTTCTGCGCCGCCTCCGGCGTCCCCGCCTGCGCCATGCGCAGCATGATCCACTCCGGCACCGCCACGCGCACATCGTTCTTCATGAACTCCGCGTTGCGCAGGCTCGTCAGCGGCCAGATCCCCGCAATCACCGGAATCCGGTAAAACTCGATGCGGCGGATAAACTGCTCCAGCAGTGAAAGATCAAAGACCGGCTGCGTGATCACATATTCGGCGCCCGCTTCCACCTTGTACCGCAGCCGCCGCAGCTCGTTCTCGATATCCGGCGCGCCGGGATTGGCCGACACCCCAATCGTGAAGTTGGTGCTTGCGCCCATCGGGTTCGCCCCAATATCAAGGCCATGATTCAGCCTGCGCACCACGTTCACCAGGCCAATCGAATCCACGTCGAACACCGCGGTCGCATCCGGATAATTGCCCTGCTTGGGCGGATTGCCTGTCATGCACAGAATGTTGCGCAGCCCCAGCGACGCCGCCCCCAGCAGATCGGACTGAATGCTCAGCAGGTTGCGATCGCGGCACGTGTAGTGCACCACGGTTTCAATCCCCACATGCTGCCGAATCTGAATGCACAGGCTCTGCGCGCTCATCCTCGCCGCGGCCCGCGGTGAGTCCAGCACGCTGATGGCATGTACCCCACGCTCGCCAAGCAACCGCGCCCCATCGATCTCGCCCGAGCACTCGATCCCGCGCGGCGGAATCATCTCCGCCAGCGTGACAAAGACGCCCTTCTCCAGCAGCAAACCGAACGCCGAGCGCTCCCCCATCTTCAGCGGCGGCGTCTCGCTGCTGATCTCAATCACCGCTCCCGTGTCGCCTGCGTACGCTTCACCCTCGTACGCCCGCGTCGCCGCCCGCATCGCCCGAATGTGATTGGGAGTCGTCCCGCAGCATCCGCCCAGAATCTGCGCCCCCGCCGCCAGTGCCTTCCTTGCGAAGCTCGCCATGTACTCCGGCGTGCAGAAATAGATGTTGCGCCCTTCCACCGCCCGCGGAAGTCCGGCGTTCGGCATCGCCGCGATCGGCAATGATGTAGCCGCCCGCATGGCTTCAATCGCCGTCAGCACCGTCGAAGGGCCCGTGGAGCAGTTCACGCCCACCGCATCCGCGCCCGCTTCCGCCAGCACCGCCGCCGCGTGCGCCGGCGCTGCCCCGTCCAGGCAGTTGCTGTCGTCGTCCACCGTTACCATCACCAGCACCGGGCGGTCCGGCGCCGCCTCGCGCGCCGCCAGAACCGCTTCCCGCGCTTCGTTCAGCGCTGGCATGGTTTCGATAATGATCATGTCCACGCCGGCAGCAACCAGCGCTCTGATCTGCTCCTCGAAAGCCGCCCGCGCCTCGTCCAGGCCGGTCTTTCCCAGCGGCTCCAGTGGAACCCCCAGCGGACCCACCGTTCCCGCCACCCAGGCGTCCCCGCCCTGCTTCTCCTTCAGCCCGTCCAACGCCTGCCGCGCAATGCGCACTCCGGCAGCATTGATCTCCGCCACCTTCCCGCCCAGCCCGTAACGCGCCAGCCGGAATCGGTTCGCACCAAACGTGTTGGTCTCCAGAATCTCCGCGCCCGCCTGAAGATAATCCTCGTGAATCGAAAAAATCAGTTCGGGATCAGACAGGTTCAGTTCCGCGTAGCACCGGCTGATCGGCACCCCGCGCGCGTTGATAACTGTGCCCATGGCGCCATCAGCCAGCACCGGACGGTCGCCAAAAATGTCAGAGAAGGCAGGCATCGTGCATTCATGCTACCTCATTCCGGCTCCGCACCCCCCCAGCCGCCGGCCGCGCCGCAGGCATGGTTGCTTTGTTATACTTCGGGAGTCAAACGCATTGTCGGGGAAAGCTTTTTTGACCATAGGCCCGGGGGAGTTTCGCCTGCGGGTTCAGGGCGCCTCCGCACGTCAGTCTCGTTGCAGCCGCGCCTAAGGTCAGCGGATGCTGGAACCCATTCCGTCGAGGTAAGGGATTTTGAAGAAGAGCAGTCTTTGGTTGAGCGCCGCCGCGGCCCTCGTCATCGCCGTCGCGCTGGCCGGATGTGGGCAGACCACTTACTTTGCCGGCCGTTCATTGCCACCCAGCAGATTGACCAACCGCGTCCTGGTCGCCATCCAGAACCCCGGCGGCCTTAACCGCGGCGCGCTGGAAATCCTGGACGGCTATTACGATACCCGCTTCGCTTACAACAGCACCACCAAAACCTTCGTCGTCTCTGGGTATTCGGGCGCATTGCCCAGCTCCATCCAGAACATGCCGGAAGAGCAGCTCGGAGTCATCTACGGCTCCGGCGATGGCAGCCTCGCGCTCATCGATTACCAGAAAGAATCCACAGGCGGCACTCAGAGCGGCCTCAATGGCGCGTCCTCCAGCATTTACATGACCCGCAACAAGGGCTACGTCTTCGCTGCCAGCCAAAGCAGCCAGGTCCTCACCGTCCTTGACCGCAACCTCGGCGGCAGCTATGCCCTCAGCCTCCCCGGCGTTTACCGCGTCAGCGTAAACCCCGGCGGTACCGCTGCCCTGGCCTTCGTGCAGAACTCCAACTACGCCTACTATCCCGTGCGGCTCAACGGCTCGCAGACCATCGCCTACTCCGGCGGACCCGCCACCTGGCCCAAAGCTGCAGTGGATTGCGAACCCCAGAACGCCCCCGGATGGTGCCTCTACCAGGCGCAAAGCCCAGACAGCACCGATGCCACAGGAACCTACACCGGCCGGCCGCTCCTGTTTGATCGTCCCGTCAAGGCCGTGTTCTCCAACGACGGCGGCACAGCTTACGTCCTGAGCTGCGGTCGCGAGTGTGGCGGCACCCACGCCGGTATAAACCCGCTCCCCGTCGCCCCCCTGATCTTCCAACCCAACCAGGCCTCCGGAAAGCTCCCCACCCGCGAGACGCTCAACACCATCGCCATCGCCGGCGGCGCCAGCAACGCGCTCATCGACAGCTCCACCATGTACGTCGTGGGCCAGCAGCTCCAGAAAGATGGCCTCTTCGCCGGCCGCCTCACCACCGTCAACCTCAACAACCTCTCGGTCAGCGCCCCCGTTTCCATCAGCGATGGCGAGCCCGGCGCCGTCAGCCGCATGATTGAATCCGACGACAACACCCTCTGGATCGGCATGAGCAAATGCACCAACGGAGAGCGCTTCGCCACCGGCCAGGACTATGGCTGCCTGACCATGTTTGATACCTCGGCAGGCGCAGTCAAGCTCATCGAGCCCTTCCACGGCGACGCAACCGGCATCGCCTCCGTCACCGGCCTGCACAAGATCTACACCGCCGAGGGCGGACAGGTGTACATCTATGTGACCTCCGATGGACATGCCCTCAACAATCAGTACGTCACCGTGACCGGCACCGCCTACGACGTCGCCTACATGGACGGCCTGAGCGATGCCAACAACACCGTGTATTGACAGCCGTCAGCCCCTCAGCTTTCAGCCTTCAGCTCATTGGTTGCAGGGTTTGCTGACGGCTCACCGCTGAGGGCTGAAAGCTTCTATGGCATCCCCCTTCGCCGCCGACATCCTTGCCATCGCCGCGCACCGCGATGACGTCGAACAAACCTGCGGCGGAACCCTCCTCCGCTCCGCCGCACGCGGCCTCCGCACCGCCATCCTGGACCTGACTCAAGGCGAGGCCGGAACCCGCGGCACCGCCGAAGACCGCGCCCGTGAAGCCGCTGAAGCCGCCCGCATCCTCGGCGTAGGCTGGCGCCAGGCCCTCGACCTGCCCGACGGCGCAATCGCCAACACCCACGAAAACCGCATCAAAATCGTGCGCGTCCTGCGCGAACTCCGTCCCCGCGTCGTCATCCTCCCTTACTGGCAGGCGCGCCACCCTGACCACGCCATCGTCGCCTCCCTCGGCTATGAGGCCTGCTTCCTCTCCGGCCTTGCCAAAATCGACACCGGCTCACCACCCGAGAACCATGGCGACAGCTCTTCGTCGCTGGGGTGGAAGCCGCATCGGCCCTTCAAAATCGTCTACGCCAGCCTCTACGCCGACGTGCGCCCCAGCTTCGTCACCGACATAACTCCCTTCATCGAGCAGCGCCACGCCTCCCTCATGGCCTACCGTTCCCAGTACGCCAACCAGGCAGCCGGCGGCGCTCTCTTCGTTCCCGAAGAAGAAATTCGCGAGCGCACCTTCGCTGAGGCGCGCCACTATGGCCTGCTCGCCGGCGTCCTCTATGGCGAGCCCTTCGTACAAAAGGAAATCGGCCTCGTAGACGACCTCACCCTCCTTTCCGTGCAGTCCCTCTGACCCGGCACTCCCACCCTCTCTTTCCCTCTTCTCTTCCTCGGCAACCTTCGCCCCGCCTCTGCCCTCTTATGCAGTCAGCAAGCAGCCATGCGTTTCATACGCCCCGGCTGCCCTGCAACTTCAACCGGAGAGATCCTGCGCGTGGCATTCTTCATCATCCTCAGGGCTGTGTTCGGATATCTCTTCCTGGTATTCATGGTGCGCATCGTCGGCCGCCGTCCCGGCAAGCAGCTCACGCCCTTTGAATTCGTATTGATCTTCTACCTCGGCGGACTGACGCTCACCGGCCTCGTCGGCACAGAAATGTCCCTGACCAATGCCGTAACCCAGATCATCACCGTGGCGCTCTGCCACTACATACTCACGTGCCTGCGCATTCGGTCTGATACCTTCGCCAAAATTCTCGACGGCACGCCGCTCGTCCTTCTCGACAATGGACGCTGGCGCACGCGCACCATGAGCAACATGCGCCTGCAGGACGACGATGTCATGGACATGGCTCGCGAACAAGGCATCTCTGACCTCTCCGGAATCCGTGTCGCCGTGCTTGAAACCTTCGGACAAATCACCATCATCCCTGCCGGGAACAACAAAGAAGAGAACACCGGCGAATCGGGAAACGCAGGTTGATCATGTCAAACCTTCCTTTTGAATCAGAAGTTGCTGATAGTGTCTCCAAAGCCGAGAACAAGGTCGCGGTCGGAGAAGATCTCGAGTTTCAACGCAAGTGGTGGCGCTTTGAGCACATCGCCTGGTCCATCCTTTTAGCAATCGTCATCGTCGATCTGCTGGGCGGCTTCGGCCGTGGCTGGCTTGCCCGAGCGCAAAAAAGCACGCCCGATCAAGCCATGACGCTGCACTACGAGCGCATTGCCCGCGCCAGCACGCCCTCCGTCATGACCTTTCAGTTCACTGACAAGGCCATCCATAACGGCCGCATCACGCTGTACGTCAGCGACTCCGTGGTCAAGCCTCTCGGCGCCCTTCGCATTGCTCCGCAGCCTGCCCTGTCCAGCATTGGCGATGGAGGAATCACCTACGTCTTCGACGCAGGAAAAGGCCCGTCCACGGTGCAGATCCAGCTGCAGCCGTCGTTCCCCGGCGCCCATCCATTCACCGTCCACGTCGAAGGCGAACCGCCGGTCCACGGCAGCGTCTTCGTCATGCCCTGAGGCGCCGCGTCCATGGCAACCGTCCTCCACGCCGTCCTCGGATACTTCCTGCTGCTGTTCACCGTCCGCATCCTGCGCCGCCGCGCCGGCGCGCAGATGACCATGTTTGAGTTCGTGCTCATCTTCCTCATCGGCGGCATCATCATCATCTCCACTGTGGGAAATGATCGCTCCGTCACCAACTGCACCTGCGCCGTCATCGTCGTCGGATTCATGCACCGCGCGCTCGCCTATGCCAAAAGCAAAAGCCCCCGCGTCGGCGCCATCGTTGATGGAAGCCCGGTCATGGTAATCCGCAAAGGAGAGTGGCAGCAGGAGATCATCTACCGGACAGGTCTTCGTCGCGAAGATATCGAAGCGGCCGCGCGCGGAATCGGCGTCACCCGCATCGAAGATATCGATTACGCGGTCGTCGAGCGCAACGGACACATCAGCGTAATTAAAAAGTGAGACCGCGCCATGCCCGACCCTCAACAAAACTCCATCGTCGAGACCGACATTCCCCAGCGCCTCGATCGCCTGCCCTGGTCCCGCTGGCACGCACGCATCATCTTCGCGCTCGGCACTTCCTGGCTGCTCGACGGCCTTGAAGTCACCATGGTCGGCTCGCTCTCCGGCATCCTCGAAAGCAAAGCCGGCCTGCACCTCACCGATCCCCAGGTCACCGGCGCCGCCACCACCTATCTAGCCGGAGCAGTCGTGGGTGCCCTGCTCTTCGGCTACCTCACTGACCGCCTCGGCCGCCGCAAACTCTTCCTCGTCACGCTCACCACCTACTCACTCGCCACCATCGCCAGCGCGTTCTCGTGGGGACTCTTCAGCTTCTCTCTGTTCCGCTTCTTCACAGGTGTCGGCATCGGCGGAGAATATGCAGCCATCAACTCCGCCGTCGATGAGCTCATCCCCGGCAAAGTCCGCGGCACCGTCGACCTGCTGGTCAACGGAACCTTCTGGGTCGGCGCAACCATCGGCTCGCTTGCCGCCATGTTCCTGCTCTCCGGACATCTCCCCCAGAACACCGGCTGGCGCTATGCCTTCGGCGTCGGCGGATCGCTCGGCATCCTCGTGCTCATCCTCCGCCTGTTCGTGCCGGAGAGCCCGCGCTGGCTCATGCTGCGCGGCAAAGAAGAACAGGCCGGCAAGATCGTCGCAGACATCGAGAACCGCGCCAGCCGTGGCAATAAAAACAGCCTCCCCAAACCCCAGGGCGAAAAACTCAAGATCAGCGTCCGCGACCACACGCCGCTGCGCGAGATCTTTGCGAACATGGCCGGCGAGAATCGCAAGCGCTCCATCCTCGCCCTCATCCTCATGGCCTCGCAGTCGTTCTTCTTCAACGCCGTCTTCTTCTCGTATGCGCTCGTGGTCAAAAAGTTCTATCACGTCGGCGACCGCGATCTGCCCATGCACCTTTTGCCGTTCGCCATCGCCAGCTTCCTCGGGCCGCTCATCCTCGGCAAGCTCTATGACTCCATCGGCCGCAAGCCCATGATCACCATCAGCTACGGCCTGTCCGGCATTCTGCTGGCCGCATCCCTCTTCCCCTTCGCCAGCGGCATGCTGGGCGCGCGCGGCATGGGCATCTGGTTCAGTTGCATCTTCTTCATCGCCTCGTCCGCAGCCAGCGCCGCCTATCTCACCGTCAGTGAAATCTTCCCGCTCGAAATCCGCGCCTTCGCCATCGCCATCTTTTACGCCATCGGCACCCTCATCGGCGGTGTGGGCGCACCGTTCCTCTTCGGCGTACTCATCGCCACCGGTTCGCGCCCGTGGGTCGCCTTCGGCTACGGTCTCGGCGCCCTCTTCATGATTACCGGTGGGGTGGCTGAGCACTTCATCGGAGTTGAAGCCGCCGGCAAGAGCCTCGAATCCATCTCAAAGCCTCTGCAGAGTCGCTCCTGACTCCGCGGACGAACTCGCTCCGAAGAATGCGTGGCGCGCACGCTTGCCCGACGACTGCCACCGCCGCACCACCTCATACACAATCACCGTGGCATACGTCACCGTGATCCAGAGCAGCACTTCCTCGATGGGCAGATCGCTCCACGCCGTGATGTAAATCCCGAGCATCTCGCGATGCTGAAAACCCCACCATCCGTAAGGAAGCCCCAGCGTCGCCTCCCACAACAGGCTCATCAGCAGAATAAAAAACAGCGTCAGGCTGAGCGCCCTCCAGTTAATTACGGGAAGCGCCGAAGGCAGCAGCAGCGCCGAAGGCCCCAGCGCCGCCACCACGAGAAAAAGGAAATATCCCGGAAACCCGCCGTCGTGCACAAACACGCGCCGCAGCACAATTGCCCCTGCAATCAGCACCACCCCTGCAATGAGCGAAGGCGCATGAAACTGCAGCAACCGTTTGAAATTCGTCCGCTCCGCCGCGTTCACCGCAATGCTGTACGCCGCCAGCCAGTACTCATCCAGCCAGATATACAGCAGCAGCACCGCGCAAAATCCCGTGAAGTAGAAGAGGTACTCTTCAACCGGCACGCCGCCTCCCAGCGCCGGCATAAGAACCTGCAGGGTCGCGCGCGGATTGGGAAACGTCAAAAACGAGTGCGCGAAAAAGAAGTCCATTCCCGCCCCCAGCGGAAATAAAAGCGCAATCGTCCGCACCACGGATCTCTTCGAAATATGCAGATGTTCGCCCGGCACCAGCCAGAACAGAATCGTCACAATGGGCGCCACAAACAGCAGCAGGCTCACCGTGTATCCGTAGGGCGAAGTTCCCTCCGTCAGCGGCGGAACCTGCGGAGAAATTCTTACGGTATGCAACGTGAGCCCGGCAGGCACGCTGATCATCAGCAGCATGGCAAACACAAGCAGATAGCTGGAACGCTGCGATCCACCTTGCAATTCAGCTTGCGATCCAAGCTGCGAATCGGCTTGCGAATCAGGACCAGTACGCATCATCGACCTCCAGCGCGCCTTGGAAGCGAGGTGTGGCTGCATTTATAGCATCGCCCTTGCCGCGTTGTCCCTACCCACTCTTCGCCGCTGAACAAACAGGCGGTCCATCCTCCCACAAGGAATGGACCGCCTGTATTGTCTTCCGGCCGCTTGCTTCCGGAAACCCTGATTCCTGAACCCTGACCCCTGAACCCTGACCCGATCCCTGCCTCTTACAGCGTTCGCTTGAACAACGGCGTAGCGATCAGCAAAGTTCCAATGCCAAACGTAAACAAAAACAGCAAGTCCCACTGGATCGCCACGAACCCGCCATCCTTCAGCAAAATTGCCTTCAACCCGTGAATGGCGTACGTGAACGGATCCACCGACGCAATCGTCCGCAGCCACTTGGGAAACGCCGACACCGGGGAGATCGCGCCCGACGGGAAAAACAGCAGCGTATTCAGCACGCCAAACATCGCGCGCGGCACCAGCGGATCGTCCACCCGCACCATCATCAGGAACATCATTCCGTTGAACGCAAGCGACGTCCCCAGAATCAGCAGCAGTAAATTCAGCACCGCCCAGGGATTGAAGATCGTTCCCAGCCCTGACATCAGCGAACCAATCACCGTAAGCGAAATCCCCGCCAGCACTGCCTTGATCGCCCCCGCCGCATTCAGGCCCATCACCAGTTCCAGCTTGCTGATCGGCGTCACCAGGTAACCCTCGTGCACGCCGCGCGCCTTGTCGTCGATGTACAGCATCCCGCCGCCAATCATCACCGAGATATACATCGCCAGCGCAATCGACCCGGCCAGCAGGTACTTCATGTACTCCATGTAGGGATAGATCTCCACCACGCGCAGCGCGATATCCTTCACCACCCGCTGCTCGATCACCGGCTTGTTCAGCGCATCCACCATCAACTGCATCTCGCCGACGATCGCATTGCTCAACACCGCGTCGCTGTTGTCCACCACCAGCCCCATGCGCGGGGCATCCTTCGCGTACACGCGCCGCGAGAACTGCGGCGGAATGATCACCGCCGCGTCTACCTTGCCCGTGCGCACATCCTCGCGCGCCTCCATCTCATTCTCGTAAGGAAACGTCTTGAACGTCGCGATGTTCACCGCAATCGAGTCAAAGGCTTCCTTCACCTTCACCGCCTGCGGCCCGTGATCTTCATCCACCACCGCCACGCGCGCGTTCTGCACGTGCCCGCCCATCGCATGCCCCAGAATGATCAACTGCACAATCGGCAGCATCATGCTCATGATCATCAGCACCGGCGATCGGAAAAACTTGCGCATCTCGCGCTCCACAATGGCAAGGAACCGATTCATGCATTCACTCCTGGCCGCGGTGGCATCTGGAACACCGCCTTCACCTGCTCATCGCGCAACTGCCGCCCCGTATAGTGCACAAACACGTCGTCCAGCGAAGTATTCTGCACGCTCAGCGAACTCAGTTGCTCCCCAAGCCTGCTCGCCATCTCCACCAGTTGCGTCGTCGTCTGCGATCCGTTTGAAGTCAGCACCCGATACACGCCGGCAGACTGCGACTGCACCTCCGTCACGTCCGTCAGCGCCTCCAGCCGCGCCTTCCAGTCATCTGACTCGCGCGCAAACTGCACTTCCACCACATTCGATCCCGGCACGCTCTGCTTCAGCTCCACCGGCGTGCCCAGCGCCACCAGTGTCCCGTGGTCCACAATCGCGATCCGGTCGCACAACCGGTCCGCCTCTTCCATGTAGTGCGTGGTCAGCAGCATGGTCAGGTTGCGCGTCTTCTTCAGGTTGTTCAGCATCTCCCACACCGCAATGCGGCTCACTGGATCAAGGCCCGTCGTCGGCTCATCCAGAAAAAAGATGCGCGGATCATGCACCAGCCCGCGCGCAATCTCCAACCGCCGCCTCATGCCGCCGGATAGCGTCTTGGTCTGCGCGCCCCGCCACTTCGTCAGGTCCACCGCCTCCAGCACCGCGGCGATGTTCTTCTCACGCTTCTCCTTCGGCACTGAGTAAAGCTTCGCGTAGATCAGCAGATTCTCGTAGACCGTCAAATCCTGGTCGCTCGTCAGCGCCTGCGGAATCACGCCAATCATGTTGCGCACCGCGTTCGGCTCTTTGGTCACGTCGTGCCCCGCAACCAGCGCCCGCCCCGCCGTCACCGGCATCAGCGTCGTCATCATCCGGATCAGCGTGCTCTTTCCCGCTCCGTTCGGACCCAGCAGCCCAAAGATCTCGCCGTCCTTTACCTCGAATGTGATTCCCTTCACCGCCTCGAACGCGCCATAACGCTTTACGATGTTCTCCACCGCAATTGCGAATGGAGCCGCCGTCGCCGGCGCTCCCCCCTCCTGCGTCCTGGCCTTTCGCACTGCGCTCATTGCTTCACCAGCTTTGCCTTCGGAACAAACACGTCGGCTGTCATGCCGGGCACAAACTTCTCCCCTGCATTCGGGATCAGCAGCTTCAGCCGCACCGTCTTGATGTCGCGCTTGCGTCCGCCGTTGATGTCGCGCTGCGTTGCAAAGTCAGCCTCGGTGGCCTTGGTGATCACCTTGCCGTCAATGCTCGCGCCGCTCGGCAACGCCACCCGCAGACTCTCGCCCACCTGCACCGCATCCGATTGCGTCTCCGGGATCGGCGCATATACCCACGTCTGCGTCAGGTCCATGATCGTCACAATCGTCTGCCCCGCCGTCACCACCTCGCCCTGCCGCGCAGCCCACACATCCACCCTGCCCGTCACCGGCGCGTACACATTGGAGTAGCCCACCTCCACCGCTGCCTGCTGCGCCAGCGCCTTCGCGTTCTGCACCACTTCGCGCGTCGATGCCACCGTCTTCGCCGCCACCGTTGCCTGCATCTCGTGCGCCCGAGCCTGCTTCAGCGCGGCATCCGCCGCCGCCACATTCGCCTTCGCCGACTGCACCGCCGCCTGGTCCGCCTGCAAAGCCGCGGTTGCCACGTCGCTTGACTGCGCGCTCATGATTCCCTGCTTCGCCAGCGCTACCGTTCTCTGCGTGTCTGCCTGCTGCTTGGCCAAATTTGCTTCCGCCTGCGCCAAAGCCGCCTGCGCCGCCGTTACCTGCGCCTGTGCGTTCACGGTGGCGTTGCTGGTCTCGCCCTTCGTCTGGCGCTCAGTCTCCATCGTCTCGTTCAGCTTCTGTTGCTGGCTCGCCACCGTGGCCTCGGCCGCCGCGTGGGCCGCCGCCAGATCGTTGCTCTCAATCACCGCGATCAGTTGCCCAGCCTGCACCTGGTCGCCTTCCTGCACCAGCAGCTTCTCCACCCGCCCGGGAATCTTCGCGCTGACCTGCACCTCATTCGCATCCACCGTGCCAATCAGGTGCAGATCCGGCGAAGGCCTCGCCGTCACCAGATACCAGATCAACGACCCCAGCGTCAGCAGCCCCAAAATCATAAAAACGCGATTACGTGGATTCACGCCTTCCTCCCCATAAATGGCCACGACCCGGAAATCTCCGGCATCGGCGACTCCGCCAGCACACGCTTCGCAACCTCGGCGCCGTGCTGTCGGTCCGTAAAAATTGCTTGTCCCAGAAAATGCACAACCTCTTGCCTGCGCTTCTTCAGCACATCCGGATCCAGAGGATCAACCGGCATCACCTTCCGCCAGATCGGCGCGCTCATGAAATAGAAGACATTCGCGCCCAGCGTCGACAGGTGCATCTGCATCCAGTCCACATCAATCAGCTCGCCCGACGCGATCCCCTCCCGCACCAGCGCCTGGTACATCGACAGCATGGGTGCGAACACCCGCTTGATCACGATGGAAATCCCGCTCGACTCGCCCTTGTGCAGCCGGATCATTTCCTGCTGCATCATGCTCTGAAACTCCTGCTGCCCGATAATGCGGTCGAAATGATTGAGCGCCGTCCGCACAATGCGCTCACCCGCCGAGCCCGAACTCAGAAATACCGCCAGCGAGCTGTCGCGGATCCGTTCGGCACTCAGCTCAAGCGCCGCCAGGTAAAGTTTCTCTTTGCTTTCAAAGTAGTAGTACAGCAGCGCCTTGTTCACCCCGGCAGCTGTGGCAATCTGCTCCGTTCTCGCCCCAGCGAGGCCATGAGCAGCAAACTCCCCCAGCGCGGCTTCCAGGATCCTGGTCCGCGTCTCGGCAGAACGATCGGATTGTCCAACGGATTCCGGCATTTCCCCAACTAACCGTTTAGTTAAACTAACTAGTTAGTAAAATACCCCACCCCGCTCCACGCCGCAAGCCCCTTTTCAACGACCCGTCCTTTGGTTCGAACTGAAAAGGGACCTCCCGCGCCAGCCCCAGACCGTTCCGCTCTGTTGCAAATCAATCAATCGCCGATATGGGAAGCGGGACAGGTGAGCGGCCGTCATTCAAAGCACAATTGTCAAAATCTTTCGATGCATTTACAGCCCGCCACTCAGGTTTTAGAATTCACTCTTTCCGACTGATTTGAATCGCGCCACGCAACTTCCCGGCTGGGAACGCAGGCGCGCT
>NZ_DASXYM010000155.1:0-8940 GCF_036502485.1 Occallatibacter sp. | reverse complement strand
TATTTTGCATCTTGGCCGGCGGAATGACGACCCTTGCATCTGGAACTTTTGTTGTGGATTCGCGTCAAATCTACTCGGGCAACCTTTTGTAAAAAAGGCGGATAGACTTGAAAAGTAAAGTCTTCTTCCGCCGCCATTTCCTCTGGCGCGGCCCGGAACCGAAATGGATCTCCAGCAAAAAATCCGCACCCTGCCCACCTCCCCTGGTTGTTACCTGTACAAGAACGCGGAAGGCGAGGTCATCTACGTAGGCAAGGCCAAGAACCTGCGTGCGCGGGTGCGCTCCTACTTCCTCCAGGCCTCGCAGGCCAATGCAAAGACCGGCACGCTGATGCGCGAGGCCGTCGACGTGGAGTACATCACCGTCGCCAACGAGCACGAGGCCCTGGCGCTCGAGAACAACCTGATCAAGCAGCGCAAGCCGCGCTTCAACATCCTGCTGCGCGACGACAAGACCTACCCCTACGTCAAGCTCACCCTTGGCGACCGATACCCTAAAGTCTTCGTCACCCGTCGCCTGCGCAAAGACGGCTCCGCCTACTACGGCCCCTACTTCCCCGGCAATCTGGCCTACCGCGTCGCCGAGCTGATCCACCGCAGCTTCCTCATCCCCAGTTGCAAAGTCGACCTCAACCGAACCCACCCCCGCGCCTGCCTGGAGTACTACATCCACCGCTGCCTCGGCCCCTGCGTTGAGGGCCTCACCACGCCCGAGGCCTACAAGCAGGCCGTCCGCGATGCGCAGCTCTTTCTCGACGGCAAGCAGGCCGAGCTCGAGCGCGCCCTGACCCAGCGCATGATGGCCGCCGCCGAGAAACAACAGTTCGAAGCCGCAGCGCGCCTGCGCGACCAGCTCACCACCGTCCATCAGCTCCAGGAGAAGCAGCGCATCGCCACCGCCGAACAGGACGACGATGCCGACGTCTTCGGCTATCACTTTGAAGGCGGCTCCCTGGCGGTGAATCTCTTTCACATGCGCAACGGCAAAATCGTCGACCGCCGCGAGTTCTTCTGGGAGGACCTCCCCGAACTGATGGAGTCCCTCGCTCTCGAACGCGCCACCGGCACTGAAGACGAGCCAGAGACATTAGGTGCCCCGTCCTCAACGACGGCTTCATCGTCCAGAAGGGTGGGAAACAACGAACCTCTGCCGGCCGATCCCGACTTCAACCCCGGCGCCATCTTTTCCGCCCTCCTTAAACAGCTCTACATCGACCAGCCCTACGTCCCCCGCACCATTCTCATCCCGGTCGACTTCCCCGATCGCGAAGCCCTCGCTACTCTGCTCGGCGAACGCGTTCGCCGCCGCATTGAGCTCGCCGTGCCGCAGCGCGGAGAAAAACGCTCCCTCGTCGACCTCGCCGCCCAGAACGCCAAGCAGTCTTACACCCAGCGCTTCCGCGTCCTCGAGCCCTCGCGCAAGGCCATTCAGGAAGCGCTCGCCGACGCCCTCATGCTCCCTGAACTCCCCCGCCGCATCGAGTGCTTCGACATCTCCCACATCCAGGGCGCCGAAACCGTCGCCTCGCTGGTCGTCTGGGAAGACGGCAAGATGAACAAAGCCGCTTACCGCAAATTCAAAGTCATGACCGTCCTCGGCGTCGACGACTTCGCCTCCATGCGCGAAGTCGTCCACCGCCGCTACAAACGCATCCTCGGAAACGGAAAGGAAGGCAGCCAGGATAAAGAGCCCTCCACCATGCCTTCGCTGATCCTCATCGACGGCGGCCTCGGCCAGCTTCACGCCGCCGCCGACGCACTCGAAGAACTGGGCATCACCACCCAGCCCCTCGCCTCCGTCGCCAAAAAAGAAGAAGTCATCTACGTCTACGGCAATGAATCCGAACCGGTCGTTCTCGACCGCCGCTCGCCCGTCCTGCATCTTGTCCAGATGATCCGCGACGAGAGCCACCGCTTCGCCATCGGCTACCACCGCCAGCGCCGCGCCATGCGCGACCGCGACTCAGAGCTTTTGAGTATCCCCGGCGTCGGCGCTCTCACCCGTCAGCGCCTCATCGCGCACTTCGGAAGCCTCCGCGACGTACAGCAAGCCACCGCCGAATCCTTGGCCGCCGTCGTGCCAAAGAAAACCGCCGAATCCATCTGGAGCCACTTTCACAAACCGCAGCCGGCACGCTAACGCTGCCCATGCGTTGTCATTCCGAGCGGAGCGCAGCGAAGTCGAGGAATCTGTGGTTGTCTTGTGAACCCTCGGTGCACACTTAAGATCAATTCATGCCACAGGTTCAGTTTCGCTTCGAACTCAGCGACTATCTCCACGCGCAGAGACTCCATCGGCAGAATTCGCGAGCCGCCTTCGATTTTCTGATCCCGGCATGCGGAGCCATTCTCCTTGCGGCTGGCATGGCCATGCGCCAGTCTGGTTTCTACACCGGCTCCGCCATTGAGTTCATCGGCAGTCTATTTCTTCTCTCATTTCCTATTCCGGTGCGATTGCACTGGCGATACTGCTATCGCCGCACTCGATCCAACGACGGCGAATGGAACCTGGACTTCAGCGATGACCTCATTCGAACAAGAACCACCAATTCGCGGGGAGAGATCGAGTGGTCAGCGATCCAGTCCTTTGCCGAAAACAAGAACATGTTCTTGCTCTATCTCGCGCCGGCAAAATTCTTCCCGATCCCCAAACGCGCCTGTACGCCCGAAGAAATCAATGAACTGCGCGCTTTATTTCAGCGCCAGGTGACACCGGCATCGAAGTAGCAGAGTCCATCTCACGCCACTTCCACGAGCCGCTCAAGCCACACGCCGCATAGCTGGAAAGTCCCCCAAAACAACCGGCCACCGCCTTGATCGCATCGGAACAAGAGTCGGATGTCCAAAACCATGAAGCATTTCCAACTCCTCTTGAAGCGACACCACCTTCTGCGCGACCTCCTTTTCGGTGTCGCGGCCACCGTGCTCGCCTGCGGATTCACCGCGGCCTGCCGCACCAACACGCATCCTGATAACAAGCAGGCTGTTTTCGATGCGCTCACGTCGCACGACCTGGCCTCCGTCATGGTCGACCAGGACCAGGGCAAGGGCATCATCAAGCTCACCGGCGTGGTGGGTAGCCCTGACCGCAAAGACAGCGCTCAGCAGGTCGCCCAACAGGCCGCCCCCGGCTACACCATCGATAACCAGATCCGCGTAGAGGACATCGGCCTCACCAGCACGGCCCAGCCCTCCGGCGATTCTTCCCAGACAACCGGAAAGGGCCAGGACACAGGCGCGCCCACCGGCGCTGAAAAAACCAAGCCGCAGAAGGCGCACAAACACTAGCCCGTATCCGACGTTGCTTTGAAGGGCACGGCTTCGGCCGTGCCTTGGCCCCCGCCGCGCTCCTGCTATCCTCCAATCACTGCATGAGCGAAACGTTCCCCGTTCCCACCACAACCACCTCACCTGCTGTAGCCAACGATCTGCCCCGCGTGCTGGGCGCCAGCCAGGCCACCGCCATCGTGGTCGGCACCATTATTGGAAGCGGCATCTTCCTCGTTCCCCGCGAAATGATGCAGGACGTGGGCTCTTCCGCCCTTGTCTACCTCGCCTGGGTCGTTGGCGGGCTGCTCTCTCTCTTCGGCGCCATGACCTACGCCGAACTCGGCGCCATGATGCCTTACGCCGGCGGCGAATACGTCTACCTGCGCGGCGCTTACGGCGACACCACGGCCTTCCTCTACATGTGGACCTGGTTCGCCGTCGCCAAGCCCGCTTCCATCGCCGCCGTCACCAGCGGCCTTGCCCGCACCCTTGGCGTCTTTCCTTCTTTCCACTGGCTCACGGCCTCCGTGCCCGGCCTGCCGCTCTACTGGTCGCAGATCTTCGCCATCGCCGTCACCTGGTTCATGACCGGCCTCAACTACCTCGGCATCAAGAAAGCCGGCGACTTCCAGCTCGTCTTCACTGTCCTCAAAGCCATTCTCATCCTCATTGTGGCGGCGCTCTGCTTCGCGTCCGTCTCCGGCTCCTGGTCCAACTTCAATACGTCGGTGCATCCCGCGCTTAGCGGTCTCAATGGATTCATGGCCGCGCTCATCGCCACCCTCTGGGCCTATGACGGCTGGAACGACCTCACCATGGTCGCGGGCGAAGTCCGCCGTCCCGAGCGTTCCTTGCCCTTCGCCCTCATCGGCGGCCTGTTCATCGTGGGCGCGCTCTTCATGGCCACCAACGCAGCCATCCAATACATCCTGCCGGCGGCACAAATTGCGGCCAGCGACCGTCCCGCTGTCTCCGCGCTCTCCATCGTCGCCGGCCCCCGCGGCGCCGGATTCGTCGCCGCCGCCATGGCGCTCAGCATCTTCGTCACGCTCAACGGAACCGTCATGTCCGGCGCCCGCATTCCCTTCGCCGCCGCGCGCGACCGCCTCTTCTTCCGCCAGTTCGCGCACATCCACCCGCGCTTCCAGTCGCCGTCCACATCCCTCATCGTTCAGGGATTGCTCTCGACCATCCTGCTGCTCTTCCTCTCCCAGTTCCAGCAGCACTTCGAGCTCGCGGTCTTCGCCGAGTGGCTCTTCTACATGCTCACCGCCACCACCGTCTTCTACTACCGCCGCCAACGCCCTGACATGCCCCGCCCCTATCGCCTCTGGGGCTACCCGGTACTTCCCGCCATCTTCGTCATCTCCGCCGCGGCCGTGCTCATCTCCAGCTATGGCAGCAATCTGGAAGGCTCCCTCATCGGCACCGCCCTCATCCTCGCCGGCCTGCCGGTATTCTGGTTCGTCCGCAGACAATACGGCGCCTCCGTCCCAACGGAACAGAGCCACATCTCCTGACTGTCATGGAAGCGGCGGCCCAACCGCCACGAAAGGGCGCAACCACGCTGCGCTAACCGGCTGCTTCACCGGTCTCTGATCTCGCTACCGCTTCGCCGGGATCGTATTCACCACCACCAGGTACGCAATCATCCCGCCCAGCACAATCGCCATCACATGATTGAAGCTGAAGGTTCCCTTGCCCAGGCACTCAGCCACGTGATCCAGCGGCCACACCCGGGGAAGGATCGGAAGCAGCCACGCCGAGAAATCCGAGCGCTGACCCACCTCATACACCAGCTCCGCCCCAACGCATACGCCGCACACCAAAAATGCTCCATTACGCTTGCAGCGCAGCAGCCACACGCCCAGTATCGATGCCGCAATCGTCTGCGCAAAAATGGGGAACTCGGTCGAAATCTGCTGGATGGGAATGGAAGCGAACCGCGTCTGCCAGTCCACCGGCAGAAACCACGCATTGCCCGGCTGCCGCATCACCGCATACTCCAGCAGCGCCGCGCCAAGCCACACCGCTCCAATGGAGAGCAGCTTGAAGTTAATCCTGCGAGATTGAATGATCGCCTGCATCGTCACACACCCCGACCCAATGGACCGCGAACACGCAGACGCTTCGTAACCGGCAGCTTGATGCGCCCTGGTGCTTCCAGGTGCGCCGTGCCGATCGAGAGCGGCTGGCTCGCGTTCAGAGCCTGGGGATGTCAAAATTTCATCCCATCTTTTTGCCCGTGTCAAGCCATTCCTGCTCTGCACTCACCCTGCACCTGGGTTTGCGTCCCCCCTCACCCCGAGGAGTAAACTCAACCGCAGCAGTCGCCTGGGCCGGCATTCAGCCCTCGCCGTGCAGCAACCGCGTCACCCTGAAGTGGTAGCGGCGGTGCCTGAAACACAATCCGAACCGGAACCCTGCCCACGCGCCATGAGCCGCATCGAAGCACTGTTGAACCTGAAACCAAACTGAATCCAAGTCGAGGACACACTTTGCAAGTTGGCTTGTTTACACGCGAATTTCCCCCTCAGGTCTATGGCGGCGCCGGAGTCCACGTCGAATACCTCAGCCGCGAACTGGCAAAACATATCGAGGTCGAAGTGCACTGCTGGGGTCCCCAGCACGCCGACGAAGGCAATCTCCACGTCCGCGGCGCCGAGCCCTGGCCCGACATCTCCAACGGCACAGAAGGCAAGTTCAAGGGCGCTCTCGAAGCCCTCAGCCTCAACCTCACCCAGATCAAAGACCTCCGGAACATCGACGTTGTCCACACCCACACCTGGTATGTGTCGATGGCCGGCTATCTCGCCAAAAAGCTATACGGCATACCCTTCGTCCTCACCACTCACTCGCTTGAGCCTCTGCGCGCCTGGAAAGCCGAGCAGCTTGGCTCCGGCTATGCCATGAGCTCCTGGATGGAGTCCACCGCCATCCACGACGCCGACGCCATCGTCGCCGTCTCCCAGGGCACCAAGCACGACATCTTGAGCGCCTACCCTGACGTGGACGAAAATCGCATTCACGTCATCTACAACGGCATTGACCTCAAGGAATATCAGAAGACCGCCGACACCTCGGCCCTGGTCCAGTACGGCGTGGACCCCGCCGTCCCTTACGTGCTCTTCGTCGGCCGCATCACCCGCCAGAAAGGCGTCACCCACCTCGTCGACGCCATCAGCTATCTACCCGAAGACACCCAGGTCGTCCTCTGCGCCGGCGCGCCAGACACTCCCGAAATCGCCGCCGAGCTGCGCGCCAAAGTCGAGCACGCCCGCCAGAAACATCCGCGCATCGTCTGGATCGAGAAGATGGTCACCAAACCTGAGGTCATCCAGCTCTACTCCAACTGCCGCGTCTTCTGCTGCCCCTCGGTCTACGAGCCCTTCGGCATCATCAACCTCGAAGCGATGGCCTGCCGCGCGCCCGTCGTTGCCAGCTCCACAGGAGGCATCAAGGAAGTCGTGGTCGAAGCCGAAACCGGCTACCTGGTTCCCTTCGAAGGCGACCGCGTCACCGGCTTCCCCGTCGACCCCGATACCTTCGCCCGCGACCTGGCCGGCCGCATCAGCATCCTCCTCAACGATCCCGAAAAGTGCCAGCGCTTCGGCGATGCCGGCCGCCGGCGCGTCGAAGACGTCTTCAGCTGGTCCGCCATCGCTCAGCAAACCATCACCCTTTACCGCTCTCTAATCGACCCGCGCCAAGCAGCATCGAACCCCTCACCGGCATCGGTCGCCACTGACCACTGAGAACTGAGAACTGAGAACTCGCCCATGCCCCTCCCCACCGAAGGCCGCCGCCGCGTCATCATCGAAGCCATCTCTCCACATGTTGACTGCGGTCGATTCCCCGCCAAACGCACTGCCGGCGATCTCGTCCGCGTGGAAGCCGACGTCTTCACCGACGGCCACGACGCCATCGCCTCCTCCGTGCTCGTCCACCGCGAAGGCTCTGACGACTGGCTTGAAGTCCCCATGGAGCCGATGGTCAACGACCGTTGGTTCGCCAGCTTCGGCGTAACCGACATCGGCCGCTACGGCTACAAGGTCCAGGCTTGGGTCGATCACTTCGAGACCTGGCACCGCGACCTCCTCAAGCGCATCAAGGCTGACGCCGACGCCCCCGTCGATTACCTCATCGGCGCCGATCTGGTCGAAGCCGCCGCTAAACGCGCCACCGGCGGTGACGGACCCTGGCTCGAAGCGCGCGCCGTAGGCCTCCGCTCCAAATCCGATCCCAAAAAGCTGCGCAACCACGCCACCGATCCCATGCTTCACGAACTCGTCCTGCGCTATCCCGACAAGCGCTTCGCTACCGATTCCTCCGAGCTCATCCTCCAGGTCGATCCCGTCCGCGCCCGCTTCAGCTCCTGGTACGAGTTCTTCCCTCGCTCCACCGCCGCCAAATCAGGCGCGCACGGCACCTTCGCCGATGCCGAAAAGCTCCTGCCGCGCGTAGCCGACATGGGCTTCAACGTCGTCTACCTTCCGCCCATTCACCCCATCGGCCGCCAGTTCCGCAAAGGCCCCAACAACAACCCCAACGGCCAGCCCGGCGACGAGGGCAGCCCCTGGGCCATCGGCTCCGAAGAAGGCGGCCACAAGTCCATCCTTCCCCAACTCGGCACGCTTGACGATTTCCGCCGCTTCGTTGAAACCGCCAAGACCCTCAGCCTCGACGTCGCCCTCGACATCGCCTTCCAGGTCGCGCCCGACCACCCCTACGTCGCCGAGCACAAAAACTGGTTCAAGGAGCGCCCTGACGGCACCATCCAGTACGCCGAAAATCCGCCCAAGAAATACCAGGACATCTACCCCTTCGACTTCGAAAGCGAAGACTGGCAAGGCATGTGGCCCGAGCTCAAATCCGTCTTCGACTTCTGGCTCGGCTACGGCGTTACCATCTTCCGCGTCGACAACCCTCACACCAAGGCCTTCCCCTTCTGGGAGTGGTGCATCGGCGAGCTCAAGCGCGAACACCCTGAAGTCCTCTTCCTGTCCGAGGCCTTCACGCGCCCCAAGATCATGTACCGCCTCGCCAAGATCGGCTTCTCGCAGTCCTACACTTACTTCCCCTGGCGCAACGGCAAAGACGAGATCGCGGCCTACCTTAACGAAATCACCAAGCCGCCGGTCACCGACTTCTTCCGCCCCAACCAGTGGCCCAACACGCCTGACATCCTCACCGAATTCCTGCAGATAGGCGGCCGCCCCTCCTTCGTCATCCGCCTCCTGCTCGCCGCCACCCTCGGCGCCAACTACGGCATCTACGGCCCCGCCTTCGAGCTGCAGGAGAACAAGCCCTTCAAGCACGGCAGCGAGGAGTATCTCGACTCAGAGAAATACCAGATTCGCTATCGCGACCTCGACGCGCCCGGCACCCTGCGCCCGCTCATCACCCAGGTCAACAAGATCCGCAACACCCACCCCGCCCTCCAGAACGACATCTCGCTGCATTTCCACCTCAGCGAGAATCCGCAGATCATCTGCTACAGCAAGGAGTCCGACGACCGCTCCGACCTGATCCTCACCATCGTCAACCTCGACCCGCACTTCACGCAGGCCGGGTTCATCAACCTGCCGCTCGAAGAGCTCGGCATCCCCGCCGACCGCGCCTACGAAGCCGAAGACCTGCTCAGCGGCGAACGCTACATGTGGCGCGGCC
>NZ_DASXYM010000154.1:0-4694 GCF_036502485.1 Occallatibacter sp. | reverse complement strand
CGACAGCTTGTCCGTTCCCTCTCTCACAAGTTGCGCCACGGGCGCCGTCTTCTGGAAGCGATCGCCACTGATCGACATCGCCATCGTCAGCACATTACGCTTGTCGTATCCCGGATTCACTGCTTGGAGCTTGAGGAGGGTGCGGATCAGCAGCGCCGCCCCGATCACCAGGATCAGCGCCATCGCCATCTCACTCACCACCAGCCCGGAACGCAGAGTCACGCTGCGAACGCTTTCGCCGCCTCGACTGCTGCTCTCATTCAGCGCCTCAGTAATATTCAGTCGCGAGGCGCGAATCGCGGGCACTAGCCCGAACAAAATTCCTGTCAGCACCGAGACGCCCAGCGTAAACAGAAGCACATGCAGGTCCATCCCAACCGCTTTTCCCCCTTCGCCGACCCGTGGAATGCCACTCGGCGCAATCGCCAGCAGCAGTCGCACACCAACCGCGCCCAGCACCAGCCCGAGCGCGCCGCCCATCAGCGACAACACCAGGCTTTCCGTCAGCAGTTGTCGCACAATTTGCCCGCGTCCGGCGCCCAGCGCGGCGCGTGTCGCCAGCTCGCGCTTCCGCCCTGTCGCACGCGCAAGCATCAGGTTTGCCACATTGGCGCACGCAATCAGCAGTACAAATCCCACAGCACCCATCAACACCCAAAGTGAGGTGCGCGAATCGCTGCCGGGCACTACCGTGCCGCCGAGAGCTCCACTGCCGCCCGCAATCACATCTTGCAGCGACGCGATGGCGAATCCATCCTGCGGGCCGATCGACGCTGCTCCGTAGGTGCGGCGATACTGGTCCGCGACCAGCTTCAGTTGCGCATTCGCCTCGGCCATGGTGATGCCCGGCTTCAGCCGTGCCGCCACATCGAAGTAATGGGATTGGTCCTGTGTATTGAAATCAAACTGAAACGGGAGCCACAGATCCGTTGGCATTTCGGTTACAAACCTTTTGCCAACCACGCCGACCACCAGGTAAGACTGCCCATCCAACTGAATTGTTGTGCCCACAATGTGCGCGTTCCCGCCGAATTGGCTCTTCCAAAGTCCGTAACTCAGCACAACGACCCTGCCCCCGTTTGGACTATCCTCCGCATCCGTGAATGGGCGCCCGGAAATCATCGGAGCGCCGAACATCGAGAAATAATCCGCCGATACGTGCATGGCTTGCACCTGTAGCGGACGATCGCCGCCCGTCACGCCCATCCCGGCGCCGTCGTCATACGCTGCTAACTGCGCAAAAATGCGCTTCTGCTGGCGCCACAGGTTGAACTTCGGCACATTCGCGCCATGTATCATCCCCAACGGCAGCGTGTTCATCATCGCCATCATTTCCTGCGGATGGGGATATGTCAGTGGCTTGAGCACAACCGTGTTGATTACCGAGAACACCGCCGTATTCACGCCAATCCCCACCGCGATCACAGTGATGGCAATGATGGTGAATCCTAGGGCCTTCCTGAGCGAACGCAGCGCAAACATGAGATCGCGCCGCACTACCTCCACCCAGGGGAGGGAACGATAGCGCCACTCCTCCGCCCGCACAGCATTCTGCGAGCCGAACTTGACTCGTGCCTGCCGCCGCGCCTCATCCGCGTCCACACCGCGCGCCGTCCGTAGATCCTCGTCATGCGCCAGGTGCGACCGAATCTCCTCGGCCAGCTCAGCATCCTTTGCCCGCCGCCCCACAAAACGTCGCAGATTCATATGTACCTCACACAATTACGAACTCGTCACAACCCGGGTAACCTGGCAAACCCGCGCCGCAGGCGCATTTGCCTCGGACGGTTAGTCCGCCCCCAGAATCAAACCGATCGCCCGCGTCATCTGCCACCACCGGCTCGTCTCCGCCGCCAGCTTCCGCTTCCCCGCAGCCGTCAACTGGTAAAACTTAGCCCGGCGATTGTTCTCGCTCACGCCCCACTTTGCCGCCACCAGTCCGCGGTCTTCCAGCCGATGCAGCGCCGGATAGAGCGAGCCCTGTTCCACCTCCAGCGCATTCTCTGAGGTGTGCTCAATCACCTGCGCGATCGTGTGCCCGTGCGCCGGCTCCATCACCAGCGTCCGTAGAATCAGCATGTCCAGCGTGCCCTGCAGCATCTCCCCCGCCGCCGGCCCTCTTTTGCTACGTTCCATCTCGTGCTCCCACTCGAATGTCTAGGCGAGAGCACTATACTCCACTCGAATGACATAGGAAAGTCCTCGAATCTCACAGCCCGATCCCATACCCAACCAGGAGCCTGGCCCATCAAGTCTCCCTACTGACACTTTTGCCAGTAGGCGGCCCCTCGCCAGCCCCGTACCTTCAACGCAGAGTCGGTACAAAATTCTTTGCGAATTGGAAGCACACAAGTCAGCAATGAAGTGTATGCCCGAGATGATGTCTGACGATCACGCGGCAATGGCACATGCCGAGGCTTACCTCGCCGCTCTCGAAAAATCTTTTGACCGGCGCGTTTATGAGTTCCCGCCGCGGCCTCTAAGGCGGCCAACCGGAAGCTGACCAAATCTCACTGACGCCGGATACTAACCGGCGAAGCTGGCGCTACGCCCGAGCACGAATGGGATTGCCTGCACCTCGGAACGGAAACAACCCAAAGATTTGAGGGCCTGTATCACTACACCGTCTATCACTACGGCACGATGTAGCCTCATGCGAACTCCCCAAACAGCCCCAGGGCAGTTGTGCAATAAGCTGTTGCACAATTGGCTCCTCCGGCCAGGCCTCGGCCAGAGCAGATCAGGCAACGACTTCACGCTCTTCGAGATGAGCTTTCATTTTCCGAAAGATCATCATCGAGCCACGCAATTCCCGGGTTAAATATCGTTTCAAATGGGGAGGTGAAATACTTATCGATTGCTTAATGCTGGCAAACTGATGCCCATATACATATGTGTCAGCTTGCCTGATCGCTCGGTCTAGGGTGACGATTTGAGGAGGTTCCCATCCCTTGTTCTTGATTGCGGAGCATCTTGCGACGATTCTCCCGCGTTCCTGAAACACGCCGCCGATTCCCTGCTCGACATCGAATGAGTTGTTTGCGACATATTCCGTCGAATACAGCTCTTTCATCCCCTCCATTCCGATCATCGCAGAGTATATGGGCTGAAAAAACCCGCTCGACTCCTTATGGCGGAAATCCTTTAGGATCGGCTTCATGCATCTTTCAATGCCGGGATGTACTTCGGTTTGCATGGGGCCGCTTTCGTGAAGTGCGACTTTTCTTAGAAAGGGAAAACCTAGTGTGCTGTCCCGGAAATACGCGAACATAGTCGAGCCAGTTTTTGGAGGATAGAGTCGGCGGTGGCGGTCCATGCAAAAGGACGGCAACTGCGGTTGTAGTGCTTGACGAAGTGGTCGATTCTGGTGATGAGATCTTTGACGCTGCTGAAGCTGCCGCGGCGGATGGCTTGCTGGGTAATGAGACCGAACCAGCGCTCGACCTGATTGAGCCAGGACGAGTAGGTGGGGGTGTAGTGCAGGTGAAAGCGGGGCCTTTGTGCGAGCCAGAGGCGCACCTTGGCATGCCTGTGGGTAGCGTAGTTGTCGACGATCAGATGAACATTCAGCTCTGGCGGCACCGCTTGGTCGATGCACTTGAGAAAGCTGAGAAACTCCTGATGGCGGTGGCGCGGCTTGCACTCGGTAAAGACAGTGCCGCTGGCAATATCGAGGGCGGCGAACAGTGTTGTGGTGCCGTGGCGGACATAGTCATGGGTGATGCCTTCCACGTAACCCAGGCCCATCGGCAGTACCGGCTGGGTACGATCGAGTGCCTGAACCTGCGACTTCTCATCCACCGAGAGCACGACCGCGTGATCGGGAGGATTCAGATAGAGCCCCACCACGTCGCGCACCTTTTCGACGAAGAAGGGATCGCTGGAGAGCTTGAAGTTCCGTGTGCGGTGAGGCTGGACGGCAAAGGCCTGGAAGATCCTGTGCACGGTGGACTTGGACAGACCGTTTGAATCGGCTGCCTGCCGGATACTCCATTGGCTTCCTGCAGGCGGCTTCTTCTTCAACGTGCGCCGGAGAAGGAGTGCGACCTTCTCATCGGAGACCGAGCGTGGCCGACCAGGTCGGAGTTCATCGTAAAGACCACGCAAGCGGTGCTCCACGAAGCGCTGCCGCCACTTGCCCACGGTGGCGTTGGTCCAGTTCAACTGCGACGCGATCTCGCTGTTGCTCTTGCCCTCAGCCGACCACAGCACAACCCTGGCACGGGCCACAAGAGCGTGAGGCAAACTGCGGGAAGCGGAGAAGCCGCGCAGCTCCGCTTCTTCTGCCGCGCTCAATTTCAGATCTGCTTTGGGTCGCCCAGTCAACATAACTGAGCTTATTCGATCTCTGCCCCTTATGCCATGTATTTCCGGGACAGCACACTAGGGCCTCAATGAAGCTGTAACCTCGGGTCGGGATATTGTCTTTGATGGATAGTGCCATGCTATGAAACTCAGGAGAGTTGAATGTTGAGCGGTCGAGCAGGCGCCAAAAGATAGTATCAGACGCGGTTACCGGACAACTGAGAGCACATATTTCGTGCGGAGGGCGCTTTCGCCTGCCGTCGCGTAGCGGTACGCTATCCGCATGATCCATGCACTGCTGTGCCGGCTACGCAACCTGCGTGACTGCAGGCTTACTGTGCTGTTCTCGGGGTTATCGGACTCTTCATCTACGCTTGGGAACAGGAGGT